>JBJTOK010000043.1:0-262841 GCA_046074525.1 Flavobacteriales bacterium
AGTCCTGACCGAAACGGTCTGATTTACGCCACTTGTTCCAAAAAGAAATCTTTATTTTTTTTCTTTTTGGCATAGTTCATTCCGAAATTACTGGCATACTCCACTCCGAAATCAGTGGCATAGTAGTGACCGAAATACACATTAAGGTGATGCTGTATATGACTATGATTGTAGCCATACTTATTTTGGCGTACAAAAAAATCAATAATCTTAAAGGTTATAAAATCGCAAAACTCAAATTTGAGATAGAAATAGACAGACTAATCACTAAAGAAATTGTTGTTTTATGCTGCGGAGATCCTGATAAAGCACCTCATTTATGGAACGGAACTTAAGGTTTCGAACACTTATGGGCGAAGCCTAGTTGTTATTTTAATTGAAAAATAAGCCGAAGCCTTTGGGAGTGGTCAAATCGCTTAGGCAAAAGAAGCCTAAGGCGAGGGAAGAAATAAGGAAAACTTGTAAAAGGAATATGAACAAAATAGAAAAGTAACTGATGTTCTGAACATTTTCAAGTCAACACATCAAAAACAACGCAATAGCAATTGCACAAAACAGTGAATGAATAATTATTGGAGCGATCCTGGAATCTTCTTTTTTTGACTTCAAAACATTATTGAACAAAAGCAAAAAACTAAACAACGGCAGCACTGCTGTTAGAAATACTGCATTCTCAGGAATCAATGTATTTCCCGAATCCAAAACAAAGACAATGAAAATAATCACAAAATAAACTCCGTAAAAAATAAGTGTAGGCAATAACTTTTTCATCCTCATCATCCATTAAAAAAGGCGAATAAAATTATTCGCCTTTCCTGTTTAGTAATACTAATTTCAAATATGCAACGCTCTCTTCCCTGTAGCATCCAACGCCGCTTCCTTAAAGGATTCGGTGAAGGTTGGGTGAGCATGGCAAATACGGGAAATATCTTCAGCAGAGGCACGGAATTCCATCGCAACAACTGCTTCAGCAATCATATCCGCAACACGCGGACCTATCATGTGCACACCTAAAATTTCATCGGTGTCTTTGTGCGCGAGCACTTTCACAAATCCGAATTCATCGTCCATACTTGCACGGGCGCGGCCGCTGGCTTTGAACGGGAAGTTTCCGGCTTTGTAAGGAATATTGGCGGTTTTCAATTGCTCTTCTGTTTGACCCACAGCAGCAACTTCAGGCCAGGTGTATACTACTCCCGGAATCAAGTTGTGGTCAATATGCGGTTTTTGACCGGCCATTAATTCCGCAACAAAAACACCTTCTTCTTCAGCTTTGTGTGCGAGCATCGCACCTTTCACCACGTCGCCAATAGCATAGATGCCCGGCACGTTGGTTTCGAGGTGGTTGTTCACTTCTACACGACCTTTATCGTCGACTTTCACGCCGGCTTTGTCCAAACCGAGCCCTTCGGTGTATGGTTTTCTTCCTACAGAGATCAAACAATAATCTCCTTTGAATTCTACTTTTTCTCCTTTGCTGTCTTCGGCTACTACCACAGCACCTTTGCCGCTGGCTTTGGCCGACAATACTTTATGACTGAGGAAAAATTCGAAGCCGAGTTTCGTCAATGCCTTCTGCAATTCCTTACCGAGGGACTTGTCCATCGTAGGAATAATTGCCGGAGCAAATTCCACTACCTGTACTTTAGCACCCAAACGCGCATAAACAGAACCCAATTCGAGTCCGATCACACCGCCACCAATCACGATAAGGTTTTTAGGAACTTCCGTCAAGCTCAATGCTTCAGTCGAAGTAATCACTCGTTTTTTATCGATTTCCATTCCCGGAAAAGCAGCAGGTTTTGAGCCTGTAGCGATAATTGTTTTTGCAGCGCTGATTTGCTGAGTGCCTTTCTCACCTTTGATTTCAATAGTGTTTTTGTTCACGAAGGAACCCACACCCTGAAACACGTCAATCTTGTTCTTCTTCATCAGGAATTTGATGCCGTCACAAGTTTGGGAAATCACCTTGTTCTTGCGCTCTATCATCTGCTTGATGTTAACGGCGAGGCCTTTCACATCAATACCATGTTCCTTGAAAGTATGATTGGCATTATGATAATGCTCGGAAGAATCCAGTAAAGCTTTGGAAGGGATACAGCCCACATTGAGGCAGGTACCGCCTAGGGTAGAATATTTTTCAATAATTGCGGTTTTCATTCCCAGCTGAGCGCAACGGATTGCAGCTACATAACCACCAGGACCCGAACCGATCACAACAACGTCATATGTACTCATAGTAATATTATTTATTCGCTAATTTATATTTTATTTCAATCCTTCCCTTATTAGATCATGGAAATGTACCATTCCGTAGTATTTTCCCGAAGCGTCAACAACGATCAGCTGCGTGATATTTTTTTGCTCCAGCATTTCAAGGCCCTTGATAGCCAACTCATCTTTGCTGATGGTTTTAGGGTTGTGGCCCATGATGTCCTTAGCATTCAAAAGACTCACATCGCCTCCTTTTTCCAGCATACGGCGGATATCTCCATCGGTAATGATGCCGGTGATATTGCTTTTGGTATCGAGCACAACCGTAGCGCCCAAACGCCTGGAAGATATTTCGTAAATGATTTCTTTGATGGTAGCAGTCTCCAAAACCTTTGGTGCTTCGCCTTTACAGAAGCTTTCCAGTTTGAGCGACAATTGTTTTCCTAAAGTCCCGCCGGGATGGAATTTCGCAAAATCTTCAGCAGTAATATTTTTCATTTCCAGTAAACAAACCGCTATAGCATCGCCCATTGCGAGTTGCGCAGTAGTACTGGCTGTTGGCACCACATTGATGGCGCAGGCTTCCTGCTCTACACCGGTGTAAATAAAAAAATCGGCTTCTTTCGCCAGCACCGAATTTTCATTACCTGCCATAGCAATAAGCTTATTGCCACGCTCTTTGAGAAAGGGAATGAGCGCTTTTATTTCCGGACTGTTCCCGCTGTTGGAGATGCAAATCACCACATCGTCTTTCTGCACCACACCCAAATCGCCATGAATGGCATCGGCAGCGTGCATGAAAATTGCGGGAGTCCCGGTAGAATTCAATGTTGCAACAATCTTATTGGCAATATTTGCACTTTTTCCAATGCCGCTGATGATCACTCTGCCTTTACTGCGAAAAAGCAGTTCAACCGCGGCAACAAACGAAGCGTTAACACTGCTTTTCAGGGCTAGCAAGGCTTTCGCCTCTACTTCAATGGTGCTTTGAGCGATTTTTATGAGCTTTTCCCTGTCTATCAAAACTTTATATTTTTTAGAAAATTGATTTTATGCTGGCGTGATAAAACTTTATGTTGTATTTTTAATTTGTATTTCACAAAAATATCAAACTTACTGAAGATTACTAATGGAGATAGAGGTCACTGACCGCTCCCTCACAGAAGCACTGAAAAAATATTTTGGATTCAGCGGCTTCAAGGGCCGGCAGGAAGAAATAATAAACAACTTGCTTTCTGGTAAAGACAGCTTTGTTATTATGCCCACTGGTGGCGGTAAGTCTTTGTGCTACCAGCTCCCCGCCCTCATCTCCGAAGGAACAGCCATCATCGTTTCTCCTCTCATCGCATTAATGAAAAATCAGGTGGACGCCATCCGCGGCCATTCTGAAGAAAACAATATCGCGCATTATCTCAACTCTTCTTTAACCAAAACACAGATCAGCATTGTTAAAGACGACATCAAGGCGGGCAAGACAAAGCTTTTGTATGTTGCTCCCGAATCCCTCACCAAAAACGAAAACATTGAATTTCTGAAAAGCATCAATGTTTCTTTTTTCGCGATTGATGAAGCCCACTGTATTTCTGAATGGGGTCACGATTTCCGTCCCGAATACCGCAAGCTCAAAACCATTATTGAGGACATCACCAGACGCCCTATTATAGCGCTTACAGCAACAGCAACTCCAAAAGTGCAGCAGGATATTCAAAAGAATCTGGGCATGCAGGACGCGATGGTGTACAAAGATTCCTTTAACCGTCCGAACCTGTACTATGAAGTACGACCGAAACACGATATCAACAAAGACATCATCCGTTTTATCAAGGGCCACGAGGGAAAATCGGGAATCATTTATTGTCTGAGCAGAAAGAAAGTAGAGGAAACCGCTGAACTCCTGCAACTGAATGGCATCAAGGCTTTGCCTTATCATGCCGGACTGGATGCCGGGGCACGCGCCGCTCACCAGGATGCCTTCCTGATGGAAGATGTTAATGTGATTGTGGCCACCATTGCCTTCGGGATGGGCATCGATAAACCGGATGTTCGTTTTGTGATTCACTATGATATTCCTAAAAGTCTGGAAGGTTATTACCAGGAAACAGGACGTGCCGGCCGCGACGGTGGTGAAGGCGTTTGCGTAACCTACTACGCCTACAAAGACATCGAAAAACTGGAAAAATTCCTCGTCGGCAAACCCATCGCTGAACAGGAAATAGGCAAACAATTGCTGCATGAAATGGTAAGTTTCGCCGAATCGGCAGTATGTCGCAGAAAGCTGCTGCTGCGCTATTTTGGTGAAAATTACGACGATGGTAAATGCGACAAAGGCTGCGATAATTGTCGCAACCCTAAAGATAAATTCGATGGTACCGAATACATTGATATTCTCCTCTCAGCAGTAAAAGAACTGAAAGAAAAATTCAAGTCGAAATACATTTCTGATTTCATCACGGGCATGGCCCATCAGGAAGTAAAGGATCACCGCCACGATGCACATCCGCTCTTTGGCTCAGGCAAAGAAAAAGACGCCAAGTTCTGGAATGCCGTGATCCGTCAATCGGTAGTTCACGGCTTCCTCGAAAAAGACGTAGAAAGCTACGGTACACTGAAACTCACCGCTGAAGGGGAGAAATTCCTGGAAAGTCCGCAAACAGTGATGCTCACGCAAAATCACGATTACGATAAAATGCCGATGGATGAAAGCGAAGGTAACCAGAAGTCGCATGCTGCTGACGAAGGTTTGCTGCTGATTTTAAAGGATCTCCGCAAGAAAATCGGCAAGGAGAAAGGCGTTCCTCCTTTCGTTGTTTTCCAGGATCCGTCACTGCACGACATGGCTATCCAGTATCCAAGTACCATGGATGAACTGCAGCAGATTGCAGGCGTGGGAAGCGGAAAAGCCAGCAAATTCGGTAAACCATTCGTGGAAGCGATTGCTAATTATGTAAAAGAAAACGACATCGACCGTCCGCAGGATTTGGTTATTAAATCTGCTGTAAATAAAAGCGGACTCAAAGTTTACATCATACAGAACATCGACCGCAAAGTGCCGTTGGAGGACATCGCCAAAGCCAAGGGAAAAACCTACAACGATATCCTTGCTGAAATAGAAGCCATTGTCGCTTCAGGAACAAAAATCAATCTGGATTACTACATCTCCGACATCGTGGAAGAAGATTTACAGGACGAAATCTTTGAGTATTTCAACGATGCCGAAACTGACTCTATTGAAAATGCAATGGAAGAATTCGACGGTGAAAATTTATCCGAAGAAGACATGCGTTTGATGAGAGTCAAGTTTTTGAGTGATGTGGCGAATTAAAAATCACCAATCTTATTTTAACACGCGATATTTCCCTCTCGGAGGAGAGGGGTGTGTTGGATAGTGTCAGGGGAGGGAGATGGATCATGTATAACGTTTCCATCTCCCTGCTCCCGCGCAAAAAGCCCTCTCTCCTCCGAGAGGGAAACCCATGCGTGCATTCCTCAGAAAATAAATTGGATTACTTCTCCTTCAACATCCCCAGCGCGATAAAGGACATGAGTCCCATGCCGGTTTCCAGCGCCGATTCATCGATATCAAAAGTGGAAGTATGCAAACGGGAGGTGATGCCCTTGTTCGCATTTCTAACGCCGAGGCGATAGAAGCACGATGGCAAAACCTGTGAGTAAAAAGCAAAATCTTCGGAGGTCATGCGCAAATCGAGTTCATGCACATTTTCTTTTCCAAGAAATTCATCCGCCAGTTTCCAGGATTTTACGGTAGTATTTTCTTCGTTCACCAGGAAAGGATAGCCTTTCTGGATATCGAAATCCACTGAACCACCCATTCCTTCAGCAACGCTGTGCGCCAGTCGCTGCATGATTTCATGGGCTTTCGCTCTCCACTCTTCATCCATCGTACGGAAAGTTCCTTCCATCTTCACAATGTCGGGAATTACGTTGGTAACGCCCAAACCTTCAATTCTTCCAAAAGACAAAACAGAAGGAACAGTTGGAGAAGTATGACGACTCACTACTTGCTGCATCGACACGATCATGTGCGATGCAATGAGAATAGGATCAATAATATTTTGGGGCATGGCAGCGTGCCCGCCCTTGCCTTTGATGGTCACATAAATTTCGTCGCAGCTCGCCATATACATCCCGCGGCGGAAGCCCACGTGACCGGCATCCATCTCAGGGAAAACATGCTGACCGATAATCAACTCCGCATCAGGATTCTTAAGTGCACCCTCTTTAATCATGAGCGATGCACCACCCGGCAATACTTCTTCTCCCGGTTGGAAAATGAGTTTTACCGTACCTTCAAAGTCATCTTTAAGTGCATTGAGAATCTTCGCCACACCCATGAGGGATGATGTGTGCACATCATGACCGCAAGCGTGCATCACACCTGTATTTTGTGAGCAGTAAGAAGCTTCATTTTCTTCGGTGATCGGCAAGGCATCAATATCTCCACGGAGGGCAATGACTTTTTTGCCGGGATTTTTCCCTTCAATAATCGCAACAATCCCCGTTTCCACATAACCGGCCTTGTAAGGCACGCCAATCTGATCAAGATAAGAGCGGATGAACTTTGAGGTTTCGTATTCCTTGAAAGACAATTCAGGATGCGCGTGTAAATGCCTTCGTACCTGAGTGATTTCCTTCAGGTATTCCTTGGCGAGCGCTTTTACTTTATCCTTCATTGCTTGAAAATAGAGGCGTAAAGATATAAAATTTAGGAAAGCTGAGTATACAGCGTCCAATCAATGTATCTTAGATCGGACATGAAATTTTTAATCCCCGTAAATACTCCGCTGAGATTAGCTTTGCTGACCCTGATTTTACTGGGTTTTTGCCTTACATCCGATTACCTCATCACGAACCAACCTTTTTTGCCCAAACCCCTCTGGGGCTTGTATGATGGCTTTGTACACGGTAGCGTGGGTGTAATGGTTATGCTACCCCTGCTAAAAGAACTTCGGATCAAATGGCTCATCCTTTTTTTCCTCTGCGCTTCCCTTGTCGATATTGATCATTTTATTGCTGCAAAATCATTCTCTGTTTCAGAAGTGATGCTCCTTCCCATGCGCCCCCCAACTCATAGTTTTACTTTCGCATTCATTGCAGGAAGTGCCGCAGCACTGTTTTTCAAAAAGCGCCTGCTAGCCTTCTGGATCGTCTTCGGATGCCTTGCTTCTCACGTCATCAGAGATGCTTCCAGCGGGGTAACACCAATGTTTTATCCTGCCGATTTTGAACGTATCCCCGTGGTATCATACTTGCTGCTTGAGGGGCTGATTTTATATATTTCATACCGCATAGCAAAACAGGAAAAATGAAAAAACTGCTCCTCATACTCGCTTTGCCGCTGATACTCATCGGTGCTTTCTTGCTCTTCATGAATTCGGGCGCAGGAGGCAATATGTCCAGCGGTGATTTCAGCGATACATTGTCGCCACTGGTTTTCCAGCACAATCCTATTGATGGCCAATTTGCTTTTGTAAGTATTCCTTCACAAAAATTAAAAGCGAAACTGATTCCCAACCTCGAGCAAAGAAAGAAAAGAGGCATTTCCGAAATTCCGGGAATACTGGGTGTAACGCACTTTTTTCTTGATCATGATTTAACAACAGGCTTTGTACACCCCTACACACAAAACTTCTTTAATGTTTTGCCGCCTGAGGGCTATGTAATGAAATTCGATCGCGCAACAGCTGAGGAAGGTTGGATTTATTACCTGAAAAAGAAGGATTTGAAAAGTACTGATACTCTTGGCCGACAATTCGCTTTCATGCGGCAATGGAAACTTTCCGACCTCGCGATGGAAATAAATAAAACCAAAATTACTGTCACCACAGCACCTTGTCGCTTTCATGCTCTGTGCGGCTGCATGCAGGTGAACAACAAACAAAATCCTTACAATGTTGAATTCCCCATTGGCAACTTCAGTAAAAGAAAGGGAGAGTATTCTTTAGCTGAACTCAATGAAATCGGGACTTACAGCGGCGGAACCATCGTTATCATCTGGGAAAATGAAAAAGGAGAAACATGGTTCCGCGATGTGCATGGCTCGGTAAACGACATGATTACAGAAGCATTGAAAATCAGGAAGCAGTACAATATTGATCCGGTAATTGCGATTGGCGATGCCGGACCCTTCGCACAAAAGGTGCGAGCCGATGAAAATAACATTGTGTACAGCAAAGACATCAACGCTATTTTTCCAACCGGCAGCAGATTTGGCGCTGGTTTTGGCTATGTACCGTTAAAACGCTAATCACTCCTTCACCACTTTAGAAGTGTAAGTATTTTGTCCGTCATTCGCCTCAATGATATACACTCCCGCTTCCAGTGCAGTTAAATCCAATACCATACGACCCAGATTTTCTTGCTCCTGCGCCACCAAAACACCAATAGCATTGTAAACTTTCACCTGCCACTCTACTTGTTTTTCTTCGGGAAAAATAACTGCAACTCTGCCGGAAGTAGGATTAGGGAAAGCCATCAAAGTCTTGTTCTTTCCAGGTTTTTCTTCAGAAGAAGTAAAAGAACTCAGGGAAGTGAAAAACGCCGCGCCTGCTTTGGCCTTATAATAGCTCCCATTTTCATCGCTATTATTCAGTGAAGTTCCTATCAGCAAATCATCTCCGGAAATACATAATGACGTTGCGAAAAAGCTGTGTAAATTACGATCAGGATTACTCCTGCTGGAAGAAAAATCCCAATAGCCATACTGCTCCTTGAACCTATAAATCACTCCCGTGTGGTCTCCGTCATATCCATCAACACTAGGTATTTCAGTAGAATGAGCCGATCCTATATACAAACAATCCTCTTTCACACACATGGAATAACCGAAATAATCGTTAGGTGCCCAGTCGGGAGCAATGATCGTTTGCACCAAATACCACGCTCCCTTAAAATTTTTATAGTAATGCACCGCCCCGGCATTAGCGCCAACAGCCGCACAATTTTTATCGGCATTTTCGTACTTAGCAGCGATAAAAAGACGATCGCCATCAATCACCACCGATGAACCAAACTGGGTGGCTGCTTCCAATTTCGGGTGCAGAATCTTCTTATTTTGTTTCCATGTTCCATTTTCATTTTTAAAAAGATAAACTACACCCGCACCAAAAAATTGAGTGAGATTATTCTGATCGGTTCTGTATAAAGGCATTCCAACAGCCAGATAATCACCATTAACATAAATGTTATGACCGAAATAATCGGATTTGCGGCGATCGGAATTCACCAGTTTTTGAGCTTGAATCCAATCTGTTCCCTCATTTTTAAAAATATAGATAGCGCCGGCATCCGCCAGTGGCTCCTCACCTTGCTCATTCAAATCGGAGAGCCAGGAACTCACGAAAATTGAATTGTCGTGAATTTTCACTGCCGAACCAAAACAATCACCGGGACGAGCATCCCCCGACAGGAGTTTTTTAACTTCTGTCCAGCGGCCGTTCACCTTCTTGAAAATGTACGCTGCACCAGTGGATGTACGCAACTTGTTGCCATTGACATCCTCCACTTCCTGAATAGCACCCACCACAATCATATCATTTTTCACATCGAGGGAATGGCCGAAAAGATCGTATTTCTTTCGGTCGGAAGGCACCAGCTTTTGCTGGAAAAACCAGGATTTATTGATTTTCTCGTAGACGTATACCGCACCTGATTCTTCAAGGTTGGCAGTATTTTCCTCATCGGTTAAATTTCCTTCGGCACCTATTATCGCCACGTCGCCGGAAATGGCGGTGGTATAGCCGAAAAACGCATCCGAAAAGCGATCGGGTGCAACTACCTTTTGCAAAGAAGGAGATTGCGCAAAGGCTGATGTAGCGAGAGAAAGGAGAAAAAGTAAAGTTGTGCGTTTCATAAATTTCAGTATTGCTATTTCCAGGTTAATGGAGGAAGTAGCAAAAGGTCCCCAGAGAAATTTATTTTTTTTCAGCGCCTTTAAAATCATTGCTTTTCCCACGCATGTCATCCTGAGGGTACTCCCGAAGGACCTATCGCCCAGAATATCAAAATCATTGGATTAAAGTAATGACGATAGGTCCTTCGGGAGTACCCTCATGACATGCGTGGGAAAATTATTTCTTGTCTTTCACCTTCATTTGCATCTTCACCCCATTATTAATCCTAGGATCGGCGCCGGCGTTAACAACAAAACTGAAAGTGCCGTCCTTAAGAGGAATTTTCACTTTAAAGCTCTTGTCCTTCTCCACCCATTTCACACTATAGTACTGCGTGCTGATCATGAGTTTTGTCTTTTTTTCATTCCACATCCAAACCTTTCCATTGATATCAGGAATGTTGGAAGAAACCGTTCCATCTTCAAGCAGCATGAGAGAATACATCTGTGCCACCGAAAATTTCGCGATAAGCATGTTTACCGACTCGCCCTGCTCGTTTTTTCCCGACCATAAAGTATCGGCACCGCGGGGCTGTGGGTGATAGGTTTGAATAGATTCCGGTTTATTCTTCGCCGGTTTCGAAAACACAGCGCTATCGTTTTTCTGCAAAGGGGCGACATCAAATGTTGCTGTATCACCAGTGGCCTCCTGCAAACGTGGTTTTTCGTGCTGTTCAGGATGCACTGTTTTTTCTTCCTGCTGTTGAAGTAAAGTAGTAGAAATTTCTTCCTGCTCTTCTTCCGGTTCAAAAGTTTCGTGATGTACCGGGGAAGGAGCCATCATCAGGATAAAACAAAGAATCGCAATCAATAAAATCCCCACGAAAATTGCGGCAATGATCCACATTTTTCTTATCCATTTAAACTTATGGAAAGAAGCGTTCGCCTTCTGTTTAAAGGCTTTGCGATCGATGCCTTTAAAGAGATTTTTCTGATAATTTACTTTCAACTGCAACTCCGGTGACCCTTGCAGCTTAGCTTCAAAAGCACGCAGCTCTTCGCCACTCATCTCCTTGCGGAGATGGGCATCGATCTGTTCCATTTCTTCTAAGCTAGGTCTCATTGTCCTGCTAATTTTTGTGCGAGTTCTTCGTAATTGTCCCTGGCTTTTTCCAGGCATTTGTACTTCTGGTTCTTTGCCGACTTTTCGTTCGCAAAACCAAAATTCAATGCTATGCTGGCCATGCTCAATCCTTCATGATAAAAGGCTTTCAGAAGCTCCCAGCATTTTTCGCCGATACTTTCCAAAGCCTTTTCGGCCAGACTCGTCTTTTCATTATCCTCCCCATCGTAATCCACACTTTCATCATGTACATCAAAAGAAAAAGAAACTTGGCGGTTCTTCTTCACCAGCTGGTCCTTCCAAATGTATTTGCAAATGCTGTACAAATAAGTGCTCAACTGCGAAGTGAGTTTGAAATCACCTTCCTTCACCTTTTTGCACAGGATATACAAAGCATCCTGGTAAACATCCAAAGCCTCTTCCCTGCTGGCGCCATTGCTGCGCAGGAAATATTCGGCCTGGGCGTAATTCTTATAGAGCTTTAGTAAAGCTCTATCCTCCTTCCCGGCTTGAATCAATGCTATAATTTCCTGATCAGACATACAATATTTCTTCCACTTAATGGGTCAGCGATAAAAAGGTCACCCGGAATATCAAAAAATAATTTCGGGGTCAATTCACGACGAAGATAAGAGAAACAAAAAGTGAAAGGAATTTTTTACTTTTAATTATCCGCATCATTAAAATGGTATTATGAATACTTCTATCTGGATGCTGGAAAACGACAACGACGATCGTTACATCACAGAAACTACCTTCCGGGAATTGGCAATCGATGTTCCTTTGCACTTCTTCTCCTACAGCGATGAACTTTTAAGCGCGCTGGAGCATGACAAACCCTCCATCATTATAATCAGTTCCAACTCGGTTCCACTTAATGGCATTGAAGTATTGCAAAAAGTGAAGACCCATCCTGAGCACAATACTATTCCCGTTGTCATCCTCAGCGAGATTTCTTCAGCTAAACTAATCAGCGAGTGCTACCGCGCCGGCGCTAATTCCTATGTAGTGAAGCCCCCTACACCAGCGCTCACCAAACAAAAAATAAAAGCCTTTTTTCGATTATTGGTTTACCGTGGCCGAAGTGCTTTAAAAATTAATTGTATAAATATTGTTTGTACATACAATTAATTTATATCTTTGTCGGAAATTACTGAACTTTACAAATATGAAAACAACCTTATTATCAGCATTTGCCCTTACGGCAATCTTTTTTAGTTCCTGCGGAGAGTCTGCTACCACTGCGGAAACAACAACAAGCAGCGACAGCACAACAACCTATACTCTCGATGTAGCAGCATCGAAAGTAAACTGGAAAGGCGAAGTAGCCGGCGTTTACGGTCACAACGGCTATGTAAACTTCAAAAGCGGTTCCCTCCTTTTTGGCGACAGCGCCCTTGCAGGTGGTGAATTTGAAGTGGACATGACAGGAATCTATCCTTTGGATTCAGCTTCTTATAAAGAGGAAGATGGTCACAGAGCTACCGACCTGGTGAAACACTTAAGCACCAAGGATTTCTTCGCAACAGATTCTTTCCCGACAGCAAAATTTGTCATCACTTCCGTGAGCGGCAATACAGCTAAAGGAAACCTGACTGTTCGTGGAAAAACCAACGAAGAAACCCTGGAAATCCAGTCGCTGGAAAACAACAACGGCACCATCACTGCCAAAGGAAAACTGGTTTTCAACCGCCAGAAATACGATGTAGCATGGGTGCACTTCATGAAAGACATGGTTTTGTCGGATGATATTCAACTTGACATCGCTGTTGTAGCGAAAAAATAATTTGTTCGACGTTTTAAGATGAGAAAAGGCTTCCGTAAGGGAGCCTTTTTGTTTTGCTACCACTTCAAATCTTTATTGCAATATTCTTTTCCAGACACTATATTAGCCCTGCCGACTGGAAAAAGCCTCACTATGAAATTTATATTGTTCTCACTATTTTCTCTTTTTGTTTTTACTGCTTCTGCACAGGTAGTGACGGAGGTGTATCACGTTTCCGGGGAAGATACCATTTGGGGTCGAGGAAAATATGTAGATAGTTTGAGAGAAGGGAAATGGGAATTTTATTACAACAGAGGCGAAGGTTTTGTCAGCAAAGGAAAATACCTGAAAGGCAAAAGAAATGGTGAATGGAAAGAGGCGGGTTCGGTTTTTAGCGATGATGTTTTCGACAGAGACTGGAATCGCCACTCACTTCCGGTTTCGCCCGATATTATTCCTCCGGATGATGTACGAAGGTGTCGTTCGGATATTTCCATGGATGATTTTATAAAAATGTCGGATACCGCAGCTTATAAGTTCAGATGCGGTTCGTACAAGAAGGGAAAATATCTTGATGGATTAAGAGAAGGAGATTGGATATTTTATGCAGAAAAAAAACAAGGCAGCTTCTCTGGAATATAAACAAGGCTTGCCCAATGGTGTTTTTAAAGCTTTTCAGGAAAAGAAATTAATTATTACAGGTGAATACAAATACGGTAAAAGAAACGGAACATGGGAATTTCTGAGTCCGGAATCGTGCAATGAAGACAAGGAATATTCTACCGGGCAGTACGCCCATTATACCGAAGGACTTAGGCATGGTGAATGGAAGAGCTATCGTGTCAGCAAAAATTTCAAGCTGAAAAATGTGGTTAACACAGAAAAACTCCCCTTGATTTCCTCTTGTCATTTTTTGCACGGTGCCTTAGAAGGACAAATAGACCTAAAATTCTATTTCATTGATAAACATTTGCCCATGCAGCGTGAAGAATCTTTTTGTATTAAAGACAGCTTGCTGAATGGATTGTATATCGAACGCACTTATCAAACAATAGAAGCTCCGCCGTACAGCAGCATTGTGGGAGAAAAAACCATTTTATATACAGCAGGTATTGTCGAACAGGAATTTCTCATTCAGCATGAAGCAGATGGTTTTACTTTGAGCAATAATATTAGTCAAATGCATCAGGGAGACCATATCTATATTTTTTATTCCGATCGTACGGATACTATCATCAGCAACGATTCTATTTTTGAATTTAAAACAACAGATCTCCGACAGTCTTATAAGATAAAAGTGCTCAACAATAAATTGCAATTTTCATCCTACTGGTATGTGCATGGCACCACTGATTTTTCTAATTATGATTATCATTTTTTCCCTCAGATAAACGAACTCACTATGATCAACGACTCGGTTTTCGATTACAAATACTTTCAAGATGGCAAATTAAAGAAGCAGCTGCGATTTACACGAAAGAAGAAAACGGACTTCGAAATATATTATCTGGAAGAACATATTGTTGATGCGGATTTCACAGGAACCAGGAATGTAAGCACGGGTGGAGGAATAAATAACAGGCATGCGGAAGTAATGGCTTACATTCGAAAAGAATTTCCTGAGCTCTTTTTCAGAAGCTTTTACCAAAACGACGTGAGGAAACTCGCAGAAAAAATTAACGATTGGCATTAAAATGAAAAATTTAACACTCCTATTCTTCTCTTTCATCTTCTCACTTTCTTATGCAACGCCTGAGTTAAGCTCCAATTCCTTTACTTCTGAAAATGTAAACATTGAAGTGACCTACAGATATAAAAATGACATCACCGATTTGTATTTTTCTTCTCTGGTGAAGAACTTAAATGATTATGCCGAAACCCTTATAAAATCAGGAAAAATTCAGAGAAAGAAAATATATCTCGACATCATGATTGCGGAATGGATGGGTCATGATACCGGAATCAGAATGTTCAGGTATAAGTCGGGATATTATTGTCACATCAACGGTTTGGTACAAAAAATAACGCAGGATTATCTGGCAAAAATAATTCTCTATTTTTCCGCTCCCGACTGGCAATCTTTCTATTACGATGAAGGAAAATTAAAACCTAAAACAGCGCTTAAAATATTCAATCAACGCCTGGAAAATCTCAGCACTTCTTTTAATCCGTCCAAATTGAAAGCATGGGAAAACGGTGGAATCACTGTGTATTTCGAAAATGATTCTCTGTTCTGCTACAATCAAAAAACGAAATTAGGTCCTATAAAATGGATAACTCCTTTTGCTTTGAAAAACCGGCAATTTATTGTCATTGGAGAAACTCTTTTTATTTACGAAAAAGGCAGTCAGATCAATAAAATGCTACTCAGCAAAAATGTGTTGACCGATTATATGGAAGGCTGCTGGACGGAGATTTTTCCGAAATGGGTGAACTTCCATCAACCGGGAAAATGCTTTTTAAGTTATTCTTATCCGAAGAATAAATTTTACATGTTGTAGATCGCTTGTTATTCCATATACAAGCCATCTTCCCGAGACATTACCCGGGATAAAGAGGAATGCTTTTGGTTTGACATGTCAATAATATTTTGAAGGTCGCAAAGCAATTTATTATACTTCTTACTCTTGATCATAACACCTTCCCATTGTATCTTTTTCAGATTATTCCTTTCATATATTTCCAGTGATTTTTCAGCATCATAAAGAGTTAAATTATTTTTTATTTCATTGACCTGGGTATTGGAAATTGCACAATAACAGGAAATGATATTTCCCATCAAATCGCCTTCCCTGAATGACGAATTATAGGAGTCGGAAATGACATTGAATGGGAATTCCCCCTGCATTTTTTCAAATGAATTGGATACCGATTTGAACATCTCCATAAAAACTTCTTGCCCTTCTTTAAGCGTCAGGTGCGGTTTAATCAATCGGCATTCTTTATACTCGGCAACAACAGCAGAATTCCCGAATTTAAATTTCATTTTTTGTGAATAGGTGAAGGAGAAAGAATCTGTTGCGCTTTTGTTTAATTGTTGCAAAGCAGAATAGCTCTCAATAGTTCCTTTTGGATAAGCGTGGTTCCAGTTTACCCAGCCCAGCTCTTCACTATATTGAAAATTGCGATCTTCAATATTGGTTTCCAAATGATCAAATACAAACGATTGCAGAATTACAACGGTAGCCACAAGAAAAAGAAGAACGATTATAAACCATTTCATTTTTCATTTGTTTTATAGATGTTGAAAATCACATAAGCAACTCCAGAATACCAAAATGCATTTCCAAAAAAGTGATAATCTCCAATCAAAATAATGGGTATGGAAAAAGACAAGGCGCCGATAATGAAACCCAGCCACAAATGTTTTATTGTAAGCTTGGAAATGCCACTGTACAGCCAGGAAAATGTCACTATTTCCAGCAAGGCACCAATAGTCGTCCCTAAAATTACAAAGCCCAGTTTTGGTCCGTAATAGGCGTTGATCATGACGATAAAAAATGAGAAAATGAAAATGCAAACAGATAGAATAGTAAAAGCCACTTGTTTGATAAAACTGGTTTTTAACGAAACATTGATCGCCAGACTAAACAATGTTGGCGCAAAAAAAAGATTCGGATATAATTCCCTGTCTAAAAAGTCCAGAACAATAAGTAGAATATAGGCTATTCCAATACTCAGCATTAATTTTTTAGAAGTTTTCATGTTGTAAATTTTGTGTTTAACACCCTTCCATCAAAGGATCATAACTATGTATAACGGGCTCAATAATTTTTCCTGTAGCATCTATCACGCCCCATTTTTCTCCTATTGATACACTGATTTTATCACCCAAATGATCCCGTGAAAATGCATCGTATTTGATAGGTGCAATAAGTTTTCCTTCGGCGTTGATAAAACCCCATTTTTCATTTTTCTTCACGGCGGCAATGCCATCTCGGAAAGGTTCAACAGCATCATATTTATATTGCGGAGCGATGAGCACATTTCCTTTTTTATCAATAAATCCCCAGCGTTTATTCAAGCGCACCGCGATATTATTGCCATCGAAATAAGTGATTTCATCGTAGATAAAAGAAGTAACTTCTTTTCCTTCAGTATCAAGAACGCCCCATTTTTCATTTACGCTGCAAAGCATTACTTCATAATGATTTTGGATTTCGCTGTATTTAAATGGCGTGATTTCTTTTCCCTTAGTGTTGATTAAAGCCCAGTATTCATTAAGTCTTACAGAGATTAAATTACTGTATGAATTTTCAATTTCATCATATTTGAATGGTGTTGCTTCGCGACCGTTTTTATCGATGTAAGCCCATTTGCCATTTAATTTCGCTTTTGTAGACGCTATATCCTGATAAATATTTCCGAACTGATCCCGTGGTAGATCTTCATATTTCACAGGCAATAAAACCTTTCCGGCAGTATCAATTACTCCGTATTTGTCTTTTATTTTCACCACCATTCGATACCTATAAATTAAACCATCATTATATCGTGCAGGATAAATAGAATCATACACAATAGGAATAATCACCTTCCCGCCTTTGCCCACTTCGCCCCATTTTCCATTTAAATAAACCCTGGCGGAACCAGAAATAGAATATCCTTGTATATCATCATATTGTACAGGGAAAACCTCATGTCCGAAAGTGTCTACTACTCCCCACTTTCCATTTAATTTCACCTTTGTAGCACCAGCATTGAAATGATTGGAAATACTATCGTACTTAAAAGGAATGAGCATTTTCCCCTTGAGATTGACCATTCCTACATGATTGGATTTTTTAGCGACAAGATAGGTTTCCCTCACCTCGCTTCGCTCATTGTATGCGTGTGCTCCGCTAATTATATCATCATAAACCGGAGAAACTATTTCTTTCTTCTTTTTATAATCGTAGATGCCATAGAGATTGTCGTTTTTAATTTTAACGCAATCGTTAAGCCAGCCAAAGTACGCGATGGAATCGTATGCAGCAGGAACGATTGACCTTCCCCAAATATCAACCAAGCCCCATTTGTCGTTGGTTTTAGCCAGGAGTTGCGTGTTGTACATGTAAGAAGCGCCGTCGTAATAAAAAACTGCAATGTCGTCGTATTGAAAAGGCGTGACTCTGTGACCAGTTAAATTGATAGTTCCCCATTTATCTTCCTTTTTCACCAGGATCAATTTTGTATAATTTCCTTCTGGCACTTTTACATCCTCATAAATAGCAGGAATGTCGGAACCCTTTTCACTGTGAAAACCTACTTTCCCCTCTAACACAAAAGGGCTCACTCCCTCCCAGGGTTTGCGATAGCTTTTCTTTTCGGCCTCTTGTATTTCCTTAATTTTTTGCTCCAGGTCAACTTCCTCCGAGCAGCTGTAAAATGCGCTGAGTGCTAAAAAGAAAACAATGATTTTTGCTTTTAATCCTTTCATATGAAATCAAATTTGCAGCTATTTTAAATGCCGGTCAACAAACATTTATTATTCGTGATGGGTTATTGATTATTTGCAGCTCCAAATAATCGACAAGGGGATACGAATAATAAATCCGCATTGCTTGCTAAGCAGAATTGCTGCAAATTTGATGCATGAGAAAAAAGCACATCATTCTTTCTATCATTTGCCTTATCGCAAGCATTAAGCTATCTGCACAAGATTCCGTGTACCTGGCTATATCAGCAAAATGGCACACAACCTATTCGGTGGGCATTAACGAACACGTCAATATCACCAATGATAAAAACGGTGCTATTTACGTAGCAACTCATCAGGAACAAGGAAACGGGAAAATAGCCGTGGTTGGCCGATTGGATCAGAAAGGTGGTTTTGTATGGAAAAATGCTGTTCAGTTAAAAGGTAAAAAAGAAGGGTATAGCATTGTCTACGCAACAGCCATCACTTTAGACAATAAGGGCAATCTCATTGTTTTCGGAAGAATCCGCAATCAATGTCTTTTCACCTCTACAGATAGCGCTTCGGAAGTACTGTTTACACCCGAACAAAAAGAACACGCCTTCGTGGCGAAATACAATCCCGACGGGAAATTATTATGGGTAAAAACAGTTATTTCAGGAGGGGATGAATTTTTAATCGGCTCGGCCAGCGTGGATCGAAAGGGCAATATTTATTTCAGCGGAACGCAAATCATCAAAATCAGAAAACAAAACGAAATTCTTAATGATCCTTCCATACTGGCGGGAAAACTGGACGCTTCGGGAAATCAAATCTGGATTAAAAAAATTAACGGGGAAGGAAGAGATATGGCCGTTGGAAGTGCAATAGATAAAAAAGGAAATTATTACCTCGCAGGTGTATTCGAAAAAAGAATTCAAATAGAGAAGGATTCTCTTCAATCCAGAGGAAGCAAGAACAATTCTTTCCTGGCCAGCTTCACTCCGGATGGTAATCTGACATGGACATTACAACCTGAACAAAAAAGCGGATGCAACATTCAAACTATCGCTATTGATGCAAAAGATCGTTTGTATTTCGCAGGAGAATTCTGGGATACTTTGCGCTTTGAAAATCATTCGAAATACATCGTTTCAAAAAAGACAAAAAATATCTTCGTAGCCAGCTGTAACAAAAACGGAGAGATATCCTGGCTGCAAAAAATAACCGACAAATGGCACACCACCGAATATGTTGGTTTGAAGCAAATGAAAGTGGGACGTGATGGCTTCTTATATTTAAGTGGCTGCGCCTATGAAATGTCGGTAACACTAGCCAATAATGAGGTTCAGGGCTTTAAGCAATTGTACGGAAAAGATGGAAAAGCTTTGGAAGGTTTTGTGCTAAAGTATGACTTGAAGGGAAATGCCTTATGGCTTAGAATCGTCTCTGGTAACTATGATCAAATCATTTCAGATATCGTCATCAATGAAAATTCTGATATTACCATCAGCGGAAATTTTACTGTCCACCTGGATTTTAAAAACAACCGGAACACCAGTAAAAACAATGTCTTTTTTGCTCACTCCACAGCTGCTGATTTAGCCAGCACTTCCGTCGACAAAGCCGAATTTGAAAGGATACAGGAAGAAGTCCGCAGGAAATCCATCAACCATACAACCTGTTCCTGTGAAGAATATACAATTCCTCCCAGCATCAATTTCTATTCTCTTCCGCTGACATCATTAGTAGGAAAAGATGCATTGCAAAAAGAAACTCGTTTTTTCATGAGTGATTCTATTTTGTCGCAACTCATCGCAAAAAATATTCAGCCCAGTGGAGGTGCTCCTCATGAAAAATTCTATTCCATTGATTTAGCAGCCTACACTCCTATTCAATTCAAACCATCGGCAAATGCTATTGGAATCAATCTCACGCCCTGCGAACTCAAGGAAGGAAAATTCACTGTAATTCACACCGCATTTACTTCGTATCATCCTATTAAAAATACCTTTCCCGAATTTGATGAAAACTCCTTTAAAGGAACCGGAAAGGAATATTTTGATATCGCTTATACCTTAAGCTCCTTAAAGGCAAATGGCATCCTGAATAATTTTATTGGAGAAGGCGATGATCATGAAGTGCTGGATTTTATTAAGCGTTTAAACAAAAAGTACAAGCTCAAACTCGATTATTACGCCGAAGACATTGAAGAACAAATCGCACGATCAGGAAAAGACATTGATCTTGCTGCTGAAATCTACAACTTCTACTTAAAGCCTTTGGAAGGGAAAGCCGATACTTTACCAAACGATTTCTTAAATCGGTTCAGCCGCATGTTTTACTACAGTGGTCAGACTTATTCGGTAGAGGAGATTAAAGACATGATTCATCCGCAATGCTGGGCGACCTTGCAAGTGAAACGCTTCAAAATAGAATTTTCGCCCAAGCTGATTAATTCTGAATCTCCCTGGGCCATGTATAAAGTGGATCAATTAAAATGGTCAAATCGTGAAGGCATTCATTTCAAAGAAACGGAGATTGAAGATTTTTGCATGGCCCCTTTTTCTATTGGTAATACAGGGATTAAAGTCGGCATTAACAAGGCTTATCCGGATTTATCAGTTGCAGTCAATATATTGAAAAAAAACAACCAGTATTTATCTGAACGCATGCCTTATGGAAAATATCAAATGCTCAATATTCCGACTCAGTTTACCGGAATTTATGCATGGGAAACTGATATTGAAATTCCTTTCGAAAAAGAAATTTTGCACGCCAAAGGCTTCGACTTTTTCATCAGCAACAATGAAATAACAGGATTTATCAGGTTAAGTCCTTCCACTTCATTCTCCAGCGATAATTTTATCAAACACCTTAGCGGACTTGGTTTCGTGAATGTTAAGAAAATTGAGGATAAGGATTTTTGGGTGTTTTCTTTTTCTTATAGGGGAGTGTAAAAAGGAGATTAAAAATCATCACATATCCCTTTTCCACTTTCTAAAATATTCATTAGTCAAGCAACCGCACACACAATCGGGTTCAGAGAGTGTTAGTCGAATGCCATTGTACCAAAGAGAATAAATTTCTTTACTTGATTTCAATTCAAGTAAATATTTATCCCGGGTATATTCATTATTTGATTTTAAATCAAAAGTGTCACTCCTTATTAACTTTCCATTCTCATAGAATTCAATTTCATAATTTTCTTTTATTACCAAATGCCTTTCCAGTTTACCTTTTTCAGGTGTTTCGAATTTCCCCCAATTGGTTCCTTTCCATTCCCACCTCCAAGTATCAGATATCTTCTTAATAAATTCTTTTTTCGCTGCTTGTCCCTCTAAAAACCGAAGTCTGATATCCGCCTGTTTTGCCCAATATGTAGTAGAATCGGTTTTTCTAATTTGAACATAAATTTCTATCGCTTTTTTCACCTCTTTAGATTCAAATTGCAATGCATTCGAAAATTTTGTTGAAGGTAGTTTTGATAAACTATCAAGCAATAAAGAATCACGTTTTACTTTCTCCTGCGCAATAGTATATGGTGTATTCGTATTACAGCTAACAAAGGAAAGTAATGTCGAAAATGCTATGAAAAGTAGTGTTTTCATCCGGTTCAAAAGTATATTTTAAATATATCCCGGTCAACTATTTATGGGAGTGCATTTTGAGAAATCAGAATGAGTATGGTCGTTCTCACACTCATTCTGATTTAGTAGTGGCCCCACCCAGAACGTTCAAACAAAATATATGAGGATGAGTGCCTAGTCTTTCATCAAATTTAAAATATTTTAGCGAGGCATGAGCGAAGCGGTAGGTAATTTAGCCTGGACAACTTTGACAAAGGTCTATTTGACTGCTAATGCCATTCTTAATTCGCCAGTACTACCAGATGGAGCAATGGTTGGAAACGTTGACATTATTGCCTAATGTTTATAGAAAATCATCTATATGGCTACATACAAAAGTTTCAAAGTCCCTTATTTCAATCAAGGTACCTGCCCAAGTTATCTTTACTCGTTAAATAAATTTATTGTTTTTTATTCCATTCATAATCAGGGATTTTGATTTTTATTTCCTATTTTATTTGGAAAGTGATAATAAAAGATTGATATTTGTCTATTAAGTCTATAGGATAAATATAAAACAGATGAATAAACTAAAAAAATATCAATTGAAAAAGGAGACGTCTCGGAGCTGTAAACTTGATGCTGTCACTTTTTCCACCTTCGGTACGAAATACTATTGTTGTGGGTAACAAAAAATAGAGAAGTGCCACAACAGCTCAACATTTGCTTCGCGAGTCCGTAGCAAGGAGTGCTTGAAAAAAGTAATGGACGGATTTACAAGAGCAGTTAGGTGAAATGAGTGGTTTTTCATCGTGATTAATAGTAACAGCAATTTAAAAGTCAAATAATTTATGTCACACAATCAAAAAATAAACACACAATATTGTAGTCTTTCTTTATACAGGAAGGCCACATAGCTCATACTTATTAACTCAATAAAGCCCTTCTGTAATGACTATCCAGAAGGGCTTTTTTTTTATAAAAATTTAAAATTCAAAAATCATGTCACAACAACAAAATAATAACAATAAACACCGCTTTGAAACTTTACAACTTCATGCCGGACAAGTAGCCGATGACGTAACGCACTCGCGTGCCGTACCTTTATATCAAACAAGTTCTTATGTTTTCAAAGATTCTGAACACGGAGCAAATTTATTTGCGCTGAAGGAATTCGGGAATATTTACACACGTATTCAAAATCCGACTACGGATGTATTTGAAAAAAGAATTGCGGCACTGGAAGGAGGATTGGCAGCTTTGGCCGTAAGTTCGGGACAAGCGGCGCAATTCATTGCACTAAACAATATTCTGGAAGCAGGCGATAATTTTGTGTCTACTTCTTTTTTATACGGCGGTACGCACAATCAGTTTAAAGTTTCTTTTAAAAGATTAGGCATTGATGTGCGTTTTGCCAAAGGAGATTCTCCTGCCGCCTTTGAAGAAAAAATCGACGGGAAAACAAAAGCTATTTATTTGGAAACTATCGGTAATCCAGAATTCAATGTTCCAGATTTTGAAGCGATTTCGGGTTTGGCGAAAAAACACAACTTGCCATTGATTGTCGATAATACTTTTGGTACAGCTGGATATTTGTTCCGTCCGCTGGATCATGGTGCAAACGTAGTAGTACAATCTGCCACCAAGTGGATTGGTGGACATGGTAATTCCATTGGTGGAGTCATTGTGGATGGAGGAAATTACAATTGGGGCAATGGAAAATTCCCTCAGTTTACCCAACCTTCGCCTGGATATCACGGATTAAATTTCTGGGATGTTTTTGGCAGCAGTGGCCCTTTTGGAAATATTGCTTTTGCTATTCGTGCAAGGGTAGAAGGTTTGCGTGATTTTGGTCCGTCGCTCAGTCCGTTTAACTCTTTTCTTTTGCTTCAGGGTTTAGAAACTCTTTCTTTTCGTGTGCAACGCCATGTTGAAAATGCGCTGGCACTGGCACAATGGTTAGAGAAAAATCCTCTGGTGGAGAAAGTAAATTATCCCGGATTGGAAAGCAGTCCTTACCATTTGCTCGCAAAAAAATATTTAAAAAACGGATTTGGAGGAGTTCTTTCTTTTGAAATTAAAGGCGATAAAAAACAAGGACAAGTATTTATCGATAATTTAAAACTGACGAGTCATCTTGCAAATGTCGGGGATGCTAAAACCTTGATCATTCAGCCTGCTGCAACCACACATCAGCAGTTGAGTGAGCATGAGCAATTGGCCGCGGGTGTTACTCCTAACTTGCTAAGAGTTTCGGTAGGTATTGAACACATTGAAGACATCAAGGCAGATTTTGAACAGGCCTTTGAAAAAGTAAAAGGAAGTTTAGAATTAAATAAAAACAATGTAGCTCCTTTGAATTAATGACTTCATATGTATTTAAATATGATTCTGATTTCTATACGGAAAGAGGTGCTGTAATTAAAGGATTGGAAATAGCCTACACCACTAGGGGGTCTTTTGATAAAAGTAAATCCAATGTGGTGTGGGTGATCCATGCTCTTACAGGTAATGCTGATGTCTTTGATTGGTGGGCAGGTTTGTTTGGTGAAAATGATTTGTTTAATCCGAAAGATCATTTCATTGTTTCTGCCAATAATTTAGGATCTTGCTACGGAAGTACCGGTCCGCTCAGTATCAATCCTGAAAGCGGTCAGCCTTATTATCATTCTTTTCCATTGATTACGATAAAGGACATTGCTAAAAGTTTGCAATTGCTTGCCGATCATTTAGGGATTGAAAAAATAAAAGTGTTGATAGGAGGATCTATGGGAGGACAAATTGCTTTGGAGTGGTCGCTTACTGAAACACAGCGATTTGAAAATCTTATTTTAATTGCTACCAGTGCAAAACATTCTTCATGGGGAATTGCATTTAACGAATCGCAAAGAATGGCAATTGAAGCAGATGTAACTTGGGGAAATCAGTCACCACTATCGGGCGTGCAAGGATTAAAGGCAGCAAGGAGTATTGCCTTGCTGTCATACCGGAATCATCGAACATATAACAATACACAGGTGGAGGAAGAAAAAGGAGATTTAGATAAAATAAATCATTTTAAGGCGGCATCCTATCAGCGTTATCAGGGTGAAAAATTGGTAAAAAGATTCAATGCATATTCTTACTATACTTTATTGAAGGCGATGGATACTCATAATATTGGCAGGGGAAGAGAAGATATAGTGAGCGCTTTAAATCATCTGAATATCAATACTCTTTTAATAAATATTGATACCGATATCCTTTTTCCTTTAGAAGATCAAAGTTATTTATACAAACATATTCCTGTAGCGTGGCTGGAGCAAATTTGTTCTTTATACGGGCACGACGGATTTTTAATTGAAACAAAAAAACTAACGCATATTATCAGGCGCTTTCTTCCCATACCATTGTTGTTTTGCGATGGTCCCTCAATTTTATCTTCAAAAAATGAAGTCCGATAATATTTAAGGAGTGGGGGGTTACGCTTCTTAATTTAAAAGACTGATGTTCGAATAATAACCCGTGTCAATCCTGTCCGATTTTCCTGAATTAGCGAAGCAAATTGCCCCTTTTGTTCGTTTTTGCTTCAGCATAGCGAAGCAAAAGCCTTCTTTATGGATTCCTAATGATCCCTATCAATAGGAAGCAGGAAAGTATAACTGCCTGAAAACAAAAGAAGTGCTTGTTTTGCAAGCACTTCTTTCTTTTTACCGCGTGGAACAAGCCCGCAGATGGTCGAACTCTTTAGCTATAATTATAAATTCGATTAATAATATACTCGAAAAGGAAAAATAGAGGTCTATTCCTATTTTCCACTAGGAGCTTTCGCACAAACTTTGTACATTTCCTGTTGCTGGAAAATGCATTGTAAATTAATTTAACCTGAGTAACTCTTTTTTCAGCGATTCGATGTTTTTTGCTTTGTCGGTTATGTCCTTGACGATGAGAGGACCAACATCCGGAGTTTCGTTTTTGAGTAGATCAATAATGGTTTTATAATGGTGGCCATTGATATCAGTGAAATAAATGATGTTGATTTTTTTCGGCACAAGAGATAACAGTGACGGTGTTTCATGATACAACAAACCATTGATTCCTGGTAGGATGGAATACATTATTTCGGGAGATACCTTTTGTCCATTGGGCAATTTAAAATCAGGATTTTTTATTTTCTGTTTGTCTGTTAATTCAAATAATACGTCAAAATTGTATATTCCGAAGCCCACATATATTTCCGATAAATCATTGGCTCCGCCACAAGGTTTGTTGTATTGCCATTTGTATGAACAGCCACAAATACATTGCTGAAATTTCGCTTTATTTGCTTTTATTTCATTGAATAAAGCTTCCATTTCAGGAAGGTGACTGTTAAAATGATCCCGCCATGTCAAATGATCTGTGGAGTAAGGATAGTCTCCGCACTTACTTACGCATGGGCTGCCATTACAGCTACGTGAAGCAAATATGCCATCAAGGAAGTACCTCATGTAAAAGTAATCACTGATGCTTTGCTCTTTGATATACATTCTCAACCTGCTATTCAAATCTTTGATTCTCTCATCTCTTGCCTTTTGGTATTTTAGAAAAGCTCCTCGTAAAAGACCCAGCTTCGTTTTTGTGAAAATTTCAAATTTATAAAAGGTGTTTTTTGTTTTTAATTCGAGGTAATAATTCTGTCCGGAATTACTTATTTTAAAATCCGAAACAGAAGAATTTACAATCTCCAGGGCCTTACTTCTATCATTGAAATATTTAAAGGTCCATTGCACATCCTTCAAAAACTCGTATTCAGGATTTTTAGGAAATTCTGTGATTTGAAAACGGAACTGTTTATGTAAAAACCTTTTTTTCCATTTTATGCGCACTGTATAGGAGGGTGTCGAATCTGATTTAGGGTCTATACCGTCAAAATCAAAAGAGCAGTATCTTTCATAGAAAGTTTTAGGTATAGCAAATGTATTCGGTTTGTATTCGGGAACGGGGATTCCTGTTTTTGAAAATGCCAATCCTGCTTCCACAAAAAGATCAAGATGATCACAGGCACGCCATTGAATAGATTGACTTATGAGGTCTGCATAATCTACATACAAGTCATCTTTATTACGCCGCAAACTGCCTGTGTCGGGAATCAGCAGGAATTCATCTTTGCGCCTGATGCTGCCTGTGTCAATTTTCAGTTCAGCAGTTTCAATTGTTGTGTTTAACTCTTGAGGGGTGTTGCTGTCTGTTCCAGAGGAAGCTATAGTTTGGGTAAGAATTCCAGATGAAGTTTCAGTTGATTTCTCAGTAGCAGAATTATTTTCTTTTTTAATTTCTGCCGCAGGTAGATCTAGTTCCTTGTTCACAAGCTCAGGTTTTTCCTCTATCTGCTCCACTTTTCCCTTTACTTTCTTTACTTCCTCCCATTTTTTGCGCGGCATCTTAAATTCATAAAATTTCAAACCACCAGCAGTATCTATTTTATCACAGTTCAAAATCAGGTACGAATGATCTTTTAGCTTTACCTCTACGGTATCCTTGTAGGCCGCTATTTTCATCATCTGCTCAGAGTGAAAAGCAAATGTTTTTTCTTTTTCATTGTAACTCATCGGAATACTGCCAGCTAAAAAATCCACCGGGTCATTGTACTCCGTGATTTCAAATCGTACAGTATCGTCGAGTTCCATTCCATTAAGAAGCAAGCTATTCGGTAACACCGTAATTTTACATCCATTGGCAGTGGTAAGTACATTTTTTTTCTGACTGTGTAGAACAAATTCCTGTACCGGCACCTGTAGTTGCACTTTTTCCTTATGCAGAACTATTTTAATATTTACCCTTCTGTTTTTGGCTTTTCCTGCTTCCGACTGATTGAGCGCTACCGGATCACTGTAGCTTTTGCTTTCAACAAGGTAATCCGCCTTTACCTGTTTGCTTTGTAAATAGGTTCTTACTACATTAGCCCGCTGCTGCGATAAGTTTTTATTGAACGAAAAATTCCCAATAGAATCGGTATGACCCGTAATCACTACCTGAAGTTTTTCTTCAGCGTCCTTCAATTCCCTGCTCAGTGAATCCAGCTGTTTTTTCTGATTATTGGAAAGATTGAATTGGGCGGATTCATAGTGCAAGGTAAGTTCCTGTGCGTACCCATCAATACAAATTACCAAAAGAATTAATAATAGAACTTTGTTTCTCATTTGTCTAGTTTGACAGCGATGAAGTTAACAAACATTTTTTCATTCTCTATGTGAGAAACAGGTTCTGCTAAGTTAGAAACGGGACAAAAAAGCCCCCAGAATCTTCTGGAAGCCCTTGTTTTATTGATGTGGAAAAAGCCCACAACATGTCGAACAGACTTGAGGCTATTGTTGATGAAATAAGAAAATGGGGACAGGGAGGTTTTAGATATAGGCTTTTGGCTCATTCTTATAAATAACATGCAAAATGATTGCGATGAAAGTTCGACTTTCGGCTTGGGTCAAAAAATAAAACCCTTGGTGGACAAGGGTTTTAAAATTGGTGGCCCCACCCAGAATCGAACTGGGATCCACAACTTAGGAGGTTGTTGTTCTATCCAATTGAACTATGGGTCCTTGCTGCTAAATTAGTGATTCTTCCTTCTGTATCCTGTCCATTTGTAAATTATTTGCGTGTGAAGACTGGTTTGTCCTTTAGCCAAGGATAAAGAAAATAGGATATTTCGTACCTTCGGCACACTATGATAAATGTAATCAAAGTCGGCGGCGGAATTATTGAAGACCAAAGCTCCTTAACACAATTCCTTGCGTCATTCGCGCAAATCAAAGGAAAGAAAGTCTTGATCCATGGCGGTGGGCGACTCGCTACCACACTAGGCAAAAAACTTGGCATCGAAAGCAAAATGATTGAAGGTCGACGTGTAACCGACGACGCTACTTTGGAAGTGGTGACGATGGTGTACGGCGGACTCGCAAACAAAAATATTGTTGCCGGTTTACAGGCTTTGAAAGTGAATGCTATCGGACTCACCGGCGCAGATGGCAACCTCATTCAGGCGCACAAACGTACCGGTTGGGAACATGATTTCGGTTGGGTAGGTGATGTAGATGCCGTAAATGGCGATTTGCTGCTTTCCTTGATGAATCAGGGATTGGTGCCTGTTGTAGCGCCGCTGTCGCACGACGGACAAGGGCATATTTTAAATACCAATGCCGATACCATCGCTTCGGAAGTCGCCAAAGCCTTAGCAAAACTGGAAGACACGCAACTTATTCTCGGTTTCGAATTGGATGGCGTAATGAAAAATCCGAAAGATGCTTCAACATTAATCAGCAAAATCACCAAACAGGATTTTGAAAATTATAAAGCCGATGGAACAATCACCGATGGTATGATTCCTAAGCTGGACAATGCTTTTAAAGCCATTTCATCAGGCGTGAAAGCAGTGAAAATATGCAATGCATTGAAAGTAGGAGAAGAAAAATCAGGCACTTTGATACAGTAATATGAACTTCGGACATCCTCTTCAATCCAAGCAACCGAACGTAGGCACCACGATTTTCGCGGTGATGACCGGACTCGCCAATCAGCACGGCGCCGTTAATCTCGCGCAGGGTTTTCCCAATGTGGAAGTGGATCCCAAGCTGATTGCCCTGGTGGACCAGCATTCCCGTGAAGGGAAAAATCAATATGCGCCAATGCCCGGACTCCCGCTGCTCAAAGAAAAAATTGCAGCAAAAGTGGAAGAATTATACGGCGCAAAATATCATCCTATCAATGAAATTGTAATTACAGCCGGCGCAACGCAGGCGATTTACGCAACGCTTTCTGCCATTGTATTTCCCGGCGATGAAGTGATAGTCATTGAGCCTGCCTACGATTGCTACGAACCGGGGATCAAGCTCAATGGCGGCGTTCCTGTGCGTACACAGCTGACGAAAGAAATGAAAGTCGACTGGAAAGAAGTACAGTCTAAAATTTCCCCGAAAACCCGCGCCATCATGATCAACACGCCGCACAATCCCACCGGGAGTATTTTGCGGAAAGAAGATATGCTGGCGCTCGAAAAAATAGTGAAGGACACCAACATCATTATCATCAGTGACGAAGTGTACGAACACATTGTTTTTGATGGTGAGAGGCACGAAAGTGTTTGTCGCTATCCCGCGCTGGCAGAGCGCAGCATCGTAATGGCTTCCTTCGGGAAAACCTATCACGTTACCGGCTGGCGCCTCGGCTATTGTATTGCGCCGGAAAATATCATGAAGGAAATCGTGAAATGCCATCAATTCCAAACCTATTGCATCCACACACCGGTGCAATATGCCGTTGCAGATTATATCGATCAAAAAGACAAATACCTTGAATTGAATGCATTCTTCCAGCAAAAAAGAGATTACTTTTTATCGCTCGTAAAGCAAACCAAATTCAAGCCGTTGGCCTGTGAAGGCACGTATTTCCAGCTGTTGAGCTATGCGCATCTATCCGATGAAAATGATCGCGAATATGCCAACCGACTCACCATTGATTATAAAATTGCTTCCATACCGATTTCTGTTTTTTACCATAATTTCAGAGACGATAAAATCCTCCGTTTCTGTTTTGCAAAAACCGATGAAACACTGGAAAAAGGCGTGGAAGGCTTAATAAAAGTAAAGTGATATGAAAAAAGAACTCAATATAGCGCTGGTGCAAAGCAATCTGGCCTGGGAAAATCCGGAAGGGAATTTTGCCATTTTCAATGCACATCTGGAAAAAATCAACAATGCCGACCTTATCGTATTGCCCGAAATGTTTTCTACCGGATTTTCCATGGAGCCGCAGCGCCTGGCCGAAAGCATGCAGGATAAAACCATGCAGTGGCTCACGCAAAAAGCAAAAGAAAAAAACTGTGTGATCACCGGCAGCTTCATCGCCGAGGAAAAAGGGAAATACTACAACCGACTCATCTGGATGCGTGCCGACGGCTCTTTTGAAAGCTACGACAAGCGCCATCTTTTCCGTATGGCCGGTGAAAACAATCAATACAGCGAAGGCAAAAAACGACTCATCGTTGAACTGAAAGGCTGGAAAATCTGTCCGTTAATTTGCTACGATTTGCGCTTTCCGGTATGGAGCCGCAATGTGAAACAGGAATACGATATTTTGCTGTACATCGCCAACTGGCCTGCAGTGCGCAGTCATCCATGGAAATCCTTGCTCTTGGCCCGCGCCATTGAAAATCAATGCTATGTTTTGGGCTTGAATCGCGTTGGCACCGATGGTAAAAACCTCGATTATTCAGGCGACAGCTCAATCATTGATCCCCTTGGAAAATATGTGGCAGAAGCTGTTCCGGGGAAAGAGGAGATTGTTACTGTTACCTTGAATGATGAGCTATTGGAACAATGCAGGAAAGTTTTTCCGGTGTATATGGATGGGGATACATTTCAATTGGATGTATAAGAATCTATCTCCCTGCTCGCGCACTTTCCAACACACCCCTCTCCTCCGAGAGGGAAACCCATACGTGAAAATTATTTGAACAAAAGGGATTGCTTCGTTTTTTGAGTACAAAAAATCTCGCAATGACGAGCTCGAGTGTACTTCAGGGAATGGGGGCTACTAACTTCGTGCGGGGGCACGAGCCAGGAGGCGGGCGGAAGCATCTACTGGCTATTGATTTTTTGTTACTTTTTCATTGAGAAAAAGTAAGAGAATAGAAGCTGAAAGCTTCAAGAAAAGATTCCGCCAAGTTATGCTTCGCTACACTTAGCGGAGCATTACTCTGGTAATATTGTCCAATCCACTTCCATCTCCCAATTCGCCCTCACGGTCAACGATTTCTCATAAATGACAATCTTCTCCGGCTGCTGGTTCAGGTAATAATTACCGCTCTCCCAGCGGCCATTCCCATTGATATCAAAAATGAGTTTCATCTTGTATTCCCCCGGCGGGAAATTAGTGTAGCTGAATAATTTTTTAGGCGAGGTAAAACGCTCTTCCTTCACTATTTCATTTTGTGCAGAAAAGATTTGCAGTACAAAAGGAAGGGAGGGCGCGTCCTTGATTTCCAAAGCCAGTGCTAAAATCCCAAAAGCACTTTCATCCGACAAGGTGAAAATACTACTCAAGGTATCTTTATTACTGCGACCATAAATGTCGGTCACACCGCCCGGCAGGAATTTTATCTTGCAAGCCTTTGCAGGCGCTGCATTGGTTTTCAGGGCAACTTTTCGGATACCACTGATATTACAGGAAAAGGTAGGTTTCAGCGAATCCTGACTCAAGTCAATCAACGAAGTATTCAGCGATTGCAAAGGGAAGGAAAAAGTGAAGTAAACAGAATCACCAGGCAAAACGCCATTCGGCTTAGGATCCTTGTATAAGCGTAGCGGAAGCGATTTGATGCTTCCTGCTTCTCTAGGGAAGAAAGTTTTTGCTTCATCATAACCAGCAGCGCTGGCCTTTACCTCAATAGAATCCTGCTCTCCGGGTTTCAACCACAACAGCATACTGTCCCCCTCCTGATAACGCTCCACAGCGTATACCTTACTTTTGTCGAAATCCACTTTTGCACTTTGGTTTTTCTTGTTGAAAGAAAGCACGAGCTGCTTCTCATTCACCAGCTTTTTGGTGGAGAGATACTGGCGCTTGTAATCCTGCACAAAAGAAGCCATGTCGAGGTGACTCAAACTGTCGTAAATCCTGATTGGATCACCATTAAAAGCAATTTTCTCATTTGGCTGATCGAAAAGATAATTGCTGTTGATGTCCTTAAGGGCAAAAGCGCGGTATTCCCCTTCGTGGATATTCTTGATGGTGTAGTTCCCCTGTTTATCGGTTTTACCAAAATAAGATGGCAGCGACTTCGCCACTATAGAGTCATTCTGTCCGGCCGGATAAAGGAGCACCATCATACCTTCTTCCGCCTGTCCGTCGAAAGCGTTTTCAATTTTTCCAGATAGCTGAAGGAAATCGAGCCGGCTGCCGGTAGCAAACACCAAAGTGCTGTTGTCCCAGGGATTTCTTTCGGTATAATCAACAATGCCGTCACCAAAAAAGAAGGAGTAAGTGGTATTCGCCCTAAAGAGCGTGTCGAAAGTCAGTATCACTTTCTTCCCTTTTACACTCACCTTCGGGAAAGCTCCAACCGGCGGGGAAATAATCAATTTTTGCTGAATGCTGTTGAGCTGCACATATTCATTAAAAGTGAGCTCTATTTTGGATTGGTTGAAATTGAGCGCCCCATTTTCAGGGAAACTCTTTACAAGCTTAGGTGGAAGAATATCCTTCTCGCCACCACTCAGGGTACCCACCTGGGCGCAGCCCAGCAGCAGGAGAATTAAGAAAATAGGGATCAATGCTTTCACCAAACAAACATACGAAATGAGCGGGAGTTTTTATCATAAAGGCGCGAAACCGAGGGAGGCTACCGACACCTTGATGTTTTGCCTTTGCAGCAGCACGCGTGCGCAACTTTCAATAGTCGCCCCGGTAGTGATCACATCGTCAACCAATAATATATGTCTGAAATCCTTATTGCTCCTTTCATTCAGCTCAAAGCACTCGTGCATGTTTTGCCAGCGGGTGAATTTATTGTGTTGGGTCTGACTCGCCTTTTGTTTCACCCTCAGCAGATAATGAGGCAGCAGCGGCTTTTGCAGCTCGAGGGCAATGCCCCGTGCGATTTTTTCACTCTGATTGTATCCTCTTTTTCGCTTCCGGCCTTTACCAAGGGGCACGGGAACCACTGCGTCCACATCATGAAAAGCTTCACAGCGCCGTAGTTCCCGACCCAAGATCTGCCCGAAATGGAGTCCCACACCTGTACGGTTTTTATACTTGAGCTGATGGATGAGCGACTGGCTGACACCTCCTTTAATAAAATAGAAGAGGGAAACTGCTTTTTGAACCGGCACTTTCCCATAAAAAATGCGGTCGATGGCCCCATCGACTTTCCTGTCATTGTCCATGAAATGCACCTGATGAAAACAGGTAGTACAAACAAAGTGTTCTCCTGCCAGTAATGACTTTGAGCAATGGACACAGTGATCGGGGAAAACGAGTGATAACAAATGATTGAGCATAAACATCCGGAACTAGGCTAAAAATAATTGTAACCAAGAAGATCAAAAATAAGTATATTTGTCGAAGAGAGGCTTTAACAAGTATCATTTTTATGGAAAACAACGAGGAAGAAAAGAAGAAAAAGAAAGGCGGACTTATCATGGGTTCGTTGATTGGCGTTATCGCGATTTTACTGGCTACCTCCGTATATTTTGGTTTGATGTTGAGCGAGAAATCTGAATTGGTTATCGTAGAAAAACAGCAAAAGGAAGACACCCAGAAAAAACACGATAAATTACTCGCAGAATTTAATAAAACACAGGATTTGCTTAATCAGGCAAAAACAGGTGACCCTGTAAAAGATCAGGAACTCCAGGCAAAAAATGCCGAACTCGAAAAACTCCGTGAAAAACTTAAGAACTACGAAGCTGAAGGAGATCTGGAATATTTCAGAAAATTGAAAGCTGAACTCTGGAAATTAAGAAGTGAGATCCGCGACCTCAAGAAGAAAAACGAAGAGTTGTTGGCCATGAACGCCAAGCTGACTGCTGAAAACGGCGAAGCTAAAAACACCATCGGTACACTCAACAGCTCTAACAGAGACCTGAAAAACAACCTCCAGGCCGTTGAAGCACAAAATAAACTGGCCACAAGAATACTGGCCCGCGACATGGTAGCGGAAGGTATTCGCCAGAGAAGACAATCAGAGCGTGTTTCCAAGAACCCAAGAAACGTTGAAAGAATTCGTTTTGCTTTCACCCTTAACGCTAACCTTGGTGCAAGAGCTGGTATGAAAACGATTTACATGCGTTGCACCGAACCAGGAGGAACCGTATTTAATAATGGAGGTACTACCTTCATTCTTGACGGAAAACAACAGTTATACAGCGAAAGACAAGATGTTGACTACCAAAACCGAGATCTTGACGTAATTATGTACGCCAACCCATACACCAATACTTTCAAAGAAGGAACTTACAAATTGGAAGCTTACATGGATGGCTACCTGTTGGGTTCTGCTACTGTAGAGCTCAAATAATCAGAATAGCATTTGCACCTGAACACCTCCGTTATGAACGGGGGTGTTTTTGTTTGCGGCCCTGCCCTGATAGTTCAAGCTGATCTGCATATTGTTGGCAAAGCGATTCTGGATGCTAACGCTCCACGTAAAATTGGTGCCTTTGTGCAGTCCCTCCAGCAATTCAAATTCCAGTGGCGACGAGTTTTCTGTATCACGATTGTAAGCAATACCAATATAATTAAAGGAACAATCGAGACGCCCCTTCCCCACAAAATTATAAGTGAGCTCGGCTCCTATCTGCTGCAAGGTGCTTTGCTCGGTACCGTAAATAGGCGCATTCTTCTTTTCTTTGTAATTGTACTGCAGCGTAGTCCTCAGGTTGTTATTGGGTTGGAAAGTCAGTTTCGGGTTAACGATATAGGCGTGAATGCTATAATCGGTCGTCGAGAAAAACTCTGAAAACTTGCCTTTGTTCTGCTCTTCCGAAGAAAGGAGTATCGACCACTTTCCGCTGAAATTCCAGCGGAGATTAAGGACCTTACTGGTGAGTTGCCGCGATTCAAATCCGTTGGTCAGTAAGGTTTTATTTTGATTATCGGTATAAGTGAAATCGATGGTGTACAAAGGATTTCCGCGATTAAAAAAAACAGTATTCCGCAGCGAGGAATTAGTGGTGACTAAGCTCGTATCTGCCACATTGCGGGAATAAGGCACAAGAGCCTGTTCCTGCGCCGATTTATTGGTTTTCATCGCCGCGCGGTAAGCCAGCTGGTTGTGGAATTTGGAAATGAACAGTGGTAGGCCTGTCAGTTTCTGGCGCTTGTACAATTTAGAAAACTGGATGTTGAGCACCTCATTGAACTGGGTGGAATATGTTTTCACAAAATCACGGGTAGGGGTATATACCTTGATGTAACGCATATCATCAGTGAACTTCGCCACTTCAAACTCATTCAGTTGCTGAACATTATCGCCATTGTAATCTATCCAGGCATAAATTCCTTGTCCGGGCGCCACTTCCACGAAGGAAAACTCTCGTTTGATCTCAAGTCCGCTACCAAATTCGTAATAAGTCCGCGCGTTGATTACCCCATTAAATAAGTTCAGCACCAGATCAGCCTTATTCAGCAAAGTATTTTCCGGAGTTTTCACGGTAGTGAGGTTGGAATCGTTGATAGAGAGGGAGCGATAAATAGAAGAAAGCGTCAACTGGACATTCTTGTTTTTCAATATCCCGATTTTCGCCTGAAAATTATCGGCTGTCGTGCTTCTTCCAAAAGCATCGTTTTTCACTCCATGGTCAATCCTCCTGTCGTAGGATAAAGTGAAGGAATTCTGTAAAGCCTCGGAAGTAGTAATGAAAACACCTCGCTGTGTGTAGATGAAACTACTCGTGAGCAAGGTATCCATCTGGGCATCATAAATCTTATTGTTGTCTTCCTCGGCCTTCAAGCCCAACACCAGAAAGCCCAACTTTTGGGAGAGGGTGGTATTATAACGCAAAAAGTTTGTGGCCACTGTATTTCCAGTACTTTCCAGCCAGCTGCCGTTGCCCGTTAACCGGGTGCCATATTTATTGGCATAGGCCAGCTCGGTGCCGATCTTGTATCCGCGATAAAACGCCCCTTTGCTGAAGAACGAAGAATTGATATTGATGAACTTCCCTGGAGAGCTCCGCAAATCGAATTTCACTGTCCCGAAGTGCTCATCTTCCACTACCGCCGCCAATCCGGCAATGTTCCAGTCGCGTTCAAATTCAGTGCTCCTGAACCTTTCAATGGCAGAGAAATTACGGTTCACCAGCTGGTACTCCGCGCTGGATCGCAAGGTCCACGCACTATCCACCTTCATCATATTCTCCAGATGCAACTGAAGAGCCACTCCCTTATCATCGCTTTTATCCTTATCGGAAAAAGTATTGAGGTTGCGGTTACTTCCTGCAATTTCAGCTTCCAGCAAAGTATTGGCCCCGACTTTATATTGTGCACTCATGGTAGCCATTTGCCGCTGCTTGGGCGTAATAAGCAGCGTTTTTGGTTCATAGCGCCCCTGCGGCACGCCGGCCACAGGAGCCACCCACTTGTAAGTCCTTCCGTTGACAGAAGTGGAATTTAAAACATAATTACCCTTGCCCTGACCGAAATCGGTGAACACCAATCGGTAGCGGGCCAATGCAGGATCCGTGGAATAAATATAAATGGGATAAGTCACGCTGTTCACCGTGGTATCCCTCTTTTGATACAACACATAATTGGGCGAATACACTATGGAATCAATATTATCGGAAAGCGCTAAATGCAGACTATCTCCTGCATTTTGCAAAACGTTGACCTGATCCTGGTTGAGCTTTTGCTGTAGTTGCTGGTCGCGCATATCCTGTTCAGAATAAATATTGAAATTCAACCTGAGCCTCTCAAATTGCACCTCCTGATGCGTGTGAAATAAAGTACGGGTGTAATTCTTATCGGAATACTGGAATTCAACGATAATACGCTTGTCTTTTGTAATCAGCTGCTGCGCAGTAAAAGTCACCTCAGCATTGTTGTAATCAATGATGTAATCGTTGTCCTGTCCGCGCTGCAGCAACTTACCATCAATGTAAATTTTCTCTGTTCCCGACAAGATGATAATGAAACTCTCGTTCTCCGCGCCATGCAGCTTGTATGGCCCTTGATTCCCTTCAATTCCTGCGAGCTGATAACGCGAAAATTTTCCTTTGGAAAGAGCGGCATTCACATCCATTTTATGAATGGGCTGGAACCCGCTTTTTGTTGCCGGAAGCTGATATTCGGCAGAGAAGCTCACCCCCTGCGCCTTTTTGTTGAAGCGCAAAAACCTGTCCTGGGTTTCCTGAATCTGGAAATCCCCGGTGAGGAGGCGGGTATTCCTCCTTTTGAACTGGATATACACCTTATCAAATTCCTGCAATTGCTGCGTATTTCCTTCGGCCTGAATAGGAATATTATTATCGGTAATGGCTGCCAATACCTCAATATCCTCGTAAATTTTCCCGGAGAGCTGGAGGTTGAGATTGGAGTTCACCGCCAGATCCTGGTTGCTGCCAAAGGAAATTCCCCTAGAAATACTACCCGCTTTTTTGAGTCCGCCTGTATTGAAAATATCTTCCGTTGCATTTTTCCCTGTAGTGAGCTGCCTGATGCTTTGCTGGTGGGGCGTAATTTTCAGAGGATCCTTTCGGTATACCGGAGTGTTTAGTTTATAAGGAAAAACGCGGTACACAAAAGTGAGGGTATCGAAGGATTTTTTTTGCGCAATCAGCTTCCCGTTGACGTAATCCGGAACAAAAAATTCTGAAGCATTGAGCAGACTATCCTTCCTCCAAATGCTCATAGAGCCGGGAACTATGCTGAGCGTATCTAACTGAAGGGTATCCCTATTGAGCGCTACTTTTTTAATCCGCATATTGGAGAGCCCTTCCTGCCCATAAATGTTTTGAGGCACCAGAACGGTAAAAACGAACAGTGCACAAAAACATACGTATCGGAAAAAGCGCTTTGTCATTCAGTATCAACTGACTAAATAAACGGAAAAATTGATCAATAATATAAAATATCCACAGATATAAATTGCCTTCCGTTCTTCCCTACCCACAGCAGATTGTTTATAAAATGCCCCTTCCGCATACAAAGTTTACACTGTCGTCGTTTACTTTTAAAATTGAATAACTCTGTTGTATGAAAAAATATTTTGTCCTCTTTTGTGTCGCCGGATTAGCAGCTTGCGTTCCGCAGCGCCAGTTCCAGGAAGTTCAGGAAAACTATAACAAGGCCATGGCCGAGAACAAGAGCCTCAAGGAAAAAGAAATGGAAACCGAGGCTAAATACAACGAAGCCGTAGCCGATCTGGCTGCTCTTAAGAAATCGGCGGAAGCACTGAAAGGTGATACATTGATTATGGGCAATGCCCTTCGCCGACTCACCGGCAACTATGACCAGCTCGACAAAACCTACAGGGAATTGCTCGAAGTCAACGAAAAAATCCTGAAAGGCAGCTTAAAAGATGCTGACGAACTCCGCAAGAAATATGAAAAAGCCCTCGAAGACCTGCACGCCAAAGAAGATGCAGCCAATACGCTGCAGGCTGAATTGAGCAAAAAAGAGCAATCGCTGGCCAAGCTGGAAAGTGAAATCGTTATCCGCGAGAAAAAAATGCATGAAATGCAATCCATACTCAACCGTAAGGATTCTGTGGTGAAAGCTTTAAAAGACAAGCTTTCCCAGGCTTTACTGGGATTTGAAAACAATGGTCTCACCATACGCCAGCAGGATGGAAAAGTATATGTTTCGCTGGAAAACCAGCTCCTCTTCAAATCGGGAAGCTATGATGTAGATGAAAAAGGAAAGGAAGCCATCAAAAAGCTGGCGAAGGTTTTGGAGCAAAATCCTGATATCAATGTCACCGTGGAAGGTCATACCGATACCGACAAATATGGCGGTTCCGGCGTGTTGAAGGACAACTGGGACCTCAGTGTAATGCGTGCCACACAAATTGTAAAACTGCTCATGTCTTCGGCAAATATTGATGCGAAAAGGCTGACTGCTGCCGGACGCGGTGAATATCTGCCTATCGATCCGGCTAACAACGACATGGCAAAAAAGAAAAACCGACGCACAGAAATCATCCTCACTCCAAAACTGGATGAACTGTACGATATGCTGAACGACAAATAATCAATGGTATATTTTTTTAGTCTCCACGCGATAAACTTTATCGTATGGAGACTAAATTACTTTTCACAAAAACAGCTGCTATATATTGCCTGGGACTCTTGCTCACCAGCTGCAGCACTTCCATCCATCTTTCCAAAAAAAGATATAGTGATGGCTACTATGTGGACATAATAAAGAATGAAGCGCCACAAAAAGGAGGCAACGCTGAATAAGCAATGCTGATCCCTACTTCCAAAGAATTGAAGAACGATAATGCTGCCCATACAGCGGCAATGAAGCTGGCCGAAACTCCGAAAATTAAAACTGTTTCGGTACAAGAGCAGACAGCAACAATTGCAGCTCATGCACACACCGCAAAGCAAGTTATACCAGCTAACAAAAAGGCAGCAATTGATACGCTTAAAAAAGAAAGTATTGCTGCTCAGCAGGTCGACGATGCCCTGGTTACCATTTTGCTGCTTATTCTATGTTTTATTTTACCTCCGCTGGCTGTAGGATTGGCGACGGGTTTTGAACTCGCCCCCTTATTGATCAGCATTCTTTTAACCCTGCTCTTCTGGATACCGGGGGTCATCTATGCCATTATCGTAATATTAAGAAGATAAATGAAAGAGGGTGTTTTTAAGCATAAAATTCCCCTCTTCCTTTTTTTTGATAAATTAGAGCCAACACTTTCTAAAACCTTATTGAAAAATATGAAATCTAAATTCTTACTCCCTTTTGCCTTAGTTGCTGTGGCGATGTTTATGTTCTCCTGCCAATCTTCTGTTAGCATTGCTAAAAAGAGATACAGCAACGGATATTATGTAAGCGTATCAAATGAAACGAAAGAAAAATCGGAAAACACCTTTACAGCAAAAAATGAGCTGAAAGTTGCGAACAAACAGGTAAACAACAACAAAGAAAATATCCAGGGCTTCAGTGTAGCTTCCTCTGCTCCTGTCATTGCTGCTGTTAAAGCAGAAGAAACAAAGTCGGCAACCAACACCACAGTAAAGCAAACGCTTTCTAAAAAGGCAGCAAAGCTGAAGGAAAACATCAAGAAGAAAGCGCTCCAGAAAATAGATCTTTCAGATGGTGAAGGGGATATGTCAGACCGCTTCCTCATCATTCTCATCATCACCATTATCATTCCTCCGCTGGGCGTTTTCCTTTATAAACAACAACTGCGCCCGACCTTGATTGATTTGCTGTTGATCCTCATTGGCGTTATTCTCAGCTACTTCCTGCCTATTTATGGCTTCGGCTTGGGCTTTCTTGCAGGATTGATCTACGGATTATTGTACATCTTCGGGAAGATATAAAGCAAACTAAATATTTGAGAAAAAGGAGTGGAGAAATTCACTCCTTTTTCTATTCTCTCTTTACATTTACCATCCAAACTTAGTCTCGTCTTCTTCAAACCCACCCGAGTGCTGAATCTCCTCACAATTAAAGCTTTCCCCCTTCAATCCTTCAGGTACAGGAATGCTTCCCTTGGAAACCTTCAGCTTATTGTCCTTCCACAAACTATTCATGTAATAACCCCAGATAGGTAATGCTGTGTTGGTACCCATACCTAAATTCAAAGAAGTAAAATGCGCACTTCTGTCATCGCAACCTACCCAAACACCGGTCACCACATCAGGCGTAATGCCCATAAACCAACCATCCGACTGATTTTGTGTGGTTCCCGTTTTACCGGCAATTTTGATAGAATAAGGAATCCCTCCGTAAGGCTTGGCAGGATTACGCAAACGCACCCCTGTACCGTAAGTTTTCTGACCTTTTACCATCGGACCATAAGCGGCAACGCCTGATAAAAGCTCCACCATCTTGTAGGCATTTTCCTCGCTCATCGCCTCATGGGAAGCAGGATGCGGAGTGAAAACAACGTTGCCGTTTTTGTCTTCTATTCTCAGGATGTAAGTAGGCTCCTTCCATGTCCCCTTATTCGCAAAACACGCATAGGCAGCCACCATCTCTTTCAATGATAAATCGGCAGTACCCAGGCAAATCGATGGATTGGATTCCAGCGGACTGGAAATTCCGCAACGGCGGGCAACATCCACAATAGCTGCCGGACCGTATTGCTTCATAAAGTGCGCAGAAATGTAGTTGATGGAGTTCGCCAGTGCCATCTTCAGAGTAATAGGTTCGCCATCCAGGATGGAAGTCGCCGAGTTTTTAGGTGTCCAGCTGCTTTGCAAACCATACATTCCCGCAGGGAAAGTCACAGGAATATTCGGCACTTTATCACACGGACTGATACCGCTTTCAATCGCTGCCGCATATACGAAGGCCTTGAAGGTAGAGCCTACCTGGCGGCGGCCCTGACTAACGTGATCGTACTGGTAATGCTTGTAGTTGATTCCGCCCACCCAGGCCTTGATGTAGCCCGTTGCAGGATCCACGGAAAGCATCCCTGTTTGCAGATACTTTTTAGCGTAACGCACCGAATCCTTCAAAGAAATAATAGTATCAAAATCGCCGTTCCAGGAGAAAAGTTTTGTTTTGATTGGCTTTTTAAATGCCGCCATCATCGAGTCGTCGAAAGGCTTCCAGGCTTTCTGGTATTCCTTCCAGCTCTTGTCGACACCTTCCGCTAAATCTTCAATATCTTCTTTGAGCTCCGCTTTTCGGGCAGTGTAGTATTCTACCGAGTCCCTGTATGCTTCCAGCTGATCCGCCGCTTCAGGTGAGGTAGTAGTATCAACACCTTTCAGGTTGTTGACCTGTGTTTGATAGAAGAATCTTTTTTCTTCCATCATGCCACGTTCTTCCACCAAAGCGTTTTTAGGTGCGAGGTGTTTGTTGTAATTTCTCAACAAATCGCGGATGTAGATATGCCTGTCGAGTTCGGCATTGTAGCGCGAGCTGGCACGGATACCATCAACAATGATTTTTTCAACGGCTTCTTCGTATTGTTTCGGACTCAAGCCCGCGAAATAGAAAGGCGCCATTTTCTTCATAATTCCGGTTTTGTTGTTCCAGTGCTTGAAGAACTTGTCCTGCAACTCCCCGCCGAGATGACTTCTCACCGCGTCTTCCGCGTGCTGCTGCATGCGCGAGTTGATAGTAGTGTAAATTTTCAATCCGTCGCGGTACAAATCATAAGGTTTTCCGGTACTCGGATTTTCATGTTCGGCGCACCATTTCGTCATGTACTTGCGCAGCTCCTCCCTGAAATAAGTCGCGAGGCCTTCTTTATGCGAAGCAAGCGAAAGTTTAAGTCCGAGCGGCAATACTTTCAATGAGTCCATTTCATGCTGCGAAATGGTTTTGTTGCGCACCATCTGGCCTATCACCACATTTCTTCTTTGCTGTACTTTTTTCGCACGCTTACGGGGATCAAACAATGCCGGGTTTTTACACATCCCTACAATCATCGCTGATTCCTGCACATTCAAATCTATTGGCATCTTGCTGAAATAAATCCTTGCGGCTGATTTGATCCCTACAGCGTTATTTACAAAATCCACTTTATTGAGGTACATCGTAAGGATTTCGTCTTTGGTATACTGGCGTTCCAGGCGAACGGCAATAATCCATTCCTTTAATTTCTGGATGATGGCCAGCACCACATTTTTACTTCGTTCTTCAGTGAAGAGTAACTTTGCCAGCTGCTGGGTGAGCGTACTTCCTCCACCGGCATTTCCCATTCCTTTAATGGCACGGGCTAAAGCGCGCGGATCGATGCCGGAGTGCTCGTAAAAACGCTCATCTTCAGTCGCCACCAATGCTTTCACCAGATGTGGTGACAGTTCAGCATATTCAATATTGGAGCGGTTTTCCTTAAAGAATGTTCCAAGCAAAACCCTGTCGGAAGAATAAATTTCAGCGGCCTGATTGGTATTCGGATTTTCCAATTCCTCAAAGGAAGGAAGAGCCCCGAAGAGTTCCCACTCGGAAATAGCCACGAAAAATAAAACCGCCAATACTACACCGCCAAAGTAAAGCGACCAGAACCAGATGAGTTGTTTTTTGAAATCTTTAAGCGCCATTGCTTTTGTTTTATTATTGTGTTTAAACTGATATTCTTTTTGTTTTATTCTGCTTTTCGCAATTTAAATCCTACATCAACCACCTCTCCCAAAGTCTCATCCGTCATGCCTTGTTCAATCGTAAACTTGTACACTCCCGGCTTGGGAAAACGGAAATTCTTACGGTAAGGCGGAAGGAATTCTTTTTCCTTGATTGTAGCAAAACCCGATACATCTTCCTTCCAGTTGCCTTCTAGGTCCATTAACTCATCCTGAACAGTATCGCGGATCTTCTGCTTGTCGGGCATCTCAATTGTCACAAAAAAATAAATGTTGCTGTATTTGTAATCCAGTGTTACCCGGTAATCAATAAAAGCGTTGTAAGCTGTTTCAATATCGGCAGCGGACAGTGAGTCGGTAGTAAAAATAAAGGGCTCACTGCGCTTCCACTGCTGATCGCGAACAGGATAGCTCTCGGTGTAAACGAGTCCGGGATCGCAAGCAGAAAAAGTCAAAAGTAAAAAGCCAAAAGCCAAAAGATACAGTGCTTTCATTTATTTAGGCGCTTCGTTTTGAGGTGGATTGTTCTGAGGCGGAGTATTGCGCGGCGGCTGATTGTTATTCGGACGCGGCGGACGATTTTGATTTTGCTGTGGCGGTCGGTTCTGCTGCGGTGGTCGGTTGTTGTTATTGTTTGGTCGCTGTTGTTGCTGACCACCTGCATTGCGCTGCTGATTGTTGTTGTTATTGTTGTTGCGCGGACCACCTCCACCCTGGGCATTCGGACGATTGTTGTTGTTGCGGTTGCGGTTGTTTCGGTTATTGTTGTTGCCTTTCTTGCGATCAAAACGTGTTAAATCATCCTCGCCAACCACATTCTCGTAATCCGGTTCATGTTTCTTCACCTGCTTGCTTTGCGGCTGCTCAGGCAACAGGAGTTCCGGCTGCTCACCGCGACGGTTCATCGCAATAATTTCTTTCACACGGGCTACAGGTACTGCATGGAAAACAGAAGGTTCATCCTTCACGATGTAGTACATGAGTCCTTTGAAAATATCTGTTTTTACATTGAAAGCCGTTGATTTTTTGAGCACCAGCTCAGGGTTGCCCTGCGGGAAAGCCTTGATGGCATCAAGATAACTATCGAGTTCGTAATTGAGACAACACTTGAGCTTACCGCATTGTCCGGCCAGCTTTTGCGGATTCAGCGACAATTGCTGATAACGCGCTGCGGAAGTATTCACCGAACGGAAATCGGTGAGCCATGTAGAACAGCACAATTCACGGCCACAGGAACCAACACCGCCTAACTTCGAAGCTTCCTGACGTGCACCAATCTGCCGCATTTCAATACGCACGCGGAAATGCTCGGCGTACATCTTGATAAGCTGGCGGAAATCCACACGGCCATTGGCAGTATAGAAAAATGTAGCCTTGGTTTTATCACCTTGGAATTCCACGTCGCCAATCTTCATGTTCAATCCAAGATCAATGGCAAACTGGCGCGCCTTCTGCATCGTTGGTTTTTCCAGCGCAATGGCCTCATTCCATTTGTCGATATCACTTTGACGGGCTTTGCGGTAGAGTTTTTTCATCTCCTCCGGAGCCACGCCTTTTTTGTTCATTTGGATTTTCACCAGCTCACCAGTGAGGGAAACTGTTCCAATATCATGTCCGGGAGAAGCTTCTACCGATACCGCATCTCCTACAGCCAGTGGCAACTTATCCACATTGATGTAATAGCCTTTCCTGTCGTTTTTGAAGCGAACCTCAACGCCATGAAACGCTTCTTCCCCGGCAGGGAGGGCCATATTGCTCAGCCAATCGAAAACCGTGAATTTATTGCATCCCTGAGTGCTGCAGGTACCGTGGTTTCCACAGCCTTTAGGTGGTGTATTTATGTTGTTATTGCCTCTTCCTGTTTCGCATCCGCTACATCCCATAGTTCAAAAATTTCATCTGTATATTCACTTGATCATGAATATTTCAGGCTAAAAATAATAACAAATGACCGGAGTACAAAGGGGAACTTTTCAGGGGTAGGTTTGTTAGTATTTTTTTACTTTTAACCACGATGAAGCTCTTTCGGAAAAAACCGCTCATACTTATCCTCTCTGAAAGCGAAAGCACAAGGGAGAAAGGAACTTTACGCAAAACTTTGCGGGCAAGGGACCTCGCTGCTTTTGGCATCGCATCTATCATCGGTGCGGGAATTTTCGGGACCATTGGTACTGCGGCTTTTAATGGCGGACCGGCGATTTCCATCCTCTTCATTCTCACCGCTGTAGTATGCACTTTTTCCGCTTTGTGCTACGCTGAAATGACTTCGTCCATTCCTGTTTCAGGAAGTGCTTATACTTACTCCTATGCCTTGTTCGGAGAAATTATCGCCTGGATTGTTGGCTGGGATCTGCTGCTGGAATATGCTATAGGAAACATCGCCGTGGCGATATCATGGTCGGATTATTTCACTGCTTTTCTCCACAAGATGAAAATCCACATTCCCGATTTCTTATGCACCGATTACCGCACTGCTAAAAAACTGGGCGGTGATTTATGGAACTCCGCTCCCGAAATTTTCGGGATGAAAATCATAGTGGATATCCCTGCAATAGCCATTGTTTTCCTCATCACCTGGCTGGCTTACAAAGGCATCAAGGAATCGCGAAATTCCGCCAACGCCATGGTAGTGGTGAAATTGCTGATTTTGGTATTTATCATCCTCATCGGGATTTTTTATGTGGATAGCAACAACTGGTCGCCTTTTGCTCCCAACGGAGTTTCGGGAATGCTGAAGGGGATTTCCGCCGTTTTCTTTGCCTACATCGGTTTTGATGCCATTTCCACTACCGCAGAGGAATGTGAAGATCCGCAACGCGACATGCCGAAGGGCATCATCTGGTCGCTGATCATTTGCACGATTTTGTATGTGCTGATCGCCCTGATTTTAACCGGTATGACTTCCTGTAAAAATCTTAATGTAGGCGATCCGCTGGCTTTGGTTTTTGAAAAAGTGCACCTCGACTGGATCAGTGGCATTGTTGCTTTCAGTGCGGTTGTTGCCATGGCGGGCGTATTGCTGGTTTTCCAGATCGGTCAGCCGCGCATCTGGATGAGCATGAGCAAGGACGGTCTGCTGCCTAAAAAATTCTCGGAGATTCATCCCAAAAATCAAACACCCGGTTTTGCTACAATAGTAACAGGTTTCCTTGTAGCACTGCCTATTCTTTTTATGAACCTAACCGAAGTCACTGATTTATGCAGCATCGGCACGCTCTTCGCATTTACCTTGGTTTGCGGCGGCATTTTGCTGTTGCCGAAAGACCAAACACATCTTCATCCCAAAAGATTTAAAGTCCCATACATCAACGGAAAATATATTTTACCCCTGATTATTATCTCCATTATTTTCATCCTCGAAATTCTCCAGGACAATGCGCTCAGCTCCTTTTTATCGGAATGGAAAAATGAAAATATTCCAACGCTGATTTTCATTCTTATTGCATTGGCGATGACAGTTCTTACGGCAATGAAAAATCTTTCGCTGATACCTGTGCTGGGCATGCTTTCATGCTTGTACCTTATGTCGGAACTGGGCCTTCACAACTGGATACGCTTTTTCGCCTGGATGGGCGTTGGACTGGTTATTTATTTTCTTTACGGATACAGGAAAAGTAAAATCGCACAACGATGAAAAAACCAAAAATCACCACGCAGATTTTTATCGGGATGATAGCCGGCGTTGCTTTTGGCTATTACTTCAAGGATTTCGCACCACAGCTGAAATTGCTGAGCGACATTTTTCTGCATCTCATCAAGATGATTATTGCGCCGCTGGTGTTTACCACACTGGTGATTGGTGTGGCCAAAACCGGCGATTTCAAGTCGGTGGGAAGAATAGGAATCAAAACATTGTTGTATTTCCAGTTTGCGACCGCACTTGCACTAACGCTCGGATTGGTAATCGTCAACCTTTTCACCCCCGGCAAATGGATGTCGGTGGAACTTCCTGTAAAAGGAGCCGATACCGGTATAGCGGTTCAAAAAGTACACGACTTTAAAACCTTTATCCTCGACTTGGTACCTACCAGTATTTTCGATGCGATGGCCAACAATTCCATTATACAAATCGTGATTTTCGCGCTGTTCTTTGGTGTTGCGGCGGCAGCTATCGGACAAAAAGCAGAACCTGTTTTAAAGGTGATTGATTCGGCAGGACACATTATGCTGAAGGTCACTAACTATGTTATGTCCCTTGCACCAATTGGCGTTTTTGGTGCTATGGCAGCGGTAGTGGCTAAAAACGGATTGGAAATTTTATCGGGCTATGGCTTTTTGATTTTGTGCTTTTTCGGCGGATTGCTTTTTTTCATTTTCGTGATCCTCGGCAGCATCTGTTTTGTATTGAAAATTCCCTTTTTCAAATTACTGAAGGAGATTCGTGAACCCGCATTAATGGCCTTCAGTACAGCCAGCTCAGAGTCGGCTTTCCCGAAAACCATTGAGAGTCTGGAACGCTTCGGCTGCAACAATAAAATCGTGGGATTTGTTTTGCCCTTGGGCTATTCCTTCAATCTCGATGGGTCCATCATGTACATGACCTTCGCAACAATTTTCATTGCTCAAGCTTACGGCATCGATTTATCTGCACAAGAGCAAATTACGATGATGTTGATTTTACTGGTGACGAGCAAAGGCATGGCAGGAATTCCTCGGGCATCGCTTGTTGTGATTGCAGGAACATTAGCCACTTTCAACATCCCTGTAGAAGGATTGCTACTGCTGATGGGAATTGATCAAATCCTTGATATGGGGAGATCTGCTACAAATGTGGTGGGCAACGCAGTAGCCACAGTAGTGATCTCAAAATGGGAGAAGGAATTGAATTTATCCTAAATCATCTTCTTCCAGATTTTAGATGCGATAAACGCGAAGAGACCCAAGATTAACCCTGATAAAACGCCTACAACTGGCCCTGTCAACAGCATCATTGCTTTGGGTGAAAGCGGCATCTCTGCCATCATTGCTACCTCTTCCACATGATTTTCGGCATAGTCGGCAAACAAAAGCACATGCGCCGAAGTTCGCCAAACTAACCATCAAGCCATGAAGAAAATATTTCCCTTCTGCCTTTCTTGTGATGATAAAAGCACAAAACAAAAATATGGCCAGCCAAAAGAATGGCTCAACATTCGACGGGATGAAATATACTGTGGAAAGGCCCATAAACAAGCCAAAGAGAGAAAGCAACAGAACCAATTTCCAGTTCACAAAAAGCTCTATTTTACAACTACTTTATAACTCTTTGCTGCACCTTCACCGCTGATGCTCACAAAATAATTTCCTGCTGATAATTTCTCAGCAACAGGAAAAATATTTTCTCCTTTCTGAACAACATCAACAAAAGACAGAAGTTCTTTTCCGTTGCTGTCATAAATTTTAACTGTCGCCTGGAAATCCTTATCACTGTTGATTTTCAAATTGAATTGACCTGTAGTAGGATTAGGAAAAACGTTCTCCTGTTGAATCGAAGACATGATTGCAACACTGTTGTCTTCCACCAGCACAATAGAAATTTCACCACCATCAGGAACCGCATTGAACATTATTGGTTTACCTTTTATATACGAAGCCAGCGTGTCATTTCCCTGCATTACCAGTGCGGCAACTTTGCCTTGGGGAATCTTCAATTTTATAGTGAGGGCATGATTATAAATGCTGTCGGGAAGCGCATCGGTGAAGGAAAGTCTCCACAACGTATCCGTCTCACTGATAAAAGAAAGTTGCGCCGATTTTTTTTCAGAATGATAAAGGATAGCATCACGCACTGTCGTAACCCAGGTTTGATCCTCATACGTTTTTAAACTATCCAGGCATTCTATCAACAGAGAATCTTTCACAGGGTAAGCCCAGTTGTCATTTACAGATGAACTGTACACACTATGGAAAAGGAAAGTCACCAAACCTCCATCCTTTATGCCCTTCTTTACATGATTGGTAAACGCCTTTCCTGTCACGGAAGAAGACATCACCACGGTGCCTAAATCGAAATATTTGTTGTGTGTTTCATTCAAACTGTACTTCCAAAGCGAAGGCTGGGAAACACCTCGCGAAGCAATGTGTTTTTCCATCACTTTTTTTCTCACCATTTCATTTTCGGCGCCGAAAGGATAAGCGAAGGTGATGATATTGAGTTTTGGCACATGTGATTCCAAAACGGTTTTATTACCGTTGACTTCTGTCTCCAATCCCGCTGAATCCAGTGTAGTGAGATCAGGATGGGTTTTGCTGTGATTGGCTATTTCTATCCCATGGGTCATCGCATTACTCATGATGGTATAATCCTGCGGTTTCCACACACTGTTCGCTACAACAAAAAAGGTTCCGGGCAGTTTTTTTGAAATCAATTGAGGAACCACTATCGGCCCATGTCCTGGCGACCAGTCATCGAAAGTGAGCACTGTTGCTGATGATTTATCATCCAACCAATTCGCAATCTCATAGTCCTGGCCTTGCAAAAAAACCGGACAAAGGAGTAGCACGGAAATTATTCTTGAAATTTTCATAGTGTTAAATTACTCTGAAGATACATAATTTTTTATCTTTCCTTCATGATCAACAGCATAAAAATATTAAGTGATTTAATCCAGATTCAGGCTTTCAGTGGCGATGAGGCGCAGCGTGTCGACTACCTTGAAAAGATGCTCACTTCTGAAGGGATCCCAACAAAAAAATTCCTGAAAAATATCTGGTGTGTCAATAAAAATTTCAGCGAAGGAAAAATTACCATTCTCCTGAACTCCCATACCGACACGGTAAAGCCAAACAAAGGCTATACCCGTGACCCGCACAAAGCAGAAATTATCGACGGGAAATTATTTGGTTTAGGCAGCAATGATGCCGGTGGGCCGCTGATTTCGCTCATGAGCGTTTTCGTTGATTTGTACCAAGAAGAATTGCCTTTCAACTTAATTTTCGCTGCCACCGCCGAAGAAGAAATTTCAGGAAAAAATGGTGTGGCCGCACTGTGGCCCGAATTACCAAAAATTGATCTGGCAATTGTTGGCGAACCTACAAAAATGGAACTGGCTGTTGCCGAGCGCGGACTCATGGTACTCGATTGCAAAGCCGTAGGAAAGGCCGGCCACGCTGCGCGTGAAGAAGGGATCAACGCCATTTACGAAGCGCTGAAAGACATTAAATGGTTCAAAACACATCAGTTCCCGAAAGTGAGCAAAATACTCGGACCGGTGAAAATGAGCGTTACAGTGATTGAAGCCGGAAGTCAGCACAACGTTGTTCCTGCCGAATGTAAGTTCGTAGTGGATGTGCGTGTTCCTGATACCTACAACAATGAAGAGCTGCTGCAGCTCATCAGGGAAAATGTATTGTGTGAAGTTTCTGCACGCTCCACACGTCTGAATTCATCTGGCTTACCGGAGGGACATGCCTTGTTTAAAGTAGCCGAAGAATTAAATATCCCAACCTATGGTTCTCCTACAAGCAGCGATCAGGCACTGATGCCTTGCGTGAGTGTAAAGATCGGTCCGGGAGACAGCGCACGTTCCCACATGGCCGACGAATTTATCTTTGTAGACGAACTGGAAAAAGCACCTGCACGCTACAAGGAAATCTTATTGAAGTTCGGCAGTAAACTGTGATGAAGGCAGCGGAAAATTACATTTACAGCGCTCCCGAGCAATACCGCGATTTGCTTTATCGATTGCGCGAAATCATTTTAAATTCTTCTCCTTTCATAGAAGAGAAAATCTCTTACAACATCCCACTATACAAGCATTTCGGCATAGTGTGCTACATCGCCCATAACAAAAGAGGTGTTGAAGTTGGTTTCTGGCGCGGACATCAATTATCCAATGCACAAGGGGTTTTGGTGAGCGATGGCAGGAAAATAATCTACTCTATCATCTACCAAAAATTTGAGGATCTGGATGAAGGAATTTTGATGGAAGTACTCCAGGAAGCCATGATGCTGAATGAGGAAATAGTGAAGAGTAAGAAGAAGAAATAAACCAACTTAAATCCCTCTTGCCAGCACACCCCCGCCTTCGCACTCTCCCTTTAACAAAGGGATGACCCTGATTAAGGCAAAACAAGGATTTAACGTCTGAAAACAACTACTCCTGTATCAAGTCCGTTTGGAAACCGCCCACCACCTGAATCAATTTAATTTGCGGGATTTTTTTTTTGTAAAGCGATGAATAATCCCATTGCAGCACGCAAGCACTGTATTTGTAGGCTTTTGAAGTGGTTTTATTCTCCTTGTCGAGTTTAAGTAATGCCGTTACTAAATTCTCTGCAAAGCTTTTGTAAGTGTAATTTGGAATAGCTTCGCGATCCTGTTTTTTATCTTGCTTGGTCGGACGTTCACCATAAAAAAGATGCAGCTCTGTAGACTGGTCTTTCTTGTTGTAAAAAAATGTTTTGCCGTTATAATCAACCGCCTGCGATTGCAGCACATTTAAATCCAGCAACGTGCCTTTGAAACCATTTTCCTTCGCATCCTTCAAAATATTTTTCAGGAATTTTTTGCGGATGACATCTGCGCTGGCGAAGTTTCTGTTTTCTACTTTTCCCATATAGGATGCCGCCAGTTTTTGCATTTCAGGAGAATGTAAAAGCGCTTCTTTTCCCTTCTGCTGGCGCATTTTATTAATGGCGTGAAACACAGTAGCATTAAGCAATTCAGGATCAGTATCGGCAACGGTGAGTATTTTATCTGCTACGCCGGAAGCAAAAAATTCATCGGCACTTTGATCGTAGTAAGACGAAACATTGAAGCTGGAGAAAAGAATAAAAGCCAATAAAATGAGGTTGCTTCGGAGTACCGCGCAATGACGAATTTGGTATTTGTTACTTTTCAATTTCATTGTAGTAATCGACGATTAATTTATTGCGGTAAGCCTCCAATTTTTGCTCGTACTTCTCACACACCAGCAAATATTTTTTATCAAGCAGTGCCCATTTTTCTTCGCGTTTTTGTCGCTGTTGCATATAGCTTTCATATTTCGTTTTGTGCCATTTTTGCACCTTTTTGGCATCCATCAGCGGCAGCTCGGGAAGGGTTTTTATCTTCAAAGTATCAAAGCCACGGGAGAAGCCCATTACATATGTATCCTCTTCTTTTTCGGGATAAATAATGATGTCCTGAAGGTTAAGTACATAAATTTCTACTGTCGTTTTTTTCTTCGCTTTTTCCTTGTTTGTTTTTTCACTGAGCGCATACATTTTTAGCAAATCGGCATCCATTGCCGTGCCGGTGTATTCCCAATGAATCCCTTTGTAAACCTTAAGTTCAGGATAAGCTTTGATTTTATCTCCAAAGAGATCGAGGTACTTTTCGGTGTAGCCGTATTGTGGTTCGAGTGTGAAATAAAATTTGTTTTTTGCTACTTGTTTCTTGATGGTCAGAATCACTTTTGAGGTGAGGAGCTCATATTCGATGATCGGCATTTCAGCACGATGGTTTTTTGCTACTTCGTTGAAGGAATTTACTTTTTTTCTCTCCTCCTTCTTCTTTTCCTGGAAAACAACCTGCTTCTTGCTGCTGATTTCATTTTCGCGGATACCGCAGTTCCGGAGATAAATCAGGCGCAGCGAATTCATCTTGTTCAGCTCCGCGAAAAATTCGTTTTTATCAGAGAAAGACACCTCATCAAAGGTGATGGTCATGAGGGATAAATCCTTGAAAGAAACCGGCAGTCTTCCAAGCTCGGCATAAGAAATGGTAAGGGATCTCAATGCTTTCAGCTTTGAAATATTGAAGGGGATTACGCTAAGTTTAACGTGGCCGCAATGCAAAGACGTCAGTTGTTTAAGGGAGGCAATGCTCTCAATGGCAACGCTTAAATCAAGCAAAGAACAATCGCTAATATCCAGCGACCTGAGCTTTGTTAACTGTGCAATTTCATTAGGCAGCGCCTTGAATTTCCCCTCGGAAATAATTAATACTTCCAGATTTTTCAACTTACCTATTCCCTTGGGAGGATCGGTTAACTCAGTTAAAACAAGCATTTGAAGCGTAGGTAGCGTAGCAAGAATTTCCATGTTGTATTCTCTCCCTACACCTTCATTTTTTGAGAAATCCAGCGTTTTCAATTTCTTGAGGGAATAAAATCCGGCGTTCAGACTGTCGATTCTATTGACCGAAATATTCAACTCCTCCAATCCCAGATTCTTAAAACTGACAGGCAGGTATTCAATACCATTTCCCTCCAGCGACAGGCGTTTCAACGCTTTAAAATCAGCAATGAAAGAAGGCAGGAAAAACAAATTGCAGTAATCCATGTTGAGCTCTTCCAGGGCTGGCAATTTCGACAGTTTTTTAAAAGTATCGAGCACTTTTATTTTGCCGTTACCACTGAGATTGATTTTTTTCAGATGTACACAGGAAGAGATATAAGCCGGTAAAGTATCGATGTTCATCCCTGCCAAATTGAGCTCCGTAGTATCTTTCATTGTGGCAAAGTCGGGCCATCTCTGTGCGTTCAACAGAGAAAATGCAAACAATAAAAAGCCCAACAAAAGATGCTTCATGCCTGCAATTTAATGCCGAAAACTAATATAGTAACAAGGTAAAGGGAAAGTAAATCAATAAAGAGATGTTAATATCAAATCCTAATTTAGATTTTCTTGTAATATAGATATTGCTTTATTCCATCCAGACGCAGCAACCATTCACCATTAACTTTTACCAGCTCACAATGGTGAATGCGTCCATCACTGTACATTGCAATAATGGTTTTACCGATGAAAGTATAGGATCCTGACTCATCTTCGAAAAGGGATGGTTTTTCATGCTCATCATGAAACTTTTTGTTCTCACTAAAGTTCATGATCATATCTTTACTAAAACTAATAGACAAAATCATAGCTTTTGCCTGATTCTCTATCTCATTTTTTGATCCATAAGGTAGTTGCGCTCGCGCTACTACGTGCATAAAGCGTGTCACAGCTGTATCATCAGATACCCAAACTGTATCTTTCTCATGGCTAAGAAAAACAAGTTTCCATCTTCCAACTATTTCCTTTTCCTGTTGAGCGTGAAGAACGATTGCTGAAAACAACAGCAAAATGAACACTAGTTTTAATTTCATAGTTAAGCCTAATAAGCCCTGGCATTTCGTCCTTCCACATAATTGATAAAGGAGCGATTCACCACCTTATTTCCACCTGGTGTTGGATAATTACCGGTAAAGTACCAGTCGCCAGTGTGGTTCGGACAAGCTTTGTGCAGATTTTCTACCGTTTGGAAAACAATTTCCACCTCAGCGTTCAAATCCTTTGGTGTAAGCAATTGCGTGATACGTGCCGAAATTTCCTCATCAGTAAACGGAGCGTAAATCTCCTTAACATAGTTCAAAATTTGTTCTTTCGGCAGTTTTTCCTGGGCCTTTGATTTCTTATAAACATCATCGATCAGTGCCTGCTGGCCTCTTTCCTTCAACAGGGAAATAGCGGCTTGGAAAGCAATGAAATCGCCCAGTTTAGCCATATCAATACCATAGCAATCCGGGTAGCGGATTTGCGGAGCTGAAGATGCAATAACGATTTTTTTAGGCTTGAGTCGGTCCATAATGCGCAGGATACTTTGTTTCAAAGTAGTTCCGCGAACGATGGAATCATCAATCAGCACCAGATTATCACCGCCTTTTTTCACTACGCCATAAGTGGAGTCGTAAACGTGCGCCACAAGGTCGTTTCTTCCTGTATCGCCGGTGATAAACGTACGGAGTTTAGCATCCTTAATGGCAATTTTTTCGGTGCGGATAACGATGTGCAAAATCTTGTCGAGTTCGGCATCGCTATGCTTGTCTTTAGAACGCAGCAATTCTTTCTGTTTAGCAATGCGGTGATCACTCAAACCATCACGCAATCCGAAGAAAGAAGCCTCCGCTGTATTGGGAATATAAGAGAAAACAGTATTATCGAAATCGTATCCCACAGCCTGCAAAATACGTGGCGCAAGGTACTTCCCGAGTCGTTTTCTTTCCATGTAGATATCGGCGTCACTACCGCGGGAGAAATAAATTCTTTCAAAAGAACATTCTTTGCGCTCAGTAGGCTCTTTCACCAGTTGTTCACTCACCTGGCCATTTTTCTTAATGATCAGGGCGTGCCCCGGCTGAATGGCCTGAATAGATTCTATCGGCACATTGAAAGCCGTCTGGATGGCCGGTCTTTCGGAAGCAACCACTACAATTTCTTCATCTTTATAATAGAAAGCCGGACGGATTCCCGCCGGATCCCTGAGTACGAAAGCATCGCCATGACCCATCATTCCTGCCATAGCATAACCACCATCAAAATCGCGGCAAGCATTTTTCAACATTCTCTGGATATCAAGATGCGCTGCAATTTTATCGGAAATTTCCTGGTTGCTTAGACCTTCTGATTTAAAGCGGTGGAACAATTCCTGGTTTTCATTGTCGAGGAAGTGGCCCATTTTCTCCAGCACTGTAACAGTGTCGGAGCGCTCTTTCGGATGTTGTCCTAAAGTAACGAGCTTATCAAAAAGCTCATCAACATTGGTAAGGTTGAAGTTTCCGGCCAGCACAAAGTTTCTGGTTTTCCAGTTGCTCTGACGCAAAAACGGGTGACAGTATTCAATGCTGTTGCCGCCAAAAGTTCCATAGCGGAGATGACCCAGGAACAATTCTCCCACGAAAGGGATATTGTTTTTCAGCCATTCAGGATCACGCAGTCTTTCAGGTGCTTTTTCCTGGAGGGCAACAAAATTGGAGTTGATTTTTTCGAAGATGTCTTTGATAGGTTGAGGGGAGTTGGAGCGGTAGCGGGAGATGTATCTTTTGCCTGGTCCGGAGTCGAGCTTAATCGTAGCAACCCCAGCGCCATCCTGGCCTCTGTTGTGTTGCTTCTCCATCATCAACCACAGTTTGTTGAGGCCGTACATTGAACTCCCGTATTTCTCGAGATAGAAGTTTAAAGGCTTTAAAAGGCGTATCAATACGATACCGCACTCATGTTTTATTGCTTCACTCATTGTGACCTCCTCAATTTGCTTGGCGAAGTTATTACAAATTCTCGGAGGCACATTGCTTTTAACGCAATTTATTTATCCGCAATGAAAGTGTGTCCATAAATACCCTTGATGCCTCAGAATTCATAATCAACGGACAAATAAAGTTAACCTTCTTATCCCCCAGAGGAAGCTGATCGAAAATCCAGTAAGTGCTTCGATAGCCTTCTGCATCATAACGTATCTGATCGAGCATTTCCTTTCGGTTTGACTGCGTTTTGAAGATTCCGGAATAGCCTGGCGACTCGTATACAATCACCTTCACGCCTTTACTGCTGGCCAATTGGATGATTTTACCAAAGTATTTTTCACGCTTGCTGCTGAACTCGAATTTTTTGTAAGTAGGGTCTTCGGGACGATTGCCATATTCATCCAACTGTACTTCAAAATGCAGTGGATTATCCAAGCTTCTTGACGATGGATGAGGCTGATGTCCATCTGTAAAATAAGGAGCCTTCTTGTTTTCTGTCCAATGTTTAATGCCCTGCAGTGCAGGGAAAGTGAGTTGCTGGTTGAAATACGCGTAGCGCAATAAAGGAAGATTCATCCATGAAACATAATCGGGAGCCTGCTCTGCTACAACAGCACGGATGGTGCTATCCGACAGGAAAGGCGCAAAACGGTATGCATGGAAAGTATTGAAACGCGTATCAAAAGATTCGGGCGTAGCATAAAGGAAAAGGTATTCTGGAGCTGGATTGTTCTTGAGGTACAAATACAAATGCAGGAAATTATCGGCGAAATCGGAGTGGTTTAAACTCAGGTTGTACATCGTTTTTCCTGTTTTTTGCTGAATGTAAGCAGGATCCACGGTGAACAAAGGCTCACAAGGGCCCAATACCAGAATATCGGCAGTGTTATTGCCCCGGGCGGCATAAGTCGATTTTAAATTCAGGTTATGCGATAAGCCGAAATAAAAGAGATGGTCCAGCGCAAAAACCACCACCATCAAGAGCACAAGCAATATGATTGTTTTCTTCAGCATTAAAAGCGCGAATAGATAAATTGTTCACCACTATTGAAAATCCCAAAAACAAATATCAGCAGGATAAAAAGTGTTAACCAGCCGATGGAAAACTTTGTACGGTTGGCTTCTCTGTTGATTCTGTTTTCGAAAGAAAGAAAGAGTAGCACAAAAATCCAGCAAGCGGAAAAATTGAATAAATCGTTTAATTCAGCGCCTTTTCCAATCAGGGCTACGAACTGAACCAACCAATCGGAAGGCCAGAAATTTTGCACTGAAAATATTTCTCCCATCATCTTTTGCGCTGTCGTGATATCGGAAGAACGGAAGAAGATATTGGCAAAGCTCACTGCAAAAATAGTGAGTACAAAAGTGAGTGCTTTGAGCAATTTCAGTTTAGCCCTTTGTGCCACTAACTCTATGCTGAGATACACAATATGACACAGCGCCCAGAGGAAAAAAGTGCATCCCAGTCCATGCCAGAAAGCTGAGAAAAGCAGCGTAATCACAATTCCTGCAAAGGCCGACAAAAAAGCATTTTGCCTGAAAAAATACGATACGGGATAATATACATAATGCGTGAGCCATTGCATGAGTGTAATATGCCATCGGCGCCAGAACTGCGTCACAGAAATCGAGCGCAATGGCCTGGCAAAATTTTCGGGAAGCTCTATGCCGAAGCAGCGCGAAATCCCGAGGGCCATATCGATGTAGCCAGAAAAATCAAAGTACACCTGCAATGTGAAAAGTACGCCAGCAAAGAGGGAAATAAAGCCGTTATTGGCTTCTGGATTATCGAAAATAGCAGCTGTCATCAGAGCTAAATGATTTGCCAGAACGAGCTTCTTGAAAGCACCAAGAATAAAGCGCTTGAAGCCAGCAACCATATTTTCTTCCCTGAAAAGCGGCCGTACCGGCAAAGCATTTTTCATCTGTTGGTAAGTCACCACAGGACCGCACAATATCTTAGGAAAATACGCTGAAGCCACCACATAGCTGAGCGCGTTTTGCTCGGGTGCACTGCGACCAATTTTCACATCAAAGAGATAGGCAATGTGCTGCAAACTGTAAAATGATAATCCAAGCGCAAAAACAAAATGATTGGAAGAAAAAAGCGATCCTGAAAGAGCGAAATATTTGAACACTAAAAGCTCCACGAGGATAAAGCTGAGACTGAGAATAAAAAGCAGATTTTTATGTTGCGACTGCACCATGCGCTGGGCCACATAAAAGCTTAAGAGCGCATTCATCAGCAGTAACGGAACAGCCCGCCATTCAATGCAGGCGATGAAAATCAAACTTGCAAAAAAGAGTACTAAAAGTGGAAATCTGCTTTTGTAAAAAAGCAGCAAGGTGAGCGCTATAAACAAGAAAAAATATAGTGCATTTCCCAGCATCACTTCCCCGATATTTTTTTGAGAATGCAATCAGCAATATCACCCACATTGGAAAAGCCGGTAATTTCCACAAAGGAAAACTTCACAGAGAACGCATCTTCCATCTTCGCCAGCAAAGGCAAATGCGAAAAGGAGTTCCAACCTTCAATATCGGCGGCAGAAGTGTTTTCAGTACAAACAACATTTTCCAGTCGAAAAAAATCGCCAAGCACTTCTCCTATTTTAGCCACTATTTCTGCTTTTTGCATAGGGCTAAAATACACAAATAAAAAAGGCGCCGGTGAGTGACCGGCGCCTTCATCAAATTAAAATATATGTTTATTGTTTTTCTATCGACCAACCCATGGAAACTCCCACTGTCCAGCCTTGCTTGTTTGGAATGGTGTACAAATTCACGGGGATATTCAAATTGCCCGAAGTAAATGTTTTGCCTATTGCAAACACCCAGGAGCTGGTGAGACTAGGTGATACGCGACTATCGAGCAACCCATTGGCGTTGCGACGCTGAATGTTGAAGGTCGGACCGAAGCCAATTTCCCACTTTGATTGCTTCCAACGGAAACCATTGATTACCGAAACAGAAGGAATAAACTTTTGCTGTTCCATACCACCAACGAGTCCTAAAAATTCTACGAGAGCCATCACCTTACCGCTGTTCAGGTAACGCACCTCGCTATGGTAACCGAACTGAGTCATCATTGGATACATATTGAAACCCCCATCCTGTTTAGATTTTTCCATTGCGAGAGCGTTGTTTCCGGTCATCATGGAGAGACCGAAACGGGGGCCCGACAAGTTGAGTTTTCTCACATCGGGTTTATTGACGAGATCCTCTTCATGTTTCTGGAAAAGATAAAGGTTCTCGAGTTCTTGTTTTACCGGCATACCGAAAAGCGATTCAACAGAAAAACGAATCAATGACTGCATTTCAATAGGCTGGTAGATGTACTCTTTTACTACCGACGCTTCCTGCACACCGGTTTTAACATTGTACTCACGCAAACTGATGGCCAGCATGCGACCGATCTTTTCAACGGTTCCCGATACTACATAGTCGAGCTTGAGTTCTTTACCGGCAGCGAGTACACAGGTCTTGCTTGCGCAGTCTTCGTTGCCGATGTTGTGGGTTTTGTAATAGTTTTCGATTTCATAACGATCGGCAACTTCAAATTTTTGTAGTTTTTCAATTTCAATGCGCACGATGGAAGTAACTTCATTTTGAGAAAGATCAACGCCGTTTACGTCGAGATAAGTCACTCCTAAAAGAGGTAATTTCTGCTTGTCCTGGCCATAGGCATTTGCACCAAAAAACAACAGGGTAATCATTGCAACTTTGTTAAAATACTTCATACAAATAGTTTTAAAATATGGAGGCAAAACTATAGGCTGAAGGAAGGGTCCCCGAATTGATGTTTAATAAAGAATACAGATTCTGTTGCAAAAAATGCAACTTAGCGAATGATAGTCAGACTGCCTGTTTTAGAGCCTGTTTGACCATTATAGAACAGGACTTCGGCGTAATAAACGTAGGATTCCATGTTTTGTGGCTGACCCTTGTAAATGCCATCCCAGCCCTGTTTGATATCGGTAGATTCAAACACTATTTCACCCCATCGGTTGAAGATTCTGAAGACAATGAGTTTTTCAATTCCCCATCCTTCCACAAATACAAGATCGTTGACACCATCAGCATTTGGAGAGAAACCTGTAGGAACATCTACCGAGAATTTCTTCAGGGCACACACATCATATATCTTCAATGACTCAAAACAGTTGAGTGTGTCCTTGATCACCAACTTGTAAATTCCGTCTTCAAGCACTTTTATGGTTGAAGTAGGACAATCGTCGCAAGCCAGGTTTTTGGTAGAACCTGTCGACCAGTTGTAAGTATATCCATCGCCCATATCCACACCCACATCTATAGTTTCACCAACAATCACACAAACGCTATCGGTAGTGAAAAGCGTTTGGCTATACACCGTTGCCGTCGCTGTTTTTGCATCCTTACAACCGTTAGCGGTATCGGTTACTGTTACAGTATATACCGTTGTAACCAAAGGATTCGCCATTGTTGACGCCTTGTCGGGTGTAGTAAGCGTGCCCGAAGGAGTCCAGCTGTAATCATACGCATTATTATTGGTCACCGAAAGCAGTTTGCTATTGCCTTCGCACAAAGCGATATCTTTAGTGGCGAAAGTCGGCAAAGGATCAACAATAACGGTTTTGGTAACAGTATCCTTACAATTGAAAATATTATCAGAGATTCTTAAAGATATGGTATAGGTTCCTGCTGGAGACAATAGAAAAGGATTAATAACAGGATCAATGAAAGTCTGGCCCGACGGGCTCACCACCCATTGCCATGAATCAGCGCCTGCAGAAGAATCAACTACACTCACCATCTCTCCGATACACAAGCTCGAATCAAGCACCCCAAACTTAGCGTAGGCATCGTGCAGGTGTACCGCATGTTTAGCACTATAAGAACAGGTTTTCCCTGCAGTATATACTGTAAGTGAAACGTTATTTGTTCCTCCCGGAGGATAGAAATCAAAAGGATGAGTAGGACTAGGATTGCCCGGCACTACCGTACCACCAAAATCCCATTCCCATGAAGCCACATCGGAGGTATCCTTGATCTGGAAGCCTACTGTTTCACCAATACAAATCAGAGTATCGGTGATAGAGAAATCTGCTTCCGGACCTACAATTTTGAAAGATCTTTTAGCGGTATCCATACAGCCATAAGAAGTTTGCACGATAAGCTGAACATCATAAGTTCCCTTTTTACCATAAGTAAATTTCACTGAATCATTTGGCAATACAGCATCGCCCGTACCAACATCCCATTTTACCACAGAAGTACTTGTAGGAGCGGTGGATTCATCATAAAATGTTATGGCTTTAGGATAGCATAAGGTAGTAATCCCATCGACATTAGAAGTAAAAGTGGCAGCAGGGTAGTCTTGTACCATAATATAAGCAGGTCGCGTGAGAGAATCTAGACAGCCATTGTTATCCTTTACCACAAGTTTGACATCATATGGTCCGGGAGCGTTGGTATAAGCATGTTGTAATGATTTAGCTGTAGTAGTAACCACAGGTGTACCATCACCAAAGTACCATTTAAACTCCGCAATATTGGTTCCTGCTGCATTAAAGGTAACTTTTTCACCTTCACAAATGGTAAAGTCGAGCGCCGACCAGGTTGTTTCAGGAAGAATAGGTGTAACAATTTTGGTTAAGCTATCTGCACAACCCAACTGGTCGGTCACTACCATTTTAACGGTCCACGGAGCACCAGTGGAGTTAATGTATGTTGTTGACGGACTCTTGGTAGTGGCACTAAATCCATTTCCGAAAGTCCATTGCCATTTAACAACGGTAGTATCGGAATGAGTAGTATCATTAAAATTTACCGGGAAAGGCAAGCAGCGGGAAATATTATCCATTGTGAATCCAGCCTTTATACCGTACACTTTAAGGTTGAAGTATGCTGTATCCTTGCAGCCATTTTCGGCACTTACAATGAGGCGGATAGTGTCGAGGCCCAGATTGGCATAAGTATGAGAATCGCTGGAAGCATTGTTGAGTGAAGGAGGAGAACCATCACCCCAATCCCACCTGTAGCCATTGCTGCAGGCCGAATACACATCGGTGGAAGAAGCACCGCTGAAAGTATAAGGCACCTGCTTACAAATTACTGAATCACTGGTGATCACTGCCTGTGGTTTTCGTACTTTAATAATGACACTGTCGACATAATCTGCACAACCTGAAGTAGCATTGGTCCCGGTAATTTTCACTGTATAATTCCCTGATGCTGCATAATAATGCGTTACTGTAGTATCTGTAGAAGCCGCAATGCTTTGTCCGTCGCCAAAATTCCAGGTCCATGAATCCGCTCCGGAAATCTCTCCTTTGAAAATGTATTTATATGAAGAATCGCAGGTAGCGGTGTAATTGAGGCGGGCTACAGGGCCTTTCACCGTAATTGCATTTGAAATGGTTTTGCTTGAATAACAACCATTAAAAACAGTAGTAAGTGTAATGTCCTGAGGGCCTGCTGCAGAGTTGAACTGCCATTGCCAGTTGGAATCGGAAGGGCAGGAAGATGCATTATTCCCATCGGCCGAATAATGCCATGAATCCACATTGGCACCTGGTGTAAGATCCGTGAGCGTTACGATATCGTCAGGACAAACTGTTGCCGCCGATACAGAGAAATCGGGAGCAGTTACATCACCTACCCTGATGATAATAGGATAACTGGTATCGGCGCAGCCCATGGTATTTTTGATATCAACATAGACTTTATATTCACCGGTTGCATTATAAGTATGGGTAGGATTTTTAATGGCTGAACTTCCGCCATCACCAAAATCCCAATGATAAAAGTTAATCGCTTCTTTTGAACGCGAAGAATCAGAGAAATTTACTGTCAGAGGTACACAACCTTCCGCAACATCCGGTTGCAGTCGGGCAATAATAGGAACAATCGTATCGGTTTTTGTAACGCTGGCCTTACAGCCCACAGCGGAAGTTACCGTTAATTTATTCCCATAAAATTTGGGATCGTAAACGGTATATTGACTATCGTCGGGCTTCACGAAATCATGAGAAGGATTTTGCTGGTTGGACGTTTTCTGGTCGCCAAACTCCCATAACCAGCTCACTCCAGCAGGTACTGAAGTATTGGTGTATTGCACCTTCATCGGGAAATCACAATAGTAAGTGGGTGTTCGGGTAAAATTCGCAATTACATTTTCCACCACAATGGCAAAAGTAGTATCATCACTGCACCCTCCTGCAGACGCTACGAGCTTGACATTATAAGTGCCCGGCGCAGCATAGGCGTAATTGATATTCACTGCAGAGGCCGTTGTTCCGTCACCAAGATTCCAGGAATAAGATGTTGCCCCTATACTGGTATTGGTGATGTTAAAGAAGCTTCCCGGACAAACAGAATCATTCACCATAGAGAAGGAAGCTATCGGTTTACTCACGAGAATAGGAATTGTTTTGCTGGCCACGCAACCATTCTGTTCAGTTACAGTTAATTTCACATTGAAAAGCCCCGTGGTGTTGTAGGTTACAGCGGCAGGCGTTGTGAGTGTAGATGTTGCGCCATTACCAAAATCCCACAAATAACTGAGTGCTCCTCCTTTTCCTGCAGAAGAGTTATTTACGAAGCTCACCGTGAGCGGTGCTGTGCACGACTGTGTGACAGAAGGTGTAAAATCGGCAATAGGCGGAGTATTGGACGTAATAATAGGTGTAACCCAGGTGGTATCATCTTTACAACCGTTGGCATCTGTAACAATCAGTGCTGCGTTGAAGCTGCCAAGGAGTGTATAGTTGTATAAGGGATTTTTAGTTGCTGCTGATCCTCCATCTCCGAAAGTCCATTGCCATCCTGTAATAGCGGTGGCACCTGCGCCTGTCGACTGATCTGTAAACTGAACCGACAGCGGAATACAGCCAGAAGTAGGAGCTGCCGTGAAACTTGCTGTTGGCTTAGGTTGCACAGTGATGGTGGTTTGAAAAGATCCGCCCGTACCGGTATATTTTACAACATAGGAGCCTGCACTGGTGAAGATGTGGGTTGGGGCAGCAGAATTAGCAAAAAAACCATCCCCAAAATCCCAAACGTGGTTGGATGATCCCACAGGAGCACCGAACACCGCAGTGTGGGGCGCACAACCTATTGCTTTATCCACGGTGATCTGCGCTTGTGAGACAACAGAGCATAGCAAACACAAAACAGCTACAAGAGCCGATTTGTTTCTATGAATGATGCCGTTAATAATGCGCACTTTAAAAAGCGTTTTTATAAGGTGAAGATAATCAAATATCCAATATTCAAAAAAAGAAAAACTTTATGCAAAAGTCCCTTCGATGCGCCATTTACAGGCAAATTTGAACAGGCTGGTATACGCAGCTTAAAATAGATTGTTTTAAAACATTAAATTGTTGGTCTAGGATTTTTTTAGTTATTTTCGTTGCATGGCTCGCCAATTTTTTATTATTGCTATTTTATGTTTTTGCGTTTCCGTAAAAGCGCAGATGGCTGCGAATATTGTCGACATCAATGCTTGTCCAAACAAAACCATTTCCCTCTCCATTCATGTTATTCTGGACACTGCCGACTTAGCCATGGTCACTCCCATACAGGTCAATGCATCAATAGCAACACTCAACCAAAACTTTAAACCAATGTGTGTGCAGTTTAAGGTGTGCAATTACGACAGCGTACCTGAAAATATTTATTTTGAAAAAACAGCACAGGACTATCTCACCGAACTCACTACCAAATACAACATTCCCAATACCATCAATATTTACTATTCCGCAACTGTTTCTCCTATGTGGGGCAGCCTCGATCAAAGCAGGGGCCTGGCTACTTCAGCCAATGACAATGTAAGAATGGCCAATCCGCTATTCAGGGATTTTATACTAGTGAGTTATGACGACATTAGCATCATTACTCACCTGATGGGGCATTACTTCGGCTTGTATGACACCTTCAACAATACTGTACCTGAACTGGCCAATGGCAGCAATTGCAAAGTTGCCGGGGATTCCATCTGTGATACCGAAGCCGATCCGGGAACATTTAATGCCAACATGGTGAATTGCCACTTAACTTCACCTACACAGGATGCCAATGGCGAATACTATACTCCGCCTGTATGTAATCACATGTCTTTTTATCCTGCAGGCTGCGTAAAATATTTTACTCCTGAGCAATTCAACAGGATGCTTTCTATTTTTTACACCAAAAGAAAATATTTGTGGTAAAAAACAGAACTTCATATCTGAAAAAATTGTTTTTACCGCTCCTGCTGTTCCCTTCTTTTTCCCTTTGCGCACAGGACATCCACTTCACCCAGTTTTATGAGCCGGCAATGACGCTGAATCCTTCCAATGCAGGAAAGTTCAATGGCGACTGGCGTTTTAACGGCATTTACCGCTCGCAGTGGAGTGCCATTGTAAAACCATTTGTTACAACAGCTTTGGGCTATGATCAACCCTTAACTATTCTCGATCAGAATTTTGGCGTTGGTGGCTACTATGTTTTCGATCGCTCTGGCGATGGACGACTCACCATGAATAAGGTAATGCTATCGTTGGCCTATCACAAAAATTTCTCAGGAAACCTTATCAGCCTTGGTGTACAGGGAGGATATGTAAACAAAAACATCAATTACAGCTACCTCACTTTTCCTGGCCAGTACGATAACAGTACGGGAGGATTCAACGGTAATCTTTCCAACGGCGAAAGCTTCGCGAATGATAAAATCAATTACCTCGACCTCAATGCGGGCTTTGGATGGAGCAGAAGAATCTCTTCTAAGCTGGCTATGGACCTAGGCTACTCGCTATTTCACTTCAACTCGCCCAAGGAAACTTTCATGCAGCAAACCAATCAGCTGCAAAGGAGACACGTGGTAAATGCTTCTGCGCGCTACGACCTCAACAGCAAATCTTTCCTCACTCCGAACTTCCTGTATATGTACGATAAAAAAGCTTCCGACCTTGTGGTAGGCGCTAATTACAATTACAAGATGATGGCCAATAAGATGAAACTCACTACCGTTTTTGCCGGAATAGTGATAAGAGATGGTTTTGCAAGAACCTTTGATGCCACATCAGTGATTTTCGGTGCGGAAATCCGCGATTTCCGTGTAGGCATTGCATACGACATCAACATGTCGCAACTCTCCTCAGCCACCAATTACAGAGGTGCCTTCGAGATCGCTATTACTTACATCGCCCGTAGTTCCTTACCTGAAATATATACAGTGCCTTGTGACATCTATTAGAATTATCATAGTAACACTTTTATTGTCGGGTACGGCTGCCTTTGGGCAGATTGTGGATTCCACCATCTTTACATTGAATTCCACCCAGCTCAAGAAAGCTGCACGCAAAGCTTCAACAGCAGGAGATTTTTACTCTTCTATCTTATTTTACAAACACTACGTTGCAAACAAGCCGAGCTTTCCTGAATTTTATTTCAAGAAGGCCAAAATGACTTATGAGTTGGCCAATAATTATCGCTTAGCCAGGGATTACAAAAATGCTGAATCCGCCTATGCAAAGGCTTACGAGCTGAATCCTAAAAAATATACGAAAGCTCTTTACTATCAGGCGCAAATGCAAAAAATGTTGGGCAACTGTGATCAGGCCAAAGAAACTTTTGCAAAATTCAAGAAGGAATCAAAATCCGATGATAGCAAGGAAACAGCCATTCTCAAGAAACTACTGAAGAATGATGTTGCCGGTTGTGACAGTATCAATGTTTTTAAAAACAAAGGATTGCACCTAGAGGTGCATCACCTGGATACCTCGATTAACAAGGCTTACATGGATGTTTCCCCTTTTCCTATCAACGACAGCACCTTTATTTATGCCTCCCTGAAATCGGATACACTGATGTATTTCAATCGTGCTGATTCTACCAGAATTCCGCCTGTAAGCCACTTTTATGTGGCAGGAAAAAAAGGCGAGGGATGGACACACAAAAGTGTTTTGTCGGGACCCTTCAACATTGAAAAAGTTGGTGTGACCAATGGTGTGTTCTCTCCTGAGGGCGATCGTTTCTTCTTCACACGCTGCGAAAAAAACTGGAAGGAAGAAACCTTCTGCCACATTTATATGTCGGTGAAAAAGAATAATGAATGGCAGGAACCCACCGAATTGCCAGAACCTATCAACCTACCGAATTGCAACTCCACACAGCCGGCGATAGGCTATGAAAGCGGAAAAGAGTACGAAGTGCTTTACTTTGTTTCTGATCGCCAGGAAATGGGTGCCAAAGGTGGAAAAGACATCTGGTATTCCGTGTACGATCCAGGAAAAAAGGTGTACACAGCGGCAAAAAACGCAGGTTCAAAAATCAATACTTTAGGCGATGAACTTACTCCTTTCTATGATATCGATGCCAAAGTTCTTTATTTCAGCTCAACAGGATGGCCAGGGATGGGCGGATTGGATATCTTCAGGTCTTTTGGAGAACTCAACAAGTGGACTCCCCCTGCCAACCTTCGTGCACCTGCGAATTCGTCGGTAGATGACATTTATTACGCTGTGTTGCCCAACAATGAAGAAGGATTTTTTGTATCGAACCGTGAAGGAAGCATCGCCCTGAAAAACGAATACTGCTGCTTCGATATTTACCAGTTCGAACAAACCATTCGCCTTGGCTTGCAACTAATGGTTTACCATGCGGAAAACAAACAGGTGATTAAATATCTTTCCGATCATAAGGTGGAAGATTATATCAATAAGCCCGGAATGGATTCGGTGGAAATTAAAGTCTTCCTGGTGAACGACAGTCTTGACAGCGAAGATGTGCTCCTTTGCAAGTTCAATCCCACCAAAAAAGAAATGCCTTTCCTTAAGCTGGAACAAAACCAGAATTACAGAATCATCGCTTCGCGTCCCGGCTACTTCACCAATGGCTTTGAATTTGGCACCAGCGAAATGACTGCTTCCGATACTATTTTCCAGCCCATCGGACTGCATCAGTTGTCGAAAGATCCTATTGTTATTCCTAATATCTATTACGAATTCGACAAGGCCGACCTCACCAAGCCGAGCAAATACACACTGGATACCACTATCTATAAATTGCTGATTGAAAACCCTAACATCATTGTTGAAATCGGTTCGCATACCGACAGCCGTGGTAGTGACGATTACAATATTCGTCTCTCACAAAAAAGAGCTGAATCGGTAATCAATTATCTTATGGCCCGAGGCATTGAGTCAAGAAGATTACGCGCCAAAGGTTATGGTGAAACACGCCACATTGCTAAAAACGAAAATGAAGATGGATCTGATAATCCTGAAGGCCGACAGAAAAACCGCCGAACAGAATTCCGCATCGTGGGCGAAGTAAGTAAGTACAGTGAGATTATTTACACTGAATAAATCTATCTCTTAAAAGGTTTATCTTTAGACCAGAAAAACACATTCCATGAATCGCTTTCTCAAATACCTGCTGCAAGGCATTTTGCTCATAGTTCCGCTGGTGATTACCGTTGCGGTTATTGTTAAGGTACTGCGTTGGATCGACAATATTATTCCCGATGATTTTATCCCTCTTACACTGCCAGTTGTTGGCGCAACAAGTGTGGGTGCCATTCCGGGCATTGGAATACTGACGCTGCTGGTTACACTCACCCTACTGGGTTTCCTCGGAAATACCTTCATCGCTCAACCTTTCATCAATTATTTCAAGAAGATCCTCAACCGCGCACCACTCATCAAAGTGATTTACACTTCTGTGAAGGATTTACTGGGCGCTTTCGTTGGAAAGGAAAAAAAATTCAATCATCCGGTGATGGTGAAAATGGGCGACGGTACTTTGTATAAATTGGGCTTCATCACTCAGGAAAATTTAAGTCTGCTGGGCATTGAAAGCGGCTTTACCGCTGTTTATTTTCCGCACTCCTATGCCTTTTCCGGGAATCTTTTTATTGTAGAAAACAAAAACATCACAGCGCTGAAAAGCAAATCTGCCGATATAATGAAATTCATTATCTCAGGAGGTGTAACCACTTTGAGCCAGGAAGAAGAAAAAGGAGGTAAATGAACTTCAGCAACAAAAAAGATATCGTCTTTTTAATCCTTGCGGGGTTTTTTATTACCAATGCAATCGTGGCAGAATTGATTGGGGTGAAAGTCAGCACTTTCTTTGAGTATTTTGGACAAAGTGTTGGTATAATATTGTGGCCCGTGGTATTTATCATCACCGACCTTGTGAACGAATATTATGGAAAGGCAGCTGTTAGAAAGCTTACGTACATTACCGTTGGATTAATTGCATACACCTTCATAATTATATCCGTTTGCCTTCAAGTTCCTGCAGCAGATTTCTCTCCTGTTTCAGATGAAGCATTTATGAAGGTCTTCGGGCAATCCCGCTATATAATAGTAGGCAGCATTTGTGCTTTTATTGCAAGTCAATTGATCGATAGTTCTCTCTTTTGGGTATTACGCAACAAAACCGGCAAAAAGATGATATGGCTACGCGCAACAGGCTCCACCATTGTGAGTCAGCTAGTAGACACCTTCATAGTTCAATTCATTGCTTTCGTGATCCCCGGCGTGTGGACGATGGATGTATTCCTGAAAAACGCATCCTTCGGCTATGTCTTTAAATTATTGGTGGCGGTATTAATTATTCCTGTGATTTATCTAGTGCACTTCCTCATCGATAAATACCTCGGTGAACACGCTTCCGACGAAATGATTAAACACACTGCAGAGGAAAATTTGCATCACAAGGTGAAGGAATAAGTTCTTATTTCTTTTTCAGCTGGTAATACTGATATGGAAAATCTAATACTTCTTTGGGAATGTCTTCCAAATAAGAAGGCTTTTCCCTGCCATTGAAAGTAATAGCCCCTGATTTATTGCGGAGCGAACGCACATCCATATAATAACGATGTTGGTCTTTATCTATAAAACATAAGTAAGAATGACTTGTGTCCAGCTTAAACGTAGGGATACCTTCTTTCTCCAAAACCCTTTCTATTTCCGAACTATAGAAACCCATAAAATCAATCACATAATAGTATTTATTGGTTTGAGGGAAAAGGCCCCACCTGTTCATGCTATCGCACAAGGTTTTATTTATCGACCCCTCTTTATCACCAGTATACAGTCTGCCAACTGAATCTATAGAACAAAATACCCCTATAGCACAGGGTTTATTGTAGATGACCATTTTAGTCGTATCCACTTTTTCTTCGGCAATAAAAGGCAGGGAATCTTTTAAAACCTCTGTTATTACCAGGGAATTTTGTTTTGGCTCTTGTGCATTTTCTCCACAGGAAAAAAGCAAAAAAGGCAATACATACAATAGTTGATATGCTTTCTGGAAATACATTAAATCAGTTTATCCTGCAGGGCGATCATCGTGCGTTTTGCATTTTTCCCCTGGTAGATAATATCATACACTGCTTGGAAAATCGGCATTTCTACGTTGAGCGTTTGCTTGATTTCCTGGATACATTTTGTAGCGTAATAACCTTCTGCCACCATTTGCATTTCAAGCATGGTATGCTTTACCGAATAGCCTTTTCCGATCATGTTTCCGAAAGTACGGTTACGTGAAAACTGCGAATAGCAAGTCACAAGTAAATCTCCTAAATACGCAGAACTCTTCACGTCGCGATGTTTCGGACTCACTTTATCCAGCAAGAATTCTGCTTCGCGGATGGCGTTGGAAACCAAAACTGCCTGGAAATTATCTCCATAGCCCAAGCCATGACAAATCCCGCTGGCAATGGCGTACACGTTTTTTAGCACCGCACAGTATTCCGTTCCGATAAGATCATCATTGTAAGAAACATTGATGTACCGACACTTCAAAAGGCCAGTAAATTCAATGGCTTTACTTTCTTCCATGAAAGCCGCAGTGAGGTACGACAAGCGCTCCAGCGCTACTTCTTCCGCGTGACACGGACCGGCAATAATGCCAATATCGTTGATGTTTACATCCCAATGCTGCGAAAAATAATCGGCAGGAACAAGGTTGTATTCGGGCACAATTCCCTTAATCGCAGAGACGATCAATTTTCCCTTGAAATCCGCTTTAGTACAGTCTTTCAAAGACTCGTGCAAAAAAGCTGAAGGAATCGCCACCACTAAAATTTCAGATTGCGCAATGACTTCACGCAGATTTTCATTCAAAGTGATTTTGGATACATCTAAATCAACATCACGCAGGTATTTCGGATTGTGGCCGTAGTTTCGGATATGCTCTATCGACGCACTATCGCGCATCCACCAATTCAAATGCTCCACATTGTTGAGCATGATCTTGGTGAGCGCTGTAGCCCAGCTTCCTCCTCCCAATATGCCGACAGCTCTTGTTTTCATTAAGCGATCCAGGCTTTTACTTCATCAAGCGAAGGCAATGCTGCTTCAATTTTATTTTTCTTGCGGAAGCCGGCAATTTCCTGATGTACTTTATTCGGGTTGGCAGCTTTGAGCAACTCAATGGTTTTGTAGCCCGCTTTTATCAGCGCCGGAATCCATTCATCAGCAACACCAAGGGCTTTGTATTCTTCAGGAGTAGCGACTTTCTCTTTCTTCTCCGGACGCATTTGCGGGAAGAAAAGAACATCCTGGATGGAATTGGAGTTGGTCATGATCATGGAAAGACGATCGATACCGATACCCAAACCAGCGGTTGGCGGCATGCCGTATTCAATAGCGCGGAGGAAATCTTCATCCAGCACCATTGCTTCTTCATCGCCTCGCTTACCCAGCTCCAATTGATCTTCAAAACGCTTGCGCTGATCGATTGGATCATTTAACTCGGAGTAAGCATTACAGATTTCTTTTCCGTTGCAGATGCACTCGAAACGCTCTACCAATCCTGGCTTAGAGCGGTGACTTTTGGCAAGTGGCGACATTTCCACCGGATAATCGGTAATGAAAGTCGGCTGTATCAGATTAGGCTCACATTTTTCACCGAAAATCTCGTCGATGATTTTTGCTTTGCCCATAGTGTCATCTATTTCAACGCCGATTGATTTAGCGGCATCTCGGAGACCCGCTTCCGTGAGGGAAGTGATGTCAATTCCTGTAAAATGCTGAATGGCTTCAAACATCGTGTAGCGCTTCCATGGGCGCTCGAAATTGATTACATTTTCTCCTACCTGAACTTCAGTTTTTCCATGGAGATCAGTAGCGATCTTCTCTACCATCTCTTCCACCATGTCCATCATCCAGTTGTAATCTTTGTAAGCTACATAAAGCTCCATCTGCGTGAACTCAGGATTGTGGAAGCGGCTCATGCCTTCGTTGCGGAAATCCTTGGCGAATTCATATACACCGTCAAAGCCGCCAACGATAAGCCTTTTCAGGTACAGCTCATTGGCAATACGGAGGTATAAAATTTGATCTAAAGTATTATGGTGCGTTTTAAACGGTCGCGCCGCAGCACCTCCATAAAGCGATTGCAGAATAGGCGTTTCCACTTCCAGGTAACCTTTATCGTTAAGGAACTGGCGCATGGAATTCGTGAGCTGAGTACGCTGAATAAAAGTCTTTTTCACCTGCGGATTCACTACTAAATCCACGTAGCGCTGACGATATCTTTGCTCGGTATCGGTAAAGGCATCGTGCACCTTTCCTTCGGCATCTTCCACCGGCATAGGCAGGTTGCGGAGGGTTTTGGTGAGCAGCTTCACCTCGGTAACGTGAATAGTGATTTCACCCATCTGCGTAGTGAAAACAAAACCTTTCACGCCAATAATGTCACCGATATCGAGAATCTTTTTGAAAAAATCGTTGTAGAGGAATTTATCTTCTCCAGGACACAAATCATCGCGGTTGATGTACAACTGAATACGCCCTGTAGAATCCTGCAACTCAGCAAAAGAGGCTTTTCCCATGATGCGCTGACGCATCATCCTTCCGGCAATACTGATGTTTTTATACCCCAGCTTATCGCTACTGTAATTTTCATGTATTTCGCGGGCGGAGCAGTTCACCTCAAAAAGCTCGGCCGGATAGGGGTTGATCCCTGCGTCGATGGCTTTTTTCAGGTTCTCGCGCCTTACTAATTCTTGCTCGGAAAGTTCAATTGACATATTCTCTTTTTTAATGGAAAACAAACATACGCCATTCGCGAGGAAATCTCAAACGCCAACTCAATAAAATACAGATAATTTTCTATCTTGGCCTTCTTAATTTTCACCCAGTATAGACAGATGAAATCATTAGTAGAAAAATTTCCCGCACAATTAAAAAAAGCAATAGAAATAGGCAAGGCCGCGAATTTCAAGCCGGCTAAAAATGAAATCAAAAATGTACTGATCTGCGGATTGGGCGGATCGGGTATCGGCGGAACCATTGTCAGCCAGATCGTTAAGAACGAAATAAAAGTCCCTATCATCACCTGCAACGACTACCATATTCCGGCTTTCGTGAATGAAAATACTTTGGTCATCGCTTCCTCTTATTCGGGAAATACCGAAGAAACTTTGCTCACCACTGAGCAAGCTATTAAGGCAAAAGCAGAAATTGCTGCCGTAACTACTGGTGGAAAAATTCTGGAAATATGCCAGAAACATGGATTCAACCACATCGTAAATCCGGGAGGAATGCCTCCACGTTCTACTATGGGATACTCAGTGACACAACAGTTGTTTATCCTGGAAAAATACGGGCTCATTTCTTCCAAATACACAGAGCAAATGGCCATCGCTGCCGACCTCCTGCTGACGGAAAAAGAAAATATTATCCGCGATGCCGATGCGCTGGCAACCAAATTGCTGAAAAAAACACCTGTGATTTACTGTGCCGACAATTACGAAGGCATTGCTATCCGCTTCCGCCAGCAAATCAACGAAAACTCAAAAATGCTGTCGTGGCACCATAAATTACCGGAATTGTGCCACAACGAAATTGTAGGCTGGACCGAAGCACACAAAGACATCGCACTGGTGGTTTTCCGCAATGATGATGATTTCTACCGAACAGCGAAAAGAACCGATTTCACCATCAGCAAAGTGAAATCACTGGTGGATTCCGTTACTGAAATTTACTCTAAAGGAAATTCCATGCTGGAAAAAGCATTTTACTTCGTTCATTTTGGCGACTGGGTTTCTGTGTTGATCGCGGAAAAACGCAATATCGATCCGGTGGAAATCAAGGTTATCGACGAACTCAAAGACGCATTGGCTGTATTAAAATGACAAGAATTGTACATTTTCAACACCTCGGTATGATGGATTATAAAGAGGCCTGGGACTTCCAGGAAAAACTCTTTAACCAATCTGCCGAGAAGAAAATGTACAACCGTAAAAATCCCGGACAAGAGGTTCATATCGACAATTATCTGCTCTTTTGCGAGCATCCGCATGTTTACACTCTTGGCAAAAGCGGCGATAGTAATCACCTGCTCATCAACGACGAAGAACTGGGCGAAAACCAGGCTACTTTTTACAAAATCAACCGTGGCGGCGATATTACTTACCATGGTCCGGGACAACTTGTTGGTTATCCCATTTTAGATCTCGACCAGTTTTTTACCGATATTCACAAATACCTGCGTTACCTTGAGGAAGCCATCATCCTTACTTTGCGCGAATACGGCATTGAAGGTGGAAGAATCGAGGGATTAACTGGTGTGTGGATTGATCATGAAAATCCGCTCAAAGCCCGCAAGATTTGTGCGATGGGAGTGCGTTGCAGCAGATGGATCACCATGCATGGCTTCGCGCTCAATGTCAACACCAACCTCAATTATTTTGAAAACATCATTCCTTGTGGAATTTCCGATAAAAAAGTGACCTCAATGGCCCTGGAATGCGGAAAAGATATTCCAATGGATGAAGTCGGAGAAGTACTTAAAAAACATCTCTCCGCCCTGTTTGAAATAGAATTAAGCAACCTATCATTAACTCAACCGTAAAGACTAAAAATCCATTTTATGCGCCGTCTCCTTAAAATCATCCTCATTATCGCAGGAATTTTCCTGATCGCCCACATTATACTTGTGGCGACTAACAATACCCACCTGTACAAAGGATTGGCGAATACTTATTTCACAGGAAAAACCGGTCCGACCATCGATGAATATCAGATTTTCCATAACCGTCATATCAAGGCCTCCGATCCGCGTCCGTGGCCAATGTCCGCAAATTATAATAAAATCGGACTAAACGCCGAGCACCTTAAATACGCCGAAGAGATGCAAACCTGCGCTTTCCTCGTATTTAAAAACGATTCTTTACTCTTTGAAAAATACTGGGAAGCTTATACCAAAGACACTGTTTCCAACTCTTTCTCCATGGGCAAAACCGTAGTAAGCATCTTACTCGGGATCGCCATCAAGGAAGGAAAAGTAAAATCTCTTGACCAACCGATAAGCGATTTCCTTCCCCAGTATAAGGAGGGACTGGCCGGCAAACTTACTTTCAGGCACCTCCTTACCATGAGCAGTGGTTTCAACTTTGATGAACCATACAAAGATCCTTTCGGATCACCTGCAAAAGCTTATTATGGTGATGATCTGGAAGGGTTGATCAAAGATTATGAAGTAGTAAAAGAGCCTGGAAAAATTTTCGAATACCGCAGCGGAACAACACTTATTCTATCGGCAGCATTGAAAAAAGCTCTAGGCAAAAGCATCTCCGAATACGATGAAGAAAAACTATGGGGCTCTATCCACGCTGAACATGAAGCACTGTGGAACCTCGACCATGAAAACGGCGATGAAAAATCTTTCAGCTCTTATTATGCTACTGCCCGCGACTTCGCCAGAATAGGCAAACTATACATGGATAGCGGTCGTGTTGATGGCAAGCAAATCGTGCCGGAAGACTATGTGCTGTCTTCTATCCAGCCAGCTAACCTGATTGATGAACTTAATAACAAACCCCTGGATCGCTATGGTTATGGCTGGTGGCTGAGTACTTACAAAGGCCACAAAGTATTCAGTCCGATTGGCTTGAACGGTCAATACATTATATGTATTCCCGATTATGACCTTATCATCGTGCACCTTGGCAGAATCCGAGATATGCGTGAAGGAGAAAAATTACCAAGAGATTTTTTCAAGTATATGGATGCTACTTTCGATATGCTTAAATTGAAATAGACACCGCTAAATTCAAGAATATGAACAAACAAGTTATTGCCGGTTTCTCACTCGCTGCTATAGTCCTTATCTGGAGCTGCAAACCCGATGATGCCCCGGTGGAAGAAACCAAAACACTCACCAACAGCAAGGAAGATGTAAAATGGTCGTTTTACAATTCAGGTGAATTGTTTTTAAAAGTCATGGGCGATAAAGACGATAAGGGAGCCAATAAAATCCTGAGGGGAATGAACATCGGCGATCATCCTGATTCTTTGGAAATCAAAGAAAGAGGCATTCGCCAGGTGGATGAAAAAATAATGAAAGGCTATTTTCAGGATCTTAACGAGGCTGAATTTGTTTCTTCATACTATTTCTTTGATGAAGGAGATTTTCTCTCATCGGCCAAAGTGAATGTAAATCTTACTTCCGACAGTATTGCAGAGGATTTGTATTATGAACTAAAACTCTATTTCGAACAGAAATATGGCAAACCATTCCACGGCCTTGATAAGTTCGAGACATGGAATGCCTTGACTCCCGACAGCATGCCTTACGTAATAGGATTGAAGTTTGAGAAAGGTTTTTATCCTGAAGATGAAAAACTGGAACCTGAATTCAGCAAGGTATTAATTAACGTGGAAGAAAGCGATTATTAAATCCCATCACTTTGCGACTTTTCCAGAAAAAAATATTTTTTTAGAGAAAAACCGAAACCTATTTTTTCACGCCTGCGTAACAGACCATAGTAGTAGTAAAAAATAGTTTTTTTCATAGTTTAGGTTTTAGGTAATTAAATGTTCCGCCCCCCGCGGAACATTTTTTTTGTTCTTAATTTTCCCTCCCAAAACTTACTCTCCCTCTCACACTTCTTTAAAATCTTTTACCTTTAAGTCCGTGGATCTCCTACTAGACATAAAAGACCTTGAAATCAAATTCTCCACCGGAGACAATGAATTCACAGCGGTCAACAAAATCAGCTTTTCCCTGAAAAAGGGCGAAACCATTGGTGTTGTTGGAGAATCCGGATCAGGAAAATCGGTTACTTCCCTTTCCATCATGCAGCTCATTCCTTCTCCACCGGGAAAAATCACAGGAGGTGAAATCAACTATTACGGAAGGGGTGCAAAAGTAAATCTGCTGTCGATTAATGAAAAGGAAATGAGAGAATACCGCGGGAAAGATATCGCGATGATTCTTCAGGAACCCATGACTTCCCTTAATCCTGTTTTCACTTGCGGCGACCAGATTGTGGAAGCTATTCTTCTCCACCAGAAATGCAGCAAAAAAGAAGCAAAAGAAAAAACCATACAGCTTTTCAAAGAAGTGCAGTTGCCAAGGCCGGATGCTATTTTTGATGCTTATCCACATCAACTTTCGGGCGGGCAAAAACAACGGGTGATGATTGCCATGGCTTTATCCTGTGAACCCTCTGTTCTCATTGCTGATGAACCCACTACTGCTCTTGATGTTACCGTTCAGAAAACCATTCTGGAGCTGATTTCTGATATTCAAAAGAAAAGGAACATGGGTATTATCTTCATCACCCATGACCTTGGTGTTGTTGCTGAAATTGCCGATAGGGCCATTGTAATGCGCCAAGGTGAAATTGTAGAAGAAAACACAGTGGAAAACCTTTTCCGTAGTCCGCAGCATCCTTATACAAAAGGACTGCTGGCTTGCAAACCTCCACTTGATAAGCGTTATCAGAAGCTTCCTACTGTAGCTGATTTTTTAAATTCTTCGACCTTCCAAACCATTGAAATCACAGAAAGGGAAAGAAGTAAAAATCACATGGCGCTGTACGCCTCTGAGCCTATCCTGAAAGTAAAAAACCTTAAAACATATTTTCCTCTCAAAAAGAACTGGCTGGGAAAAACCACTGAGTATGTAAAGGCTGTGGATGATTTGAGCTTTGAAGTTTACGAGGGGGAAACGCTCGGACTCGTTGGAGAATCCGGTTGCGGTAAAACCACTCTTGGTCGCACCATTATTCGTCTTGCAGAAGCTACCGAAGGTGATATTCTGTATAAGGGCAAAAATCTGCTTTCAATGAGCGAAAAGGAAATGGCGCCCTTCCGCAAAAAAATGCAAATTATCTTCCAGGATCCTTATTCTTCGCTGAATCCACGAATGCCAATCGGTAAAGCCATTATGGAACCGATGCAGGTGCATGGTATTCTCGACAGTAAAAAACAGCGGGAGGAATATGTGATCAACCTGCTGGAAAAGGTGAGTCTGAAAGCCGATCACTTTTACCGCTATCCCCATGAATTTTCAGGCGGACAGCGTCAGCGCATCTGCATTGCCCGCGCATTGGCACTTCATCCAGAGTTTATAGTATGTGATGAATCGGTTTCTTCACTGGATGTCTCTGTTCAGGCGCAGGTACTCAATCTTTTGAATGATTTGAAAAGGGAATTCAAGCTCACTTATATTTTTATTTCCCACGATTTATCGGTAGTGAAATTCATGTGCGACCGAATGATAGTGATGAACAAACACGGGAAAATAGAACGAATGGACGAAGCCGACGCTATTTATAAAGATCCGCAAACAGAATATACACGCTCTCTGATAGATGCTATTCCCAAAGGCTTGACTTTCCGCTGAACTTAAGTATATTTATCTCCTAAACATTTTACGCCATGCTAATACCAAATCTGCCCCTCATTGTTGTTGGAGTTGTTATTGTAATCATCCTCTTCCTTTCCTTTGTGACCGTGCAGCAGGGAACGGTTGCCGTAGTAACGGTTTTCGGGAAATACCGAAGAATCATGGGGCCTGGACTCAATTTCAAAATTCCTCTTATTGAAAGCATTTACAAAAGAGTTTCTATACAAAACCGCTCTGTGGAACTGGAATTCCAGGCCACTACTATCGACCAGGCCAATGTTTTTTTTAAAGCCATGTTGCTTTATGCTGTAGTGAGTCCGGATGAAGCCACCATTAAAAATGTTGCTTTTAAATTCGTTGACGACAGGAATTTAATGCAGGCTTTGGTGCGCACTATTGAAGGTTCTATCCGCGGATTTGTAGCCACAAAAAAACAAGCTGAAGTATTGTCGCTGCGCAATGAAATAGTTGGTGATGTAAAAGAACAAATCGACAACACGCTGGAAAGCTGGGGTTACCATCTCATCGACCTTCAATTGAACGATATCACCTTTGACGACGCCATCATGAAATCCATGGCGCAGGTTGTAGCTTCCAATAACCTGAAGGCTGCTGCCGAAAATGAAGGTCAGGCTCTCCTCATCACCAAAACCAAGGCTGCCGAAGCCGAAGGAAATGCCATCAAGATCTCTGCTGAGGCTGAAAAACTGGCTGCTCAGCTACGCGGACAAGGGGTGGCGCTCTTCCGTCAGGAAGTTGCAAAAGGGATGACCGAAGCTGCCAGAGAAATGCAACAAGCCAACCTCGATACTTCTGTTATTCTTTTCTCCATGTGGACAGAAGCGATTAAGCAGTTTTCAGAAAATGGACAAGGAAATGTTATTTTCTTAGACGGCTCCGCTGACAATATGCAGAAAACCATGAACCAGATGATGGCAATGAATAATCTGATGGAGCACAAGAAATAGATTACCTGAACAAATGCGTCACTAAATCCTGCGCTTTTGTCAATCTTACAATCCTGATTTTCTTGCCTTTGAGGGAATCCTCATCATTGTATTTAGAAAGAAAAATAGTAGTAAAGCCCATTTTCTCCGCTTCCTTGATGCGGGCAGCCACATTGCGTACTGCACGGATTTCACCGGATAACCCTATTTCCCCTGCAAAGCAATAAGTACTTGGAATAGGAATATCAATGCCGGAAGAAAGAATAGCAGCAACAATAGATAAATCAATGCCTGTATCTTCTGGCTTTATACCTCCGGTGATGTTTAAGAAAACATCCTTCAGCTGAATTTTAAATCCGCAGCGTTTTTCCAAAACAGCGAGAAGCATATTCAATCGGCGGGTATCAAAGCCGGTTGCAGATCTTTGCGGGGTTCCATAAGCTGCGGTACTTACCAAAGCCTGCGTTTCTATGAGTAGCGGACGAATGCCTTCCATGGATGCCGAAATAGCTATTCCACTAAGATTTTCTTCGTTATGCGAAAGCAAAATAGACGAAGGATTTTCCACCACCTTCAATCCGTTTTCCTCCATCTGGTAAATCCCCATCTCATTGGACGGACCGAAACGGTTCTTCGAGCTTCGGATGATGCGGTAAATATGATTGCGGTCACCTTCAAAAGCCAACACCACATCTACCAGATGCTCCAGCACCTTGGGACCGGCAATTTGTCCGTCCTTCGTGATATGCCCGATTAAAAATGTTGGAATGGATTTTCTTTTGGCAATCAGGGTGATATCATTGGCACATTCCCTTATTTGCGAGATAGTTCCCGGCGCTGAATCTAATTTGGAAGTTTGCAGCGTTTGTATGGAATCTATCACTAATAAATCTGGCTCTGTTTTCTGGATATGCTCCAATATCGCTTCCACATTGGTTTCGGGAAGGATATAAATATTTTCATTGGCTTTTTTGAGTCGGTCGGCCCTGGACTTTATCTGCTGCGGACTTTCCTCACCCGATACATACAACACCTTTTTACCAGGGAACTGCAGGGCGATCTGGAGCATCAAAGTGGATTTACCTATCCCGGGCTCACCGGTAAACAAAATCACCGATCCGGGAACGAGTCCGTCGCCCAATACGCGATTCAGCTCGCTGTCGCTAAGTATTATTCTTTCTTTATCTAAAGGTGTGATTTCCTGTAAAAGTGTTGGCGCAACGGCCACCATTCCAGGGATTTTTACTGCCGCGTTACTGTTGCCGGTGACTTCTTCTTGGAAAGTGTTCCATTCTCCGCATTGCGGGCATTTTCCCAGCCATTTGGCCGACTGGTTACCGCAGGAAGAACAAACGAAGGCCGTTTTTAATTTAGCCATTTATTGCTTTTTCTCGAACTCGTAATATTGCATCCCGAGGTCATGTCTAAACAAAACCAATTCTGTAGAGCTCAAGCTGCGAATCTGAAAATCGCCTCTGTAATATTCGCCTCCAGCAGAAGCAAGTCCTTCACCGGTAGTACTAATGGTGTTGTTTTTTATGGAGTAAGTTCCTCTCTTAAAAACAATAGCTGTATCTCCCGGTTCGGTATGGTAGAGAATCACTTCTGTATCGGTGAATTTCCACTCCTCCGTATATCCTTTTGGAGTAAAATCAATCAGTTTCCAGGTACCGTCTGTAAGTTTTGCTTTTGTATTTCGCTCACACGAATAAAAAAACACAGCAACCAATGCCAGTATGGAAAAATATGATAAAATGGACCTTTTCATATGTAGATATTTTTAATTTTTAAGCTTATGTATAAACCGTGCCTGCTGCTCTTCAACTATAAAATTTCCGGCGGATTTCCATAGAAATTCTGAGTAAAAATATAAATTATTTGGACATGCGCCTAAGTCGACTTTTTGATTTTGTTAATTATGTTGGTCGACGAATACCCGTCAATGAAGCTTAACGACAACACCTTACCGCCGTTTTTCAGCACGTGATCGGCGCCAACAATATCATTGATGGCATAATCACCACCCTTAACCAAAATATCAGGACTCAATGTTGTAATCAACTTTTGAGGAGTTTCTTCTTCAAAGAAAACAATGAGGTCGATAAAGAAAAATGAAGCAAGCATAGTAGCCCGACTTTCTTCGTTATTGATTGGGCGCTCGGGGCCCTTTAACCTGCTCACCGATGCATCGGCATTAAGGCCAAGCACCAGTCGGTTGCCCAAAGCTGCCGCCTCACACAAATAATGAATATGACCTTTATGAAGTAAATCGAAACAACCGTTGGTGAAAACCACTTTATCCCCTTCATTTTGCCAGGCTTGTATACGGTTTTTTGCTCCTGAAAGAGAAACTATCTTGTTTTCAATTTTTTGAAGCGAGGGATTCACTTATTTCAGTTTGTTGGTGGCTGTATCCGGGAAGATGATGGTAGGTTTGAAAGTCCTCGCCTCTTCATCGGTCAATAAAGTATAGGAGATAATAATGATGATATCTCCTACAACCACTTTACGTGCCGCCGGACCGTTGAGGCAAACTTCACCACTGTCCCTTTTTCCTTTGATGACGTAAGTTTCCAGGCGCTCACCATTGTTGAGGTTTACTACCTGTACTTTCTGACCTTCAAGGATATTAGCAGCATCCATCAATGTTTCATCAATAGTGATGCTGCCTATGTAATTTACATCGGCCTGGGTAACTTTTACCTGATGTATTTTTGATTTGAGAAACTCAGTTAACATGCGCCAAAATTAAGAAGAAATAATCACATTGTCGATCAACCTCACTTTTCCTGAAAAAGCAGCCACACAAACCACTGCCGGAACTCCTTTTTTCAGTTCGGAAATAACCTCAAGTGTTTGTGCATCAACTATTTCTAGATATTCCAATTGCAGATCTCGGGAAGAAAAAAAATCTTTTATGGCCTCCTGCTTCAACATTTGGGTATCCCGGATGGCCTGTGCTTTATCACGAATAGAAAAGAGTGCCTGGGAAATTTTGAGTGCATTTTGCTTTTCGGAATCCGACAGGCGGGCATTTCGTGAACTCATCGCTAAACCAGAAGTCTCTCTTACTGTGGGAGAAGGGACGATTTCAATTTCAGGGAATTTCTGTGCGGCCAGCATCTGCACTATGGCCAGCTGCTGGAAATCCTTTTGTCCGAAATAAGCCCTATTGGCTGGTACCACCTGAAAAAGCAATGAGACTATATTCACCATGCCTTTGAAGTGTCCCGGACGGAATTCCCCCTCCAAAACCCTGTCAACCCCTTTTAATTCAAGATCGACATTCACTATATCATTTACAAAATCATCTGCCGGAATAAAAAGTACATCACAGTCATTCTTTTCTAAAAGGGCGATATCTCCTTTTTCGTCTTTCGGATACAAACGAAAATCTTCGGGATTGTTGAATTGCGTAGGGTTGACAAAAATACTACAGATAGTAATATCGTTGTTTTTCACCGATTCTCTAACAAGAGAGGCGTGCCCATCATGAAGGTAGCCCATTGTAGGAACAAAACCGATGCTTTTGCCTTCGTTCCTGTACGCCTCTATCAAGGCCTCCATTTCTTTTCGTTTCCTTACAACTAGCATTTCTTAAGGGTAAAAGGGCGGTAAAGGTAAAATAAATATGACGCTATTTCCCTTTAGTGTTGAATCTTAGCCAGATTTTTCCTATTTTCGCGTAGAATTTTACTCGTCTAATTTGTAAGAGCCGTCCTTTAAAGTTCATTTCCATAAGTCTCTTTACAAATTAGTTATCGCGAGTGGTTAAAGCAGCTGTAATGAAGAAACCAAGAGTTTTATTTGTATCACAGGAGATGATACCTTATCACGAAGAGTCGGAAATTGCATCTGTAGCCAGATATCTCCCTCACGGCATTCAGCAAAAAGGAAAAGAAATCCGCGTTTTCATGCCGCGCTTCGGGTGCATCAACGAACGCAGAAATCAATTACATGAAGTTATCCGATTGTCGGGAATGAACCTGATCATCGATGATTCCGATCATCCTCTTTTAATTAAGGTAGCCTCTATACAGCCTGCAAGAATGCAGGTGTATTTCATCGACAACGATGAATATTTCGAAAGAAAATACGGGTTAAGGGATAAAGCCGGCAAACTCTACGCCGATAATGACGAAAGATCAATCTTCTTTTGCCGTGGTGTACTGGAAACCGTGAAAAAACTAGGCTGGTCGCCGGATATCATCCACTGTCATGGATGGATGACAGCACTGGTGCCTTTGTACATCAAGAAGGTATTTAATGAGGATCCTATTTTTGAGAATTCAAAAGTGATCTACTCAGTATACAATGAAGGTTTTGAAAAAACCCTTGATAAGCGCTATGCTGAAAAGGCAGTGATTGACGGGGTAAACATCAAAAACCTGAAGGCCGCAACCACACCTGATTTTGAAAGCCTCAACAAACTAGGCATGGAATGGTCGGATGCTGTGGTTAAGGGCAGTGAAACGCTGGATCCTAAAATGAATAAGTACATCAATTCGTTGAAAAAACCAACGCTGGAATACTTTAACAAGGACGAATACGTTGATCAATACAATAAATTTTATGACGCTGTTCTTGAAGAAGAAACAGTAGAAACAAACTAGTAATGATCCGTATATCTCTCCGCCCCCTGGGGCTTGCAGCAATATTTTCCCTGGCATTGATCGTTCAATCCTGTAAAAAGGAAAGCAATGTTGGTTCCACCCTCATCCCTGATGACGATATACTTGACGCTATCCTCACAGATACTTTTACTATCGAGGCACATACAGAGCTGGCCGACTATCTCAATAGCGAACTCTATCCGCCAAGCACCTTCGGTGAATTCAACGATCCGGATTTTGGCATTACAAATGCACAATTTTTCAGTCAGGTTGTTTTATCCCAGTTCAATGTTTCTTTCGGAGCAAGTCCGGAGCTTGATTCCGTAATTCTTTCTATCGATATAGACACTACCTATGGCCAGAAAGGCGGCCAAAGCACCGTCAAAGTTTACCAACTGGATGAGGCCATGACAGCCACTAAATATTACTCGACAGATTCAGTAAAATACTCTAAGGAAATCGGTAGTGGTACAATAAATACTGACACCGGCACTGTAAAGATAAATCTGAGCAAGTCTTTCGGGGAGTTTATCCTGAATGCCAGCAGCACTGATCTGGGAAGCAAAAGTGCCTTTACCGCATACCTCTTCGGCCTTACAATGAAGGCAATACCCACCAGTTTAAATGCAGGAGAGGGGACGCTCTATGTTTTCGATCCAGAGAAGGTAAAAATTACGCTTTACTATCACAATGGCAGTACAAATAACACTTTCGATTTGAAGATCCCTTCGTCCGTAAGACATTTTGTAAAGAGCACACACAATTTCTCAGGTGCCACCGATTTAGCTAACCAATTGATGGATTCCACACTCGGGAAAGACCAACTTTTCCTGAAGTGGGCAGGGACAAAGGTATCAATCCGCTTCCCATACATCAACGACTGGGTGAAAGACAAAAAAGTATTCATCCACCGTGCTGAACTGGTTTTACCAATAAAAAGCGGAAGCAACAATACTTATCCTGCGCCAACCGGAACATGGTTGTATAAGGATACTGCGCACATTTTTTACCAGATTCCCGATTATGCTGATGTAAATCACAAAGGAATGATCAGCTCAGAACCTGGGGCAACTTACGGAGGAGGCCTGTCGAACGGAGAATACCGTTTCCTGATTACAAGATATCTCCAGAATAAAATAAGTCTCGGAGAAAGCTCCACCAGATTGCTACTTACCGTAGGTTCTAATTCCACCATCCCGGGAAGAATATTATTGAATGGGACCAACCCGACCAACCCAAATAGAATAAAGCTTTTGGTATATTACTCCATCGCTAAATAATACGCTGCGACGAAAAATATGGACATAAAAAATCCCGCCTTTTGAGCGGGATTTTTATTTTAATCTTTTTGCGTACTACTTCTTCGCTGCAGCGTAAAGCTCAGCAACTTTTTTCCAGTTGATCACATTGAAAAAACCAGCGATATAATCTGGTCTTCTGTTTTGGTACTTGAGGTAGTAAGCATGCTCCCAAACATCAAGTCCGAGGATAGGTGTGCCCTTAACATCAGCAACATCCATCAGCGGATTGTCCTGGTTTGGGGTAGAAGACACGACGAGTTTTCCGTCTTTAACACTTAACCAAGCCCAGCCAGATCCGAAACGGGTAGCCGCAGCATTGGAAAATTCTGTTTTGAAAGCATCAAAAGAACCGAAAGCGGCGTTGATAGCTTCAGCCAATTCACCTGTAGGAGTTCCTCCGCCATTTGGCGACAATAACTCCCAAAAGAGAGAGTGATTGTAGAACCCACCACCATTGTTGCGCACCACAGGGGCGGCGGTAGAGATGGTTTTCAGTATTTCTTCAATAGATTTTGCTTCAAGAGGTGTACCAGCAATAGCATTGTTCAGATTAGTAGTATATGCATTGTGGTGTTTACCATGGTGAATTTCCATTGTTTTCGCATCAATATGCGGTTCCAAAGCATCATATGCGTAAGGAAGATCAGGTAGTTTAAAAGCCATAAAGTTATTTTTAGAATCTTTCAAATGTAACAAAAGATGATTAAAAGAAGATTATTTGAAAATTATTTGATGGAAATTAAAATTATTTAATAATTTTGCGCCGTAAGTGAATTTAATCTTAAAACGTTGAACATGAAAAATGTAACTAAATTTTTGTTGGGAGCTGCTGTTGTAGTTCTTGCATCTTGTGGTGGCGAAGCTACTACTGCTGAAGGTACAGCTACTGATTCTGCTGCTGTTACTACTGAAGCTACAGCTACTGAAGCTACTACTTCTGCAGCTGATTCTGCTGCTACTACAGCTCCAGCTGATTCTGCTGCTCACCAGTAGTAGATGCTCTCGAAAGAGAAACAAGCAAAAAGTTAAATCCCGACATAGTCGGGATTTTCTTTTTTACAGCTGTTCCGTAGATCTCCTTTTTACTTTCCCCCAAATCCTCCAAAAACAATCTTCCGCTATAAAATACAATCTCAGGAATGGGCCGCTAACTTCCTGCGGAGGCCCGAGCCAAGGTTTGGGCCTGCGATGGCGGAAGTGAAATTTCGGGATACCTTTTGTTTCAAGACAAAAGGCATCAAATAAAAAACCCCGCTTTGGCGGGGTTTTTCTAATATCTAAAAAATGAAAAATTAATTCTTCAAAATCGCATCCACTCCCGGCAAAACCTGCCCTTCCAGGTATTCCAGCATAGCGCCGCCGCCCGTGCTGATATAACTCACTTTATCTGCCAGGTTATACTTATTGATAGCAGCAACTGAATCACCACCGCCAATCAAGGAGAAAGCACCTTTAGCAGTAGCTTTCACAATGGCATCAGCAACAGATTTGGTGCCTTTTTCAAATTTTTCCATTTCGAAAACACCAACCGGACCATTCCACAAAATGGTTCCAGCGTTTTCAATAGCACTGGCAAATAGCTTATTGGTCTCTGGACCAACATCCAAACCTTGCCATCCGTCAGGAATATTATTATTTGGTGAAAAACCGGTTTTCGCTTCGTTAGAAAAGTCATCTGCGATCACACAGTCCACAGGTAAAACCAATTTCACACCTTTCTGCTCAGCCTTCTTCACTACATCCAAGGCCGTTTGCAAGTAATCTTCTTCAACTTTGGAGTTTCCCACTTTTCCACCTTGTGCTTTCGCGAAAGTATAACCCATACCGCCACCGATAATCAAAACATCCACTTTATCAAGCAGCTGGTTGATGATAGAGATTTTAGAAGACACTTTTGATCCGCCCATAATGGCTGTCAATGGGGCCTTTCCCGTTTTTAAAGCCTTGTCGATGCTTTCCAGCTCACCAGCCAGCAGCAATCCGAACATTTTATCTTTAGGGAAGAATTTAGCAACAATAGTAGTAGAAGCATGGGCTCGGTGAGCAGTACCGAAAGCATCGTTCACATAGCAATCACCCAAATCCGCCAGTTTTTTTGAGAAGGCCTCATCACCAGCCTCTTCTTCTTTGTAGAAACGTAGGTTCTCCAGCAACAATACTTCGCCCGCTTGCAAATCAGCGGCCATTGTTTTGGCCTGCTCGCCGATACAATCATCAGCAAATTTCACTTTTTTACCTAGCGCTTTTTCAAGGGTTGGAATGACATGCTTCATTGAGAATGCAGCCTCTGGTCCTTTTTTCGGACGGCCAAGGTGCGACATCAGGATAACTGAGCCTCCTTTTTCAAGAATCAGTTTTATGGTTGGCATCGACAAACGGATGCGGGTATCATCGGTAACATTAAAATGCTCATCGAAAGGAACATTAAAATCAACTCTTACAAGAGCTTTCTTGCCTTTAAAATCATAATCTCTGACTGTTTTCATCGGGTATATCTTTTTCTGTTTAAGTAATCCCAAATGTAAGCAAAAGCCCGTTATTTTTTTAATACTTTTGAAGGAGAGTCATGCAATTCAAAAAAGTCATAGGAAACAGCGGCCTCAAACAAAGGCTGATCGGACAGGTGAAGGAAAACCGCATCAGTCATGCACAGCTTTTTGAGGAACGCGAAGGCGGTGGAGCGCTCGCGCTCGCGCTGGCCTATGCCCAATACATGAACTGTCTTCAAAAAGCTGATGATAGCTGCGGCACCTGCTCTTCCTGCTTAAAATTTGAAAAGCTGCAGCATCCCGATCTGCACTTTATTTTTCCTACAGCAACAACAAAAGAAGTAACAAAAAATGCCAGTAGCTCACAATTCTTTCAGCAGTTTACCGATTTGCTGAAAAGCAATCCTTATATGGGTTTGAACACCTGGGTGGAAGCGTTGGGCATTGATAATAAGCAAGTGATCATCAACACGCGCGACAGCCAGGAAATCATTCAAAAACTGAGTCTGAAATCCTACGAAGCCTTCCGCAAAATAATCATCATCTGGCTGCCCGAAAAGATGAATATTGAAAGCTCCAACAAGCTTTTGAAAACGCTGGAAGAGCCTGACGCCAATACTGTTCTGCTTCTGATTACACAGGACATCGACGCAATTTTACCTACCATTCTTTCAAGAGTACAATTGATAAAAGTAGGGAGAGCCAGCGACAACGAAATAAGCGCGGGACTCACTGAGCATTTTCATTTCAACAGTGAAGCAGCCAAAACAGCAAGCCTGCTTTGCGAAGGCAATATTAACCGCGCGCTGGAGCTGGCCAATGGCAATGAAGATGAAGATTTTTACATTACCAATTTCCAGAACTGGATGCGCTACTGCTATACCGCCAATGTGATTGATATTTCCAATTGGGTGGATGCCGTCGCCACCATCGGCCGTGAGCGACAAAAAAACATTGCTGAGTACGGACTGCGTTTTTTCCGCGAATGTCTCGTGCGGAATTACGGTGACAACCTCAATACCCTGCATGAAAAAGAAGCTCCTTTCCTCGAAAAATTTGCACCTTTCATCCATGGCGGCAACATCATCCTGCTTACCGAAGCCTTCGAGGATCTCCATAATCAAATTACACGCAACGCCAATCCGAAGATTACTTTCATGAATTTATCGCTGAATGTAAGTAAAATGTTGAGATTGAAAGCGGAGTTTTAAGTAAAGGGCGATAGGTCCTTTACTTCTCCGTCAATTTAAACCCCGTCCCGTGAATATTGATGATCTCCACTTTCGGATCGTCCTTCAGATACTTTCGGAGTTTTGTAATGAATACATCCATGCTTCTTCCTTTGAAATAATCATTATCGCCCCAAATGATTTTGAGCGCCATATCGCGGGAAACCAGCTGATTTTTATTGAGGCATAAGAGCTTTAAAATCTCTGCTTCCTTTTTGGTAAGCGTTTGTTCGGCCCCATTAAGAGTGAGCGTTTGATTGAGGAAATTAAAAACAAAATCGCCGATCTGGAAATTGTCCTTTTGCACATCCTTTGCCTCTGAAGTCTTTGTTCGCTTCAACACCGCCTTGATGCGATAACTCAGTTCATTCACGCTGAAAGGCTTGGTGATATAATCATCCGCTCCCGATTGAAAACCCTTGATTTTATCTTCATCGAGTGAACGCGCAGTTAAGAAAATAATAGGGACTTCCTGATTGGTAGTGCGAATATCCTGAGCCAATGAAAATCCATCTTTTAAAGGCAGCATCACATCCAACAGGCAAATATCATAACTCTGGCCGTGAAACAAGCGCAAACCGGCATCTCCATCCTTTGCCAAATCAACAAGATAGCCTTCATCCTCAAGATTATCCTTTATGACAAAACCTAAATTCTCGTCATCTTCCACCAATAAAATATTGCCGATTACTTCTTTCATTCAATAGGTATTTTAATCTGAAAAGTACTGCCTTCGTTGAGTTTGCTTTCCACCGATATCCCTCCGCGATGTGCTTCCACAATGAGTTTAACATAATTGAGTCCGATCCCAAAGCCCTTTGTTGTATGGATATTCCCGGTAGGAATACGGTAAAACTTGGTGAAAATATTCTTGAGTTCTTCCCGACTCATGCCAATGCCATTATCGCGGATGGAAATGAAAATGAAATTTTTATCGGAATGCGTTTCAATACTGATCTCAGGGGCTTTCTTGCAGTATTTTATAGCGTTATCAATGAGATTGGAAATCACGTTGGTCATGTGCGCTACATCAAATTTACGCTCCACATCACTCGCTTTCAGGTCAAGGGAAATTTTACCATTCAGCTGTTTGATAGGTAATTCAAAACGATTGACAGCCTGCTGGATAATGTTGTGGATACTGGCATTTTCCTTATTCAGCTCAAAATCCTTTTTCTCAAAGAAAGCCATCTGCAGCACCTTTTCCACCAATTCCTTCAAACGCAGATTTTCATCATAAATGATCTTGGCGTAACGCGATAACCTATCGGGATTTTGTGCAATGCCAGGTGTCATCAAAACCTCACTCGACAAGGAAATCGTGGATATGGGCGTTTTAAGCTCATGCGTCATATTGTTAATGAAATCGGTTTTGATTTCATCCAGTTTTTTCTGGCGGATAATTAAATAAATAGCAAAGGAGAAAAAGATCAGCACCATAATAGGCACGATGGACGCGATAAGCCAGATGTTCAGCTGATTGATAGTTTCCGACCGGTTAGGAAAAACCACTCCGAAGTTGTGGCTGTCGATATCCCATTTTATTGCCGACTCTGCAGAAGGAATAATTTGTATGCTGTCACTTTCCGTAGTGTACACCACCGAATCCGTGTAGCAATCATAAATGGCGACATAATATTCATCGCTGATGCGGTAACGCGAAAACTCCCTTTTCAGCAATGCGTTGAGAATTTTCGGCTGAACAACATCATTGATTTTCACCACAAATTTATTGTACTCCACCTGCTCGATAGGATGGATCTTTGAAATAGAAAATTTGTTGATGAGCTCCAATCGGTTCCCCACATTTGTCAGCGCAATTTCCACCTTTTGGTTGAACTGGTTGTTTTCCAGTCGCTGCAGCTCCTTTGCCCAGAAATACTGGGTAATAAAGAGCACCAGCATGGAGAGCGCTGCCGTGATGATGAGTATTTGAATGAGACGCTGTTTCATTTACTATTGAAAAGTAACTTTCACTTTATAATCTATGCCATCAATAAATTTAATATTCTGGCTACCGCTGATTTCAAAACCTTTTTTGGAATAAACCAACTCTTTATATTGAGTAAATAACTCATGATTTTTCTGAACTATTATTTCAATGCTTGTTGGCATGTCTTTCAGTGACCATATTTTAATTTTTTGTATTCTTTCTTCGGGATTATTTGCAGAAAAAATATCACAAATATATAGGTCGCATGGGGACGTGGTATCTTTAGCACAAACAACATCTGAAGTTACTACTCCTGTGTAATTTATCAATTGATTACTATCCAAATCATTCATTAAGAAAACATTCAATTCTTTGGTCCAATCAATATCATTTGTATGCAGAGTATCCGATTGTCCGTTAACAAAAGATATTTTTGTCACCATTGGTTTTTCCTTGTTAAGCCTTTCAATTTCACTTTTCCAGAAATCCCCTAATAAAGTCTTTTTCTCCTTCCTTTCTTCCGCACAGGAAAAGAGAAAAAACGCAACAACAACAAAAGAAAAAAACCTCATCATACGGTAAACTGGATGCCTTGTGCGAGCGGTAATTGCCTGCTGTAATTAATAGTATTGGTTTGTCGGCGCATATACACTTTCCATGCATCAGATCCCGATTCGCGACCGCCGCCGGTTTCTTTTTCACCACCAAAAGCACCACCGATCTCCGCTCCCGAAGTCCCAATATTCACGTTGGCAATGCCGCAATCCGATCCCTCGTGCGAAAGAAACTGTTCCGCTTCGCGAAGGTTAGTCGTCATAATGGAAGACGAGAGGCCTTGTGGCACCGCGTTTTGCAGCTCAATGGCTTCCTCAATGGTTTTGTATTTCATGATATACAAAATCGGCGCGAAGGTTTCGTGCTGCACCATGGCCGAATGGTTTTTCGCTTCGTAGATAGCAGGTTTCACATAGCAACCCGATTCGTAACCTTTGCCTTTGAGTACACCGCCAGGAACAACAATTTTTCCGCCTTGTCGGACAATTTGCTCCAAAGCTGCTTCATAGGTTTTTACAGCGTCTTTATCAATCAAAGGCCCAACGTGATTTTTCTTGTCGAGAGGATTTCCGATTTTGATTTGACCATAAGCCTTCATCAGTTTCATCTTCACATCGTCGTACACCGACTCATGAATAATCAATCTGCGGGTAGAAGTACAACGCTGTCCGGCGGTTCCAACTGCACCAAATACAGCGCCAAGTGTAACAATATTCAAATCAGCAGAAGGCGTTATAATGATTGCATTGTTTCCACCCAACTCCAGTAATGATCTTCCCAAACGGGCGCCCACCGCCTGACCAACTTTCTTGCCCATGCGTGTTGATCCAGTGGCCGAAACCAAAGGAATGCGTGTATCTTCAGAGATCAGCTCACCAATGGTATAATCGCCATTAACCAGACAGGAAACTCCTTCCGGAACAGCATTTTTCTTGAATACTGCAGCTACTATCTGCTGACACGCAACGGAGCACAAAGGTGTTTTTTCTGACGGCTTCCACACACAGGTATCACCGCAAATCCAGGCCAGGAAAGCGTTCCACGACCATACCGCTACCGGGAAATTAAACGCCGAAATAATGCCCACCACACCCAGCGGATGGTATTGTTCGTACATACGGTGCTTGAAACGTTCGGAGTGCATGGTGAGTCCGTGCAGCTGTCGCGATAAACCCACAACAAAATCAGCAATATCAATCATCTCCTGAACTTCGCCTAATCCTTCTTCCAGGGATTTTCCCATTTCGTACGACACCAGTTCGCCCAACGCCTGCTTGTGTTCACGCAACGCTTCACCAATCTGACGCACTATTTCACCGCGCTTTGGCGCAGGCACCATGCGCCAGCTTTTAAAGGCCTCTTCGGCACTTTCTATCACTTTTTCATAATCCTTCTTACTGGCTACCGAAACCTTGCCTATCAGCTTGCCATCCACAGGGGAAAAGGAAGAAATACTTTTTTCAGATTTGAACCAGGTCTGTCCGGTAGAAACCCCGGAATTTACAGCTTTGATGTTCAGCTTTTTAAATACCGCATCTAATTTGAATACCGACATAAGGAAGAGTTTGCTACGAATATAACGAACTTAAAGATGATTTTCTGCCACGGCTGAAAGCCCTGACCATACTATTTGCCCAACACCCCACCCGTCTTGCTTTCCACGGGAGCTGCGGCATTCACTTTAGGAACCTTTGGCTGCGGGAGCTTAGCCGCCAGCTGCTTGGCAATTACAGGGAAATAATTTTTAACAATATTGCCCACGTTATTTTCAGTGGAAGGAAAGGTCGTCGACACTACGCCCATAGAAATAATCTGCCCCTTGAAATTATAAATGGTGTAATGGAATTTCAAAATGCGCATGTAGTTGTTTTCAGCCACTTTATAAGGATCCGATAAATCATTCTCAATATCCATTTCATTGATGAACACAAATAGGTCGGTGCCGTATTTTTTACTCAGGTAAGGAAGTAATTTTTTGTCTTTGATCACTGTGTTCATGAAGCGCGGCGTATTGTCGTAATGCGATACGATTTGTCCTTTTTCAATACCCGTTTTCTCCGAGCTTTGCTTCTTCTCTTTCAGGTCGAGCTTTTTGAGAATTGGCAACCCCTTCTTATTTTCTTCCTTAGGCTCCTCAGGCACAGCATCGTAAGTGCGACTGATAGACCCGTAAACGCGGTGCAGGTCCCTGAGAGAATCTTCCACCAGATGAATAAGGGAAGTCGTGCTATAGAGATTTAAAAATTCGGTTTGAAGTGAAGAAGCTGTGCTGTAGCGGAAAGTACGAATGATTTGAGAAGTATTCATTCTCGATTCGGTGGCCAGCAGATTCTGGATCTGGCAAAGGTACATCTGTTCCTCAAAAGGAATGATCATTACTTTCTTGTAGCGGTAAGATGTATCGAGCTTAACGAGAGTATCCTGTCCCATCAGTGATTGCAGGGCACAAAGCAAAACAGAAAGCAGGATGACGATACGCGATTTCAGCATGTAACAAGTATAGTTATTAAAGCCGCCTAAAGAAAAAGCTGCGATAAAATATTACTAACAGGAAAATGTTTACGAATCGCTACCGCGTCAGAATAAATTCCACACAAAGTTCCGGAAGTCGTTGAAAAACGCAAAGGCCATCAATCCGAGCAGTAAAATCATCCCTGTCATTTGCGCATATTCCATGAACTTATCCCCCGGTTTTTTCCTGAAGATAATTTCATACAACAGGAACATTACGTGACCTCCATCCAAAGCCGGAATCGGGAGTATATTCATGAAGGCCAGGATTACCGATAATAAGGCCGTTAAATTCCAGAAAGCTTCCCAGTAATGCTCACCATATGATGAAGGGAACAAGCGACCCATCGATACTGGTCCGCCTACCTTATTCGCGCCTTCAGGTGTAAATACGAGCTTGAATTGTTTTACATAGCCCACCAGCTTTTCGGAAGCCAGATTAATCCCACCAGGAATCGCTTCCAAAAAGGAATATTCGCGATGAACCGTTGTAAAAAATTTTGTTTCATTGGCCGCCTGCACTCCTATTAAACCTTCGGATGACACTGCACAGGAAACAATTGAGGTATCCTTGCCCCTGAGGACAGTGAACTGCACTGTTTTTCCTGAATGCTTCTTCACCTCATTTTTGAAATCCTGGTAAAAAGGCGTTGGTTTTCCATTAAGTGCTATCACCTGATCCTGCTCCTTCAAAGAAGATTTCATGGCTGTAAAGGCAGTGTCCTGTATAATGGAATCGATGAGGAAAGGAACCCTCACTTCAAACAGAGCTACTTCATCAGCCGCCAGCACCTCCTGGTCAACATCTTCGGGAAGAGTAAGGGTGATTTGTTTTCCATCTCTTTCAACGGTGACTTTTCTTTTGGCATTGAGCATGATTTCGTGACTGATATCCTGCACTTCGTAAGGTCGCACTCCATCCACATTCACCACTTTATCACCCGAACGGAAGCCATACTTTTTCATCACAGTATTTGGCTCAAGATTATAAGTAACATTGTCAAGAGGCAACTCTTCCTTGCCCCACACAAACAAAATCATGATGTAGATAAACCACGCCAGCAAAGCATTCACCGTAACACCGCCCACCATAATGATGAGTCGCTGCCATGCCGGTTTCGAGCGAAATTCATAAGCTTTGGGTTCTTCCTTCATGGCTTCCTTGTCCATGGATTCGTCAATCATCCCCGAGATTTTTACATACCCTCCCAGCGGAATCCATCCTATCCCATATTCGGTATCTCCTTTCTTGAATTTGAAAAGGGAAAACCACGGATCAAAAAACAGGTAGAATTTCTCCACCCTAGTTTTAAACAAACGGGCAGGAATGAAGTGTCCCAACTCGTGCAGAAGCACAAGAATCGACAAACTCATGATTAAACTTACTGCCTTTACAAATATTTCCATGGATTAAATACTAACTGTTTTTAAAATAATTTCTTTGGCCATTTCCCTGCTGATGCGGTCACTTTCCAGATAATCTTCCAACGACGGAGCGGCAATAAATTTTATGTCGCTCATACATTTTTCAATGATGTCGGGCATCTCCAGAAACTTCACTTTATTCTTCAGGAACGCATCCACTACAATTTCATTCGCTGCATTCAGCACGCAAGGGGCATTTCCGCCTCTTTTCATCGCCTCATAGGCCAAAGCAAGATTACGAAAAGTTTTTGTATCGGGCGCTTCAAAAGTGAGCGATGGATAATCCAAAAAGTTAAATCTTTTGAAAGAAGAAGTCAGTCGCTGCGGGAAGGCCATCGCATACTGGATAGGTAACTTCATATCAGGCAAACCCATTTGCGCTTTCATTGACCCGTCTTCAAATTGTACGATGGAATGGATGATGGATTGCGGATGCACGATCACCGAAATTTGTTCGGCTTTGAGACCAAATAACCATTTCGCTTCAATCACCTCCAGGCCTTTATTCATCATGGATGCAGAATCGATGGTGATTTTTGCCCCCATCTCCCAGTTGGGATGTTTGAGCGCTTGTTCTTTAGTGACATTCGCCAGCTTTTCTGCCGACCAGCCCCGGAAAGGTCCGCCGGAAGCTGTGAGATAAATCTTCTCTATCGGATTGCCGTATTCCCCGGCAAGACATTGGAAAATCGCCGAATGTTCGGAGTCGACAGGAAAAATATGCACTTTGTTTTCCTGAGCAAGTTTAGTCACCAACTCTCCTGCAACCACCAGTGTTTCCTTGTTGGCCAGTGCAATATGTTTTCCTGCCTTTATAGCGGAGATCGTAGGCTTCAGGCCTGCAAAACCCACCACGGCAGTAAGCACCATGTCAACACTGTCCATTTCCATGACCTGCGATAAAGAAGCTTCTCCCGCAAATACATGTATGTCTTCACTGGCTAATGCTTCTTTGACATAAGTGTACTTTGAATCATCAGCAATTACAACGGTATTAGGCTTGAATTTTTTTGCTTGCGCAATCAGTACATCTGCATTACTATTCACCGTGAGTACTTCCACTTCAAAATGATCGGGATGCTCCTGAATCACTTCCAGCGCCTGCGTTCCAATGGAACCTGATGAACCGAGTATGGCTATTTTTTTCTTTTGCATTTTTGAAGTTATGCTTTAAAGGCCCCCAAAGCATCCGCAATCTTGCGATCGTTGCCCAAACGCGGCACTTTATTTTGTCCGCCTAATTTTCCTTCCGACTTCATATAAGCAATGAAGCCGTCTTTGGAAATTTCAGTAAGGACAAGGGTTCTGAGGATATTTCCGGTGATGAGATCTTTGTAATAAGTATTTTGTTTCACCATTTGTTCATCGAGGAATTTTGTGAAAGCCTCTACATCCGCAGGACGCTTTTTGAACTCTACAAACCACTCGTGGTAAGGCAATCCTTCTTTTGGTCCCACTTGCGGAGCGACAGTAAATTCGGTGACTTCCACACCAAATTTTTCACAAGCGGCGATCATGGCGCGATCCACTTCTTCGCCAATTACGTGCTCACCAAAAGCAGAAATAAAATGTTTAATTCTTCCGGAAACAATGATTCTGTATGGATTCAACGAAACGAATTTCACCGTATCGCCAATGTTGTAACCGAATAAACCGGCATTGGTGCTGAGGATGATCGCGTAGTTCACACCAAGTTTCACGTCCTTCAAAGAAATGCGCGTTGGATTTTCATTGAAAAAATCATCCGCAGGAATAAATTCAAAGAAAATCCCGGCGTTGGTATTGAGCAATAAACCTTCCTGTTTTTGTGAATCCTGAAAAGCAATAAATCCCTCTGAAGCAGGGTATACCTCTACAGTGGGAATGCTCCTCCCAATGATATTTTCGAGAATAGGTTTGTAAGGACGGTAGTTCACGCCGCCTTGTACAAAGAGGGAAAAATTAGGAAACACATCCTTGATCTGCTTTCCCGTTTTTGCCTGAATGCGCTCGAAATACATCTGCACCCATGGCGGAATGCCCGAAATTACGCGCATATCCTCCTTCACCGTCTCTTCAATAATAGCATCAAGCTTGGTTTCCCAGTCACTGATGCAATTGGTTTCATAAGAAGGCATCCTGTTCTTCTGGAGGTACTTTGGAACGTGGTGCGCTGTAATTCCCGACAAGCGGCCGGTTGGTGTTTTAAATTTATTATCCAGTTCGGGACTGCCCTGCAGGAAAATCATTTTTCCGTCGACAAATTCTGCTTTGCCTGTTTCGGCGATGTAAAGCAAAATAGCGTTGCGCGCAGCAGTGATGTGATGCGGCATAGAATCCTTGGAAATAGGAATGTATTTCACTCCTGAAGTCGTACCGGAAGTTTTGCTGAAATACATTGGAAGGCCAGGCCACAGCACATTTTCCTCATCCTGTTTTATTCTTTCAATATACTGCTTGATGCCCTCGTAATCTTTTACCGGAACCGCCTTTTTATAATCTTCGTAATTCTTGATAGATGCGAATTTATGATCCTTCCCGAAAGCGGTATCCTTAGCTTTTTCCAATAACATTTTCAGCGTTGCATCCTGCAATTCCACAGCACGCGCAGCTTCTTTATAAACTTTTTTGGCAATGTATTTTGCAAACGGTTTGCTTAACGCAGCTTTAAGTCCCATGTGATTTTTATGATGTCGCTAAAGTAAAAAATTTAACCCCATTTCTTTCGTTTCTGGTTTAAAGAAATGAATCCTATTTTTACCAAATGCAACTGAAGATCCATTATTATCTCGAAAGCTGGAAAGAAAAATTGTACTACGTTTTTTCCATCCTTCTGAGCAAATGGATCAACAAAGGAAAAACACCGCCCGCAAAATTCCAGCGCATTTTGATCATCAAGATTGATGAAATTGGCGATATGATTACTGCCCTGCCTTCCTTCGAAACGTTAAGAAAATCGCATCCCGAAGCAGAAATTACGCTGCTATGCAAAGGTCTGGTGAAAAACATAGTCAGCGCCGATCCCTCCCTGGATAAAATCGCAGTCAGCAAATCCGAACTCACTGGAAAATACGATCTCATTATTGATTTGCGCGGCAACTGGAGCATGTTGTGGTTTGCCTTGTTCAATGCGCCAAAATTCCGATTGGAACGCGGTGCCATCCGACTAAAAAACAAAAATGCAGGCGGACACAAACACGAAGTGGAAGTGAATTACCAGATCATGGAAACGGTGCTGAAAAACATTCCCGAAAAATTTGCTCTCCGACCAGCTCTTAGTGAGGAAGACCGGACTTTCGCAAAAAGATGGTGCGCAGAAAATAAACTTATTTCCTTTGCTATTTTACACGCTGGAGCCCGTCGCCCATTGAAACAATGGGCTCCTGAACGTTTTCAAAAAATCGCGGAATACCTGAATAAAAAGGGCTTTCAAATCGTATTTGGCGGCGGACCCGAAGACGCTGAAGTCAATAACAACATTATCAAACAACTGAAATTTCCCGCGATCAACCTCGCAGGAAAATGTTCCTTAACCCAATTTGCCGCCATTTGTGGCGAAGCCAAACTTTTCATTGGCAACGATAGTGGTCCGATGCACCTGGCATCAGCCATGAACATTCCGGTCATCGGTTTGTTTGGCCCAAGCATCACTGAAACCTTCCGTCCTTATCACGACAAAGGAAGCTTTATTCATTACAAATTGCCTTGTAATCCCTGCGATCAGATTCATTGCATTCAGCCGAACGATATTTGCATTAATAAAATCTCGGTGGAAGAAGTGGTGAGGAAAATTGAAAGTTTGCTGTGAAAATCTAGAAATTCATGTAATTCGAGGGATTCAAGGGCGTTCCGTTGAACCACAACTCAAAATGCAAATGCGGACCCGAGCTCTCTTCTCCGGAATTGCCAATAATGCCAATCACTTCCCCGGCCTTGGCAAACTGTCCTTCTTTTTTAAGTAAGGCAGCATTGTGCTTATACACCGAAATCAAATTATTGGAATGCTGCAGCACAATGGTGTTGCCTGTTTCTGCCGACCACGACGAAAACACCACCCGTCCGTTCAAGGTAGCCTTTACCGCTTCATTCTTGTTGGTCACGATATCAATGCCATAATGCTTTTCCTGGTAGTTGAAGTGCTTGGAAACATATCCCGATAGAGGGGAAAAAAAGTGGAAATTCTTGATGGCCTGCATTTGCTCTTCGGCGGGCTGCAACACGGAAATCTGCGCAGCATCAGTACTTTGTTTATTCTGATCCTTCTCGGGAATCCACTCTTCAATCAACGAATCCAGGTGGGAATAATAAATCTCCTTGCCCCTGAGCTGATCCTCTATCTGGTTAGCCATCTGGGCATCCTGTATAATCACATCTTCCTGTGCAGAAGTTAAAAAACCAGGCACCATCTTTTGCAAAGGAGTGTACGCCAGGGCTAAAAAGGCGAGAAAGAAAATCACTGCCACAACAACAATACCCATAGCGATTAATGAAATCAGCCTCGACTTAAAAAATATCATTTTACCGTGGCTATGCTCCACTTCTTCAACCACCAAAACATGCTGTCTTTTCAGCTTGTTCAGTATTTTCTTACTTTTATCGCTAACGGATTCTTTCAAAGTGGATCTTGTGTATTGAAACAAATTTAGTCATTTGCCGAAATTTAAAATATTTTTGCTCATTTTCAGTTTATACCATACTTGAAACGCATTTCATTCTATACCGCCTTATTCTTCCTGCTGCTTAATTCCTGCAGCACGGAAAAAAATGCTTTTCCCAATCGCTTCTATCACGGACTCACCACACGATACAACGTTTATTTCAATGCCAATGAAAAACTGAAAAGCGCTGAAAATACTTTAGTAAAAACTCATTCCGACGATTATGATCAGCTGCTGGAGGTTTTTCCTTATGGCACCGAAGACAACGCAAAAGAGGTTACTCCCGATCTTGAAATTGCCATTAAAAAGGCTTCCAAAGCCATTGACAAGCACAGCATGCGCTTCAAAATAAAAAAGAAGGGCGAGGCCAAGGCAGAAGACAGGGAAGTAAATCCTTTTATTGACGATTCTTATTTCGTGCTCGGAAAATCTTATTTCTTTAAGCGCGAATACACACCGGCAGCCGAAATTTTTGAATATATCGCTAAGGAATACCACGACAAAAAAATAAAATACGACGCCCTCATCTGGCTGGTAAAAACATACATCGCCATGGGCAAATATGATGATGCCCGACAAAAACTGGATATGCTGGAAAGCGATAAGGAACTCCCTAAAAACAAAAAAGCGGAATACTACGCTGTGCGAGGACAATATTTCATCAAAACCAACGACCGCAAAGAAGCCATCAATGCTTTAAAAGAAGCTGTTGCCCTCTCAAAAAAAGGAAAGAATTCACCGCGCTGGACTTACATCCTTGCTCAGCTCTACCTGGAAAACGGACAAAATAAGGACGCCATAGTAATGTTTAAGAAAGTGGCCGATGCCAGCGTGAAATACGAAATGGAATTCAACGCCCGCATTCGAATGGCGCTTTGTTACACCGAAGGTCAGAGTGTTGAAACCTACGTGAAAGATTTGCTTAAACTCGCAAAGGACGAGAAAAACAAAGAATATCTCGATCAGGTACATTACGCCATTGCACAATTGTATCTCAAGGAAAACCAGAAAGACAAAGCTGAAGAAAATTTCCTGCTGGCTGCACGCAGCAGCGTGAGCAATCCTAAACAAAAAGCACTGGCCTACCTGGCGCTGGCCGAAATGAATTTCGAGCAATCGGATTATGTTGCTGCATCTGCTTACTACGACAGCACGATGACGGTTTTGCCAACCACCCATCCTGCTTACGAAAAAACGCTGGTGAAGAAAAACAGCTTATCGGAAATTGTTGTACAGATTGAAATTATTCAGATCGAAGACAGTCTGCAAAAAATGGCCGCTCTGCCTGAAGAATTGCGCCTCAAAAAAATCGACAAGTTGATTCAGGCTATCCGTGAAAAAGAAGACCGTGATGCCGAACAGGACCTGTTGAAACAAGATGCAGCGACGCGACAAACAACGCTCAACGAACCTTCTGATGAAAACGCAAAATGGTATTTCTACAACCCTAAGTTAATTGCCGCCGGACAAGCAAAATTCATTGGCGTTTGGGGTTCCCGAAAACTGGAAGACAACTGGAGGAGAAAAAATAAAAATATGGTGGCTTTCGGTGCCGATGGCGATGAAAATTCAGCCGCAGCAACAGGAAGCGGTGAGGCGGGAACCGACAAAAAGAAAACACGTGAATATTACCTTTCTGCATTGCCTTTAACGGATGATGCTCTTCAGGCATCACGTGAAAAAATGCTGGATGCTTATTACAAACTTGGTATTTTATACAAAGACAATCTCGAGGACTTGCCTGCTGCCATCCGCACTTTTGAGGAGATGAACAAGAGGTTTCCGCAAAGCAAAAACACACTTAAGTCTTATTACCTGCTGTATCGCGCCAACCTTAAATTAAACAATGTTGATAGAGCCGCTTATTATAAGGGCCTTATCAACAGTGAGTATCCAACCAGCGAATACGCTGCGCTCCTCAATAAAAAAGACAATACGCTAGAAGATGAACAGCAAAAAGCGATTATCAATCAGCAATACGAAAGATTACTGAACGAATACAAGAAGGGAAACTACTCACAGGTTATTTCCGACATAAAAAACATCAATGCTACTTACAAAAAAAATGAGCTCGAAGCCCAGTTCGAATTGCTGAAAGCCTTTGCTATCGGACAAATACAGGGGAAAGAAGAATTCAAGAAAGAACTCCTGATCGTTAAAACTTCTTATCCCGGATCTGATGCCGCAAACTCTGCCAATGATATCCTCACCGGCATGACTCCAAATAACACAACCATCAATTCAGCTCCCGAAAAAACATTTGCTCTCAACAAAAACGAAGAGCATTATTTCATCATCATCGCCGATGAAAAAAACAATGATTTCAAAGCATTGGAAAAAGATGTTTCTGATTTCTCTTCCAAATATTACGGACTCGAAAACCTGGAACAGCAAAGCATTATATGGAACGGATCACAAAAAGCCATTGTGATCAAAACCTTCCGCAAAAATGAAACGTCCATGGACTATTACAAAAACTTAAGCGCGAAAGTCCTGAATAAATATCCTAATGCCGGCAACAACTATTTCCCTGTTTCCGTGACCAACTACATTGCACTTTACAAGAGTAAAGATGTAGCGAAATATTATGAGTTTTTTGTGAAGGAGTATAAGTAACTCTTTTCTTGCTATCTCACTCCTCCCCCATTATCCATCTGCTTCACAGGAGATACAAATGCCAGCTCCCCCTTGCTGTTTTCCGCCATCAGGATCATGCCTTGCGATTCAATGCCTTTGATATTTCGTGGTGCGAGATTAACAAGAATACTCACTTGTTTGCCAATAATATCTTCGGGTTTGTAATACTCGGCAATCCCAGAAACAACAGTACGCTGATCAATACCTGTATCAATCTTCAGCTTCAGCAATTTAGCTGTTTTAGGTACTTTTTCCGCTTCGAGAATGGTGCCGATGCGAATGTCCATTTTTGAAAATTCATCAAACGATACATTTTCCTTTTGCGGAGCTGCACCCGATTTTGCCTGCTGGGCCTGAGCCCTGGAAGCATTCAGTTTTTCGAGTTGAGCAGCAATCACCTGATCTTCAATTTTGGCAAAAAGTATTTGTGCCGGGCCGATCTGACGGGCATCTGTAAGCAAATCATCTTTCTCGGCATCACTCCACTTTGTGTTGGAAATGCCCAGTGCATCCGCCATTTTTTTAGTGGTCTCTGGCAGGAAGGGACTCCCCAAAACACTAATCTTTGCAGCTATTTCCAACGCAACACGCAAAATAGTTGCCACTCTTTCAGGATTGTCTTTAATCTTCCAAGGCTCAGTATCCGCGAGATATTTATTTCCAAGGTTCGACAATTTCATCAGCTCAGCCAAAGCTTCGCGGAAGCGGAATTTGTCCAGACTTTCAGAGATGCGACCATGAAAATATTTTGCCTGTTTCAAGGTGTTGTCATCAATCTCCTCTATCGTAGAATACGCCGGCACTGCGCCTTTACAGAATTTATGCGTGAGCACAAAAGCGCGGTTGACGAAGTTGCCGAGGTTAGCCGCCAGCTCATTGTTGTTGCGCGCCTGAAAATCCTTCCAGGTAAAATCAGCATCTTTTGTCTCCGGCATATTGGCGCAAAGCACATAGCGCAAAACATCGGTTTTATCAGGGAAATCAGCGAGAAACTCATGCAGCCAAACTGCCCAGTTTCCTGAGGTGGAGAATTTTTCTCCTTCGAGATTGAGGAATTCATTCGCCGGAACATTCGTCGGCAGAATATAATCATCAAACAATTTCAGCATTGCCGGGAAGATGATGCAATGGAAAACAATATTGTCTTTGCCAATAAAATGGATCAGCTTTGACTTTCCTTCTTCCTTCCAGTAATCCTCCCATTTACGGGTTTTGTCGTTGGCAAGCAATTCCTTGGTGAAAGAAATATAGCCGATGGGCGCGTCAAACCAAACGTACAGCACTTTTCCTTCGCCGCCCTTCACCGGAACAGGAATGCCCCAGTCGAGATCGCGCGTGATGGCACGTGGATGCAATCCCGCTTCCAGCCAGCTTTTGCACTGACCGTATACATTCAATTTCCAATCCTGGTGACCTTCTAAAATCCAGGCCTTGAGCCATTCTTCATGTTCGTTCAAAGGAAGGAACCAGTGTTTGGTTTGTTTCAAAACAGGTTTATTTCCGCTGAGTGCAGATCGCGGATTGATGAGGTCGGTAGCATTTAAAGTAGATCCGCATTTCTCGCACTGATCGCCATAAGCTTTCTCATTGGCGCAATGCGGACAGGTTCCGATAATGTATCTATCCGCAAGGAATTGTTTGTTCGCTTCATCATAGTACTGCTCTGTCACTTCTTCAGTGAAAGCGCCATCTGCATGCAGTTTTTTAAATAAATCGGAAGCCGTTTGATAATGCGTTTTGGAAGTCGTCTTCGAAAAAATATCCAGTGTAATCCCCAATTGTTTCAGGGAATCATCAATGATCTTGTGGTATTTATCCACCACCTGCTGAGGTGTTACACCTTCGTTCTTTGCCTTGATGGTAATGGGCACGCCGTGTTCATCCGTACCGCCAATAAAAACAACATCCTCTCCTTTTGCGCGGAGATAGCGCACATAAATATCGGCAGGAATATACACGCCCGTTACATGTCCAAGGTGCAAAGGTCCATTGGCGTAGGGAAGCGCGGTGGTGATGGTGTATCGTTGTTGTGTCATAGGGTAAAGATAAAAGTAATTAGGAAGGAATGATAATGTTTGAATAACCTTGAATTAGAATTTGTAATTTCACTAAATTCTCAAATGATAAAACATGAGTCTTTCCTCTATTCTTCGAAAAGAAAATAATAGAAAAAACGTAAAAACATGGTTTCGGCAAAATTTCCCATTGCCAAAAATTAATTCTGAAAAAAGCATTTTAATTAAGTCCAAATACTATTCCCCTAGCCTTATCGGTACAGCTTTCGATTATTTGATGAGATTTGAAATTAAGCGCATAAATAAAAATACTTTTGAAAATCAATGGAACGCGGATGTAGTTATAGAAGCTTTGAAGAAGAAGTTAACTGACAAAAACTCGCTTCTCGATAAAGAAAAAAAAGAAGAAATTAAACTGCTAGTATCTGACTATAGAAAAGGATTAAAAACATTAGATCGTTTCTTAAGTACAGGTGTCCCTTCAAATAAACTAATTGACTTTACGACTCTTTTAGCAAGGCTGGATTTTAAGTATCGAACAAAAACCCTAGCGTCTTTTCTCCACATTTCAGAGGATCAGGCAATTGATGAAATAAAAAAATTACATGAAATTACTCCCTGGAACGAATTTCAAACAGAAGAAAAATGCTTTCTTAATCCAACCTTTGAAAAAGGCTCTTCTCTTGTAAATGGAGCGGATGCGGATTTAATTATTGGGAACATATTAATCGATATTAAAACTTCAAAAACACTCGAATTAACAAGGTCAGATTTTAATCAAATACTGGGATATTATATCCTTTCACTTATAGGAAAAATCAATGGTAAACACCGTTCGCCCGTAAATAAAATAGGAATTTATTTCGCTAGATATGGATACTTATGGGCTTGCTCGTTATCAGATTACTTTGATGAAAAAGAATTCAACACTCGAATTGTAAGCGAGTTTACAAGTATGATAAATGATCCTTCCATTAGCTTCCCATATAAGAAAATTAAAAAAAGAACACGCAAAAAATCACAGATTAAAAAATTCATCTCTCCCAATACTTCTAGAAAAATAAACCCGTCATCTTACCCAGAAAAGAAGAAGAAATTACCCCCTTCAACACGATTTGATCTACTCGATGATGATGTACTATAAATCTTTTACTTCTAAATTCAATACATTTGTCCAGCAACCACTTATGAAAATACCTCTTCTCAAACCCAACGATAAAGTAGCCATCACTGCTCCGGCAAAAAGAATTTCACGAAAGGAAATTGACGTAGCCGTGAAAATCCTTGTGGATTGGGGATTACAGGTGGTGGTGGGTGAAACTGTTGATTCGGAATATTTTCAGTTTTCGGCTCCGAAGGAAGAGCGTTTGAGTGAAGTACAAGCGTTTATAGACGATCCCGACATCAAAGCGATTTTCTTTGCACGTGGCGGTTATGGCTCGATACAGATCATTGATGATATTGATTTCAAGACTTTCAAAAAAAATCCGAAGTGGTTAATTGGCTTCAGTGACATTACTATTTTCCATTGTCATGTTCATCAAAAGCTTGCGGCACCTAGCATTCATGCAACAATGCCATTGAACTTTGAAAAGAATTCCACTGAAGCATTGGGCACTTTGAAGCAAGCGCTTTTCAAAGGCAAGATGAGTTATAGTTTGAAAGGCAAGCATAAGCTTAACCGCAAGGGCAAAGGAAAAGGAGAACTTATCGGCGGAAATTTATCCATCATTTATTCTTTGCTCGGATCAAAATCTTTCCCGGATCTGAGAGGAAAAATTCTCTTTATTGAAGACCTCAACGAATACTATTATCACCTCGACAGGATGATGTATTCATTAAAAAGAGCAGGAGCATTAAAGGAGCTGAAAGGCTTGATTGTAGGACAATTCAGCGATATGCAGGAAGCAGCTTTACCATTCGACAAAAACACCGAAGAAATTATTTTTGAAGCGGTGAAAGAATATAAATTCCCTGTTTATTTCAACTTCCCGGCGGGACATGTGAGTGATAACCGCGCGTTGATTTTTGGAAAGGAAGTGAAGATGGAGGTGGATGGGAAAGCCTTAATTATTCAATAATCCATCTCCCTCCTCACACACAACCCAACACACCCCTCTTCTCCAAGAGATTTGATATTAAGAGGAGATGCGAAGCTTCGGTCTTCCACCCATTCTTAAAAAACTTCAGCACAATCTATTTCAGAAAATGGGCTGGTAACTTCGTGCGAAGGCCCGAGCCAGGAGGCGGGCCAGCGAGGGCGGTGAGCCAAAAAGCGCGGCCGGAGGAACGGAGGCAACGCGTTTTTGGCGAGGCGGGCAGAAGCATCTCCTGGCTCTTGAATTTTTTTGGATACTTTTTTGTTTCAAGACAAAAAAGTATCGATTTGCTTCTTTTTAAAAGAAGGCAGAAAGATGAGGAGGTTGCTTCGTCGTTCCTCCTCGCAATGACGTAAGGGGTGATGACATACGCGCGAAACACAAGAAAAAAAGCTGAAAGCTTCAAGATAAAGATTCCGCTAAGTTACGCTTTGCTAAAGTTAGCGGAGCGTGCGTGACGGTTGTGGGTGATGTTTCGCGAAAAAGGAATATTTCTACATCTTCCCCATCATCTTTGCTACATACTTCCCGATAATATCAAACTCCAAATTCACCAAACAGCCTTTCTCCAGTGTATGGAAATTCGTGTGTTCGTAGGTATAAGGAATGATCGCAACTGAGAAAGAATCATCTTTGGAATTCACCACGGTGAGACTAACGCCATTAACACAGATGGAACCTTTCTCCACTGTGATATCGTGCGGATGTTTTTTAGTGTATTTGAAAGTATAGATCCAGCTGCCATTCATAGATTCAACTGAAGTGCACTCGCCAACGCCATCAACGTGTCCCTGAACAATGTGGCCATCCAGCGGTTTAGAAAGCGTAAGGCATCTTTCGAGATTGATGGTATAACCCACTTTCCACGTAGAAAGCGCTGTTTTTTTAAGCGTTTCATCAATGGCGGTCACGCGATAGCTATCGGCAAGAATTTCCACCACAGTAAGGCAAACGCCATTGTGGGCAATACTTTGATCAATTTTTATTTCATTTAAAAATGGTGCGGAAATAAAAAAATGCTTGTTGCTTTTTTCATCTTCTATGCGAAGGATTTTTCCTGTAGCCTCTATGATTCCTGTAAACATGAACTATTTGTTATTTGCGCCGTCGCCGATCAACTGGACAAATCCTTTGAGTTGCACGATTTGCGGTCCGGCCAGTTTTTTCTGATATACCTCGCAAATATAATAATAGGTTCCTGATGAGCACATTTGCTGGTTTTCCATGAAGCGGCCATCCCAGAAAATTTCGGGTTTATCGGTTTGAAACATGAGTAGGCCCCAGCGGTCGTAAATCCTCATATTCACTTTTTGTATGTGTTTGTAGGGGAAAGGTGTAAAGAAATCATTTTTCCCATCACCGTTCGGGGTAAAGATATTCGGCAGGGAATATGATGGACAATTGTCTACACAAACTTCTCCGGTGAGCGCACTTTCATTACCAGTGCTGTCGGTAGCAGTAATGAGGTAACAGCCTGCCACGTATTCCAGATTAGGATGGATGTAGACGGCATCTGTAAAAGGCACTATTTCTTTCAACAAAGTATAGGGCTTGTTGAGTTCGTCCTTGTAGTACAATTTGTATTTCAGCAAATCGGCGGAGCAAAAAGGATTTGCCGCGCCCCAGGTGATGGTATTTTCTCCTTTATCGCAATCACCGCTCACACTCACGGCAGGCGGACAAGGGGGCACCGTATCTTTAGGAACTGCACACATAATTTCAGAGAAATTGAGCAAAGGAGAAGGATAACCGCTTCCGCTGTAAGCCCCTGAAGATTGAATTTTATAGCAATAGGTTTGTCCGTTCGCCAACTCCTTATCCACATAGCTATGCGCTGTTGTAGTGTCCATTTTCGTGAAAACACCAGGGCTTGTCTCTTTCCATACATAAAACGTATCGTTGGTCCAGGGGGTGGTATAAGTCCAATTTAAAATCAGTGCTTTATCAACGGATTTGATATTCAGGTACACTGATGCCGCCTGTGGAGAAGCCCCAATCAGGTAAGTATTTCCAGAGGCGTTGTTCCATAGTTCGACATAGTAAGTAAAAGGTGTTTTTTGTGTATTGAACAGCGTGTCCACCATGGAAGTATCGTTGACATCACTGATGGTTTTGATAAGTATGGAATTTCTGTATACACGATAGCTATAAGGACCCGGATGTTGAATTGTATTCAGCTGTGAGGCCTTCATCCACCTCAGAAAAATGGAGCCATCCACTGCATCAGTGTGGTTTACGCTAACGTTGATCAGCACAGGAGCGGTTTTTTCGAGCTCCACGCAAACCTCATCCGAAACCTTGCTTTCGGCGCCATCAGCATAAAAAGCTACTACGCGATAGCAGTATCTTTTACCGAGAACAATATTCGTGTCGGTAAAAGCTGCAGTGCTTGTTTGCTGAATAAGGGAATAGCCCAGACCATCCGGTAAACCAGTGGTGCAGGAATCGGGAGTATAGGCCGTGGAATCTTCTTTCCGGTAAATTTTATAGCCTGTTACAGATCCGCACAAGCCCGAACTCCAGGTCAGCGCCACCGATTTTCCCGATGGCACAGCCATCAAATTCTTAGGTGCCGGTGCAATTACTTTAATATTCACCGTCTTCAAATCGAAAAGATTTACCGGATCAGCATTGTCGCGTGCTTTAAATAAAATGGTATATGCCTGCTTGCGCACGTGTGAACACTGAGGTGTCCACGAAAACTTCCCGCCTGCCGAATCAATAGCGAAGACAGGCTGCGTGAATTTCAATGCCGGGGCCGGTAGTGAAAACATAGCGCTCACCGCCGAAAGCACAACGGAATCACCGGAGTTAGGATCGACAGCCCATACTTTTTCATCAAGAGTATCTCCGGCTTCAATGCATATGTCCTGCTTTACATGAATAACCGGAGGATCGTTGGGCGGGCAGGCAAGCACTGTCACCTGCATGTCCCTAAGGATGCTGCCTATTTTAAATCCATCGCGGTATTCATCTATAAGAATAGCGAAATTGTAATTGCCTAAAATAGTAGGCGCATTCCATGCAAACTCACCTGTTTGTGAATTAAGTGTTACGCCACTGGGCAGGGAATAGCCCGCAATATCATTGCCTCCGGCTCCTTTACAAGTGACGAGTGAATACACTAAACTGTCACCATCAGGATCATAAGCACCGGGATTGTGCAGGTACAGTTTTCCCTGGCAGGCATTGTCGATAGGAGGATACAGCAACTTTGGTGAATTGTTGAGGCCGAGAAAAGGATTGAGAATAATATTTGTGTATATGTAAAAAGGCACGTTGACAGAATTAGGAATGTTGATTACACCTTCCTCGCGGTTGGGATCTTCAAAAGCAATAGCGTATTTTCCTACAGAAGGATAGGTATGTACTGCTTCATAAAGATTGATATTGAGATCATCACCAAATGTTTTGGGATAGCCATCAGCGCGTTTGAGAGTATCATTTTTTCCATCACCCCAGGTGAGTTCAATATAAGGGCGGTCGGCCGGACTTGAAGCACGTGTATAAGTCACTACAGATATTTTCACTGTGTTGGGCCCGGTTTGGGTATAGGTAATTTCTCCGGCGCGGTTATGAGTGGCACGCAATAAAATGCTGCACGATAAAAATAATATGAGAAGGAATGTCCGCATCGTTTTCAAAGATACGTATCTTAGGGCCTGTTTAGACTTACAATGTATATAAAAAATGAACGATAAAAAATTAATTATAGGCATCACAGCCGGCGATTGCAACGGGATTGGATATGAAATTATTTTAAAAGCTTTCTCCGATCCGCGTCTCTCCGAAATGTTTACTCCTGTTGTTTACGGTTCGCGCAAATACCTCACACACTACCGCAATGAGCTAAAACTAGAAAATGTTAATTTCCAGCTTGTAGATAACATTGGTGCCGCCCAGACTAAAAAACTGAACCTGATCAATTGTGTTAGCGATACTGCCGACCTTCAACCAGGAGTGGTGACAAAGGAAGCCGGAACCGGTTCTCTTGAAGCCCTGGAGCGCGCCACCAAGGATTTACTGGAGAATAAGATCCACGCTTTGGTTACTGCTCCTATCAATAAAGAAAACATACAGGCTGATGCTTTTAAATTCCCGGGACATACAGAATATCTTGAAAAAGCTTGTGGCGCCGATGATAGTTTGATGTTCCTGGTGAGTCCGGATTTAAAAATTGGTGTTGTTACCGGCCATGTTCCTGTTGCACAAGTTGCTTCTAAAATCAGTGTAGAGAAAATTCTTTCCAAACTAAAGCTGATGAACGAAAGTCTGAAAAGAGATTTTTTAATCCGAAAGCCAAAAATCGCTGTACTGGGCCTCAATCCGCATGCAGGCGACAACGGTTTACTCGGAAAAGAAGAAATTGATATCATCTCTCCTGCCATCGCGAAAGCAAAAGAAATGGGGATTTTTGCTCACGGACCTTACTCTGCCGACGGTTTCTTCGGCAACGGTGTGTACAAAAATTTTGATGGAGTGCTGGGGATGTATCATGATCAAGGGCTGATTCCCTTTAAAACATTGAGTTTTGGCAGCGGAGTGAATTTTACAGCAGGTTTACCTATCGTAAGAACCTCTCCCGACCATGGAACTGCTTACGAAATCGCCGGAAAAAATCAGGCCGATGAAAGTTCTTTCCGAAATGCACTCTATTCCGCCATGGATATTCTGGCGAATCGTAAAATACAGAAGGAAGTTTCTGCAAATCCTTTAGTAATAACAGATAAAGACAAAATGGAGAGGGGCAGATACAGCGAGGAGGAAAAGCACCTCCGCGGCATGGAAAACTAGAGGAAAGCCCCCGGTCGCTTGCAATATTCATTTTTTTATTATCTTTGCGACCTTTCTTTAATAGTTTGTAATGAAGGATTTTGTAATAAACTTTGTTGGACTGAATGAAGGAAAACACGATTTTCAGTTCGAAATAACTGATAAGTTCTTTGAAAGCATCGATTACTCGGAAATCAGAAAAGGCGCGGTCCTCGTGGATCTTCTCCTTGAAAAAAAACCTGGTATGATGCTCTTGAATTTTAAACTAAAGGGAGCTGTTGAAGTAACCTGCGACCGCTGTGCAGATGAGTTTTCTTATCCTATTGACCAGGAGGAAAAGCTGATAGTAAAGGTAGGTGGCAAGGCAGATGACTCAGGCAGCAGCGCAGAAGAAGTTATTTTTCTGACGTCCCAGGAGCACCAGCTCGACCTCACTCACTTTTTATATGAGTCGGTAAAGCTGGCCATCCCTTTAAAAATAGTACATCCTGATGATGCATCAGGAAAAAGTACCTGTAATCCTGAAGTCTTGAAAAAGCTGGAGGATCTTTCAGGCGGCAACAATAACGACATTGATCCCCGATGGGACAAATTGAAAAGTTTTAGTAATTAAATTAAATAGACCATGGCACATCCTAAGAGAAGGCACTCAACCACAAGAAGAGACAGAAGAAGAACGCATTACAAAGCCGTTGCTCCAACTCTTTCTACATGCTCTAACTGCAAAGCTCCTGTATTGTACCACAGAGTGTGCGGCGAGTGCGGATATTACAAAGGAAAACAAGCTGTAGAACAAGCTGTTACAGCTTAATTGAAGTCCTTGTCCAGCATATAAATGCGAATTGGCATTGACATAATGGGTGGCGATTTCGCCCCCAGAACCACGACAGGCGGAGCGGTGCAGGCAAGAAAAGAATTGCCTGCAGATGTTGAACTTGTTTTGATAGGCGACGCTGCTTTGATCCGCGAGCAACTTGCTCATTACGGCGGCAAAGAGAGCGATTTCACCATTGTACATACTGCAGAACAGATAGGGATGGCAGAACATCCCGTAAAGGCTTTCAAGGAAAAACCAGGATCTTCTATCGGTATCGGCTATAAAATGCTGGCGACAAAGGAGCTCGACGGTTTTGCCAGTGCCGGTAATACTGGCGCTATGATGGTGGGTGCGATGTACGCCGTTAAAACAGTACCTGGACTTATCCGTCCGTCACTTATCTCCTTACTCCCTAAAGAAAATGGCAACACCAATGTTATTCTGGATGTAGGCGTGAATGCCGACTGTAAGCCAGATGTGTTGTACCAGTTCGGGGTATTAGGATCAATTTACGCAAAACTGATTCTGAATTACGAAAATCCACGCGTTGCTTTATTAAACATCGGTGAAGAGCCTGAAAAGGGAAACCTCAATACCCAGGCCGCCTATGGTTTGATGAAGGACAGCAAGGATTTCAATTTCGTTGGAAATATTGAAGGCCGCGATGTTTTTGAAGATGCCTGCGACGTAATTGTTTGTGATGGCTTCACCGGAAATATCGTGATCAAAGAGGGAGAAGGTTTTTACCACATGCTGAAAAAAAGAGGTATCAAGGATCCGTACTTCGAAAGATTCAACTACGAAATTTACGGAGGAAGTCCGATCCTGGGCATCAATTCCACAGCAGTAGTAGGCCATGGCATCTCCAATGAAATTGCTATAAAAAACATGATTATGCTCACCAACGAAGTTGCAGCAGCAAATCTGAGCAACAAAATTAAAGAAGCTTTTAACTAAATGGGTAAAACGCACGCTGCCATCACCGCCGTAGGAGGATATGTTCCGGAATACGTCCTTAATAACGCGGAATTGGAGAAAATGGTAGATACTACCGACGAATGGATCACCACCCGTACCGGAATCAAGGAAAGAAGAATTTTAAAAGGAGAAGGAAAAGCCACTTCCGACATGTGTGTTGAGGCCGTGAAAGAACTCTGCAAAAAAAGAGGCATTTCCCCCGAAGAAATAGAACTGATGATAGTGGCTACGGTAACACCCGACATGCCATTTCCTTCAACTGCCAACATTACCTGCGACAAACTGGGCGCAAAAAATGCATGGGGTTTCGACCTTAGTGCTGCCTGCTCAGGGTTTTTATATGCCTTGTCTACCGGTGCCAGCTTCATTGAATCGGGAAAACATAAGAAAGTAGTGGTGGTGGGTGCCGATAAAATGTCGGCCATCATGAACTATAAAGACCGCGCCACCTGCATCATATTTGGTGATGGCGCTGGAGCCGTATTGCTGGAGCCGAACACAGAAGGCTATGGCGTAATTGATTCGGTGCTGAAGAGTGACGGATCGGGAAGAAACTTTCTTTTCCAGCAAGCTGGCGGATCATTGATGCCTGCCTCTCACGAAACCATTGATTCGGGAAAACATTATGTTTACCAGGAAGGAAAAACCGTATTCAAGTTTGCAGTAACCAACATGGCTGATGTTTCTGCTGAGATCATGCAGAGAAATAACCTTAAAGGGGAGGACATTGCCTGGCTGGTGCCGCACCAGGCTAACCTGCGTATTATAAGCGCTACTTCAGAAAGAATGGGTGTACCTGATGAAAAAGTAATGATCAATATTCAAAAATACGGAAACACCACTGCAGGTACATTGCCATTGTGCCTCTGGGATTACGAGAAAAAATTAAAGAAAGGCGACAACATCGTATTTGCTGCTTTTGGTGGCGGATTCACCTGGGGTGCTCTTTACCTGAAATGGGCTTATAATTCGAATTAATAATTTTAAAAGAAATGCCGGAATCTGCAGATAAGCAGATTTCATAAAAAAAATATATTTTAGTCACCAATCTATTCAATTCGATATGGAATTAAACGAAATACAAGACCTCATCAAATTTGTCGCAAAATCAAATGTGAGCGAAGTAGAACTGGAATCCAAAGGATTTAAGCTGGTTATCAAAAACAAATCTGCCGAACCACAATATATTGCAGCGCCGGCACCCGTTCAACAGATAGTTCAACACACTATCCCTGCTGCACCAGTTGCTGCAGCACCACAGGCGGCTCCTGCTCCAGCAGCACCAGCAGCTGTTCCAGCGGCCAAAAATTCGAAATATGTTACCGTAAAATCACCAATGATCGGTACTTTTTATACCAAACCATCTCCGGATAAACCAGAGTTTGTAAAAGTAGGTGATGATATTAAAACCGGTGGTGTACTCTGCGTAATCGAAGCCATGAAGCTCTTCAACGAAATTGAAAGCGAGGTTAGCGGAAAAATCGTTGAAATCCTTGTGAAAGATTCTTCACCGGTAGAATACGACCAACCACTGTTTGTGATTGATCCAAGCTGATAGATTATAAAGCTTCAACAAGACTTATTATGTTTAAAAAGATATTGATCGCCAACCGCGGAGAAATCGCACTGCGCGTTATCCGCACCTGTAAAGAAATGGGTATCCAGACGGTGGCTGTTTATTCTACTGCCGATAAAGACAGTTTGCACGTCCGCTTCGCCGACGAAGCCGTTTGTATCGGTCCGCCCGCCAGCAAAGAATCTTATTTATCCATGCCACGCATCATCGCAGCAGCCGAAATCACGAATGCTGACGCGATTCACCCAGGCTATGGCTTTCTCTCTGAAAACGCGCAGTTTTCAAGGATCTGCCAGGAAAACGGAATCAAATTCATTGGCGCTTCCCCTGAAATGATTGATGCCATGGGAAATAAATCCCAGGCGAAAGACACAATGAAAAAAGCCAAAGTTCCTGTAATTCCAGGATCTGATGGCGTGATCACCAGCGTGGAAGCGGCGAAAAAAGTTGCAAAGGAAATCAAATACCCAGTGATTGTAAAAGCCTCTGCAGGTGGCGGCGGACGAGGAATGCGCGTGGTTTGGGAAGAAAGCAAACTGGAGGAAGCCATTGAAAGTGCAAAAAGGGAATCGGGTGCAGCCTTCGGTAACGATGCGCTTTACCTTGAAAAATATATTGAAGATCCACGCCACATCGAGATTCAGATTGTGGGCGACCAATACGGAAAAGTGTGTCACCTTTCTGAAAGAGATTGTTCGGTACAGCGCCGTCACCAGAAACTGGTGGAAGAAACACCATCTCCTTTCATGACCAAGGACCTGCGCAAAAAAATGGGGGAAGCGGCTATCAAAGCTGCTAAAGCCGTGAATTACGAAGGTGTTGGAACAGTGGAATTCCTGGTAGACAAATACCGCAATTTCTACTTCATGGAGATGAATACCCGTATCCAGGTAGAGCATACCATCACTGAAGAAGTAATTAACTTCGATTTGATCCGCGAGCAAATTAAGGTTGCTGCCGGCATCAAAATCTCAGGTAAAAACTACGAGCCGCAATTGCACGCAATACAATGCCGCATCAACGCTGAGGACCCGTACGCCGATTTCCGTCCGTCACCAGGCATGATTACCAATTTTCACTCTCCGGGCGGACATGGTATCCGTATCGATACTCACGCTTATGCGGGTTATACCATTCCTCCAAACTACGACTCCATGATAGGCAAGCTGATTGCTGTAGCACAAACGCGTGAAGAAGCTATTGCCAAGATGAAGCGAGCCCTGGAAGAATTCGTAATTGAAGGCATCAAAACCACCATTCCTTTCCATATTAAATTGATGGATAACAAAACTTTTGTGAATGGTGAGGTGACCACGAAGTTTATCGAAACTTTCGATTATTAATACCGAACCGCCTGCTAAAGGCCTGTCAGGAATAATATAATTATGCTGTTTACCAGTTATGCTTTTTTAGTATTGGTAATACTTACCTTTCTATTGTATTATTTGCCTGCCACCAAGCGCTTTCAGGTTCAGATACTCATTATATCCAGTCTGATTTTTTATTCTTACGAGCAGCCGATACTGGTGCTATTGCTATTGTTTTCTGCGGGCATTAATATTTTCACGAGCTACTACGTGGTGTACGGACAGGGGGGAAACAAGAAATCCGTTGCCCTTACCGGAGTGCTGGTCAACCTTTTCGTACTTGCCTTTTTTAAATACAGTCCGCTATTTGCTAATACCTTCTTCAACGCAACCGATTCAATAGGCCAATTTTTGCTTACCCTTCCCTTGCCAATTGGAATTTCGTTTTTCACGTTTGAAGGAGTGAGTTTAGTAATTGATGTTTACAATCAAAAGTATTTCGACAGCAGGGATGTTATCCCTCCTTCCTTACAGAAACACGCACAAAGAACCCTTCTTTTTATCTCCTTTTTCCCTCACCTGGTAGCAGGACCTATCGTTAAAGCACATGATTTTCTGCCACAAATCGGCAATAAAAAATTCAGCGACATCAACTGGGAAAGTGTTTTTAAAACGCTGGTGATTGGCTTTTTCCTGAAGATGGTGGTGGCCAATAACCTGAAGGATTTCACCTTTGGCATTTCCTATCCTAATTTTACTTACCTGTCGAGTTTCACCTCGCTCTCCCTTCTCTTCGGCTATTCTATACAGATTTTCGCTGATTTTGCAGGTTATTCGTTAATGGCTATCGGACTCGCCTCCATGTTTGGTTATGTATTGATGGACAATTTTAATTTCCCTTATATCGCCACTTCTTTCAAAAACTTCTGGAAGCGCTGGCATATCTCGCTGTCGACTTTCCTTATGGAATATCTGTATGTCCCGCTCGGAGGCAACAGGAAAGGAAAAATAAGAACCTATATCAACCTGATGATTACTATGTTTTTAGGTGGATTATGGCATGGTGCTGCCTGGAGTTATGCCGTATGGGGATCCTTTCATGGCGGAGCACTGGCCATAGAAAGAATGATTGGCAATAAAATAAAACTACCCCCTACCCTGATTGTTAAGATACTTAAAGGTTTGATGGTTTTCAGCTTTGTTACCATAGCGTGGCTGTTATTCCAGTTGCCTGAATTTGAACATGTGATCAAATTTTGCGAGAGTGTGATGCAAAACCGAGATATGCCTGATGACATTCTCGTGATAACTTATATTTTCCTGTATTCTTCACCGGTAATTATTTACCATCTTTTCTATCTGCTGAGAAAGAAAAGCTTTTTCATTAAATACAGGAATTTCGATTACCTGATTTACGGATTTCTGCTCTTCCTTATCATTACAAATAGTGGATCATCGGGAGCATTTATTTATTTTCAATTTTAACTGGAAGCGCTATGATCAAAAAAACATTGCTTTTCATGTTAATACTACTAACGGGTTATTCGGTGATGGTAACCATAGTGAATCCCCGCCTGGAATGCGCACAGCAGGTAGTACAAAAAAACATAATCAAGGCTGAAAAATTCCTCTATGATGAGGGCGACTCTCTGCAAAATGTGCTAACCGGTTCTTCACTGGTGGGTAGTTTCCCCATGGACAGTCTGCCTGGATTTTACAACATGTCCTTCGCAGGGAAATCCGGACTGGATGGCTTAAAAATCATGCTCCGCAAAGAAAAAATGCCAAAAAGAATTTATCTCGAAATGAATACAGTTATGCAGGGTGAAGACGAAAAATTCACTTCAGACATTACTTTTCCTGTCACCTACTATTCGCGAAAAATCCTGCCTTCACTCAGGGAATACAAGCATCCCATAGGTATTTTAGGCGGCGGTATCGCAGGAAAAATCGCTCCTGAAGACGATCCAGCTAAAGAAAAAACAGCTTCGGCCAAGCCCGCTACTACTAAAAAGGAAGAGGATGGGACATCCGTGTTTGATATGTTGTTGAAACAGCGCATCAGCGACTACACCAATCTCCCTGATGCAGAAATTATTAATACTCGCTTCACTAATTTAAAAGCTTATGTTAGCGAACTGGAAGGCCGTGGCGTTGAGTTTGTTTTCTTTGAAATGCCGGTGGATACTAATCTGGTTAATTTACCAAGAGCAAGAATAACAAGAGAGCGGTTTTACAGTTTGTTTCCCCGCAATAGATACCATTACATTGACTCGCCCGATTGCTCCACTTTTTCCACCGGAGACGGCGTGCACTTAACCGAGGAAAGTCTCCTGAGGTATGTTCATTATTTCAAATCACACCTGAAATAAGCAACTCCTTTTAAATCGTTTGGAAATTTTAAATATCCAAATCATTTAATTCTATTGTTCATATACCCTTTTTTAGGTATTTTTGCTTTGTTTAGAATTAATCTAAATAAAGAAAACTATGATAAACGTAAGCGATAGTGCAAAAAACCAGGTGCAGAGACTTCTCTCCGATGGCAGCAATGCACCGGGAAGTTTTATTCGTGTAGGGGTGAAAAGCGGAGGCTGTTCAGGTTTATCCTACGACTTAAAATTTGATACCGAACTCAAGCCGGAAGACAAAGTATTTGAAGACAATGGAGTGAAAATCGTAGTCGACAAGAAAAGTCTTTTATACCTCGCCGGTACCACCCTCGAATTTGAAGGCGGCCTCAACGGTAAAGGATTTAACTTTAACAACCCTAATGCTTCCCGCACCTGTGGCTGCGGAGAAAGCTTTGCAGTATAGATTATGAGCGAAAGTGAAAAAGCGATAAAAGACGCTACCAGCGGTGAATATAAATACGGCTTTGTAACCGATGTTGAATCCGACAAGGCCCCGAAAGGATTAACCGAAGACACCATACGCCTTATTTCTTCTAAAAAGAATGAGCCTGAATGGTTGCTGGAGTTCCGCCTGAAAGCCTTTAAGCTCTGGAAAGAAATGCCTTTACCAACCTGGGCACACATTCATTATCCTGAAATTGATTTCCAGGATATAGTTTACTATTCAGCCCCAAAACCTAAAAAGGTATTGAACAGTCTGGATGAAGTGGATCCTGAGGTGTTAAAGACTTTCAATAAGCTGGGTATTCCACTGGAAGAGCAAAAATTGTTATCTGGCGTGGCGGTAGATGTTGTAATGGACTCCGTTTCTGTGAAAACAACCTACAAGGAAAAACTGATGGAACTGGGAATTATCTTCGGTTCGTTCAGCGATGCCGTGCAACATCACCCTGAACTGGTGAAAAAATATTTAGGATCGGTGGTTCCTATGACCGACAATTACTACGCGGCATTGAACAGCGCAGTGTTTACCGATGGTTCCTTCTGTTACATCCCGAAAGGCGTGCGTTGCCCGATGGAACTCTCCACCTATTTCCGCATCAACGAAGCCAATACCGGTCAGTTCGAAAGAACTCTGATCGTTGCTGAAGACAGCTCCTACGTGAGCTATCTTGAGGGCTGCACTGCTCCTCAGCGCGATGAAAACCAATTGCACGCTGCTGTTGTTGAACTGGTCGCTCTCGACAATGCGGAGATAAAATACTCCACCGTCCAAAACTGGTTCCCTGGTGATGCCAAAGGCCGCGGAGGGATTTATAACTTCGTGACCAAGCGCGGAATTTGTGCAGGTGTGAACTCTAAAATCTCCTGGACTCAGGTGGAGACTGGTTCGGCCATTACGTGGAAATATCCATCTTGTATTTTAAAGGGCGACAATAGTGTTGGTGAATTCTACTCCGTAGCGGTAACCAATAATTTCCAGCAGGCCGATACCGGCACCAAGATGATACACATCGGGAAAAACACCAAGAGTACAATTATCTCCAAAGGTATTTCCGCCGGAAGAAGCAACAACTCTTACCGAGGATTGGTGAAAATCAACAAGGGCGCAGAAAAAGCAAGAAATTTCTCGCAGTGTGATTCACTTCTTTTAGGTGATAAATGCGGTGCACATACTTACCCGTACATAGAGTGCAACAACAAATCGGCGAAAATCGAGCACGAGGCAACAACCTCTAAAATCGGCGAAGACCAGTTGTTTTACTGCAACCAGCGCGGTATCAAAACCGAGAAAGCAATTAGTTTAATAGTGAATGGATTTTGTAAAAATGTAATGGATAATCTTCCGATGGAATTTGCAGTGGAAGCGAAAAAGCTGCTCGAAATTTCATTAGAAGGTTCTGTAGGATAATAAATAGAAGATATGTTAAAGATCAAAGGACTCAAGGCTTCCATCAATGGGAAGGCCATTTTAAAAGGATTAAACCTCGAAGTAAAAGCAGGCGAAATACATGCTATCATGGGACCTAACGGCTCCGGAAAAAGTACCCTCGCTTCTGTTCTGGCAGGAAGAGAAGATTACGAAGTAACCGGCGGATCGGTGAGCTTTAAAGGCAAAGAACTGCTGGAACTCAGTCCGGAAGAACGCGCCGGAGAAGGCTTATTTCTCGCTTTTCAATACCCGGTGGAAATTCCAGGCGTTTCCAATATCAATTTTATTAAAACTGCGGTAAATGAAGTGCGTGAATACAACAAGCTCCCTGCTTTGGAAACCAAGGAATTCATGAAACTTCTTAAAGACAAACAGGCCTTGGTTGAACTCGACGGAAAACTTGCCAACCGCTCTGTGAACGAAGGCTTCAGCGGTGGTGAGAAAAAACGCAACGAAATTTTCCAGATGGCGATGCTCAATCCTTCCCTGGCTATTTTGGATGAAACGGATTCGGGACTCGATATCGACGCCCTCCGAATTGTATCCAACGGCGTCAACCAACTGAAAAATAAAAACAATGCTTTCGTAGTGATTACGCACTACCAAAGATTACTGGATTATATCGTTCCTGATTATGTTCATGTTTTGTACGATGGAAAAATCGTGAAAACCGGCGACAAAAAACTCGCCCTCGAACTGGAGAAAAAAGGATACGACTGGATCACTAAAGAATTAGCTTAAGCATGGCTTTCACACTCACAGAAAAAGAACGCTTCCTCATCAACTTTGAAGGTCAGGATTTTTCCCGCGAAGGAAAAAATTTCATCAAGGTACGCGAGCAGGCTCTGGAATACTTAAAAGAGGCGGAATTCCCTACCACCAAAGACGAATTATGGAAATATACTTCCGTAAATGCTTTGCTGAAAGAGGAATTCAAACCACAAACATCCATCAACAATCCGCACGTAAACGCGCATAAAATACCTGAATTGGATGCCTATTTAATGGTATTCATCAATGGTTTTTTCGCCCCTGTGTTTTCTACCGTTTATGATGATGACCTCGGCGATTTCATCCTCATGAACATCAACGAAGCCAAAACAAAACACAGTCAGTTCATGGAACAGTTCTTCGGTGTTTTTGCCAAAGCCAAAGCCAGTGCTTTCAATGCCCTGAATGCAGCCTATTCGCAAGACGGCGTTTACCTCTATGTGCAACCGGGAAAAAAAGTAGATAAGCCTATTCATTTCCTCTTTCTCAACGAAGGCGCAAATGTGGCAGCACAGCCACGCAACCTCATCGTTGTTGGAAAAAATGCCGAAGCTGAAGTGCTCATTTCTTACGATACTATCGATACGCAAACCGCGCTGACGAACGTGATTTCAGAATATGTAGTGATGGATGGCGGACAACTGACTGTCAACAAACTGCAATACGAAAACGATTCTACTTACCACGTTTCAACGGATTCGGTTTATCAGCATAAAAACAGTCTTTTCCACATTAATACCTTCCCGTTGTCAGGAAAAATGATCAGGAATAACCTGCATATCCAGCTGGACGGACAAGGAGCGGAAGCGAAGCTGTTCGGCCTGAATTATGTGAACGGTCGCGAGCATTTCGACAACCACACTTATGTGGAACACATCAAAGCCAATTGCCTTTCCACCGAGCTCTACAAAAGCGTAGTGAACGACAACGGCGTAAGTGTTTTTAACGGAAAAATAAAGGTGCACCAGGACGCACAAAAAACCCTGGCTTACCAATCCAACTCCAACATCATTTGCGACGACGATGCCAAAGCTTACTCAAAACCTGAGCTGGAAATTTATGCCGACGACGTGAAATGCAGTCACGGCAGCACCACCGGTCAGTTCGATGAAGAAGCGGTATTTTACCTGCGTGCCCGAGGCATCAAGGAATCAACGGCAAGAAAAATGCTGCTGAATGCCTTTGCCGGCGAAGTTCTCGACAAAGTGGAAAATGGCGTGGTACGTGAATTTATTGAAAAGAAGATTGAGAAGAAGTTGAATTAATTGGCTTTGAAAAACGATGTCGGTGATATAAGAAAAGATTTTCCTGTCCTTAACACACAAGTTAACGGAAAGCCTTTGATTTATTTTGATAACGGTGCTTCTGCACAAAAGCCGCAAGCGGTTATCGATTCCATTTCAAATTATTATTCCAGCATGCATGCCAACATCCATCGTGGTGTGCATACGCTGAGCCAGCGTGCTACTCAGGCTTATGAAGATGCCCGTGAAGCAGTAAAAAAATACATCAACGCTGCCCACTCCGAAGAAATTATCATCACCCGAGGTACTACAGAATCCATCAATTTAGTGGCGCACTCCTTCGTAAAAAAAGGAGATGAAGTTTTAATTTCCGGGATGGAGCACCACTCCAATATTGTTCCTTGGCAACTGGCCGAAGTGAACCTCAAAGTGGTGAACGTAAAAGACAATGGTGAACTCGACATGGACGACTTCAAAGCCAAATTGTCGAAAAACACCAACCTCGTCGCCATTACCCATGTTTCCAACACGCTTGGTACTATCAACCCGGTGAAAGAAATCATCTCTGCAGCTCATGCTCTTGGTGTAAAAGTATTGCTGGATGGCGCGCAGGCTGTACCACACATGAAGCCCGACATGCAGGAGCTCGACTGTGATTTCTATGCTTTCTCTGCGCATAAAATGTATGGTCCAACTGGCATCGGCATTCTCTATGGGAAGAAAGATTTGCTCAACGCTATGCCGCCTTACCAGGGCGGTGGCGATATGATCAAACACGTTACCTTTGAAAAGACAAGCTACAACGATTTACCGCATAAGTTTGAAGCAGGAACACCTGCCATTTCAGAAGGAATTGCGCTAGGTGCCGCTGTAGAATATCTCAATAAACTCGACTGGGGCTGGGCCATCAAACATGAAGAAGAATTATTGACCTACGCCACCGAAGAGATCAAAAAAATTGAAGGAGTAAAAATCATCGGCGAAGCTAAACACAAGGCTGGTGTGCTTTCTTTCGTAGTAGAAGGCGCACACCACTACGACGTAGGTACGCTGCTCGACCAGATGGGCATTGCCATCCGCACAGGTCATCACTGTACCGAACCACTGATGAATCGCTTTGGAATATCGGGAACCGCCCGTGCTTCCTTTGCTTTCTACAATACCAAAGAAGAAGTAAAAACATTTATTGAAGCGCTGAAACGCTCCCTAAAAATGCTGAGATGAGTATAGTTGATAACGAAAAGGAAATCATTGAGGACTTCGATTTGTTCTCCGACTGGGAGGACAAATACGAATACATCATTTCTTTGGGTAAAGAATTGCCATTGATCGATGAGCAATATAAAAACGAAGATCATCTGGTGCGCGGCTGTCAGTCAAGAGTATGGTTGCACGCCGAAAAACAAGGTGAAAATATTGTATTCACTGCCGACAGCGATGCCATTATCACCAAAGGAATTATCGCTCTATTGGTGAAGGTTTTATCTAACCAACCGGCAAAAGAAGTAGCCAAAACCGATTTGGCTTTTATCGATAAAATCGGATTGAAAGAACACCTCTCTCCTAACCGCAGCAACGGTTTGGTGAGCATGATACAAAAAATGAAAACTTACGCAGCATCATTTAGCGCGAAATAGATATGGAGAAGAAAGAGCTTGAAAATAAAATAGTCGCTGTCCTCAAAACGGTTTACGATCCGGAGATTCCGGTGGATATTTACGAGTTGGGGCTGATCTACGAAATCCGTATTTCGGATGAGTTTGAAGTGAAAATCATCATGACTTTAACTTCTCCGAACTGTCCGGCGGCAGAGTCCTTACCAGCCGAAGTAGAACAAAAAGTAAAAGGCCTGGAAGAGGTAAAAGGTTTTGAATTGGAAATCACTTTCGAACCTACCTGGGACAAAAGCATGATGAGTGAAGAAGCGCAGATTGAATTGGGGATGATATAACCCCCTTTCCGTCATTGCGAGGAGGAAAGACGAAGCAAACTTATGATAGAAAACAAGATTGAAAATAGCGGATTGATACAACTCGACCTTCAGGATTACATCCCAAAGGGAGAGCGCGTTGTGATTGACCTGAAAGACTTTTTATACGAAGGCATCATGTTGCGCGAGAAGGACTTTCGTGAAAAAATCGGCACTACTGATTGGTCGCAATACCAAGACAAATTTGTTGCCCTCACCAATACTGCAGATGCCATTATTCCCTTGTGGGCCTATATGTTGCTTTCTTCCTCTTTACAGCCTTATGTTAAAGTGTTGATCCGAGGCAACAAATCACATCTCGAAGGCGCATTGCTGCGCATCGCCATAGAAAGCATCGACGCCGAAAAATTCCGTGATGGCAAAGTCATCGTGAAAGGCTGTGGCAAACTGCATGTTCCGGAATCGGCGTACATGTCCATAACACTGAAATTACAACCGGTTGTTAAGAGTTTGATGTTTGGGGAGGCATGTTCTACAGTGCCTGTTTTTAAGAAGAAGTAACATTGTAAATATGATATGGACACATATCTACGATCTTTTAGGAAAATCATTGAGCATTTTTCTTGGGGTAATCATAGCTGCGCAATTACCTACAATTGAAAATAGCACTTTGTTATTTTTTAGCACTGTTTTTCTCTTGGTTTTCTCTTTTATTTTTTCTTTTTCCGCACACAAAGCAGTTTATTGTATTGCCTTCTTACTCTAAAAATGAAAGTTTCTTTTAAGCAAGCAAAAGTATTAAACCCTTCCCTTTCTCCTCTGCTTTCATATGATTTGAAATGGTTGGATATGCTAGAAATTAAACAAATAACCCCAACTCTTAAATATGAAACGGCCGTAACAATTCAAGAAAATTGGTTTAAAGACCGAAAAGAAAAGAGAACGGAAGCGAAAAGAAAACTTAAAGGAGAAAGCATATTAAAAAAACTTTTATTATTACTCATTCTAATAATTATTAGTGGAGTTATTATTTCAGGATTTTTAAACCTCCCTCCACTTAGTTATTTAACAGATGCATATTGTTATCTATTTGACACTGATCATTATTATCCCATGCTAAATATCACTTTATTACTCATCCCTCTAGCGTTCATCTATAAAAGGATAAATGACCGAATGAAATAACCTTTATTCTAAGCAATTACTCCTTTAACTCCTTGCAGTCGGTGATGACCTGCATTAAGGCAAGACAGGATTTGTACATGTTGAGCCGCAATGCTTGCCTTAATAATTACATGCTCCACGCTTTGGCTGAGCGGAGCATTGAGCATTCTTAAAAAAGAAAAGGGATTTTAATCTGGTCATCAGAAAGTACACAAAAAAATTATCTTTCGTTTCCCCTCCACCTCTCCATTTCCATATCTTTACTGCATGAACCTAGTAAAAATCCTTGAGCATCCTTTGCTCATCTTTCCTGCGATTATCATGCTCTCTTGGATTTTTATTTTTTTCATTGTCTCATTATTTGGCTGGTCGGCTCTGGCAAAGCGTTACCGTTTAAATAAGTTATTTGAAGGAGACCATCTGGGTTTTGTGAGCTTAGCAACGGGACGTATGAACTACAAAAATTGTATTGTGGCCAATTACAACGAGGAAGGCATGGCGCTGCGCCCAATAAGGCTGCTCAGCGCGGCCCATTCCACCGTCTTAATTCCATGGTCGGAAATAAAAGAAATTAAAGACCTTGGCTCTTACAAAGAACTTACTATAGGCGAACCTGAAATGGCTAAGCTGAAATTGCCTGGCTCACTTTATGAAGAAATCGAACCATTCTATGAGTTGCATCGCATAATAAAGATGTAAGCCAATATCAAAATATTTCCTACTTTCTTGTAACGATCCCAATCTTCTGTAATATTACTGCAGAAACCGGGATCTATGCAGGGACAAAACTATCACGTTGCCCAACAAAAAATGGAAGAGGAAGTGGCTTTGATTGCCTTGGCAATTGAGGATCCTAAACATTTTGAGACTTTGTACAGCAGGTACTTCCTGCAAATTTTCCGCTACATCCTCAACCGCATCAGGGAAGAAGGTCAGACTGCAGAAATCACTTCGGATGTTTTCGCGAAAGCACTTGCCAATATTAAAAAGTACAAATACAAGGAAGTGCCTTTTGTAGCCTGGCTTTACGGCATAGCACGCAACGAAATGCTGCAGCATTTCCGCAAACAAAAGAAACAGAATGTATTTTTCGTAGAGGAAGACCGATTGCGCTACTTCACCGAAGAAGTGGATGGCGTGAACAAGGAAGAGCTTTTCCAGCAAATGAAAAAAGCGCTGGAGCAGCTTGAACCCGAAGAGCTCGAACTGGTGGAAATGAAATATTTCCAGCAATTATCGCACAGGGAAATCGCAGGAATACTCAATATATCCGAAGAAAACGCAAGGGTAAAAACCTATCGCGTAATTAAGAAACTTAAAGAAACGGTGAACAAAATGGGTGAGTTATGAAGAATAAGATAGAAACAAAGGGGAAGGATATCGCCGATAGTGATGCTTTGAAATACAAAGATTACGATGGCGTACTAAAAAAAGCTTCCGTCATGAAAGCCACAGGGCGCATGAAGTTTAAGTGGGCAAGCGGATTTGCAGGCGCTATCCTCGCCAGCGCAGCAGTGGTTTACTTTGCAACTTCCGATGAGCTGCTAAATCCCCGCGAAGACAAAATGGTGACTATTGCCATGATTACGCGGGAAGCAGAAAAAATCAATGTCAGCAACAACTCCGTCATAGAAACCAAAAACGGCAGCATACTGGTCATCGACGCAAATTCTTTTGTCGACCAGCAAGGCAAGGTGATTAAAGCACCAGTGGAGTTGTCCTTCAAGGAATACCATGATCCGCTGGAACAAATTATTTCGGGCATTCCAATGACTTATGATTCTGCCGGCGTGCAATATCACTTTGAATCGGCGGGGATGTTTCAGCTGAACGCCGTTGATCCAAACGTAAAAATCAATCCGGATGCACCTGTGCGCGTTATCCTCAATTCAAAGAAAAACGGCACAGATTACAATCTTTACGAATACAGCAAAGAGAAGAAAAACTGGGAGTTTTTGTGCAGGGATAATACACCTGCCGACAATGACCGTAAAAAAGCGCTGAAGAACTTGCACGATGAATTCAGTGGAAAAATGGGCAGCACCAGGCAACAGGTGGCTGCCTTAAATGCTGCGCAAACAAAAGTGGAAAAGGAAAAACCTATTCTTCCGAGAGAAGAAAACAAGGACAATTACCGCATCAGTCTGGATATCGATCCGAAGGAAATGCCTGAGCTGGCGAGCTTCAAGAACCTGAAGTTCGAGATCATTCCTACTTCCAATTTCGATCCGCGCAAAGCCAACATCGTTTGGGAATACGCTGCAGTAAAAAAAGAAAAAGAGAAATACATTCTTACCTTCTATAAGAGCGGCAGTACCTACTCTGTGGAGGGCGTTCCGGTGTACAGCGGCAAGAACTACGACGACGAAAAACGCAAGTTCGATTTCGGTATCAGTGCTTATAATAAACGCATGGATTCCATCAGCAACGCCTTAAAGGAAAAAACTGCTTTGCTGGAAGCTGCGAAGAAAAAAGTAGACGATATTATCGCCATTCAGGTGAAGGAACATCCCATGACCTACGTAGATGAAAACGTGGTAGGTGGCATGGAACACGAGGTTTTACGCGCTTTCACCGTGAGCAAGTTCGGGACTTACAATTGCGACTGCCCGAAAGTTTTGCCTACCGAGCAAATCGTGGATGCACACTTTAAATCGAAAGACCAGAATCTTTCCCTCACACAGGTCTATTTAGTAGAAAGAAACAACAAAAAGATGTTTACCATCTATTCCTCTTTCTTCAAAACCTTTCCTTTCAATCCCGCGAATTCCAACCTTATCATTAGCGTAGATTCTATCGGACAGATCCGCTATTTCGATAATTTTGCAGCGATCGGGACAGGTGATGAAAAATATGAATTTGCAATGAAACCCCTGGTGATTGGCGATCCTTCTGCCAATGGCATTAAAAAATTCTTTAATTTTTAGGCATGAAAATAAGTGCCTTTGTGTTTTTTTCCTGTCTGATCCTTACTTCCTTCGCACAAAAGGACGACAAAGACCTTGTGTTCAAAATAAAAAACGATTCGAAGATCAAGGTCACTCCCAACACCAGTTTTATCCTGTTGGGCAAAAGTAAAACCTTCCGCATAACAGCATCTGGTGCCAATACAGTAAGTCGGGTGGATGTAAGCGGTGCCACTGTGGAAGCCCAGGCAGGCGGATTTTACAAAATCACCACCGGTCAGAGCGAACAAATTTTAGTGAATGTGTATGCTAAAACGCCGGGCGGACAGGAGTTCATCGCCAAGGTGCTGAAATATCAGGTGATCCATATGCCCTCCCTTTCCATCGCCGGAGTGGAAAAAGATTACGCTATCAGCAAAGCAAAACTTTCCACGGGCTACCTCAGCGCCACTTCTCCTGATCTGGGGAAAACCATACAGGTACTGTCTTTTGAAGTGCGCACCGATACCGACACGCTTTACTCCAACAGCAACATGCTTACCACGCCCATGCGCAAATTCGCAAATACCCTCCAGGATGGATCCATGATGTGGTTTTACAATATCAGGTTGCAATTTCCCGATGGCACGGAGGAAATAGTGCCTTTTTTCAGGATTTATGTAGTGGAACCGAAAAGAAGAAATACTTTTTAGGCAGTGTTAAAAGCTGTAGTACTCTACTATGCCTTCACCTTTTTTGTAAGGAAAACAAAACTTCTGGTTTTGCTTGTAATACACCCGTAGGCGATCATAGATGCTAGCATCCGGAATCAATACTTCACTTGTTTTCTGCATTTTGGGATCATAGAGAGAAAGCATGAGATTTTTCCTTTCCTGCGGGATTTTCATAAGATACCAGAAATCGATGAAGTTGAGTTTGCGGCCATTGGTGGTTTTCGCTTCAAGCATATAAAAAGTGAGGTCCATAAGATTCCAGGTTCGTGAATCTTCATCATATATTTCGGTGATGGTATGGTGATCGGCATGAAAAATTCGCGGATCGGTGTCTTCCCTGTATGTATTGCCCAATCCTATGATACGAGCCGGTATATCGAAACAGGAACATACATAGGCAAATAGATAGGAAATAGTTCCGCACCATACTTTGCCCTTTCCTTTTTTTACGAGAAAGTACTGTTCCAGCGGAGGCAGGGCGCTCATGGAGTCGGAAGGAATGCCCCGGTTATTTTCGTAAACCCTTAAAAGCGCTTCGGCGAGACGCAAGGTTTTTTCGCGTGTAGATTTTGCATTTTTTACGCAGCTGCCAAATTCTTTCCGGGCAGCGGCTTTTTCCAAAGCCGTAGGGTGGTATTGGATAAAACGCTCGGTAAGAATTTCCATATAGGTAATATCGGTTTCATGAATAAACAATCCGCTTTTAGAGCCTTTATGTCCAGCTTTTTCATGAATGCTTTTCGGGTCAAAGCTTAGTTTCATCGAATAAACAGCCCCCGGACCCTGCTTCTGGCGCACTTCCACCGTGAGTTCCTGAAAAATTTTAACTTCTGCATCGCCCCGGAAATCAACCTCAAAAGTACCATCATCAGTACAGGAAACCCGTTTTCCATCTATAGTGAAAACATAGTTTTTAAAATCTTCATAAGTGTTCCTGAAATAAAATTTAAAGTGGAAAAGAGCGGAGTCTTCCTCATCGGTCCTTTGTTCTACCTCATAATAGTATAGGGCGTTTTCTGCCGGATAAACAGCACTATAGCCATTACTGAATTGGTGCGTGTAAAGTGTAGCAACATGTAATGAATCATGAGCGGAAGGAGAGTTTTTGCTTGGATAAGTTTTTTCCCGGGTTCCATCACAGCTTGTCAGGGAGGAAAAGGCAAGAAGAAAAACAATGCTTTTCCTAATATATTTCAGTCTTCGCATAAGATCAGTGTTCAAAAAATTTAAGTTCTTTTTCACTCATATATCCCAAATGGTTATTCAATTACACCAGTATAACCAGTCATAACAGCTATGGCAACCTCTAATATCAAGCAAGGTGTTAAAATAAAAATCCGGAATACCCCCTTAACTTGTTTTTACGCAGTAAGGTACTAAAATTGCACCTTGCATCTGAGCATAAAAGCGCGTTTAATGATATCTCCATTTTCATTAACAAGGGATAGAATGTTCAAAGAAAAAAAATTAATCCTGAAAATCTTTCTGTGCAGGGTATTAAAAATAATTTTCTCCTTCGCAATAATCTATATAGCCTCTCTTTTCCCAAAACAAAATATTCCCTCTTTTCAACAACCCTATTTGCAAAAATATCGTTTATATTTGCGCTGAGTATAAGAGGGATTTTTTACACTTGAGGGCGAATTAACATTCAATATTTATTTAAATGGCCAACACCACTCCTGTAGATTACTTGCCAATAATTATCCAATTTCTGGTAATGGCGGGATTTGTAGGCACCACCATTGTGGTGACACACCTCCTCGGACCAAAAAGAAAAACGGCCGATAAGCTCGAAACTTTCGAGTGCGGTATCGAGGTTCATGGAAATGCCCGTACCCCTTTCTCTGTAAAATACTTTCTCGTAGCTATTTTGTTCGTTCTTTTCGATGTGGAAATCATATTCATGTTCCCGTGGGCAGTGAACTTCAAAGAAAATATTGTTGATGGAATCAATGCCTTCTGGGAAATGTTGATTTTCCTTTCCGCTGTACTCTTAGGCTTCATTTACGTGATTAAAAAAGGAATTTTAAAATGGGATTAGACTCGAAAGTAAACATTGTTGCTCCTCCTGAAGGACACGGTGAAGCAGGATTTTTCGCTACAAAACTGGATCAGGCAATAGGCCTCGCCCGCAAAAATTCCATCTGGCCACTTCCTTTCGCTACTTCCTGTTGCGGAATTGAATTTATGGCCACCATGGCTTCCAACTACGATATGTCGCGTTTTGGTTCTGAGCGACTGAGCTTCTCACCACGTCAGGCCGATTTGCTGATGGTGATGGGAACTATTTCCAAGAAGATGGGGCCAGTAGTAAAGCAAGTATACCTGCAAATGGCCGAACCACGTTGGGTTATCGCAGTAGGCGCCTGCGCATCAAGCGGTGGTATTTTTGATACTTACAGCGTTTTGCAGGGCATCGACAAAGTAGTGCCTGTTGACGTTTACGTACCGGGTTGCCCGCCGCGCCCCGAGCAAATCATTGATGGCTTAATGAGAATACAGGATCTCGTGGCCAACGAATCTCTCAGAAGAAGAAACTCCCCGGAATATAAAGCATTGTTAGCCTCTTATGGAATCGAATAGCGAAAACACCAGGGTTCTGGAAGCACTCAAAACCCGCTTCCCGCAAAGCATTAAGGACAGCGGAGAGCCTTATGGCATGCTCACTATATCTGTGGACACCCCTGCCATCAAGAACATTATTGCTTTCCTGAAAGATGATGAAGGCTTCAGCTACCTCACCGATTTGTGTGGTATGCATTACGACAGCACCGATGAACTGGGCGTGGTTTACCATATCAAAAACCTTTACACCAACACCATCGTCCGCATCAAAACCCGAATGCCAAAAAACAAACCCGAAATAGATTCCATGACTTCCCTCTTCAACTCAGCCAACTGGCAGGAAAGGGAAACCTATGATTTCTTCGGTATCATTTTCAAAGGGCATCCTGATTTGAGGAGAATCCTCAACATGGATGAAATGGATTATTTCCCGCTGCGCAAGGAATACGCACTGGAAGACAGCACCCGCACCGATAAAAACGATACCCTGTTCGGCCGATAAAAGCAAAGCAATGATGGAAAACAATATTACCAGCGCAGAGAATTTAAATACGATTAACCTCGGACCAACGCACCCTGCCACGCACGGTATCTTCCAGAACGTGCTCACCATGGATGGCGAAAAAATCCTGCATGCTGAATCTACCGTAGGCTACATCCACCGGGCTTTTGAAAAGCTGGCGGAGCGTCGCCCATACAACCAGATTACACCTATCACCGACAGATTGAACTACTGCTCAGCACCTATCAACAACATGGGCTGGGAAATGACGGTTGAAAAATTATTGGGTGTACAAACACCAAAACGCGTGGATTATATGCGTGTTATCATCATGGAGCTCGCGCGTATCGCCGATCACGTTATTTGTAATTCTATTTTGGCAGTAGATTGCGGTGCACTCACCGGCTTTACTTATATCTTCCAGCAAAGAGAAAAAATTTACGAAATATTTGAGGCCATTTGTGGTGCCCGCCTCACCACCAACATTGGTAGAATCGGCGGTTTCGAGAGAGACTTCAACGATGTAGCCTGGAAAAAAATCAAAGAATTTGTTGAAGAGTTCCCTAAGGCTTTCCGTGAATACGAAGCGTTGGTGAACCGTAACCGTATTTTCATGGATCGTACGATTGGTACGGGTCCGATGACACCTGAGGCCGCCCTGAACTACGGCTTTACGGGTCCGAATTTGCGCGCTACAGGGTTGGATTATGATGTTCGCGTAATGAATCCATATTCTTCTTACCAGGATTTTACTTTCGACATTCCTATTGGAAAACAAGGCGACAGCTACGACCGCTATATGGTGCGCAGCGCCGAGATGTGGAACAGCATCAGCATCATCCAACAAGCTTTGGAAAAAATGCCTGATGGTCCCTACCACGCCGATGTTCCTGAATTCTACCTTCCTCCGAAAGAGGATGTATATACGAAGATGGAAGCCTTGATCTACCACTTCAAAATCGTGATGGGAGAAACGGCTGTGCCAATAGGAGAAGTTTATCATGCAGTGGAAGGTGCCAACGGCGAGCTGGGCTTCTATCTGGTGAGCGATGGCGGAAGAACGCCTTACCGTTTGCACTTCAGAAGACCGTGCTTTATCACTTATCAGGCCTACGCCAAAATGATTGAAGGTTCTGTATTGTCGGATGCCATCATCACCATGAGTAGCTTAAATATTATCGCAGGAGAATTAGACGCTTAAGAATATATGAGTAGTTCAACCAACATAAAATTTTCAGATGCAGCTATGGCTGAGGTGAATAAAATCATCGCCCGCTATCCTGAAGGCAAACAAAAATCCGCTTTGCTGCCTGTGCTGCATATTGCACAAGCCGAATTCGACGGATGGCTGAGCGCCGAAACCATGGATTATGTAGCTTCCATCCTGAAAATACAATCTATTGAAGTCTACGAAGTAGCTTCTTTTTATTCAATGTTCAACCTCAAACCGGTAGGCAAGTGCCTTTTGGAAGTTTGTCGTACATCTTCATGTTGGGCGCGCGGTGCCGACGATGTAGTAAAATACATAGGTAAAAAATTGAACATTCAACCAGGAGAAACCACCGAAGATGGTATGTTTACCTTGAAAACAGTGGAATGCCTTGGAAGTTGCGGAACAGCACCAATGCTGCAATGTGGTGCTTCTTTCCACGAAAACCTCACTCCTGAAAAAATCGACCAGATCATAGAAAACTACCGTAAGGAAGGCAAAAGAAGAAGCTATACCGACAGGGATTATAAAAACACTTTGTAAGCATGGGCAAAAAGTTATTGCTACATAATGAGAAAGTTGCGGGCATTGAAACCCTGGAGGTTTACCGCAAACATGGCGGCTACGCTTCTGTAGAAAAGGCGCTTAAAACCATGACGCCTGATGCCGTGACCGAAGAAGTAAAAAAATCGGGCTTGCGCGGCCGTGGCGGCGCAGGTTTCCCAACCGGCATGAAATGGAGCTTCCTGGCGAAGCCGGAAGGCGTGCCGCGTTACCTCGTTTGTAACGCCGACGAATCTGAGCCGGGTACGTTCAAAGATCGCTGGTTAATGGAGAAAGTGCCACATGCTTTGATCGAAGGCATGATCACCTCTTCTTATGCTTTGGGTGCAAAGACTTCCTACATCTACATTCGTGGTGAATATTTTTATGTATCACGAATTTTGGAGAACGCTATTGATGAAGCTTATGCTGCGGGCCTCCTCGGAAAAAATATTTTGGGTACCGATTATTCTCTTGATCTCTATGTTCAAGTGGGTGGCGGTGCTTACATCTGTGGTGAAGAAACGGCTTTGCTGGAATCACTGGAAGGCAAGCGTGGTAATCCGCGCATCAAGCCACCTTTCCCTGCTGTGGCGGGATTGTACGGCTGTCCGACCGTGGTGAATAACGTGGAAACCATTGCTGCCGTTGCACCTATTGTAATGATGGGTGGGGATGAATACGCTAAAATCGGTGTTGGAAAAAGTACTGGTACTAAACTGATTTCTGCATCAGGCCACATCAACAAGCCTGGCGTTTATGAAATTGAACTGGGCTTACCAGTGGAAGAATTCATCTACTCTGAAGAATACTGCGGAGGCATCTGGAAAGGAAAGAAAATGAAGGCCTGCGTGCCTGGCGGTTCTTCTGTTCCGGTATTGCCAACCGAATTAATATTAAAGACAGCAAAAGGCGAACCGCGCCTCATGACTTACGAATCATTGAGTGATGGCGGATTTGCTACAGGTTCTATGCTGGGTTCCGGCGGATTTATCGTGTACGACGAAGACACCAGCATCCCGATGAACCTCTATACTTTCAACCGTTTTTACCACCATGAAAGCTGCGGACAATGTTCGCCGTGCCGCGAAGGAACAGGATGGATGGAGAAAGTAGCGCACCGCATCGTGGAAGGTCACGGTAAAGCAAACGACGTGGACTTGCTGTGGGATATCCAGAAAAGAATTGAAGGAAATACAATCTGTCCGCTCGGCGACGCTGCCGCATGGCCTGTTGCCAGCGCCATCCGTCACTTCCGCAGCGAGTTTGAAGCGTTGATCCCTAAAAAAGAAATGGCTCACTAAAAAGAAAGATAGAATTATGGCGAAGGTCACCATTGATGGTCATACAATAGAAGTTCCGGATGGAACCACCATTCTGCAAGCCGCAAGAATGATTGGCCCGGAAGTAGCGCCGCCAACCATGTGCTACTATTCCAAGCTCAAGACCAGCGGAGGATACTGTCGTACCTGTATCGTGAAAGTAACGAAGGGTTCCGACAAAGATCCGCGTCCGATGCCGAAACTCGTAGCTTCCTGCCGTACAAACGTGATGGACGGGATGGAAGTGGTGAACAACACTGCTCCGGAAGTGGTGGACGCGAGAAAAGGTGTGGTAGAATTTTTGCTGCTCAACCACCCGCTGGATTGCCCTATCTGCGACCAGGCCGGTGAGTGTCACTTACAGGATTTGGGCTACGAAAACGGAAGTGAGAAAACCCGTTTCGACTTTGAAAGAAGAACCTTCGAAAGAAAAGATATCGGCGACAAGATCCAGCTGCACATGAACCGCTGTATCCTTTGCTACCGCTGCGTTAAAACCGCCGATCAGGTTTGTGACGGCCGTGTTCACGGTGTACTCAACCGTGGAGATGTTTCTGAAATCAGCACTTACATTGAAAAAGCCATTGACAACGACTTCTCAGGCAACATCATCGACGTTTGTCCGGTAGGCGCATTAACAGATAAAACTTTCCGATTCAAGAGCCGCGTTTGGTTTACCAAGCCGATGGACGCTCACCGCGATTGCAAGAAATGCTCAGGCAAAGTAACGCTGTGGGACAAAGGCGACGAGGTTTTGCGCGTTACCGGCCGCAAGGATCAATGGGGCGAACTGGAAGAATGGATTTGCAATGACTGCCGTTTTGAGCACAAAAAAACCAGCGACTGGGTAATTGAAGGTCCGCGAAAAATTCACCGTCACTCGGTAATTTCTCAAAACCACTATACAAAATTAGCTGCACCTCACTACAAAAAGCTTGATAAATAATGGAATTAGCTGTACTGATATTTAAAGTTTGTTTGATCGTTGCCGTCTTCGCTATCACACTGGTGGCGGCGATGTACTCCACCTGGGCCGAAAGAAAAGTGGCGGCCTTCCTGCAGGACAGGGTGGGCCCGAACCGTGCCGGACCATTTGGTTTGTTGCAACCATTGGCCGATGGGGTGAAAATGTTTATGAAGGAAGAAATTATTCCTTCCGATTCCAACAGATTTTTGTTCGTTCTCGGTCCGTGTTTGGCGATGATGACAGCCGGTATGGCCAGCGCAGTAATGCCTTGGGGTGGTGCAATCACCATTGGTGACGATACTTTCCTGTTGCAGGCTGCTGACATCAACATTGGCATTTTGTATATACTCGGCGTGACTTCCGTAGGTATTTATGGAATTATGATCGGGGGCTGGGCCTCCAACAACAAATACTCTTTGCTTGGTGCTATCCGCGCTTCTTCACAAATGATTTCTTACGAACTGGCGATGGGACTTTCTGTTATCGCAGTAGTAATGATGACAGGAGATTTGAGTTTAAAAGCCATTGTGGAAGGTCAGCCTGGCGGACACTGGAACGTGTTCTATCAGCCTTTGGGCTTCATCATTTTCCTCATTTGTGCTTTTGCCGAAACCAACCGTGCGCCTTTCGACTTACCTGAATGTGAAACGGAGTTGATCGGTGGATACCATACAGAGTACAGCTCCATGAAACTGGGCTTCTTCCTCTTTGCCGAATACATCAACATGTTTGTGTCCTGCGCACTGATCGCATCGGTATATTTTGGTGGCTACAACATGCCTTTCATCCGCGATTTCGGCTGGTCGGAAAACACTATCACCATCGTAGGAACTGCTTGTTTTTTCCTGAAAATAATATTCGGCATTTTCTTCTTCATGTGGGTTCGCTGGACGCTGCCCCGCTTCCGTTACGACCAACTGATGAAATTAGGCTGGCAGATATTGATCCCACTCTCTATTATCAACGTGATATTGACCGGACTGGGAATTATTGTTTTTAAATAAACGAAAATGAAGGCATTAACCAATAGATCAAAAGTTGCAGTGAACAAGGAGCTTTCCTTTTCGGAAAGGCTTTATTTTCCTGCCATTATCAAGGGGATGTTGATCACCATCCGCCACTTTTTCCGTCGCCCCGCGACCTTAAGCTACCCTGAAGTTCAAAAAGAATTTGCCCCGGTTTACCGTGGCAAACACGTTCTGAAGCGCGATGCCCAGGGTCGTGAAAACTGTACTGCCTGCGGACTGTGCGCCGTGGCTTGTCCGGCCGAAGCAATTACCATGACTGCTTCCGAGCGCAAAAAAGGTGAAGAACATTTGTACCGTGAAGAAAAATACGCATCGGTTTACGAGATCAATATGCTGCGCTGCATCTTCTGCGGATTGTGCGAAGAAGCTTGTCCGAAAGAAGCCATTTTCCTCACCGACGAAATTGTAAAAACCAGCTACGACCGTGGCGATTTTGTTTACGGCAAAGACAAACTGGTGGAAGACATGAACAAAAGAATTGATATCACTAAAAGACAAAAAAAATACTAGAATGCTGGAATACGCTTTTTACTTCCTCGCGGCACTGTCCATCATCTGCGCATTGCTGATGGTCTTCGCCAAAAACCCTGTACACAGTGTCCTTTTCCTGATCGGAACTTTTTTCTCTATCGCGGGGCACTTCGTATTGTTGAACGCCCACTTCCTGGCCATCGTGCAAATCATTGTTTATACGGGAGCCATCATGGTGCTCTTCCTCTACGTGATCATGCTCCTCAACCTGAACAAGCAAACAGAATCTTCCAAACCCAACCTTATTAAGGTGGCTGCTGTTGTTTCGGCCGGACTCCTTTTTCTTGTGATGCTTGCTTCCTTCAAGGAGAGTGTCGACCTGAAGATTGCGGATCCATCTGATGGTTTGGGTTCAGTGAAAAATCTGGGTAAAGTATTGTTTTCTGAATATCTGCTTCCTTTTGAAGCGAGTTCAGTATTATTCCTTTCAGCAATGGCTGGATCAGTATTATTAGCAAAAAAGAAATAAGACTATGGAAGAAATTACATCTACAATACAGGTTGTACCTCTGGAATACTACATTTTCCTGAGTGTTACGCTTTTCAGCATCGGTGTGCTGGGCATGCTTATCCGCAGAAATGCGATAATCGCTTTTATGTCGATTGAGTTAATGCTCAACGCAGTGAACTTATTGATGGTGGCTTTTTCTGCATTCCGCGGAGATGCCAAAGGTCAGGTATTTGTGTTTTTTGTGATGGTAGTGGCCGCTGCGGAAGTAGCCATCGGACTCGCCATCCTTACTATGATACACCACAACAGAGGTTCTGTTGATATCAACGCATTGAATAAATTAAAATGGTAATTTTCAAATGAAGATAGCTTTACTCATTCCCCTCCTGCCTCTGATCGGTTTTGTGATCAACGGCTTATTCGGAAAAAAACTCTCTAAATCAGCTGTTGGTCTGATTGGAAGTGGTGCTGTACTGGGTGCTTTTGTTTGTGTGGCTATTACTGCCGCCAACTTCCTGAGCTCTGATGATTTGCTCACGCCAAGTATTGTTCACGGTTTCAACTGGATTACCATCGGGGACACTACACTGGGCCTCGACTTCCAGATTGATCAATTGTCTATCATCATGATGTCGCTGGTCACAGGCGTTGGATTTTTGATCCACCTCTACTCTATCGGTTACATGCACGATGATGAAAATTATTCACGCTTCTTTGCATACCTCAACCTTTTCGTGTTTTTCATGTTGCTCCTCGTAATGGGTGACAATTTCCTGGTGCTCTTCACAGGCTGGGAAGGTGTGGGTTTTTGTTCTTATCTGCTCATCGGTTTCTGGTACAAAACACCCGAGTACAACAACGCTGCAAAGAAAGCTTTCATCATGAACCGTATTGGTGACCTTGGCTTTATCCTGGGTTTATTCCTGATGTTTACCGAATTCGGAAGCTTGAATTTCACTGAAGTTTTTGCTGACGCTTCCCAATATTCTTCGAGCAATTCTACCATTATTGGCATTACTGTTTTGCTGTTCATTGGCGCCACAGGAAAGAGTGCCCAGCTGCCTCTGTTCACCTGGCTGCCTGATGCGATGGCGGGACCAACTCCTGTGTCGGCGTTGATTCACGCAGCTACAATGGTAACTGCTGGTATTTACCTCATTATCCGTTCGCACGTACTCTTTGAACTCGCTCCTGAAACCATGTGCATCATAGCATGGGTAGGTGCACTCACGGCGCTTGTAGCCGCCACTATTGCCGTGGTACAAAACGATATTAAGAAAGTATTGGCTTACTCCACAGTGAGTCAGCTGGGATTGATTTTCATTGCCCTCGGCGTTGGCGCTTATACCAGCGCGATGTTTCACCTGCTGACGCACGCCTTCTTCAAGGCGCTTCTCTTCCTCGGAGCAGGAAGCGTGATTCATGCGATGAGTGGCGAACAGGACATCCGCAACATGGGCGGATTGAAAAAAGCATTACCGATTACGCACATCACTTTTGTGATTGGATGCCTCGCCATTTCAGGTATTCCTTTCTTCTCTGGTTTCTTTTCTAAGGACGAAATGCTGGCGCATATCTTCAATGACAGTCCGGTATTGTGGGTATTGGCTTCCACCACTTCAGCCCTCACGGCTTTCTACATGTTCCGACTCTACTTCCTCACCTTCTCCAACGGTTTCAGAGGAACAGAAGATCAAAAACATCATTTACACGAATCTCCTTCAACCATGACAACGCCACTGATAGTATTAGCGGTACTGGCGGCTTTTGGTGGCGGACTCGGTTTGCCACTCGAATTACTTGGAATTGAGAACGCACATTTCCTGGATAATTTCCTGCCGGGATTGGAAGACACCAGCTTTGAGTTATCACACGAAACTGAACTTTTCCTCATGCTTGGTGCTGTAGCGCTGGCTGTGGGTTCATGGTTCATCGCAAAGAAAATCTACAAGGAAAATCAAACGCTGCCTTCTGAACCACAAGGTATTTCTAAACTTTTTGCAGGGAAATATTTCCTTGATGAGATCTACACAAAATTGATTATCCGACCTTTCCAACTGCTGGGGAACGCTCTTGAAAACATTATTGAAAACCGTGTAATTGACCCGGTGGTAAATGCTTTCGGGACTTTCTCGGTGCGCAAAGGAAACTTTGTAAAACAACTGCAGCAAGGAAATACCGGCTTTTACATTTTCGGTATTGTTGCAGGTGTTGTACTCATTTTAATTGCTAATTATTTAATCTGGTTCTAGATAATGATGACCTTAGTTTTAATCATTTTACCGCTGCTTGGTGCGCTGTCTCTCTTCATGATGAAGGGTGATGCCATTAAAAAAACAGCTTTCGCAATTTCTGTCGCCACCTTTGTACTGGCCATTGGCGCATGGATCAATTTTGATGCAGGCGTTGCCGGACAATATGCACTACGCCAGTCCTGGATACCTTCGCTGGGCATTTCCTTCTATATTGATATGGATGGATTAAGTCTCCTGATGGTGCTCCTCACCACCTTCCTTTCTCCTTTGATCATCTTATCTACTTTCGATAGGGAATACAAAAATCCGCTGGCGTTTTACGCATTGATCCTCACTATGGAAATGGCGCTGATAGGCGTGTTTGTGGTGCGGGATGCTTTCCTGTTCTATATCTTCTGGGAATTGGCCCTCATTCCTATTTACTTCATTTCACTGATGTGGGGCGGAGAAAATGCAAAAGCCATTACCTTCAAGTTTTTCCTTTACACACTGGCGGGAAGCTTACTGATGCTCTTCGCGCTCATCTTCCTGTACCTTCAAACTCCTGATCATTCCTTCGCGATTGAATCCTTCTACAATATTTCGCTGAGCGTTAACAGTCAGAGCTGGATATTCTGGATGCTCTTCATCGCCTTTGCCATCAAGATTCCGGTGTTTCCTTTCCACACCTGGCAACCTTCTACCTATCATATGAACAGCACTCCCGGCACGATGTTACTTTCGGGAATTATGCTGAAGATGGGTATTTTCGGTTTGATGCGCTGGTTGCTGCCTGTGGTACCACAAGGCTGTACTGAAAATGCCAATATTGTGGTAATTCTCGCTACCATCGGTATCGTGTACGCTTCGGCCATCGCCATTGTACAAAAGGATTTCAAGAAACTACTCGCTTACTCTTCTATCGCTCACGTTGGATTAATCACTGCCGGCGTTTTCTCCTTCAGCGATAACGGCTTGCGCGGTGCCTCCATGCAAATGCTTGCGCACGGTGTGAATGTAGTCGGACTCTTCTTCGTTGCCGATATTCTCTTCAACAGAACCAAAACGTTTGAAATGGCGCAGATGGGTGGTATCCGAACCAAAGCACCATGGTTTGCCACTTTATTCATGATTATTTTATTGGGCAGCGTTGCTTTGCCACTCACCAACGGATTTGTGGGTGAATTCCTCCTGCTGATTGGTGTGTTTGAATTCAGCGATGTGATATCGGGCGTTTGCGGATTGACCGTGATCCTCGGCGCAGTATACATGCTACTGGCTTACCAGAAAACCATGCTGGGCGATACTTCCGCCGCTACCGAAGAATTTGCTGATCTCTCTTTCAATGAAAAAGCAGTGCTGATTCCTATTGCAATTGTAGTGATTGTAACAGGCTTGTATCCTCAGCCTTTATTTGATTTGATTGAACCTTCGGTACAAAATATTTTGAGCTTTATAAACATTTAGGAAACTGATATGAACGTTTTAATTTTAATCTCTTGCCTCGGACTCTTGTCTTTGTTTGTCGGACTTTCCGACTCCCTGAGAAAATATTCCCTGCAGGTTATTGTCGCCGGTGTTTTTGCCATCTTTGTTCTCAACTTTTTTAACTGGAACAATCCCTACTCGCACTATTACCACGACATGCTGAATTTCGACAACTATGCGGTGGCGTTCTCAGGTTTGATCCTCATCGTATCCGTCTTTGTTTTCATGCTTTCCAAGGATCAGTTCAACTTCGATGAAAAATCAACTGGTGATTATTACGGCATCATGGCCTTCACGATTGCCGGTGCTATCATGATGGTTTCTTACTCGAATCTCGCCATGCTCTTCATCGGTATTGAAGCTCTTTCAGTTTCCCTTTATACTCTGGCCGGAAGCAAGAAAACCAACCACGAATCGAACGAAGCTGCCCTCAAATACTTTATCCTTGGCGCCTTTGCCACTGGTTTCCTCCTCTTCGGAATTGCCATGATTTATGGCGCTTCCGGATCATTTAACTTGTCGGAAATCGCAACTTACGTTAACGGAACCACTGACTTGCCTTATCTCTTCTATGCCGGTTTATTGATGCTGATGGTAGGCTTGCTGTTTAAAGTTTCTGCTGCGCCTTTCCATTTCTGGGCACCTGATGTGTATGAAGGTTCGCCAAACATCATTACTTCCTTCATGGCCACAGTGGTGAAAATTGCTGCTTTTGCTGCTTTCTACCGACTCTTCAGCACATGCTTTGAAGCAGCTTCGGAACAATGGTCATTGATTCTTAGTGGCGCAGCCATTCTTACCATTGCAATAGGAAACCTCTCGGCCCTGGCACAAAACTCCCTCAAACGACTTCTCGCTTACTCAGGGATCGCCAACGCAGGCTTTATGCTCCTGGCTATCCTTGCGCTGAAAGGCGATGCTGCAAACGCTTTATTTTACTATTCCATTGCTTATGCTACCGCTTCATTGGGTGCCTTTGCGGTATTGATCCTGTTGTCGCAGGAAGATAAATCATTGAGCATTGATAGTCTGCGCGGACTAGCTAAGAAAAATCCTTACGTAGCGATATTATTCACGGTGATTTTGATGTCGCTGGCTGGTATTCCACCAACAGCAGGTTTCTTCGCAAAATACTTTATTCTTTCCACCGCAATCGCCAATGGCTTCCAGGTGGTATCACTCATCGCCATCCTTACTTCACTGGTGGGGATTTACTACTACTTCAAAATAGTAGCCGCTATGTTTTCTGAACCAACTTTCGAGCTGGGTCACGAGAATACCATTGGAGAAAAGAGAAGCTTTATTTTGCTGATTTGTGCAGTGATTTCAGTGGCTGCGGGAATAATACCTGAACTGATTATCAGCTTACAGCTCAATTAAAAACATCGTACACGAGGTAGGAGATTGTTGTTACAGCAAAGCTCCATGCAATGGCGGATACTGACAACACAGTAGACGCCTTTTTATCGTCACCGAAATATTTGGCCACCAGTATAGCACTCAGCGGCACTGAAATGATGCCCATTGTAGCAGCCATTCCTATCAACCCGAAACGGTTTTTAGTGCGCACTATCCAGCGGTTCTGGCCGGTAAAGGCTTTTTTGGGTTTTTTACTTTTGAACCATTTTACGATTTGCCTGCCAAGGAAAAAAAACACCAAAGCACCCATTACTCCTCCGGAAGAAGTAATGATTATCGTTGTCCAGTAAGAATAACCACCTGTAATCATGCCTATAGGGGTGAATAAAATTTTCACGCCACTGAGCAACAGTAAAACAATTGCCTGAACTATTCCTATGTCTAGCATATAAATAAATGTGCGAAAAACTAACGGAAGAAAAAACTTGAAATACAGAAAACTTGTTAAATAGCTAGGTCAATCTATATACTGTATCCAAAACAGGCAAAACAAAATGATTATGGCTGATGACGATCAAGGTGATATTTAATTCTTTAATGCTTTTGAGTATCTCCAGTGTCATTGCCTCGTCGAGATTATTGTCGGGTTCATCCAGAATGAGCAATTCAGGATTTCTCAATAAGGCTCTGGCAATGGCGATGCGTTGCTTTTGTCCTCCCGACAAGCGCATGCCGCTATTGCCCATTATGGAATCATAGCCCTGAGGCAAGGCAACAATAAAATCGTGAATACGGCACTTTTTGCATACAAGAGCGAGGGTATCATCACTCACACGGTTCAACCCATAGGTTAAATTCTCCCTGATTGTTCCCGAAAAAAATTGCGGATCCTGAGCCAGCACTCCTACTTTTTTCCTGTATTCCGGCAGATTGATCTCGTTGAGGTTGACATCATCAAGAAAAATAGCTCCATGCTTTACTTTATACACACCTAAAAGCAACTTTATTAAGGTTGACTTTCCCGAACCCGACGGTCCAAAAATTCCGGTAATGCTATTTTTTTTTATTTCAAAACAAATGTTTTTCAGCTCAAAGCCGTCAGGGAAACCAAAATCTGCATTGTCGAAGAGTATGGAATTGGCAAATAGCGGCGCTTTTTCTCCGGTGCTTTCCGGAGCCGCCTTGTGCAATATAGGTGCTATGGCCGCCAGCGAAGTCCGTCCTTCAATTATTACAGGAACTACACCCAGTACTGTTCTCAGATATGAGCTCATAATATTGAGAGCCACAAAAAAGGACAAAAGTTCACCAGTTGATGTAGTTCCATCCATAACCTGAAGTCCGCCAAATAAAAAAATTAGTATTCCGCCGACAACAAAAATATTTCCCTGAATGGTAGTATAGGCTGCGGCTAACCAGGCCACTTTTCTGCCAGAGATCATTAATTTTTCATTGACTTCCTTCTGTTTTCCAAACTCATTTTTTTCGTTGGTGGATTGTTTAATCAATGCATTGAAATGAAGAATAAATGATATCCCTTTGCTGAATTTTGCGAAATCATCATGAAATAGTTCCACCCTCTTTTTCAGTTGTCTTCCCATCATCCTTCCCATATACAGTAAGGGAGGCAGTGTAAGTATAAGGACAAAAAACAATTGCATGTTAAGATACAGCAGGAAAGCTGTGAGGCCCGAAACAATAAGAACTCCAGGTAAAAACTGTGTAAGGATGGCTGCCGTCATGCAATCCAATCGTTCCGTATCCTGCACTACTTTCGTATGCAGAGCATCCAGGTCCTCGTCGGTATAAAAGGTGTGATTCAAAAATAAAACCTGGTGCAGCAGTTTTTCACGTATGTTGCAAATGATGGTCTTGATAACCCTCAGGGCAATACTCCTGTTCACCAGAATTATCAATGAATTAAACAAAACAAGCAGTAAGGCAAAGCCAAGGCTGGCAAACAGCATTTTCCTATCTCCTCCGGGCAATACTTCATCAAAAAGGAATTGGAAAATCAGGGCCAGAGGGAAAAGAGTGGCTGCCTGTGCAAAAGTCAGCAACAGCGTAAACACAAGCGAATACGAATGTTTTTTATAGAACTGCAGATAAAATATAATGTCTTTGTGCATTCCCGGTTTCGCTTTGGACAAATATGCTTAAAAAAACCAATTGTTTTTCATCCCCTTCCTCTATATGAATTGCTCGGAGGAAAAAGCTTACTTTTGAAAAACATTAACATCCGCAACAATGAGCCTGAATTTTGAAATGACCGCGCAAGTCAAAGTCAGCGTTATCATCCCTTTCTACAAAAGCGAACTTTATCTCAACGCTGCTGTTGAAAGCGTACTTTGCCAAAGCTTTCAGGACTTTGAAATCATTGCTGTTGACGATGGTTCCAGCGACCAGTCTCTTGAAAACCTGAAAAAACTACCAGACCCCAGGATAAAAATCATACGACAGGAAAATGCAGGCGCTGCGGTGGCCAGAAACACAGGGGTAAAAGAAGCAAAAGGGGAATACATTGCCTTCCTGGATTCAGATGATTTGTGGGCGCCGGGCAAACTGCAACTGCAACTGGATGCCTTGCTGGAACATAAGGTAAATATGGTTTTCGGCCAGGTAAAGGAATTTAATGATATCAGCACTCCCGGAGATAAAACACAAAGCGAAAAAACTTTTGTAGGCTACAGCGCCATTACGATGCTTATTTTAAAAAGCGATTTCTTAAAGGTGGGCTGGTTCAATCCTCAATGGAAAACCGCCGAATTCATCGACTGGTATGATCGTACAAAATATCTGGGTTTTACCGAGGTAGTGCTTCCCGAGATTTTGGCTTTCCGTAGGATTCATGCCGGAAATACAGATCGGCTGATGCGCACAGATGTGAAACAGTATGTAGCGGTTTTAAAAGAGGCCTTGGACAGGAAACGCAGGGGACATATTTAATTCATTATCGGTGAAACACTCTTTTTTAAGTCAGAGAACACTGTCAGGAAGCCTACAGCTAACGCTTAATGCGCAAGAAGTCCGCATGCTGAAGTTGCTTTGCAGCAATACTGAAGAAGCTGTTTTACAGTGGAAAAAACTTTGGGAGAACTGTAACGATTACGAACGTTTTGATTTTTCGTGCAAAGAATTAATGCCTTCTGCCGTACGCAAACTCCAGTTGGGCAACGAACCCTCGTGGAAAAACAGCAACGGAAAAAATTCAGATTTCCTGGCCGGACTGCCCCGTTTCACCTGGACCAAAAATCAGTACATCATCAATCAGTACCAGTCCATTTTACAATTACTGCAACAGGAAGGGATAGAATGCATTGCCATTAAAGGCATCGGAGAAATTGCAGGGAACAGTACTTTGGCGATGGCCCGCACCTCGCGCGACATTGATCTCCTCATTCAGGAAAAAGACAAAGAAAAATGCCAGCAGATCATAGAATCAATGGGGTGGAAAATAATGCCCAGCGCTAATCCTTTCAACTTCATCAGTGCACCACTGCAACAACATGCTGTAACTTACATCAATGACCAGCGGATTATTGATCTTGACATTCATTTCACCGCCATTGCGGGAGTTTCTGCCAAATCTGAAAAATTTACGGCGCATCTTTGGAACAGGAAAGTGCGTTCGGCCACCCGCCCGGGTTGGTACATTCCCTCACTGGAAGACCGACTGATCATGGCGGTAGCTAACGCCTACAACCTGGAAAACTGGAAAACCGGACAATTCAGTAAATACATTGCCGATGCTATTCAAATCTCCTCCGAAATGAATGCCAGGCAAATTGAGACCAGCATTAGCGACGGGGAAAAATACCTGGGGATGGGACAGCAAATGAAACAAATGATTTATGTGATAAAGGAAATCAAAGAGGAAACCTATGCAGCACCATCTGAAAAAAAGAGCTTGCTACCCCTGCGCATTAGCGTTCCCGCAGCCTTTGTATTGAATCAACTGATGCGTGTAGACTATCTGCGGCAGCTGATCACGCATCTTTTTTCCGGAACTCACACTATTAAAACCATTGCATTTATTGTAATACGCAGCGTCAACTTCCTCTCTGTTAGAATTCCGCGTAAAATATATTCCATTTTTAAACCGGCGCAATCCAGCACGCAGCATGACGGCGCCGACAATAAAAGTTTGAAGTGGTATTTATTCTCTAGGGTTTAATAGAACTGTAAAGTTCCATATACCTGTCACTTACAAACCCAGGGGAGAATTTCTCCACTATGTTTTTCCGGGCAGACACCGACAAAGTTTTTCGCCTTTCGTTATCACTGAGCACCCACAGGATGCCATCAGCAAAATCATCAGTATCATAGGCCCTGGCAACATAGCCGGTTTGGCGGTGAATGACAATATCGGGTATACCACCTATGCTGAACCCCACTACGGGCAATGCACACGACTGCGCTTCTGCAGTCACCTGCGAAAACGCTTCCACCCTTGAAGGGACCAAAAGGACATCGGCTGCAGAATACCATTCGGCCAATTCAGTATCATTGTTAACACTTCCAACCCAATGACTTGTAAAAGGAGTTACTGCCCTGATGCCATCATCCTGTCCCACTACCACTAAGTCAAAGTGGATTGAACCCTCCTGCATTACTTTTTGCAGTGCTTGCAGTGCCAAATCCCACCCTTTGTTGAGATCGTTCAATGGATTCTTGGCCACAAACAAAATAATTTTTCTATCGTCAGTTATTTTCAATTTATTGCGGACAACAGAACGGTTTTCCGAAGGTGTCCATGCTGTGTCAGCATCAAGAGGATAGGGAATTATCTGCACTGAGCTGTTTTTAAACAAATAACTTCTTCGGGCCTGATGGGCCAGCCAGGAACTTGGGGCAACAACAGAAAATTCAGCGTTTTTCCATTTTTCACATTTCTCCAGCCAGGTTTTTTTGCTTAAGTCGGCAATCAATTTTTCGTCATTTACACTGCGTAACACTGAAGGAGGAGAATAAAAATACGATTGCTCATCAAAGCAAATGTGTTCACTTCCGCAAAAAGCCCACATGTCGTGCAAGGTCCAAACAATAGGTTTGGTGATTTTGGCAATATCATCAACCGACAACATACCGGATATCCAATGCAGGTGCACAATATCCGAATCCCCATTGTTTATTTCGTCTACAATACCTGCGCTGGCATCTCCAAAAGAGTGTAAAATGGTATTGCGAGAATACTTTTGAAGTCGGTACGACTGCAATAAATGATGCACCACCTGCAGGTTTTTTTGCGGAGTCAATGACTGAGGTGTTTTAATAAAAGGATCGCTGCCACTCTTATGCAACACCATCATTTCACAATTAATACCGGCTGCCCTTTGGGATTGAAATATCCTGCGGGCTGCCCTGGCAGCCCCTCCTAAGGCATCATAAGTGTTGATATGTAGTATTTTTATGCTCATCTCTCCAATCCTCTGCCGCGCAACTCCGCTATTTTTAAACGCGCATTTTCCAGCAACCTTTCATGCATCCCGCTGAAAGTTACCCATTCAATTCTTTTTTCATCTTCAGGATCAACAACAACCGCAGACGGATGTTTTAAGGGAAATGAAATGGCCGAAGTTTTTTGAGAATGATACTGATTTTTATCCTGGGTGGTATGCGTGGCATCGGCACCAAAACCGATATTGCTGATCATGTTTACCGAAGAGCGGATAGATAGTCCGTTATTCAGCCAGCTGGAGAATACCCAGGCATAATCCCAGGTGTTCATCTTTTCCATCTGGTCAAATATCCTGGTCCAGTAGACAACATATTTTTCCTCTTTCAATTTTTCTGTGAGCCAGGAAGTACTTTTCAGCTCAGCCCACTTCGTCATGCTTAAATCAAATTTTTCCCAGCTTCTTTTCCATGTGGCCCAGCCCCATATGTTGGGATATTTTGAAAAGAAATAACTGTTGCCCTCTGTTTGATTAGGGCCATCAGAACGATGCCCCCCAATGGTCATAATTTGTTCGTTGGACCGATAATAGTCCAGCAATTGCGAACAATAGCAGAAAAATGAGAGATCAGGCACGCAGTCGTCTTCCAGTATAATGCATTCTTCCACCTGTCCAAACACCCAGTTCAATCCTGAAGGAATACTATTTCTGCACCCCATATTTAGCTCTGAATAACGCCTTGAAACCTCACAGGGCCAGTTGATTTCATTAAAAATGGCACGGGTTTCGGCGCAGCGTTGCTCATCCTCCGGATTGTTTTGGCGCGGACCGTCGGCTATGATGAACAAGCGCGATGGCTTCAGCACAGCAATGACTGAAAACAATTGCCTGGTACATTCAGGACGATTGAAAATAAATAAGGCTACAGGTGTATGAAACATTGTTTACCAGTATGCTCCTGAATCAGCCAGAATATCTTTGTTTTTCGGATGATATTTTACGGGCATTTCTATCCAGGAATCATTAATGTAATTTGTAATCCAGTATTTGTCTTCTTTCCATCTTTTTCCCAAAACCCCAAACAAAACCTGCAAGTGTCCGCCCAGAGAAAGTGCTACCTTCCCCTTGCTTTTCACATGCGCAGCCAGCGGCAAGCCCAGTGATCCCATGCCAATAAGGGCAACATCATAATCGTGCTGATCAATTTTTTCGCAAACGCTTTGATATAAATGGATAGAGCTCTTGTAATCTTTATTGGGACCTGCGGTGATGTAAGAATAAGGCACCTCAACAGCAGAAATGCTTTCGGGATAAAACCATTTCTTGTCCATTTCCAACCATATAGCCTCAAAAATATCCTTTTTCGCCCTGTCCTTCAGTAATTCAGCGAAAGAAGAGATAAACAAAATTTTCTTGCCCTTAAGAAATGGAAGGTAACATTCTTCCTTTTTTTCAGGAATGGAGCGATCAGGTTCGGTTTGCTGGTAAAAAATTAATTTCGAATTGATATTGTTGTTCACAATGAGGTCCTTTTCCTGCTTAGCATCAAAAAGTCCAAGTATATCAATTGCCTGGGTACAAGCTGTATGCAGGCGTGCAAATTCTTTTAAAAATTCGGGATCGGTTGGAAAAACACCAAATTGAATTTCGCAGTGATAGCGCAGCGCCGCTTCATATGCCTTGATTTGAATCACTGAGGGATTTGTTCTTAAAAAAGGCAGATAGCCTAAAAGGAATTGTTCTGAAAACCCAATCTTGCCCATAGCAAATCCTTGCTTGCTTTCAATGGCTCGTTTGACATCGGCAACCAATTCTGCTTTGCTGATCCTTGAAAAATCCTTCCTCATGATTTTCTTTGCTTTAATTTGTTGTGCAGAAGTTGCAATAACTCCTTGCTGTACGTATCCGATTCCGCAGCTGCATAAGAAATGTTTTTGCTGTGCACTCTCTTATTTAAAACTACATCATTCAGGAGAATTATCCCTTCTTTCATTTCTTTCACTTTTGCAAACCAAACAATGTCGCTGGCAATTTTCCACTGTGTTTCAAAGAGGCCTATTTTTTCAAAAATTTCCTTACGACCAACAAAACAGCCGGGCATATAGGCCAGGTGGCTTTCATTCAAAAGCGACAATTTGAATTCGGGCGGAGGAGTTTTATTTTTTTCCAAAAAGAAATTAAGGCGTCCGACGGAGCCGAGTGACCTGGAATCGCTCAGGAGGGCATTCATATGCTTTTGGAGACTCTCGTCTTCCCAATAATCATCGCTGTCAAGAAACGCCACATAATCACCCTGTGCGGCTTTTATTCCATCATTCCACGCAGCAAAAAGTCCGCTTCCATTCTGCTGCATTATTTTCACTTTCGGAAAAGATTGAGCAATTGACTTCGTATCATCTTCCGACCCTCCATCCACAATAATTATTTCATAATTGGTATAACTTTGTTTCTGAATGCTTTCCAGCGCTTTTCGCAAAAATTTTCCAGCATTCAGCGTGGCGGTGATTATGCTTACCAAAGGCTCTTTTGCTGATTTATTCATTACCATAAAAGATTAACGTTTTGTGGTTCCTTTTCGGGAAGAACCATCAATCCTGCTATTTTCAGGGTTTTTCCCCTTTTTTTCATCCTGTTGGGAGGACCATTTGCTCCTCGGTCCCCTTCTTCTCGCTGTGACAAAGAAATACTAAATTCTGTATTTACGGCACAAATTTCATCCAAAATAATTGCCTGAATCCTTTCTTTATCGCACCATTGATCATAGGTTTGCACAAACACGCGGCGGGCATTGCTTTCCATTGCAACCACTCCCGACTCTTCGTCGGCTATCACCAGCAGCCCCACAAGGCTTCCGTCTGTTGGTGTAAAGCGCAAAAAATTATGTTCTCCGATTTCAAGGTATTTAATTATGCTTCTGAAACGCCTTTGCTTGCATTCCCTGCTGTTGTCAGTCATCAATACCGAAGGAACTACTATTTGTGTATACCGGAAAGATGGATAGAAAAGTGCGCGCTGCGGAAGAACATGCTGGCCAGTTGCTTTTGTGATCATCTCTTTTAAGGCCGAAAAAATAAATCGGGCTGTCAACTGTGCACCCGTTAAAGTAGTGTGTATTCCATCATAAACTATGTCGGTACTTACATATTCTCCGCTTTGCAGTAAGTCATTTACCGCTTTTCCAACATTAACTGATGGCAGATTATAATGCTCGGCAATCTCTTCATATAAGGAGGTTATACTGTGTATTCTTTCTTCGCTGGTGTGCGAATTATACAAATGCAAAAAACAAACATAGATTCCCTTTGACAAAAGTTTTTGTGCTATTCCCTCCACCGACGAAGCGATATACTGCATGGGAGTAGCTGCACCAATATCAGCAACGGTACATTCTACAAAACAAATGTCGGGCTGGTACCTGAGCACAAAATCATCCATTAAAAATAAAGAAGCTAAAGATCCCACACCCCCGATTCCGGCATTGATATACTGATGTTGCAGGCTAAAGGATTGATCGAAGCTTTCACTTAAAAATTTTTTATACCCTTCCTTTTGAGCCGTGACACTATTGCCCAAATAGGCAATTTTACAAGGACGGCTTATCAAATCCGTCCTCAAACCTCCAAAACCCGCTCGTGTATTAAAATGCGTCATCGCTTACTTAATTACTGCTTTTTAGCTGCGCCAGGAACTCACGCAGTGATGCGGCAATCTTCCTCGGATCATTTCCCAGGTTAAATTGGTAGCAAGGAACCTGGTGCAATACTGAGGACAGCATAAAAAACATTTCATGCCCTGCATCAGGTAACAATTGCTTTGTAGATGAACTGATCACGCTTAGCGCTTTGGCGAATGGAATCTCCTGGAACCCGATTTCCAGCTCAGGATTTTGATGCGGAATAATTACCACCTTCAAATCATTGCTTCCTGCGAGTTTTTCAGGAAAGCAATCATTAAAGAAAAATATTTTCTTCTCGTAGGAGGATTCATTATGATGGTGAACAGCGTGCGCAAGCTCAGGAAATTTAACCAGGTCCTTGCTTAATGTTTTCCCAGAACAATAAATACTGTGAACCTTTGCTTTGGAATTCTGATCCATCGAAATGGCACAGATATCATCTCCCAGATAATGGAAGCCTGCTACTAAGCAGCGCAGCGCAGTTGATGATTTCCCTGCTCCGCTATTGCCGCCTATTAAAATCGTTCCATCCTGTGTCCCTACAGCAGCAGCGTGAAGCATAACGCTCTTGTTGCTTCTCAATATCCAGCTGAAAATCCCTCTCAGCGGGCAAGCCAGCTCAAATGCCGGTATAGCAGAAACTTCCATCAGACATACTATTCCTTTTCTGCTTTGGTGATCCAAAAGCATGAGCATTCGGGCATGTGTAAAATAAGCGCTTTCAAACCTGCTGGATTTAAAGCCCTTTATTTCACCCCTTAATTCAATATCGTCCACCTTGCATGGAGCATCCGGAAAAGCGGTATGGGTGGAAACACTGTCCCAAATTTGAATTTCATAATCAGGATCTTTTACAGGGGCGTTTACCAACAGATGCGAAATGGCGGGCAATACAAAAGGAAGCATTGCCTCTCCCGAAAATTTTAAGCGGAGCAGCAATCCTGCAAGAGATATATGCTTAACAACAGCTTTCCCGCTATTAGCAAACGATTGCTCTGTTGCTTCTGATGCTGCAACGTAAAAGTGTTCAACATCGGTCAGCTCAGAAAACATAAAAGATCAATATTATTTTGAAGAGCCGTCTTTGGTCACTGGCCAGCCCGATTTATCCACATCGTGCACAGGATCCAGCAGCAAAATTTCCTGCATATCAGAAAAAACTTCCAGAACAGGAGTGCTAAAATTCAATTTTTGTTGGGGCGCATCCATCTCCACAATATTTTTTTCTTCTGACGTACTTTGCTTAATCAGCTGCCGGTCGAGGAGTTGTTGAATGAATGTATAGGTTTGCTGAGTCAGCTCCTCCTGACTGGCCGCATAAATTAAATGGAGATCGGCAATTATTTCATCCAGGGAATAATTATTCTGGATACGGATCCACACTTGCGTTGCAGAAGCCCTTAAGCTATAGTAAACGCCTGTTTCCAGGTTTACCAAAACAACTTCTTCACCAAATACATCGCTTACAATATTCCTGTCGAAAATGCTAAAACGTAAATTTCCCTGCATACTACTTTAATAAATATTTCTCTTATAAAGGACGGCAATAAATGATAAATCCCAAAATTTGAACCTGGCGAACTTAGGTACTGAACTTAAAAATAAACAAAAGCCCCTTTCATTTCTGAAAGAGGCTTGTAAAGTGGGCCCACATGGACTTGAACCATGGACCCTCTGATTATGAGTCAGATGCTCTAACCAGCTGAGCTATAGGCCCTCGATTTAAAATCGGTTTGCAAATGTATCTTTTGAGGTCAACATTACCAAGAATAGTTGGGGATTTTTGATATTTGCAACACATGAGCACACCAATAAAAAATATCATTTTCGATCTGGGAGGAGTTCTCTTTGATATCGATTATATTCTTACAATCAATGCCTTTGCACAGATCGGCGTAAACAATTTCGACAAAATCTTTACTCAGAAAAGTCAGGCCGATTTATTCAACCGCTTTGAAGAAGGTAAGATTTCATTGGAAGGATTTACAATGGAGCTATCGGAAATAAGTGGCAAAAACCTCAATAATAAAGATGTTGCACAAGCTTTGAACACCATGCTTTTCAATATGGAAGCACGGCGTTTCGATCTTCTTTCTGCCCTTAAAGGGCGTTACCGGCTTTTTCTTTACAGCAACATCAATGAGGTACACGCCGAAGAAATACATCGCATCCTGAAACTTACCCACGGCATTGAAAATCTTGAAGCACATTTTGAAAAGGTATATTACTCGCATGAACTGGGTATTCGAAAACCTAATACAGAAGGCTTCCTGAGCATTGTTAATGCACATGAGCTAAATGCAGATGAAACACTTTTTATCGACGATTCACCTCAACATGTGGAAGGCGCAAAAAAAGCGGGACTACAAGCTGTTTGGCTGGATCTGAATCAAAAGGATATTCATGAACTGGTGGAAGAAATGGGATTGTAATCTACCGAATACTCTGGCAGATTTCTATCAGCACGCCATTGGCATCTTTAGGATGAAAAAAACAGATTAATTTGTTATCGGCCCCTTTTTTAGGTGTTTCCGACAAAGGTGTAAAGCCTTCGGCTTTCAGTCGCTGGATCTCAGCATAAATGTCCTCTACTTCAAAAGCGATGTGATGAATGCCCTCTGATTTTTTAGCAATGAATTTTGCAATGGGACTTTCAGGACTGGTGGCACCAAGCAATTCTATTTTGCTTTCGCCCATTGGAAAAAAGGCGGTTTTAACCTGTTCGGTTGCAACCTCTTCTATCTTGTCGCAACTAACATTCAGTAGTTTTTGATAACGATCAATGGCAGCAGCAAGGTCGCTTACTGCAATGCCAATGTGATCTATTTTTTTCATGGATAGAGAGGAGTGCGCAGCTTACTTAGCTGTTTTCACAAAACTCTCCGTTTTTGAGTCGTAGCTGATGTAATAAGTAGCTCCTCCTCCTTTCAGGGAAGAAATATCTACTGAGCTGCCAAATCCTTTTTTAACAACATTACCGAAGCTATCAAAGATTTCGTACATAGTTTCTGCTGGCTGACCGGCAGTGTTTTTAAAAGTGATTTGCTTTTCTACTTTAGCTTGTAAAGCAAAGGTAACGGGAGCAACTTTTGAATTGAAAGTAACATCAGTTGAGGTGTGGCTGCCAGTATAATCTACCTGCTTCACTCTTACCTTATTTTTTCCGCTGTGTGGCGTTACTTTGAAAGAATATGTATTTTCTCCTGCGGTTCCTTTTCCTGGCACCTCACCTACTTTAATCCACTTGTTCCAGCGGTATTGCTCAACAACATATGGAATCGGACCGGTTTCGCTGGTTGTTTTCCAGGTTAATTTTCCTTCAGGATCAGAAGAAATGCTCGTGATAACAAAAGTTGATTTTGGTTTTAAAACTTCGGGGTTCAACACTCGTGGCTTGCAGCCATCTTTGTGCTTGATAGTAACAACAACAGGAGCGCCGATAGCCAATTGAAAGCTTAAAAAGTCAACTTCAAATGCGCTGGAGTTCACCTCATCAGTGGTTACCTGATTGTTGATTCTTACTTCATAAACGCAGAACCCGACACCAGAATTGGTAAAGGGATTTTGAACGTATAGATTTTTGCCTTGATACGTTCCTTCTAAAACAATTTCACCAGCTTCAGCCCGCGCAGAAATGGCGGCAAAAAGGAAACAAATTAATCCGAAAAATATCTTTTTCATAAATGCCCGTTGTGTATTTTCAGGGTTTTAGGCCCCAAATTTTAGGTTACAATAATAATATCTAATCCTGCAATATCAAAATATTCTCCATTTTTTTTCCAGTTTATCAACAAACAATTAACATGCCGAAACCTCTAACTTAGATTTTGTGCTCTGCCAGCGCTAGTAAAAATAAGTATTCCCAGGCTATTTCCTTAAAGCGCTGATATCGTCCCGAAGCCCCGCCATGCCCGGTTTCCATGTTGCATTTGAACAGAAGAGGATTGTTGTCGGTTTTAAGATCACGCAACTTTGCCACCCATTTTGCGGGTTCCCAATACTGCACCTGGGAATCATGATACCCGGTTTCCACAAAAATGGCGGGATAATTTTTGGCTTCTACATTATCATAAGGAGAATACGCCAACATATAATGATAGTATTCCTCGTCATTGGGATTACCCCACTCTTCATATTCCCCCACAGTTAAGGGAATAGAATCATCAAGCATGGTCGTTACCACATCCACAAAGGGAACCTGGGCAACAATGCCCCTGAACAAATCGGGACGCATATTGGCCACCCCACCCATCAGCATTCCACCGGCACTTCCACCCATAGCGAATAGGGTTTGCGGAGAAGCATATTTGTTTTTGATGAGTTGCTCGGCGCAATCAATGAAATCGTAAAAGGTATTTTTCTTTTTCAGGAATTTACCATCCTCATACCACTGCCGACCGAGATCCTGTCCGCCACGGATGTGGGCAATAACATATATAAAGCCACGGTCAAGCAAACTCAAACGAGCAACGGAAAAATGCGGGTCAACAATTATTCCGTAAGAACCATAGCCATACAGTAACGTTGGTTGCGGTCCGTCCTTTTTTGTACTGCGCGCATAAACTACCGACATCGGGATTTTCTTGCCATCCCTGCCTTCGGCCCATATTCTTTCAGTAATATAATTGTCGGGGTTGTGGCCGCCTATTACCTTCTGCACTTTTTTCACCTCTTTCTTTTGTGTGGCAAGATGGATATCGAAAGTAGTGCTTGGGGTTTTTAAACTGGAGAAATGATATCTCAGTATTTCCGATGAAAATTCATAATTGGCGTACATTCCCGCGGCGTAAGTAGGCTCGCCGAAATCGACATGGTAGGACGCATTGGAGCGAAGATCAATAACCCTGAACTGCGACAAGCCATTGATTCTTTCATCTACCACCAGATAGTTGGCAAATACTTCTACATCCTGAATGAGCACATCGTCCTTGTGTGGAATCACATCACGCCAGTAGGATTTCTCCGTGTTTTTTTCGTCGCACTCCATCAGTTTGAAGTTCACTGCATTCCAGTTGGTGAGGATAAAAAACTTGTCCTTCGCATGAAAAACAGAATACTCTATTTTCTTTTCCCTGGCGTGAAAAACCCTAAAATCCTCATACGGTCTTTCAGCAGACACCATGCGGTATTCAGAAGTTAAAGTGCTGTTGGAGGAGAGGAAAATATATTGATCGGTTTTGCTTTTACTGACACCTAAAATAAATAACTCATCATCTTCCTGGAAAATCAATTCCTGAGTAGAGATGTCCTGACCGATATTATACCGATAAGCCTGGAAAGGCCGCAAAGCCTCATCTTTCTTGGTGAAGAAGATGGTTTGACTATCGTTCGCCATCACAAATTCACCGGAAGTATTGGTAATGATGCTCTTCTCGATTTCGCCAGTAATACGGTTTTTAAAGTAAATGTCGTACTGTCTTCTTGAAACGAAATCGACAGAGTATACCACATATTTCTGGTCTTCACTCACCTCAATATTGGCAACATTACAATAAGCCTTTCCTTCGGCGAGAGCGTTTACATTCAATAGAATTTCTTCGGCAGCATCCAGCGATCCCTGCTTGCGGCAATAGATAGGATACTCTTTTCCTTCCTCAAAACGGGAATAATAATAATATCCTCCATATAAATAAGGAACCGATTCCTCTTTCTGATCGATACGGCCTACGATTTCCTCATAAATTTTTTGTTGCTCATCTTTTACCTCTTTGAAATACTCCTCGGCATAGGCATTTTCCTGCTGCAGATATTCAACAACATCAGCGCTGTCTCTTTCATTCATCCAATAATATTCATCATTGCGGGAATGCCCGTGTGTATTCAGGATATGTTCTTTTTTCTTAGCCGAAGGAGTTTTAGCGCTCATGTGTTTCTTTTATGTCCTGCCAAATTATCAAGTATTTCCGGCTTTTTAACATCCGGACTTTTTTGAAAGCACAAAGTTTTCCACAGCAAGCATTGCGGTGAGTAGCTGCATTTATAGTGTTTCGGGGCGTTTCTAACAAGTTTTCCACAGCAAGCCGTTTGCCTATTGCCCCAGGGCTATCTATATTGGTGTCATATTCATCAATTAGTGTTGAACTATGAATACCATTTATACTTCTGAACAGCTGAAGAAAGAGCTCTCTGAATTGCAAAAGCAAAAAGACTCTTTTAGAAACGACAGAGTAGCTGCCTTAAAGAAATACCAAAAGAAAGCGCAAGCTTCTGAAAATAACGATATCCACCTTCACAACATTGAAAGAAAAATTGAAGATCTGGAAAGGAAACTGGATTCACTTCTTTAAGTGATAACACCTCTCTACAGAGGCTTCTTTTTCTATCGGCGTTCCGGCTATTAAATGGCTGGCGAGTTGTGCTGCAAAAAATGGCGCAAGCATGATGCCTTTAGTACCCAATCCGTTGAAAATATACAATTGCGGGTGCTGTGGGTGCGGACCGATGAACGGTCGGCGGTCATTGCTTGCTGGCCTCACTCCTGCTTCGTGTTTTAATACTTTAATTTCTCCCTTAACATACTGAGATGCGCGTTTCAACAGGTCATCCTTGGCGACTTGATCCGGTGCAAAGTTCAAATTCTGCCAATCGTAGGTCGCTCCCAGCCTATAAGTACCATTGACCTGCGGCAACAAAAAGAAATTCTTGTTCAAGATCTTATCATATTTATAGCCTTCGATGCTCACAGTAAGCACATCGCCTTTTACCGGCGCAAAGGGCAGAAAGGAAAAATAAGGATTGCGGTGTACAAAAAATCCTTCGCAGAAAATCAGAGTATCGTAATTTTTTCCCTGGTAAATAAGACCTTCGGGGGTCAGCTGTATTTCATCATGAGAAAATGATGCTTCTATCAAACGCCCTTTTTCACTTAGATGAGCAGCGGCAGCATTTAAAAAAACAGAGGTGTCGATATACGCTGATTGCAATACCTCGCCAAAGCCTTCTGCATTTCCGGCACGAATACTTTCAGGATTTTCCTTGTCAATAGACTGTTTCAGAAAATCGCGGATATCCTCTGCAGCCAGTCGTTTTTCCCATATTTCCAGCTCCTGTTTGCTTTCAATTACCTTGGTAATATTGAGGGGATGAAAGAATTTCTGATTAAATAATTTTTCCAGCTCTTTATACCGATGATTCAGAAAAGGCAATAATTCAGCAGCTTTCCAGCTGGGCAGCAGCCTTCTGAAAACGACAGGATTGATCATGCCGGCAGCCACACGTGTAGAAGTGGGAAGCGAAGGATCGCTGACAACAGAAAACTCCTGGCCCCTCTCCTGAAGCTCCAGAGCGAGCAGTGTTCCGGCGATGCCTTGTCCGATGATTAAAAAGTTTTTCAGAAAAAGTTTTTGGCTAAGGTAAGCCGAGATGGGGAGATTTTCCTAAAACGTGCGAACTGCCTGTAGGAATTTTACTTTGAAAGTCTTACCGAGAGGAATATTTTTTTCTTCTATAAGCACCGTGGAATCATCAATTGAGCTTATCCTTTCAACATTCACGATGAAGGAACGATGGCTCCTTAAAAATTGTTTGGCCGGTAATTTTTCTTCTATGGATTTCAGAGAGGAAAGTACGATGTAGCGTTGCGAGAGCGTGTAAATCATTACATAATCCGACATCGCCTCTATCCATTTGATATCGTTGTATTTTATTTTAACCAGCTGGTGATCGGTTTTCACGAAAATATGATCGCGGCTTTTCACTTCGTTTTCGGCACGGCTGTCCAGTTTCTTTTTTGCTCTTTGCACCGAATCCAGAAAACGGTTGTAGGTAATGGGTTTGTGAAGGTAATCGGTAACATCTATTTCGAAAGCTTTTACAGCATAGGTGGCTTGCGCACTCATAAAAATCACCTGCGTGTTTTCATCCACACTTATAGCAAGATCAAGGCCGCTCATCTCGGGCATTTCTATATCCAGAAAAATAAGATCTATTTTATTGCTGCGCAGAAAAGCTGACGCCTCTATGGCATTGGAACATATTGCGCATAAATGAAGAAAATTAGTCTTGGAGATATAGTTTTCTATTAATTTAGCCGAACCACGGTCGTCGTCAACAATTAAACAATTCATTTCAGCTGGGTTTGTATTGATGTACGAAAAGCCGGAGCTTTAAGTTTCAGCACGATCCTTGTTAAAAACCAAAGTATGAAGCGCTTACTATTTGCATCTATCTTATTAATGTTTTCGGAAGTCGGAGCACAAAACGCCTTCTTCAGCAACTGGTTAAACAGTAAGGTTTTTAAGAATGCCTCCGCGGGCATTATGGTATATGATCTCGACAATGATTCTGTGCTTTTAACCAGCAATGCCGAAAAAAATCTGGTGAGTGCATCTACGCTTAAGATTGTTACCACAGCCTCTTCGCTCAAAGACCTTGGTCCAAATTTTCGCTTCAAAACCGAACTTGCTTATACTGGAACAATTCAAAACAGCACTCTATCCGGAAACCTTATGATTAACGGCTTTGGCGATGCTACACTGGGCTCCAAATATTTTGCTGAAGACCAAAAAGCTTTTATCCATCAATGGGCAGAAGAAGTGAAAAAGGCCGGAATCATTATTATTGAAGGCGACATTATTGCCAACGACAGTTACCTCGGTAGCTCGCCGGCACCTTATGATTGGCTATGGAGCGACATTTCCAATTATTACGGATCGCCTGCGAGAGCATTGAATGTTTTCGATAACCAATACACCATTTCCTTTTCCACTAAAGAAGCAGGAAGCAAGGCGGAGATCACCAGTATTTCTCCTGAAATCCCATACCTGAAGCTGCATTCAACGGTGAAAGCTTCCGAAGAGCAAAAAGACAATGCCTATATTTTGGGCGGACCGCTTGAATTCAGCAAAGAAGTGGAAGGAACAATTCCAGCCAATAGAAGTGCATTTAAAGTAAAGGGTGCTATTCCAGATCCAGCGCTGATGCTCGCCTGGCTGATTTTTGAAGAACTGAAAAGCAAAGGCATTTCTGTTAAAGGGACTTACAAAAGTATCCGTGAAAAACCAACTGAAAATGGTCGCGTATTTTACACCCACCTCTCCCCTGCCCTTAAAGACATTATCGCCATTACCAATAAGCAAAGCAATAATCTTTTTGCTGAAAGCTGCGGTGCCGCAGTAAGGATGAAAAACAATGCAGTAGATTGTCAAAATAACATTGAAGTTTCCTTAAAGAATTGTGGCTTTGAACAGGCACTGATTAAAGATGCTTCCGGCCTCTCACCTACTAACGCTCTAAGTCCGAAAAACTTCACACTCCTTTTGAAAACAATGTATTCTGACGCAACTCTTTTCCCTGTTTACAAAGCAAGTTTATCTCTGGCGGGGCAGGATGGAACACTTAAAAATTTTGGCGGCGGGCAGCAATTTGCCGGAAATTTTTTCGGGAAAAGCGGATCAATGACAGGCATTAAATCCTACGCTGGTTATCTGAAAAGCAGCAAGGGGAAAAATATTGCCGTAGTCATCATGGTGAATCACTATACTTCCGAAAACAGCGCCATCAAAGAGAAAGCTGAGGAGTTGATCAATTACGTATACCTCAATTACTGAGTTAGCAACCCCTTACACATATACAAAATCGAAATTTATCTTGCTGAACGTTTGCTCCGCATCGAGTTTTATTTATCTTTACCCATCGTGAAAAATTAGTTGATCAATCACCAAAAAAGCCCCTTTCATGGAAGATTTCGCCGAGGTAACCTACAATGGGAAAAGTTTTAAACTTCCCGTAATTCAAGGAACAGAGAACGAAAAAGCTATCGACATCGCTGCGCTAAGATCCAGCTCAGGCTTGATTACACTGGATTCCGGATTCAAAAACACAGGCTCAACAAAAAGTTCAATTACCTTCCTCGATGGGGAGAAAGGTATTTTAAAATACCGAGGTTATTCTATTGAGGAGCTCGCTGAAAAAGCGACTTTCATTGAAGTTGCTCACCTTCTGGTGCATAACAAATTACCAAACAAGGCGGAACTCGAAACTTTCACCAATAACATCAAGAAGCATACTCTGGTTCACGAAGACATGAGAAAATTCTTTGATGCATATCCTTCAAAGGCTCACCCAATGGGCGTTGTAGCAGCATTGGTTTGTTCTTTGTCGACTTTCTATCCTGAGTCGCAAAATCCTAACAGCTCAAAAGAAGAAGTAAATACCACCATCTACAGATTGCTCGGAAAATTCCCTACTATCTCTGCATGGGCTTACAAAAACCTGATGGGCCATCCAAGAGTATATCCAAACAATAAGCTGGATTACCCTGCGAACTTCCTTAACATGATGTTCGACCTGCCTTCACAGAAATACGAACTCCGCGATCCTGTTGTTAAGGCTCTCGATAAATTATTGATTCTCCATGCCGATCACGAGCAAAACTGTTCTACTTCAACAGTACGTATCGTTGGTTCTTCACAGGCTAACCTCTACTCTTCTATCTCTGCAGGTGTTGTTGCACTTTGGGGTCCGCTGCATGGCGGTGCCAACCAGGCTGTGATTGAAATGCTTGAGAAAATTCAGAAGGATGGTGGAAACGTGGAAAAATGGATTGCCAAAGCAAAAGACAAAAATGATCCGTTCCGCCTCATGGGCTTCGGGCATCGTGTATACAAAAACTTTGATCCACGCGCTAAAATTATCAAGAAGGCCTGCGATGATGTATTGGGCGAACTGGGCATCCAGGATCCGCTGATCGACATCGCTAAACGCCTCGAAGAAGTTGCGCTGAACGATCCTTATTTCAAGGAAAGAAATCTCTATCCAAACGTTGACTTCTACTCTGGTATCATCTATAAAGCTCTTGGTATCCCAACCGAAATGTTCACAGTAATGTTTGCTTTGGGCCGTTTGCCGGGCTGGATTGCACAGTGGCAGGAAATGATTGGCAATAACGAACCAATCGGAAGACCTCGTCAGATTTACATTGGAGAAACCGATAAGAAATACATTCCTATTGAAAAGAGATAAGAACATCTTCACTTCATTTTTCAACATAAGGCGGCTTTTTCAGGCCGTCCTTTTGCTTTTATTCCCTTTGGTATCAGAAGGGCAACGCTACAATTTTTCTCAATATACTATCGAAGACGGATTGCCTTCGAGTGAAGTAGTGGATGTTTTGCAGGATCATCTCCGTTACATATGGATAGCCACACCTAATGAAGGTATCATAAAATTTGATGGTGTTGACTTTCGTCAGTATAAAGAAAATGACGGACTCATCAGCAACTACACTCAATGTATTTACAGGGACTCCAAAGGAAAAATATGGGTAGGTACAAGAAAGGGAATTACCCTTTTTGATGGTTTCGACCCTATTAATTTCACGAAAAAGCACGGACTACCCGATGAAGATATTCTGTCTATCGAAGAATATCACAATGAACTCTACATAGGAACAAAAAAGGGTGGATTAGCAGTTTTTACTGGAGACGGCTTTTCACCAAGATTTGGCTTGAATGCGAAACTCAGTAGGAGCATAAAATGCCTTTTTGCCGATTCAAAAGGCCAGCTCTGGATCGGTGGTGACAATGGACTTGCCGTTTTGAAAAACGACAAAATCACGACGTATGACGTAGAAAATGGACTACCCGATAAAGCCATAAACGATATCACGGAAATAAATGGAGAGATTTGGATAGCAACGAATGCCGGGCTAGTGCTGGTGGAGGAGGATGGATTTAAAACCTATACTACAAAAGATGGATTACCAAGTGACCAAATCCTTTCCCTTACCAAGGACAAGGGCGACGTTTTATGGATAGGTACAGGAAAAGGCGCGGCTAAAATGTCTGATAACCAGTTCACTCGCTTTGATGCTAGAAGAGGATTCACCAATAACCCCGTTAATGCCATCATTATCGATTCCGGAGAAAACACCTGGTTTGGAACAAAGGGATCCGGATTATTTAAATATTCAGGTCATGACTTTACTTATTACACCCGTGAAGATGGATTGGAATTCGACAACATCACTGCTGTGCTGGTGGATGCTGAAGGCTACAGATGGTACGGCTCTCTAGGAGGTGGCCTTTACCGGATGAGGCATGATACACTTGTTGAATTTACTGCTAAGGATGGCCTGCCGAGTGATCAGGTTACGGCGCTCTGCGAATCCTATAACGGCGTTATCTGGATTGGAACTCCCGCCGGACTTGCAAAAATCGAGAAGGGCAAGGTCTCTACCAACACAGGAGTGGAACTCAATGATGCCAATATCACTTGTCTCTACGAGGATTCCCGGCACATTCTCTGGATAGGCACCAAGGCTGGAATTACCGCATATGATGGTGTCAACTCTCAAAATTACGGTCAGCTCAATGGATTAACGTCCAATAACGTTAGGTGTATCACCGAAGACAAAGAGGGCTCAATGTGGATTGGTACTTTTGAAGGACTTAACCGATTTAACCTCAAGGAATTCCTCACCTATACTATGGAAGACGAGGAAGGACTGCCATCCAATGTAATCAATTCATTGGCTGTCGGACCTAATGGCGCAATCTGGATAGGAACGGATAAAGGGTTGGCCAAATTTAAAGACGATAATTTCAAGATCTTCACCACAAAACAAGGATTGAGCCTGAATAATGTGTCCATGCTTCAGTTCGACATTGAAAACTCTCTCTGGGTTGGCTCCATGCGAGGTGTAGACAAAATATTCTTCACTCCTCCCCAAGTAGAAAAAAAGAAAGGAATCGAAATTGATTTCATAAAGCACTATGATGTTTCTAATGGTTTTCTTGGGATGGGAACCAATAGGAATGCTTCTTCTATATCACCTGATGGCTTAATATATTTCGGAACGTTTAAGGGCGTGGTAGAATACAACTCTGATATTGAAAACAACCATAGTTACACCCCAAAACTGATCATCACAGGTATATCGCTGGGAAATCAGTACATCAATTGGAAAAAATACACCGACTCTATTGAAAGATGGACACTCGTACCAAAAGGCCGGCTGGTATTAAAACACAATGAAAACAATCCTGTTTTTCGCTTTATTGCAATTGATCACGCTGCACCAGAAAAGGTAAAATATAGCTACCGATTAGTCGGTTTCGACAAAGAAGGCTTCCCCGGAACTTCCTTTGAAGCCCGTCATGAAGCCATTTTCTCCAACCTTGAACCTGGCGACTATGAATTTATCGTAATGGCTGAAAATGCTGATGGTGAGCCCATAGATCCAATCGTTTTCAGGTTTACCATCCTGCCTCCTTTCTGGAACACACTGTGGTTCAAGGGATTAGTGGCGGTTTCCATCGCACTGATCATTTACGGATATATCAAATTAAGAGAGAGAAAATTACGTCAGGAAAGAGAATTGCTTGAACAAAAGGTGGAGGAAAGAACTGAAGAGGTAATGGAGCAGAAAAGACAGATTGAATTTGTTAACCTTGAAATGATTGCCAAGAATAAGGAGATCGAGGAAAAGAACACCGATCTGAACTCCAGCATCCGTTATGCATTGACCATACAGCAATCGTATTTCCCTCCTCTGAGCGAATTGAATCACCTCAAGGATGCTTTCCTCTATCACGCTCCAAGAGACATTGTTAGCGGGGATTTTTATTGGTTCAAGTATCTTGGTGACAAGATGGTGATTTCTATCAGCGACTGTACTGGTCACGGTGTGCCGGGAGCATTTATGTCGTTAATTGGCATGACCCTTCTCGACCAAATTGTAGATAAGGATGGTGTTTTAAACCCCGCTGAGGCATTGAAACGCATCGACCGGGGTATCATTAAGGCCTTCGAAAATAGCGACACAGAATCGAACGATGGTATGGACATGGCACTGATCACCATCGATTTCAAGAAAAAAACAGTAATGTATGCCGGCGCTTTCCGTCCGCTCATCTATGTAAGCAATGGTGAAATGACCGAAATCAAAGCCACAAAAACATCCCTCGGTGGAAGTTTTGAAGTGAAAGAAAAGGATTTTGAATTACACGAAATAAACTATTCCGAAGGGGATTGTATCTACCTCTATACCGATGGTTATGCCGATCAATTTGGCGGAGAAGACAAGAAAAAATTCAAGTCGAAAGTGTTGAAGGAAATGCTTCTTGACGGCTCTTCCAAACCTATGGCGGAACAAAAAAGAATTGTGGATCAGCGACTGATTGAATGGAAAGGTATCCACGATCAGGTGGATGATATTCTTGTTTTTGGGGTTAGACTTTAATCTTTAAGTCGTTATTATCAACCCTCATTGCACGTTTTTTTGTACTCAAAACCAAAGCAAATTCTTCCCATTCATAGAAAAGAAATCATCAGGCTTCACTCTTAAAATCTTTGCTTACTTTTCTAATCTTGCTCTCTTTTCTTCTATTCTTTGAAGAACATAATTAAAGAAAATGGAGCGGTGTTTCTCGGCAACACCACTGATCATTGTAGACTTTTTGATCACACCATTGAACACATTATGGATGTGTTCACAGTATTTCTGATCGCTTGTAGACATATAGTACAATAAGGCATGAGGAATGTAGCATTTTGCTTCCTTGCCATATTCCACATAAATCGTATTGTCACTCAGAATAATTTCATTGTTATACAAAAAATAATTGCGCTTTTTCTCAGGCACCGACTTCATTGGGAACTTGCATTCCATATCTGCCTCCTTGCGAATATGAAGGATTAGTTCCTTTACTTTATCCATCAGTTTCAAAGCCATTTCTTTGGTCATGAATCCTGATTCGTAGTAAAATTCTATCTGTGCAATAATGCTATGAGTCGACTCATGATTCCAGATTTCATAAGAATCAACCTTACAGTATTCCGCGCAAATTTCCTTCGAGAGATCCAGGTATTTTGCAGAAATGAAATCCAATGAAAAAGAAACATTATCATATTCCGGCATCTGGAATAAGGTCTTCATCCAATAAAACATTTTAAACGCAGCCAATTCGGGAATCTGGAAAAAATGAAAAATAGGAATCTCCTTGGCCGAATAAATCAACTTGTGTTCTGGGTAAGAATTGATCAATTTTAGATCGTTCAATATCCCAATTAAAAAAGCATCAAAAGAAAGATTTTCTTTCTTGAGAGCCACCTGAAAAACCACGTTGTTTTCATCCAGATGCGCCAGGTGCTTATCATAAGAAATCTTGTAGTGCTTACATATTTTTTCCAGCTCATCAATTGTAATAAACTTGTCGCAACGAATTCGTCTATATGCACTATCAGTGGAAACATTTAGCAAGGTTGCCAAATCATCCACTAAGGATATATCCGTTCTTTTAATGATTTCTTTGATCTCTTCAAAGATTTCCCTTTGAACTTGAATTTGCGGATTTTCGTTGTTTTGTTTCACGTGGAACAATTTGATTTTTTACCCTATAAAAAGCATTATGCAAGAAATATCAGCAGGTGTAATTCCGTTTATCCTGGAAGCCTGGCCCAGGGTCTCCGGACGAATTTTAGTGAGCTTTTCTTTAGCTTCCGCCGATATGGATTTCAACAAAGAATAATCGAAATCAGGACGCAGTTTAACATTGTCCAGCTTCTGCAACTTGTTCGCCAAGTCTTCTTCTTTTTCAATATAGCCCTGATACTTAATTTGAATTTCTGCTTGCTCTAAAACATCCAAACCAATTTCATGATTCAAAAGATTTTTGATTTCCTCCATGTGAACGAAGTCCATAATTCCCAACTCCGGTCTTTGTAACAAAGCATAAAATTTTTGCTTTTGCTTAATTGGGGACCCTTCATTTTTGATAATGGCAGGATTTACCTCATCAGGGGTAATGCTGATATCTTTGATTTTCTGAATAAGTACTTTCACCATTTCCTCCTTCTGTTCAACTCTATTCAGTCTCTCATCATCTGCCAAACCAATGGCGTGCCCCAAACGAGTTAACCTCAAATCCGCATTGTCCTGACGTAAAAGAATCCTGTACTCAGCCCTGGAGGTAAACATACGATAGGGCTCATTGGTTCCCTTAGTGATCAGATCGTCAATCAAAACGCCTATATAGGCCTGGTTTCTCTGCAAAACAAAAGGCGGTCTGTTATCATTTTTAAGTGCCGCATTGATTCCGGCCATCAAGCCCTGGCAAGCGGCTTCTTCATAGCCAGTAGTTCCATTGATCTGTCCGGCGAAGTAAAGGTTCTCCACCAATTTAGTTTCAAGCGTATTTTTAAGCTGCTGAGGATAGAAAAAATCATACTCGATGGCGTAGCCTGGTCGGAACATTTTAACCTTCTCAAATCCTTTTATTTTGCGCAGCGCCTTAAGCTGAACATCTTCGGGAAGGGAAGTACTGAATCCATTAACATAAATCTCTACTGTTTCCCAGCCTTCAGGCTCCACAAAAATTTGATGTCTCTCTCGTTCAGCAAAGCGACTGATCTTATCTTCGATGGAAGGGCAGTACCTCGGACCAAGGCCCTGTATTCTTCCGTTGTACATCGGAGATCTATCAAAGCCTGTTTTCAGGATATCATGAACCTCCTCATTGGTATAGGTGAGATAACAGCTTCTTTGCGTGACAAGACTCTTCGTTTTCTTGTAGGAAAATTTCATTGGGTTTTCATCACCTGGCTGTTCATCCATTAATGAATAATCCAGGGAACGACCATCAACGCGGGGAGGGGTACCAGTTTTCATTCTTCCTGATTCAAAGCCATAAGAAAGCAAACTCTCGGTAAGTCCCTTAGCAGAACTTTCTGCCGTACGGCCACCACCGAAATTCTTTTCACCAATATGAATCAATCCGTTCAGGAAAGTACCATTGGTAAGCACTGCACTTTTGCAGCGGAAATACATTCCCAGCTGAGTGTATACGCCAACCACCTTACCGTCCCTAACATCTATCTTGCTGGCGGTATCCTGCCAAAAATCAACATTCTTGTTTTGCTCCAGCTTGTGTCTCCAGCTCTCAGCAAAGCGCATTCTATCACTTTGTGCTCGGGGACTCCACATAGCAGGACCCTTCGAACGATTGAGCATTTTAAACTGAATCATGGTTTCGTCGGTAACTATTCCCGACATGCCACCCAACGCATCTATCTCCCTGACTATCTGACCCTTAGCAATCCCACCCATTGCAGGATTGCAACTCATCTGAGCAATGGTGTTCATGTTCATGGTGATCAACAGAACTTTGGATCCCATGGTAGCAGCGGCATGCGCAGCTTCGCAGCCTGCGTGGCCAGCACCAACAACAATTACATCATAAAAATTGTCCATAACTTGTTAAAAAGCCCTCAAAGATAAGTAAAAATCCTCTTTGCTTTTCATAACCTTCTGTTGTTCAGGATTTTTATCTGCGTAGCCAAGGAGATGGAGCAGGCCATGTATCATCACGCGATGGAGTTCATCAGCCCGACGCTGACCGAAAACCTTAGCATTGTCCTTTATGCGGTCATAACTGATGAAAACATCTCCCGAAACCCCTTCTGAATGAGGGTTTTCAAAGGTGATGACATCAGTAAGGTAATTGTGGTCAAGGTATTTTTTGTTGATTTTAAGCAAGTACTTATCGGAACAAAAAATGTAATTCAGATCACCCAGTTTCTGACGCTCTTTTTTACAGCAATCATTTAGCCACTGAGTTATCTTTCTTTTATGAAGAAGGGTAAAATGAAGATCCTCAAAATGAAAAAAAACCGACGAGCTCAATCTAGGATGCTTTTTTGGATGCAGCCACTTTGAATTTCATCACTACTGTACTTCCTCCATCAGAAAATTCAATTTCGTCGGAAAGATTGCGCATCAGGAAAACTCCTCTTCCGTGTGGCTTTTCTATGTTTTGCGGATCAGTAGGGTCGGGAAGGTTCTCAAAATCAAAACCAGGTCCTTCGTCCTGTATGGTAAAGAGTAACTTTTCAGGAGTGGAAGTATAGGACACGTTTACTTTTTTGTCGGGATTGGATTTATTGCCGTGATGAATGGCATTGTTTACAGCTTCCGTGATGGCTATCAGGATGTTTCCATAATAGTCTTCATTAACGCTGTTCAACTCGCAAACATCGTCGATCAACTTCTCCACCAGATTCAAGTTTTCCGCTTTTGACGGAAAGGAAAGTTTGTGTTCCATTGTTCTATCTATTCATTTAGAGTATTAAAATACTCGTTTACTTTCTTTTTGTAAAAATTATTTAGCGACGGAGGAACCGTTTTCAATAACTCACTCTCTTTCTTTTTGACCCATTTATACTCCTTAAAATCTTTAAGGTTTCCTTTTTCCTTTTCTTTTCCTGCTTTTGACTCTCTTTCTTTATCAAACTCCCTCTCTTTAATAGCTTTTTCCGCCTCCAACATACGGGTCAATATTTCCTTCTGGCGCATTATCGTCTCCTGCGTCATTTTATCGTTCACGATCTCGGCCTCGGTCTTCCGCATCATCTCGCTGATCTTATCTAGATCACCACCCAATCCCCCTTTGCCCTCTTTATTTAACTGTTGATTCAGCTGCTGCAAGTGTTGTCGGATTGCAGCCTGCTGGGCGGCTAATTTAGCTAATTTTTTCTTATCTCCCGATTCTCCTTTATCACCCTCTTTTCCTGATTTCCCGCCTTTATTCATTCCCTCTTTCATTTCCTGCATCTGCTGGTTCATTTGCTGTTGCATCTGTTTCAGGGTAGTCATTGATGGCTGGCCATTCCCAGGCTTTTCACATTTCTGCGACCCGAACATTTTCTGGGCCATCTGCTGTTGCATTTGCTGCAACGATTCGTCGAGCATCAGCGCAAGATTGTTGGAAGAAGTCATCACGTAATGCTGTTTTTCATTGGCTTCACTGGTTTTTCTTTCTGCAAGAAGGGCAACAGCCTCCTCTAAATTGGCATTGATTAAACCTATTTCCTGATTGATCACCGACTTCAGCTGCACCTGTCTTTTGCTGAGTGCCAGCAAAGAATCCTCTATGATTTTAGCATCGTTCTTAAGCTTGTGCTGCTGCTTGGTGAGCTCCACATACTTAGGATCCTGAGGATAGGTCTGCTTGAAATTCTTCATTAGCTTCTCCTGCTCAAAAGACAGGTAAAGCAGGTTTTCCAATATCTGGCGAAGGGAATTCATGTCCTCTGCCTGCTGTTCTTTTTCCTGCTTTTGCTGCATAGCCGAAAGCTCCTGCGACATTTCCTGCATTTTCTGACCGGCATTTTTCTGGTTTTCAGAGGCATTCTTGTTCTTGTTTTGCTGAAGATTTTCGCCCGCTTTCTTCATTTCATTCTGAATCTCATTCTTCTTTTCCTGCGGATCATTAAAGAGTTTTGGATATTCCAGCTGACTGTTTTTTTCCTTTAGCTCCTCGATGTCTTTCTTCACATTTTCAAATTCCTTGTTGAGCTCTTCCTGCTTTTTCATAAGTTCTTCCTGCTCTTTTTTGGAAGCGTCTTTGGTTTGTTCCGATAATTTCTTTTGCTCTTCTGAGAGTTTATTTAACTGATTAATGGTGTTTTCCAGCTTCTCCTCAAACTCCATTTGCTTGAAAATTTCCAGGGTGCGGTCGAGCTCTTTTTCGGCCTCCTTGTTGTTCATGTTGATTTTCTCCAGCAGCTCTTCGGTTTTTTCTTTTGTGAGCTCATCCATCAGTTTTTGCAATTCCTCAAATTGCTTTTTCATGTCCTCCGGAAGCAATTGATCCATGAGGTTTTGCAGCTGCTCCTGCTTTTTAAGCACTTCTTCCGACTGCTCGAAAAATTCATCCTTTTGCTGATTTATATTCTTGTTTTCTTCTTTCAGCTGATCCACCTTTTCAGAGAAAGCATCTTGTTTCTTGAGGAACTCTTTCAGTTTCTTTTTATCCGACCAATCCAGTTCTTTTTTATTGAGCAATTCCTGGCGGATATTTTCATACTCCTTCTGAAGCTGATCAGCTTCCTTTGCAGCGCTTTGCAGCTTGTCTACCATGTCGTTTTGCTTGGATTGGACACTTGCCTCAATGTCACGCATACTAGGTACCTGGAAGCTCTTAACAGGCGTTTTTGCCGACTTCCTTCCATTAACACCGTCATTGTCCCACACTTCAAAATAATATTCAATGCTTTCACCCGCCTTCAAATCGAGCGCCTTCAAATCGGCAAAATGATTGAATTCCTGTTCTTGCAGTGCTGCATTGATCTTTAGCTCTTTCGTATGAAAAGTTTTTTCCTCCGTGCCGTCTTCGGAAATTCTGTGGTAATTGAACGTAAGTCGGGAAAGACCGTAATCGTCAGCAATATAACCCACCGTGAATATCTTATTCATTTCCAAGGTATCAACAATGTTTTCTGCTTTGATTTCAGGATAAGCGTCCTTCTGCACGCTGATCATGTAATTGCTTACCGCCGGCGAAGAAAGCAGGTTGTTGGAAATATTCATGCTGTACTGCTGCGTCTCGCGGATCTTGCGGGAGAAAGAAAAAACTTCATCCGTTTTCTGAAGACAATATACAGAATCAGAGAAGGCGAGGGCAACCCTGTCGGTGTTTTTTGTAAAAAACTCCCAACGCACTTTTGTTCCTTCCGGAATTACCAGATCACCGGTATTTTTAACAATTTCCGAAGGCTTGTGAAGATAGGCCGGGTAATCCATAATGATTTTCATTTCTGTAATCAATGCTTTTGGAACAGCCTGTAAAGTGTGTCTTTCCGACGTTACTTCATCCGTTTTCAAATAGAAATCCGTGTTGAGGTTGACATTTTTGAAAAGATAGCTGAAATGTATTTTGTCCTCCTTGTGGAGCTTTACCTTATTGCCATCCATTTCCACATACACCTCTTCGGGGATAATATCTCCGCTTATCTCAACATTTAGCAAAAAATCCTCGTTTTGCGCTACACGTAAATCCTTGTTCTCAATATTGAAATGATAGGGAAGAGGTGGCGCAAAATGCGTTTGGTGGTGAAGGAGTCTGCTCGCGCTATCACTTATAGCCTGCGGAAATAAAAGCCATGAAACCAAAAGAAAAATAAGAATAAGGCCCAGGTATCTTGCGTACTTGATGTTCTCCCTAAAATTCACAGCATTCGAAAAGGGGAGGGGACGCAGCTCTTCCACTTTCTGGTTGATAGATGCCAGCAACAGTTCATTTTGCTGTTGCGAAAGCTCCTGCAGCTGAAGCGCATTGAGTAGCTTATCCTTCATTTCCGAAAAATGTCCCGATAAGATTTTTGCTGCCTCCTCGTAAGAAAGCGTCTTGCTCCATTTATACAAACGAGACAAGGGCAGAATAAAAAACCGGAAGAGGACAAAAGCAAAAACAACTATCAAACTGTAAAAAAGAAAAGTTCGGACTCCCGTTTCAAATCTCCCGAAATACTCTGCAAAGACTGTAAACAAAAAGAAAGAAAGCACAATAATAGCCGTATACAATCCACCCTTAAGAAGTTGATTTTTGTAATACTTCCTGATGAACTCATCTAATTTTAGGCGTAATATTTCGAACTGATTGCTCAATTGCTTAGTTTGCTTTCCACTAAAATAACGAGTAATTCTCTTTGTTACACAAAAAGATTAGCTGTTTTGACGGAAACCGCGGGCAAAAACTCCCAAAGGAAGGATTTGATTGTGTGTAGAATTCAACACCAACTCCCCGATTTCATAAGTAGAATCCGCTTGCTTGTAGGACTGCAGCAGGTTGCGCAAAATCAGCGCTGAGAAACCCAATGAGTAAGTGTTAATTATGAAAAAATGTTCTTTAGGGTCGAGCATTTCAAAAACACAGGACAACAATTCATCAATATCTCTTTCCAATTTCCAGCTTTCGCCATTCGGACCATGACCAAAAGCTGGTGGATCGAGGATAATGCCGTTGTATTTAATGTCTTTTCTTGCCGCTTTCTTACAGTATTTCAGCGCATCTTCCACCATCCAGCGGATGTCTTTAAGTCCGCTCACCTCCATATTTTCTTTGCCCCAGGAAACCACCTGTTTGATCGCGTCGAGGTGAATGACATCCGCGCCGGCAGCCTTGGCCGCCAAAGATGCTCCGCCTGTGTACGCAAACATATTCAACACTTTCGGCTGAGGCGTTTTCATTTGCTTGATGCATTTGTACAGGTAATCCCAGTTGGCAGCCTGCTCGGGGAAAATCCCCACGTGCTTGAATTTGGTGAGGCCTAAACGAAATTTGATATTCAGCTCATCATAGGAAATTTTCCATTGGTCGGGCATCTGCTTCAGCTTTTTCCAGTTGCCTTGTGAGCTTGATTCCGGAATAAATTTCACATGCGCCATTTGTTCCCATTTCGAATAAGGAAGGGCCCGCTTCCAAACCGCCTGTGGCTCGGGGCGAATGGTGATATAAGGACCGAAGCGTTCGAGTTTTTCATCGTTGCCGCAATCGATCAATTCGTAATCTTTCCAATGTTGGGGTGATAAAATTTCCATTCAACAAAAATAGAAATATCTTTGCCTTTATGACAAAAGTAAGAGTACGATACGCACCAAGTCCAACAGGGCCACAGCATATAGGAGGAATCCGCACTGCTTTATACAACTATCTTTTCGCCAAAAAACACGGTGGCGATTTTATTTTGCGCATTGAAGACACTGATCAGGGGCGCTATGTCCCGGGTGCAGAAGAATATTTGATTGAAGCTGTTAAATGGTGTGGTTTCGATTTCGACGAAGGTGTTCATGTAGGAGGGCCGCATGCCCCTTACCGCCAAAGCGAAAGAAAACATTTGTATCGCCAATATGCCGATCAGCTGCTGAATTCGGGTAACGCTTATTACGCTTTTGATTCGGCGGAAAACCTTGACGGCAAAAGAAAAGCTGCCGAAGCAGAAAAGAAGGTTTGGCAATACGACGCTTCTACAAGAGGCGAAATGCAAAACTCCCTCACGCTTTCGGCCGACGAAGTTGCGGCAAAAATCAAAGCTGGCGAGGCTTATGTGATCCGATTCAAAACGCCGGAAGAAGAAGAGATAGTGGTAAATGACTTGATCCGCGGCAGGGTAGTGGTGAATTCCAAACAACTCGATGATAAGGTTTTGTTCAAATCCGACGGAATGCCGACTTACCATCTGGCCAATATTGTTGACGATCATTTAATGGAAATCACCCACGTGATCCGCGGCGAAGAATGGCTGCCATCAGCACCTTTACATGTTTTGCTGTACCGCGCATTGAGCTGGGAAAGCACCATGCCGCAGTTCGCGCATTTGCCTTTGCTGCTCAAACCCGACGGCAATGGAAAACTTAGCAAACGCGATGGTGATCGACTGGGCTTCCCTGTATTTCCGATCGACTGGAAAGATCCTAAAACCGGTGAATTGTCATCAGGCTACCGCGAAGCGGGCTATTTCCCCGATGCTTTTTTAAACCTCCTGGCCTTCCTCGGCTGGAACCCGGGCACAGAGCAGGAAATTTTCTCTATTGAAGAAATGGTTCAGGCTTTTTCACTGGAAAAAGTAAGCAAGTCCGGAGCAAAATTTTCTTTAGATAAGGCCAGGTGGTTCAATCAGCAATATTTACTCAAGAAAAGCGCAAAAGAAATTTTGCCTTTGATTGAATTTCCAGCTAACAATATGAGCGCTGCTCAACTTGAAAAAATCGTTGAATTGCTTAAACCACGCTGTGTTTTCGCAAAAGAAATTGCGAGCTCTGCTTCTTATTTATTTGCTCCACCAACAACTTACGACGCCAAAACCATAGAAAAGAAATGGAAGGAAAATTCACCACAAATCGTGAAAGACTTAAGCGCTCTTTTTGCTGCTGAAAATGATTTTTCCGCTGCAAAACTCGAAGCGATTTTCAAAGCGTACCTTGAACAAAATCAACTCGGTTTCGGCGCTGCCATGCCTCCGCTGAGATTAATGATTACCGGATTGGGAGAAGGGCCTTCGCTATTTGACGTAATGGAAATTTTGGGTAAAGAAGAGTGTTTGGAAAGGATGAAAAAACAGATTGTTCCAAAAACTCAGGAACAGTAATTTACTCGCTATTTTTTGACATCTTTGAACTATGGAAGAAGAAAAAAAATCACTCAATTTCATTGAACAAATCATTGAAAACGACATAGCCGAAGGCAAGCACGAAAAGCGTGTACACACGCGTTTTCCACCGGAGCCGAACGGATATCTGCATATAGGTCACGCCAAATCCATTTGCCTCAATGGCGGATTGGCGCGAAAATACAAGGGAAAATTCAACCTGCGTTTCGATGATACCAATCCGGAAACTGAAGATGAAGAATACGCCAACTCCATCCGCGAAGATGTGAAATGGTTGGGTTTCCAGTGGGACAATGAATTCAATGCTTCCAACTATTTCCAGCAGCTGTATGATTATGCGGTTCTTCTGGTGAAAAAAGACAAGGCTTTTGTTTGTTCGCTGAGTGCTGAACAAATCTCCGAATACCGTGGTACACCAACTGTTCCTGGAAAGGAAAGTCCGGACAGGAACCGCTCTGTTGAAGAAAATCTCGATTTGCTCCACCGCATGAAAAACGGTGAATTTCCGGATGGAAAATATACCCTGAGGGCTAAAATCGATATGGCTTCTCCCAACATGCATTTCCGTGATCCGGCGCTGTATCGCATCCGAAAGAAGCATCACTGGAAAACCGGCGACACATGGAATATCTATCCAATGTACGATTTCGCACATGGTATTTGCGACGCAATAGAAGGCATTACGCATTCCATCTGTACGCTGGAATTTGAAGTGCACCGCCCACTTTACGAATGGCTGAACAACACCATTGACACGCCGCACAAACCTCAGCAAATTGAGATGTCGCGACTCAATCTCAGCTACACCGTGATGAGCAAAAGAAAGCTGTTGCAACTCGTGAACGAAAAACACGTGAACGGTTGGGACGATCCGCGCATGCCCACTATTTCCGGTATCCGCAGAAGAGGTTATACTCCGGAGGCGATGCATGAATTCTGCGAAAAAGTAGGCATCTCGAAAAGAGAAAATCTGATAGATGTTTCCTTGCTGGAATTCTGTATCCGCGAAGATTTGAACAAGAAAGCCACCCGTGTGATGGGCGTGCTGAACCCGCTGAAAGTGGTCATCACCAACTATCCTGAAAATCAAATAGAAGAACTGGAGGCAATTAATAATCCTGAAGATCCTTCCGCGGGAAGCCGCAAAGTTCCTTTTAGTAAAGAGCTGTATATCGAACAGGAAGATTTCATGGAGGTTGCCGCGAAAAAATGGTTCCGACTCGCTCCAGGCGCAGAGGTACGTTTGCGCTACGCTTATTACATCAAGTGCGAGGAAGTGATCAAAGATGCTTCGGGCAAAGTAATTGAACTTCGTTGTACTTATGATCCTGCAACAAAAGGCGGCGACAGTCCGGATGGCCGCAAAGTAAAGGGAACTCTCCACTGGGTATCCGTAGCCAGGGCCCTCGATGCCGAAGTGCGCCTGTACGACCGCCTCTTCACCGCCGAAGTGCCTGATGCAGAGGAGGATTTCAAAAGCGTATTGAACCCAAATTCACTCACCATACTCAAAGCAGCCAAGCTGGAGCCTTTCCTCCAAAACGCTAAAGCAGGGGAGAAGTACCAGTTTGAAAGAATGGGTTATTTCTGTGTAGATAAAGACAGTGCTGAAAACGCCCTGGTTTTCAACCGAACCGTGACTTTAAAAGATTCCTGGGTAAAAGAAGTAAAGAAATAAAACATGCATACTGTAAGCGTAGAAGGAATTAAACTGTTTGCCTATCATGGCTGTATCGACGTGGAAGCATTGGTAGGCCGTCATTATATTGTTGATGTTCATATCGAGACCGATTTTTCGGAAGCAGCCCAAAAAGATGATCTCAGCAAAACTATTGATTATGTAGTGGTGAATGACATTGTACGTGAGGAAATGTCCATTCGCTCAAAACTCATAGAAACCGTGGCAGCACGCATTATTCAAAGGATCAAAAAGGAATTTGACGTGGTGCATGGCGCAAAGGTTTGTATTAAAAAAATGAGTCCGCCGGTGACTGGTGACGTAGAATCCGTTGCCGTGTGCATTAGCGAGTAAAAGTATTATTCCTATATTTGCGTTATGGTCCGGTGGCCGAGCGGCTAGGCAGAGGTCTGCAAAACCTTCCACAGCGGTTCAAATCCGCTCCGGACCTCCAACAAAAAAGCCTTGGTAATTAAACCAAGGCTTTTTCATTTTAAGACTAACTCTTCTAATCGTCGCTTCTTCCACCAACAATTCTCAACAGGAAGAGGAAGAGGTTGATGAAATCAAGATAAAGTGTCAGGGCACCCATAATCGATAGCTTTTTAAAGCTTTCTGATCCAGCTTCACCTGCCGACATTTCCTTTATTTTTTGTGTGTCATAGGCTGTAAGAGCGACGAAAATCAATACACCAGCATAGTTAATAATGGCTTCAAGCATTTCGGCTTCCATGAAAATATTTACAACTGAGGCGATGATAATGCCAATAAGGGCCATCATTGCGATTTTACCAACAGAAGTAAGGTCTTTCTTGGTATAGTAGCCATAAGCGCTCATCGCTGTGAAAGTTCCGGCAGTAATGAAAAATGTAGTGGCGATGGTGCCCATTTCATAAACAATGAAGATGGAAGCGAGTGTTAATCCATTTAATACCGAATAAGCGAAAAAAAGATACGTTGCTGTTTGAGAACTCATTGACTGAATTCTTGCCGACAAGTACCAAACGAGTCCGATTTGAGCAAAAATGAGAACATAAAAAACCATGATGTTGGAATAAATTCCCAGCATCAGTTCTTTGTTCATTGCTGTTAACATTGCGGTGATTCCTGTTACCAGGAGTGCTGCCGACATCCATGCATACACCTTCGAAATAAAGGTGGCCTGTTCCTGTGCTTTTTCTTCTACTGTTAAGTGCTGTTCGTAATTAAACATAGTTTAAATTTTTGCGAAAGATAATCGTTTTTTGGATCAGGAATGAAATCCTAACAAATTTTAAATAGTTTTGCGGCCACTGTTATCGCCTAACAGAAAACTAAACAAATACGGATGAAACCAGATTTAATTTATCAGGTTGCACTTACCCTTATTCCGGGTGTGGGACCGCTTATTGCCAAAGCCCTGACCGAGCATTTGGGCTCGGCAGAACAAGTCATTAACTCCTCATCAAAAGATGTTGAAGAAATTCCGGGGGCGCGCAAAGCACTGTGGAAATCCATTGCAGAAAACAAGGATGAAGCACTAAAGCGTGCCGAAACTGAACTTGTTTTTCTTCAGAAACACAATATCCAGGCGCTGTTTTACCAGGATGATGCTTATCCACCAAGATTAAAACAATGCGACGATAGTCCCTATCTCCTGTATTATAAAGGAAAAGCAAAGCTCGACGCAGGAAAAACCATTGCTATAGTGGGTTCCCGAAAATGCACCGAATACGGTAGGTCTGTAACCAATAAACTGATTCAGGATTTGAAGGATTATAACATTTTGGTGATAAGTGGCCTTGCTTTGGGTATTGATATAGAAGCACATCGCGCTTGCCTGGAAAACAACCTGGATACCGTAGGTGTTTTGGGTCACGGACTCGATAGAATATATCCTTCAGCACATCGTGATACCGCAGAAAAAATGGTGGAAAGAGGAGGGTTGCTCACTGAATTTCTTTCAGGTACCAATCCCGACCGGGAAAATTTCCCCAAACGAAACAGAATTGTTGCTGGCCTGTGTGATGCCACTATCGTAATAGAATCAGGAGAAAAAGGCGGATCGCTCATTAGCGCCGATATTGCGCATTCCTACGGAAGAGAGGTTTTTGCTTATCCGGGAAGAACCATTGATAAATATTCCCTGGGTTGTAATTATCTTATAAAAGGTCAAAAGGCAATTATGATAGAAAATGCTGAAGACCTCATAAAACAAATGGGTTGGGGAGAAGGAAAGAAAGAGAAACAGCTGAAGATGCACATGAATCTTTTCTCCGATCCCGAACAAAAAATATTGGGTTTTATCGCGGAAGCCAACGGAATTCATGTGGACACACTTTCTTCTCTTTCGGAACTACCACTACCTGTACTGAAAAACCATTTGTTCCAGCTGGAAATGCGCGGAATCATCCAAACGCTTCCGGGGAGCAGGATACAGCTCGTAGAGTTGGTTTTTTAGCGGGAATTCTTGAAATCGTTTTTGGTATCAACAACGATTTTTTTGTCTCTGTTGGCTAAATCCCATGCGGTGAAGAAAACCAGTTTCGCGATTTTTTCCACTTTATCAAAATTGATTTTGTCACTCGTATCCGTTGGCTGGTGATAATCGGCGTGAGTTCCATTGAAATAGAAAATCACTGGAATTCCATTTTTAGCAAAGTTGTAATGATCTGAACGATAGTAAAAACGGTTTGGATCTTCGGGTGCATTGAAAGTATAATCCAGCTCGAGCTTTGTGTAAGTAGTGTTAGCATTTTCACTGATTTTGTGGAGTTCGGAGCTTAATTTATCGCTACCAATGAGATATACATAATCAGGATTTGTTCCGTGTTTTTCATCTATGCGGCCTATCATATCGATATTTAAATCGGCAACGGTATTTTCCAACGGAAACAAAGGATTGGCAGCATAATAAGAAGATCCCAGCAAGCCTTTTTCTTCGCCCGAAACCGTCATGAACAACATGCTTCTGCGCGGACCTTTGCCGTCCATTTTTGCTTGTTGAAAAGCATGGGCAAGTGCTATCACAGCAGCGGTTCCTGAACCATCGTCATCAGCACCATGATAGATTTGACCATCATGAATACCAAGGTGATCATAATGCGCAGTAACCACTACCAGCTCATGCTTCAAGTCGCTGCCTTCAATATAACCAATCACATTTTCCGACGATACCTTTTCCGATTCAACGCCAATTTGTATGTCTATTTTACATTCGATTTCTTTCCCTGAAAAATTCTTTTTCTTCAGTTTTCCTTTCAGTATTTTTTTTGCCGACTTCTTAGAAATGAAGAATACCGGGGGTTTGATATTATTATCCAATACCTTTAATTTTTCTGATCTCAGGTAAGTATTCCAGGTACTCATTTTACTCTCGGCTTTTTCATCAATGAAGAAAACCGCCGCTGCATTACAATTCATCCATTCCTTTATTTCATTTTCCGAATGGTCCTTTAATACAACAAAAACTATTTTATCCCTTACATCAGCGCTGACTTTATTCATTAAAACAACCTTTACAGAAGAAAGTGTATCGTTAGAAAATTCAGAAAGGTGGTAGAAATCCTTCATGAATTCCAATTTCTGTCCATTGATATCAATAGATACTTTTTCCGGTTTTAAAGTAAAGAGATAAAAAGGCTGGAAATAAATGCCTTTGTTCGGACCGATACCAAAGCTGTTGAATTGTTTAGCAATGTATTGTGCTGCTTTTTTTTGTCCGGGCTGGGCGGTTTCTCTTCCTTCAAGTGAATCGGAAGCTAATACGGTAATGTATTCTTTTATATCAGAGGAGCGGATAACCCTGGAGTACTTCAGTGCAACCGAATCCTGTCCGTACAGCTGAATTGTCAGTAAGCAAAAACTAAAAAGGAAAAATTTCATCTCAGCAAGCTATTTTATTGACTCTGTTAGCATGTCTTCCTCCTTCAAAATCAGTTGATATAAAAGCTTCTACTATTTCCATAGCCAGTTCCTTTGAAATAAATCTCGATGGTAAAGCCACAACATTAGCGTCATTGTGCTGACGGGCCAGTTTAGCCACTTCAACATTCCAACAAAGTGCGGAACGTACTTTCTGGTGTTTATTAGCAGTGATATTCACACCATTAGCACTACCACAAATCAATATTCCTAATTTATAAGCACCATCGTTAACGGCTTTTGCCAAAGGATGCGCATAATCAGGATAATCACAACTCTGATCGGAATCCGTTCCGAAATCCTTTACCTGATAGCCTTTTGAGGCCAGGTATTCTTTTATAGTATCTTTAAGATGAAATCCTGCGTGATCGGCGGCAATAGCTATTTTCATGATTTACGATATTAACATTTTACAAACAGTGCTTTTTCCTAAAAAATTAAACCACTGTTTTTAAATGGTTTAACTTCAATAGTTGTTAACAGCTTCATTGTGCACTAAAAAAAACGAGTCTGATAACTTTGAAGTAAAAATAGGCAGTTAATCTTAAATATAATTCTAATGCGTAATCTTATTTGAAACAAAAAATGATTTACGAAAAACTTAAAACAAAATAGTTAACACTATATAAACAATAAATCCAGACCTGTTTATTAACTTTATCGAAATTATCACGGATTGTTAAAAACATACTATTTACTTAACTATCAATGAATTCAAAAATTTAAGCAGTTAATAACCGGTTAATAAAGAAGAGTTAATCAACATTCCAAATAAAAAACAAAAAGATAGACACAATACTAACAGGATATATTACAATAACATAAAAGATAAAATGAATTTAAATATTAATGATATTGAGGAGAAAGGGTATTTAGATGTTTCTGTGAATCCTTCCTTAGATTTGTTCCATGAAATTCAAAAGCTCAAGAAGGAGAAAAATGCTGTTATCCTTGCCCACTATTATCAGGATGCTGATATACAGGACATCGCGGATTACATTGGTGACAGTTTGGGCTTGTCACAGCAGGCTGCTAAAACCAACGCCGATATCATTGTCTTCGCAGGTGTTCAGTTCATGGCTGAAACCGCTAAGATACTCTCTCCAAATAAAAAAGTACTCCTTCCTGATTTGAAAGCCGGCTGCTCGCTGGCCGATTCTTGTCCGGGCGACGAATTCAAAAAGTTTAAAGAGGCACATCCCGATCATATTGTTATTTCCTATGTGAATTGTACAGCAGAAATAAAGGCGCTGACAGATATAGTTTGTACTTCCAGCAACGCGTTGCAAATCATTGAAAGTCTGCCTAAAGAGCAAAAAATAATTTTCGCTCCTGATAAAAACCTTGGTGCTTACCTGATGAAGAAAACAGGAAGAGAGATGGTGTTGTGGAACGGATCATGTATGGTGCATGAAATATTCTCTCTGGAAAAAATAGCGCAGTTGAAAAACAAGCATCCTAAAGCACAATTGCTGGCTCATCCGGAGTGTGAGGCGGCTTTACTTCAAATGGCTGATTATATTGGATCTACAACAGGAATATTAAATTATTCAGTGAAGAGTGATTGCAAGGAATTTATAGTTGCTACCGAATCAGGAATTTTACATCAGATGCAGAAAGCTTCTCCCGATAAAACTTTTATTCCTGCTCCACCTAATAATACCTGTGCCTGCAATGATTGTCCGCACATGCGCCTCAACACGCTGGAGAAATTGTACAATTGCCTCAAGTATGAATTACCAGCTATTGAGATGGATCTAAAGCTTATTGAAGAGGCAAAAAACCCCATCATCAGGATGTTGGAAATATCAGAAAAACTGGGGTTGTAGATGATTCAGAACTGGAAGTATAAAATATTAATTCTGTTTTTAAGCGTTTGCTTTTTTACTTCCTACAGTCAGGATTCCACTAAATTTACCACCTACTATTATCCTTCCGGAATTAAGTCTAGTGAAGGTTATATCACCAACGGAAAACCTGATAAATACTGGAAAACCTATTACGAAAACGGGAAGATTCGTACCGAAGGAAATCGTAAAAATTTCGAATTGGACAGCGTTTGGAAATTTTATGACGAAAGCGGAAAATTAAATTCATCTATAGAATATAAAAACGGAAAAAAGAACGGCTGGAAAATTACTTACGATTCTTTACCTGTATCTAAAGAGTATTTCATTAATGATGAAAAAGAGGGCTTTTCCTATACTTATTATCCTTCCGGAAAATTGAAATCAGAATTTTGGTTTGAAAAAGGAAAACAAAACGGAAAAGCCTATAAATACAGCGAATTATCAGATACTTTAATTCAAGAGATTTCTTATTACAAAGGGGGAATTTTACAAAAGAAAGAAAGTATTAATGCCTTTGATGCTTCAGGAAAAAAACAAGATGTATGGAAATGGTTTTATCCCAACAAAACAATTAAAGGAGAAGGTTTTTACAACAACGATTTATTAAATGGTTATTACAGAAGTTATGATGCATCGGGCAATCTGAAAGAAATTGCCAAATATGAAAATGGAGTAAAAATTGAAAATGCGCCGGAGTTGGCTAAAGCCGAAGTAAAGAAGGAATATTATCCCAACATGAAGGTAAAATCTGCCGGGGCTTATGTGAACGGAAAGAAAGAAGGAATGCATAAATTTTTTGATGAGCAGGGCAACGTTACAGCTACAAAAATTTACAAGGATGATTTAGAAGTTGGTTCAGGAATTATCAGTAGTTCTGGTGTAAAAAACGGAGAGTGGAAAGAGTATTATGACGATCATCAGCTCAAGGTGAGCGGGCATTTCAAGTACGATGTAAAAGTGGGTAAATGGATTTATTATTATTCCAATGGAAAAGTGGAGCAGCAGGGCGAATACAACAGTAAGGGCTTGCCCGACGGCGAATGGAAATGGTATTACGATAGCGGAAAATTGTTGCGCGAAGAAACGTATGATAACGGACTGGAGGAAGGAACAACAACAGAGTATTCAGAGGATGGAAAGATAGTAATTAAAGGCGCTTATGTTCAGGGACTGAAGGAAGGACAGTGGTTGTATGAAATGGGTGTATACAAAGAAGTGGGGTCATATAAGAATGATTTACGTGAAGGCATGTGGAAACACATTTACACCGATACAGGAAAACCAAGATTTGAAGGAGCATTCCAGATGGGAAATGCTGTGGGTACACATAAATATTATTATCCGTCGGGAGCACTGAAATCGGAAGGGCCATACGTTGGAGGAATGAAAAATGGCGAATGGAAATATTTCAGTGAGGCGGGAGAAATAGAAAAAATAATTATTTTCAGGAGCGACGAGGAATATAAAATCAACGGACTCAAAGTAAACCCTGAAGAGAAAAAAGATGAAGGAGAAAAAAAGTAATAAGGTAAAATCTCCATCAACAGGAAAAAAACAACCCACACTGGAAATAGAAGGCCAGCTGCGCCTCAGCGAAGAAAAGCACAGAATGCTTTTTTCGAAAGCCAACGACTCTATTTTTATTATCAAAGACAATAAGGTAATCGATAGTAATGAAAAGTCACTGGAGATGTTTGGCTGTACGCAAAAGGAGATCATGGGTAAGCCACTCTATCATTTCTTGCCCGAAAAACAGCCTGATGGTGCCGATTCCATCCTTAAATTTTACGATCTTACTTTGCTTGCACTTCAGGGAAAATCACAATTTTTTTATTGGAAGTTTCTGCGTTTTAAAGGAGAACAATTCGATGCCGAGGTGAGTCTGAATTCCTTTGATGTCCACGGCGAAACTATGCTTCAGGCTATTGTTCGTGACATCACACGGCGTAAAGAAGCGGAAGAATTTAAGAACAAAAGCATCAAGAGTTATTTCGAATTGTTCAATACCAGTTCCGATTATATTTTTATTGTTAATGAAAGCGAACACATCATTGATATAAATCATTCGGCTATTGTAAAATATGGTTTATCCAAAGAAGAGATCATTGGAAAAACACTGGAAATTATTGGTGACGAAAGCAAGAATCCTTATTCAGCTTTTCAGAAAAAAATGAAGAAGGCAAAGGATGGAAATCCTCAGCAATTCGACTGGAAAGGACGAAACAATAAGAATGAATTTTTTCCACTTGAAATAAATATCCGCACGGGATCCTATTTCGGCAAAAGCGTGTTTATTATTACAGCACACGACATCTCTGAAAGGATGCGTGCACAGGAAGAAAAACTGAGAGCAGAGATTGCCGAAGCCACAACATCTTTCCTTGAAAAAGAAATAGCAGAAAGAAAAGCCAGTGAAGCCAAATTAATGGAAACCCTTTCGGAAAGGGAAATGCTACTCAAAGAAGTGCACCATCGCGTAAAAAATAACCTTCAGGTGATCTCCAGCATACTAAACCTGCAGTCGTCTTACGTGAAGGATCAGTACACCCTCTCTATGCTGAAGGAATGTCGCGACAGGATCAAGTCGATGTCCTTTATTCACGAGAGTTTATACCAGACCAAGAATTTTTCACATGTTGATTTTGGCGATTACCTGAAGAGTCTGTGCTCTAATTTACTTTATTCCTACTCGGTAAGCGGGCGTGTGACACTTAATTACGACATTGAAAATATTTTCCTGACCCTGGATACAGCGATTCCAACAGGACTCATCGTGAACGAACTGGTGTCGAATTCCCTCAAATATGCATTTCCTGATAATCAGAAGGGAAACATTTTTGTATCTTTGAAACGCACCACAGGAGGGTTGAATGTACTTAAGGTTGAAGATGACGGCGTGGGAATGCCAGCAAATGTCAACTACAAACAAACAGATTCCCTAGGCTTGCAACTGGTGGTTACTTTATCGGAACAGATTGATGGGGAGCTGGTTCTGAAAAAAGCAAAAGGAACCTGTTTTGTAATTGAATTTAAAGCAAACTAAGCACTGTTTATGAACAACATTAGTGTACTGATAGTAGAAGACGAAAACATTGTGGCCAAAGACATCCAGATGAGTTTGGAAAAAATGGGTTACCAGGTGATCGGCACTGCTTCCTCCGGCGAAAAAGCACTGGAAATCCTAATGGAAAATCAACCGGACATTATTCTGATGGACATCATGCTTAAAGGAAAAAAGAGCGGGATAGATACAGCTGAAGTAGTAAAAGAAGAATACGAATTGCCTGTAATTTTCCTCACGGCTTATGCCGATGAGAGCACCTTATCAAAAGCAAAAATCACAGAGCCTTACGGATATATCTTAAAACCTTTCAAGGAAATAGATTTGCACACCTCCATTGAAATGGCGCTTTACAAGCACAAAAAAACGATGGAGCTGAAAAAAGAAGTGAAGGTTTTTTCGGCCATTCTGGATGAAAGAACTTCTCCGGATTTCATTTTTATCCGTGCTAAATCCAAGCTTGTGAAAATAAAAATGGCCGAACTTTTTTACGTTGAAGCGCTTAAGGATTACGTTATTTTCCATACTTCCAAAGAAGATTACACGCTGCATTCCACGATGAAGGACATAGAGCAAAAACTGCCGGCAAGTCAGTATATCCGTGTTCACCGCTCATTTATTGTGCGCGTTGATCGCATTGTATCGCTGGAACAATCACAAGGTATCTTATTCCTGGAAGGAGACGATACACCTATTTCTGTTGGTGGTTCTTACAGAGATGATTTATTGAACCGACTCAATTTCGTGTAATGGCAAAAGGTTCGGTATTAAAGGCTGCGTCGTGGTTTGTTGCAATTGTAGCGGTGCTTTCCCTTATTTTATTTTTCATGGGCGGCTTGCTCGACGATCATCTTTTTGATCTCATTCTCTTCGCTATACTTTTGTTCGTGATTTCTGATTTGATGAAGAAATACAAGGCTGAAAAAAAGAAATGGCATCTTCCTGTCATTATCTTCTTTTCATTGCTTGTGCTGTTGTATATCGTGCTGTTCCTGTTGGAAATAGGCTTGATCAAATCGATTTAAAAATCCTCATCTTTTTCATCCACTAACGTGAAATCCAGTTGCTTTTTCACCAGATTGGCTCCCATCACCTTGATTTTCACTTTGTCTCCAAACTGGTAAATTTTACCGGTGTTTCGACCAACAATGCGGTAGTTATCGGGATCAAAAGCCCACGAATCACCAAACATGGTTTTGAGAGATACCATACCTTCGCAACGGTTTTCAATGATTTCGCAATACAAGCCCCACTCGGTAACGCCTGAAATAACAGCTTCAAAAGTTTCGCCGAGATGCGCTTTCAGGTATTCCACCTGTTTGTATTTTGTGGAATCGCGCTCTGCGTCTGCCGCCAGTTTTTCTCTTTCCGAGCAATGCACGCATTGTTCTTCGTACACGTTTTTATTTGCCGAAGAACCACCATCAAGATATTGTTGCAATAATCGATGCGCAATCACATCGGGATAACGACGGATGGGAGAGGTGAAGTGCGAATAAAAATCGAAGGCCAAACCGTAATGACCAATATTTTCTGTGGAATACTCCGCCTTCGCCATCGTGCGAACAGCAAGAGTTTCCAGCATAGAACCGTAATTTTTAGTCTTGGCGTCGATCAGCATTTTGTTGATCGCAGCGCCTACCTGACGAGGTGTTTGTGCGTGGAGGTTATAACCGAACTGTTTCACGAAACCCGCAAAAACATTGAATTTTTCCATTCCCGGTAAATCGTGAACACGGTACACAAAAGTTTTTTTCTGATCCTTTCCCGCATAGAGCGCCACGTATTTGTTGGCCAGCAGCATAAACTCCTCAATGAGTTTGTTGGCGTCTTTTGATTCCTTGAAATAAATGCCCGTAGGCGTTCCATCCGGATCGAGATGGAACTTCACCTCCAGCTTATCGAAACTGATGGCTCCGTCCTTCATACGCTCTTTACGGAGGATTTTTGCGAGGCGGTCGAAGGTGAGGATTTCCTCTTTCAAATCGCCTTCTCCGGTTTCAATCACCTGTTGCGCCTCTTCGTAAGTAAAGCGGCGGTCGGAATAAATCACGGTTCTGCCTATCCAGCGATCAAGCACTTCCGCTTTATCATTGATTTCAAAAATGCAGGAAAAACACAGCTTTTCTTCGTGCGGACGAAGTGAACAAACACCATTGGACAATTTTTCGGGAAGCATTGGAACAACACGATCCACAAGGTAAACAGAGGTAGCGCGATCGTAGGCTTCTTTATCGATAATGGAGCCCGGCAATACGTAATGCGACACGTCGGCGATATGCACACCAATCTCCCAATTGCCATTAGGGAGCTTTTGTATCGACAAGGCGTCATCAAAATCCTTTGCGTCGTGCGGATCGATGGTGAACGTAGTGATTTTGCGCATGTCGCGGCGTTTCGCGATTTCTGCTTCGGATATTTTATCAGGAATTCTTTCGGCATATTCTTCCACTTCTTTCGGGAATTTGGAAGGGAGGCCATACTGAAACAAAATCGCATGCATTTCAACATCGTTGTCGCCGGCCTTTCCTAAAACCTCAAGAATTGAGGCATTCGGATTCTTGGCGTTTTTCGGCCAATCAAGCATTTTCACAATCACTTTTTCGCCGTTTTTTGCCTTATTGAGTTTTCCTGAAGGAACATAGAAATCAACATGGATTTTCGGATTGTCGGGAACCACGAATCCGAAATCTTTTACCAGCTCCACAGTGCCAATGAAATCAGTGCGCTTGCGCTCCACCACTTCCACGATTTTCCCTTCTGGCTTCTTGCCGCGGCCGGGAATGAGTTCCACTTTCACCATATCCTGGTGCAGTGCGTCTCCCGTGAATTTTGCAGGAACATAGATGTCTTCTTCAGAACCTTCCACGATAACGTAAGCAGCACCCGAAGCTGTAAAATCGGCTCGACCCACAAGGCCTTCCTTGCTTCCTTTTCCTTCGCCCAACACAAATTTTCCGCGGTGAATTTCCTTAACACTTCCTTTATCAATAAGATCAAAAAGAATGTTGAGTATTTGTCGCTGACCATCTTTGGTTGTAACGCGCAAATCCTTGCAAATCTGTTTGTGGTTAAGCTCTTTTCCAGCCTTGTAGAAGAGGTCCAGCACCATATTGGTGAGGGCTCCGTCGCTTTTGTTTTTTTTGTTTTTACTCATGTTGACTAAAAATAATCAAAGCAACAATATTGCGCCATGAAGGTTGGAGAAGTTATGAACAAAGGCTTATCGAAGATGGCACAGAACAACACAGATGTTCTCTGTGAAAAATCTGTGTGCTCCCTGAGAAAATTTAAAACAGAATCTTATACGATCCTACTGGAAAAATTCCCAGCTGGTATTCGGTTTTTACCGCCTTGGCAACATTGTCGTAAATCTGCTGGAAAACATTTTGAGTATTGAGTATATTCTGAACATTGATACTCCACTCATGCGTGATTTTCTTCGCATTCCAGCGAAAGCTTGCTTTAAGGTCGGCGCGGAAATAATCGCGGAATTTGTGTACATAAATATCATCCAGATTGTAGCGAACACGTCCGGCAGCAATTGATTTATCAAGATCAATACCAATGTATCTTTTTCCTCCGGCCATAGTGATTTTTCCGTCGAATTGCAGAATGGCTTTTTTGGTGAGATTGATCTCAATTCCCGACAAGGCATTGATAGCATAATTGCCGTTGAAAGCGGTATTTCGTTCTACACCATCGCCACCAGTATATTTAGAGTCGTACAAAGAGGCGCTCAGCAAATAATAATAGCCTTTACTAAAGTTTCTTTCCAAAGTAAATTCCAGTCCGTAGTTCTTTCCTTTTCCTTTGTTGACAAGGCTGTCTACTGCAGGGAAAGAGAAATCGGCGCCGAAATTGGCCATACTGAAATATGAATTATCCAACACAGGAACATTGGAAACCTGCTGGTAATAGCTTTCTATTTTCATTCTGGTCACATTGGAAATGGCGAGGTTGTAGCCGAGTACAAAGTGATTGCTTTTAGTGAAGCCAAGATCTTCATTGGTTCTTGCTTTTGAATTGTTGCTTAGCGTACTTTCCAGCAGATAAGTGCTAAAAGGCTGAATCTGAGAATGCATGCCCGCTGCAACCGACAGAGATTGCTTTTTAGCGAAATCCCAGCTTAATCCGGCACGCGGTTCAATGGCATAAGCAGAATTGAGCGTTAAGGTTTGGTAATGCACGCCCGCGTTGAGCTTCAGCTGATCGGTGAATTTGTGCTGAAACTGTGAATAGCCCTGTACCAACACTGTTTGACCGTTAAAATCGAAAGAGGAGTACCAGTTGGAATTTGCCATGAAATTCTCAAAATATTTCACGTGGTAGAGATCCACAATCACACCTGATTTCCAGGAATTGCGCGAAGAAAACTTGGTGTTAATGTACCAGTTGAGCGAGTATTTTATTTCGGTGGAATTGTTCTCATAAATTTTTCCGGGGTTTTCGAGTTGATCATCCAGCGAATCAGTACGCACCACTTGTCCGGTCCCTGATGCCGCCAGCACTGCACGCAAGTGCGTTTTCGGATTGATATAGAAGAGGTAACTCAGGCCGACAACACCCATGGATGAGTTGAGGTAGGCGTTGGTCCCCGATTGTGTATAAGAAACATCGTTCGCTTTTTTCGCTTTGCTGGCAAGGATGGCGATATCGCTTTTCCCACCAACACCGAAAAGCTCAAGTCGCGCCGATTTCTGTCCGATTGGCACGTCGATATTGAAAGTCAAATCCTGGTATTGAGGTACGGCAGCAACACCAAAAGAAATGCCCAGCGCATCAAAAATACCCAGCGTTGAATAACGGTAATTCGCCATGTACGAAGCCTTGCTCTTTTTGCTGAAAGGCCCTTCGGCGCCAAGCTCCAGTCCGTTGAAACCAAACATCCCCGTGCCTTCAAATTTTTCGTTATTGCCGTGACGCAGCTTCAAATCGAAAGCGCCGGCAACAGCATTTCCGTAATCAGAAGGAAAAGCTCCTGTCATGAAATCTGATTTCGCGAGGTTATTGTTATTGAGGATAGTGATGGGTCCTCCGGTGCTTCCCAGTGATCCGAAGTGGTTGGGATTGGGAATATTGATGCCGTTGAGTCGCCACAAAATTCCCGACGGAGAATTTCCGCGAATGATGATATCGTTGCGGTTATCAGAGGAAGAAATTACACCTGCATAATTCATCGCCATGCGCGACACGTCACTAAGGCTTCCCGCAAAGCGTTCGGTTTGCTTGGGCGTAAGATTAACGTTGCTGGTGGTGATCATTTCATTTTCAGGCTTCGAATTATTTTTTCTCGTGACTTTTATTTCTTTCACATTGATCACTTTCTCTTCCATTTCTATTTCCAGGTAAAGCTCTTTCCCCGATTTTACTTCCTGGTTGGGCAGAGCCGTGCTGCCGTGTGTTTCCGAATTTACCAGAATGGTTTGCCGGCCAACAGGAACATTTTCCAGTTTGAAATAGCCCATACTATCGGTGCTTGCAGAGATCAGCGGATTAGAATTTTCAACACTCACCGACGCGCCGGAAACGGGCAGCTTAGAGTTTTTATCAGTTACTTGTCCGCGCACCGATTGGGTGGGGTTTTGTGCCATAGCGGCCACAAAAAACGAAGACAAAATAAAAGTTAAAACGAAAGATTTTACGATGTTATTCATTGTGCAAAAGTATAATAATCTATCTTTGGCGCCGAGAACAAGACTGGATAATTATATTCTTCAATTTTTTATGAAAAACACGATTTTCGTTTTCCTCATGCTGCTTGTTGTTTCTGCAAGTGCGCAGCTGGACACATTTGATTTTAAAAACGAGAAATACCTCGTTCATCCTTTCCGCGTTGAAAATGCGGAGGAAGTAAAAAAACCAAAGTATAAACGACATAGGATTCCAGGATTTGGTCGCCACAAATACAGTTCGCGCAAACTAAGAAAAATGATGAGCGAAGTAGAAAACGAGTTGTCCTATGAACTTTTCAATTCTATCAACTCTCGCTCCACATACACTTATTCCGATTACAGTCATTTCAACGGTGAAATACCACCCGTTTTCGACTCCCTGCCCACTGGCAAATATGTGTTGCTGCAGGATGCGCCCAACACCCGGAAAAACCGCTGGAGAAAGCGTTTCGGAAAGGAAGTCTTGCCTTTGGTGCGCGCCGAATTTTCGGTGGAGGACGGAAAAATTAACGGACGGGCCATTCTCTACACAGAAAGCGGTTTGATGGATAAAAAACTTTACTACGCCGCTGGTTTGAAAGACGGCGAATGCCAGAATATTTTCCATGTAAATGGCGATAGCACCTACGCTAACATCAGTCATTACAGAATGGGCTTGCTCGACGGACCTTATACGGATTACAGAAGCCACAACGGTAAGATATATGTAGAAGAAGAGGGCACTTATAAAAATGGCAATCCCTACGGCTGGCACCGCGAATATTTTTACGACGAAGTGAAGGACTCTACCTATCTTTCTGTAGAATATTTTGCGGAAGAAAGCGGCAAGTTTTCAAAACACTATAAAGAGTATTACTACAATGGTAAACTGATGCTAGAGTCTTATGCCGATTCGGCATCCGGACTGGTTAATACGGAACCTCCGTTCAGCTCTTTTATTGATTCTCTGGTCACTGAAAAAAACAAAAAAGGAGAAGCCGAACTACGTACAGTATATTCCTCTTTCTATACCGATCATATTCCTTCCGAAACGCCTTTTATCTGCTATCACAGGAACGGCGCTCTAATGGCAAAATATTCCTATGATGATTCCGGCAATACTATTTTCGACACTATTTTTACTTCTTCCGGAAAGCCGGTTACTGTAAGGACAGTTCTGCCTGATACCAATGAACACAAACGTTATGTGCTTACTGATTTTGATCTCGATGGCAAAATAGAGGCGCGTCGTTTCTTCGCCAGCGATTCTACGGGTGATTATGGAATTTATCAGAGAGAAGGCATCAACAAAGAGGGGAAATACATGGTTGAATTTGCAGAGTATGCACAACTTTTCGAACCGGGATGGAAGGAATCTTCTACCGATACACTTCGCCTCATCTCTATCGAAACACACGGAGGAAATGTGAAATACAAATACGAGAGTCCGGTTTTAGATCACCAGAAGTTCATCCGCACGGAAGACAGTGAGCGCCGCTTTGCTCTCGATTTTAAAATTACCAGCTATGACACAGCGAGTCCGGCTTATCAAACTATCCTGACGGCCAGCAAAGCCAAGCTGGTGCTTTACACGTTTAAGGATACTTCGTCAATGGCCGACAAAAGAATTTCTTCCGGAAAGGCATTTAAGCAGCTTATGCGTTTGAGGACAAAGGGCAACTTCATGGATTCTTTATTGCTTTTCTATGATGGCATGCCTTATACCGGCCGCTTCGATTTGTGTATGCACAAAGAAGATGAAATGGTAGCTAAAAAAGGAAATAAGCTGGTGCTGAATCCTTTTGATCTTAAGACAAGCATGTATTCTTATGATGTTGCTTATGGAGAAGGGGAGAGCGAATACGATGATAAAAGGTTGAAGCGAAGAATGAGGAGAGAAATGCGTAAACAGAAACTCTTCCTCGGTCGCTCACACGTAGAGTTGCAGTTTGTAAATGGAAGACTTGTCCACGGCGAACTGAAATTCAATACGCCACAAGATAAAATTACTGGTTATTGCGATTTCAAAAACAGTTTGCCTCATGGCAAACTCTATGCAAGAAACATCAGGAAAGGAGCTTTTGGAAGAATGAGAAAGGATGAGACCATTGAAACATCGCTTTACGAAGGATTTCTTGATGGAAAGACAGAACAATGGTCTTATGACAAGAAGGAAAAAAAGCGCTACTTAAAAGAGGTCGGTTACAATGACAAGGGGATGCCTGTCGATAGCAATGTGCGCTATTACAGCAATGGGAAAGTGGCTAGCTGTACTTATTACAATAAGGAAGGAAAGCTGAACGGCGCATCGATTGATTATACCAAGGAAGGAAAAATCAAAGCGTATTCGTTTTATGAAAACGGTAAACAGCAAGGCATCACTTATCGAATCAACGAAATCGGCGATACAATGATGATCAGAAATTATGTGAACGACACACTGGAAGGACCAGCATATGACGCCAGCATTGATTACAGAACATATAAAATTAAAAGTCAGTGTTACATTAATTACCACAAGGGAGAAGCGGTAGGAAATTTCACTTTCATGGATGGCTTTGGAATGAAAAGACTGGTTTTCACTATTGATAGCAGTCGCATAGACTATTTTCAATATGATTATCTGCTCCCTAACTGGGAAAGCCTATTGGCCTTCGCCGGAAAAGTGAAGGTTTTCCATCCCAACGGTAAACTCTATGCCGAAGGCAACATGCAGATGTATCCTGAGACCAAAGAAGAAAAGTATGCTTACAACGAGGATTACATGTATGAGGGTGGTTTTGATGGAGATTATGAATATTCTCCAGTTGGAGAAGATTACGCAGCCCCTTTGAAAATGTACAAAAACGGCGTGTGGAGCTATTACAACTCAGTAGGAAGAAAACTCGCGGAGATCAATTATACGCAGGACAGCTCTTATGTAATGGGCGCCGACACTTCCTTTGCCATGGGAACCTATACAGGATATTATGATAATGGCCGACTGAAATACAAAGGCTTCCTTATCTCAGAAGAACCTGTGGAAAACTGTGAAAGCGATTTGGGCGAAGTGGAGTTTATAGCCAATTATTCTACTTATGTTTCTGCGAGCGGCGATACACTGGTGAAAAACGGAACAGGTAAGTTGCAGATTTTTAACCACGATGGCGGACTCAAATTCGAAGGCGAAGTGAAAAACTTCAAGAAGCAGGGCTGGTGGAAGGAATACAATAAGGAAGGAAAACTGATTGGTGCCGGACAATATTCTGATGATATGAAAAATGGTCGCTGGCTGTCGGGAGACCTCACTGGACTCAACTACCTGGATGGTGGTTGTTATGAATCAGAAATTATCAAGGAGAAAGTCGACAAGGCAAATAAATATAAAATCGAAATCGTAGAGACCATCTATGAAAACGACGAGGAGAAAAGCACACAAACTTACACCTTCACCAGAAGCGTAGAGTAGTGGTGTCAATAAACAGGGAAAAGAAGAGCCGGATTTTTAACATTCGGTTCTTTAAATCTCTTCGACCATCACTTTGTAAAAAACAAATAATTCGGTATGTTTGGTTGAAACCAACATTTAACTAAAATGCTTTCCAAAAAAGTACAGGACACCTTAAACAAGCAAATTTTATTAGAAGCCGAATCCTCCAACCTTTATCTTTCTATGGCCTCCTGGGCTGAAAACAAAGGCTTGAGCGGTACAGCAGAATTCCTCTACCGTCACTCCGACGAAGAGAGATTGCACATGCTGAAACTGGTAAGATATGTGAATGAAAGAGGTGGACAAGCTAAAATCCCGGCCATTAAACAGCCGGCTACCGATTTTACTTCTCTTACTGTTTTGTTTGAAGGCTTGCTGAAACACGAAGTTTTTGTATCCGAAGAAATCAACCATGTGGTGGACATCTGCCTCAAGGAAAAAGATTTTACCACCCATAATTTCATGCAGTGGTACGTTGCTGAGCAAATTGAAGAAGAAGCAACTGCAAGAAAAATCATGGACAAGCTGCACCTCATCGGCAACGATAAAGGGGGTTTGTATCTTTTTGACAGAGACCTTGAAAACCTGGCCGGACAATCAGTAGCGACCGGCGCGACCGACAAGGCATAAAAAGCATTCATTACATTTTAATTTTTTTATTTTGATCAGACTTATTGCGACCATAGCTCTTGTGCTCACTGCTGCTGTTTTTACAGGATGTCACCACTCCTATTACGATGATACAGTAAGAACGCCGAGGGGTAAGAATAAATACCGCGACAGTTACAGCTCTCGTCCCTTCAAAAAGAGCAGAGTACATCAGGATGATTCTTATTCGGCCGACAGCCGCAAAAAAGCCCAGGGCGATTACCGTGATAGTTATTCGGTAAAATCCAAAAAATCTTCTGGAAGCAAATACAAGGATTCCTACTCAATAGGCCGTGGTAAAAAGAGAAGATTGCACTTCTACGACAGCTTCTCTAGCAAGAAGAGAAAGAATATCTTCTTGTCGAAGTAAATCCTATATCATCATTAAGATGTATGTGTGGGTTTCCCTTATGGAGAAGAGGGCGTGTGAAGGCTTTTTGTGTGATGGCGCGGCCATTCAAACGGCATAGTTTGTTCATCTCCCTCCTCCCGCACTTTCCTGCATACCCCTATCGTCTATAAGGGAAACCCACGTACGCATTACTTAAAACGATCAGTTTCTCATATAAAGCATGTTAGTAAAATTGCTAAAAATTCAAGCCTCTTGCCTCCATTTTTTCCCTACTTTAGAAGCGCAGAAAAACCAATTCTTTTGAGGTCAGCATTTCTAATCCTTTCTTTGCTTTGTTTCCAGCTGCTGGCGGGACAAAGCGACGATATCAAGTTCAGTCGCTTTACCACCAAGGCCGGACTTTCCCACAACATTGTCAACGAAGTCATACAGGATGGAAGGGGATTTATGTGGTTTGGAACACAGGACGGACTGAACCGCTACGATGGTTATAATTTCGTGGTGTACAAACCAGATCTCTACAACAGCACTTCATTATCCAATAACCGCATCACCGCCCTTTGTTATGATCCGAGAGGATTTATCTGGGTAGGAACTGCGGCCGGACTCAACATTTATAAAATCGATAGCGATCAGTTTATTTCTCTTTCCAACCTCGCCGGTAATTCACTTGCTGCAAGTAAGCTGGCTATACAGTCGATATATCGCGATCAGCTGGGAAGCATCTGGGTGGCAACACGTGAAGGCGGAATAAGTAAAATCACCCTGATGGGCTCGGACCTCGAAAGTATTCAGGTAAAACATTTTGTTTATCAGCAAAGAGATCCCAACACTATTAGCTCCAATAACGTTACCGCCATTACTCAGGATGCTTCGGGCATTATCTGGGTGGGTACCGATAACGGATTGAATATTTACAGTCAGCAAACACAAAACTTTAAAAGAATATTGCATGACAAGGGAAAAGGCGAAAGCTTGTCGAATAATTATATCACTTCCATCTCCGAAGACATCAACGGAGATGTTTGGGTAGGTACACGCCACGGCCTCAACAGGGTGATGATCAATGAAAATGACATGAAGAACCTTGGGTTCAAGGTGCATCCTTATTTTTTCAATCCTGGAAATCCTTATTCTCTTTCCGATAATCGTATTCAAAACGTTTTTCAGGATAAGGAAGGCATTCTCTGGGTGGGCACCGATCATGGCTTGAATGCTATCGATTTAACGGCAAAAAATCCAAAGGACACCACTTTCCAGTTTGTGAAATATTTTTCGGAAGCCATCAAGGAGCTCTCGCTGGCCCACAATAAAGTCAACAAAATTTTCCAGGATGAATCAGGTATTATCTGGCTGGCTACTGAAAGAGGTGTAAGCAAATTCGATAAGCTTAAGCAGAAGCTGCAGAATTATTCCATGGAGCAGTACTGGGACATCACTACACATACTATCAATGTGTGGTCGCTTTGTGAAGATGATGCCGGTGGGTCCTGGGTAGGTAATGAAAAAGGCGTTTGCTACATCAATCGCAAAAAAGGCATTACAAGGAAGGTGGCTTACAAAGAGCAGATGAATGTGTATGCATTGTGCTACGACAAAAAGAAAAGAGTGCTGGCGGGGACCGATCAAGGCTTGTTCATCGTTGAAAAAAACAGCGATACTTCTTACGTTCTTAAGCGCTACAACCTTCCGGGAATAAAGGATTTTATTGATCCGGTTTATTCCATTCTCTGCGATTCAAGAGGCACCTACTGGATAGGCGGACAAAGGGGTTTGGTGGTGATGAACAATGCAGAAACAAAAGCTTTCAAACATTATTACGATGTCAATAATTTCAAGGGAATAGGCAAAGGCGCCATCAATTTTATTTTTGAAGATGCCTCTCATGCTATCTGGCTGGCAACAAATGGCGGGGGATTGAATAAAGTGCTGAATCCGCATGATTTGAATCTTCTTGAATTTTTAAAAATTACTCACGACAAAAAGATTCCTTCGTCCCTTAACAACGATGTTATCCTTTGTATTGAAGAGTATCCTAAAGGTACGTTGTGGTTGGGAACTTACGGCGGTGGACTCAACAAATACGATATAGAAAGAGGAAGAACAAAACATTTCACCGAGCAAAACGGATTGAGCAACAACATTCTTTACGGTATCCTGAGAGATAATTCAGGAAAGCTCTGGCTGAGCACCAATAAAGGACTTTCCAAATTTGATCCTGTAGCTGAAAAATTTCGTGTATTCAAGGAAGAAGACGGTTTACAAAGCGATGAATTCAATAAAGGGGCTTTTTATAAATCGAAAAGAGGCGAATTGTATTTCGGTGGTATCAACGGTTTCAATGTCTTTTTCCCTGAAGATGTGAAGCCGAATAAAGTACCACCCAAAATTGCGCTTACCGCTCTTTTGTTGTCGAATAAATTGATAGAACCGGGACCGAATTCCCTTTTGAAAAAAGACATCAATTCATTGGAATACATTGAGATTCCTTATGTTGATAACGCCATTACCATTCGCTATTCAGGCTTGCATTTCACGTCGCCGGAGAACAACCAATATTCTTATATTCTGGAAGGTTTTATGGAAAACTGGCAGGATGTTGGAAACAAGCGTGAAGTGAGTTTCACCAACCTTGATCCGGGAATTTATACTTTCCGTGTACGTGCTGCAAATAGCGATGGAATCAAGTCGAATGATGTTCCTTCCCTGAAAATCATTATCACACCGCCTTTCTGGATGACCTGGTGGTTCCGCACTTTTATTATCGCGATTGTTTTGGCCATTGTTTTGGGGGTTTACTATTCCCGTGTAGCCATCATCAAAACTCAGAAGAGGGTTTTGGAATACAAGGTTCAGCAGCGCACGGAAGAGGTAATGCAGAAAAAGGGGGAGATAGAGGAGCAAAAAGAGAAACTGGAAATAGAGAAAAACAAAACGGAGCAACTCCTCCTGAATATTCTTCCTGCTGAAACCGCGAAAGAGTTATTGTCTACCGGTCGCGCTGCACCGCGCCACTACAGGATGGTGACAGTGATGTTTGCTGACTTTAAGGGCTTTACGCAAATTGCTGAGCGCCTTCGTCCGGCCGAGCTCGTGGAGGAACTTGATACAGCATTTAATGCCTTCGATGATATTGCCGACAAGCACAATATTGAAAAAATTAAAACCAGCGGTGATGCCTATATGGCTGCGGGTGGCGTGCCTATCCGTAACAAAACCAACCCTGTGGATTGCATTCTCGCGGCGATGCAGATACAGGCGTATATTAAGGATCAGGTGCAGCAAAACATCAATAATCCCGATAAGCCGAAATGGGAGTTGCGTGTAGGTATCCACACCGGTGAAATCATTGCGGGGGTGGTAGGAAAAAAGAAATTCGCCTATGATATCTGGGGCAATACGGTGAATACGGCAAGCCGTATGGAATCGAGCTCCCAGCCCGGACAAATCAATATCTCCGGAACGACCTATAACATGGTGCAGGAGTATTTTGATTGCGAATACCGGGGTAAAATCCCTGTGAAAAACAAGGGCGATATCGATATGTATTTCGTTAAGGGGATCAAGCCGGAACTGTCGAAAGACCGCAAGGGTCTCGTTCCGAATATCGCCTTCCAGGAGCTGCACCATTTCAATGTGTACAGCAAGCTCAACTACAATAAGGTGAAGCAGTATGTGATCAACAAGCTGGAAAAAGAATTGCCTGAAAACCTGTATTACCATGGTCCGCACCATACCCGAGATGTTGTTCAGGCGGCCGAAAGAATTGGTAAGGCAGAAGGACTTGATCCTGAAGAACTGATGCTGGTGAAAATGGCGGCGCTGCTGCACGATGCAGGCTTCCTCAACAAGTATTGGAGCAATGAGCCTGAAGGCGTGAAAATCGCCAAGGAAATGCTTCCTGCTTATGGGTTCACTGACTCGCAGATTGATATTATTGAAGGATTGATCATGGCGACCAGCATTCCGCAAAAGCCAACCAATCACCTGGAAGAGATCATTTGCGATGCCGACTTAGATTATCTTGGAAGGGATGATTTTGAAAAGATCAGTTTGACTTTACAGCAGGAGCTTCTCGATTACGGAGGGATCAAAAATCCTGAAGACTGGGATCCTATCCAGGTGAAATTCCTCACCGCCCATAAGTACTTCACGAAAACCAATATTGAAACACGCCAGGCCAAAAAGCAGGAGCATCTCGAAAATATCAAGAGAAGAATAGAAGCGAATAGTAAGTAATCTTCCTGTTTTAAAGCCAAGTACCATTTTCACATCCAGTGCGTTGTTATCAGTCTTATGATGAGGTTGCTTCAAATTTTGAGTACAAAATTCTCGCAAGGACGCTGGGTGTGTGAGGAAAGTAAAAAGAGAGAAAACAAAAAAACCCCCGCATTTCGCGGGGCTTTTTCTTTATAAACTCGTTCGAATTAAACCGTTCTGTAGTTGTACATCGGGTTCTTTTCTGTAAAGTCTTTGGTTGGATTCACCGTCAGCACAGGAATTTGTGCTTCATTGGTAATCAATGCCTCTTCACTTTGTTTGAAGATAGGATTGATGTTTCTGTAGTTGAGGTTGATGATAGCGATCAAATCCGCATCAACACTCACTGCATAGTGAATACAGTGCTTTGCGAAATCACCATCTTCTTCGCTGATGCTTACTTCAAAAGGAACTTTTTGCTGTGCAAAGAATTTTTTAGCGTAAGCGATATTGGCTTCTAACTGTTTTTTGGTGAAAGGATCATCTTCCTTGTTACCGAAGATGTGTACTGTTGAGCCGAGTCGGGTGGCCATCGCAGCTGTCATATCGAGTTTAAGCTTGGTCTCTGCTGAGAGGTCGATAGGGAAAACAATGTTTTTGTAGCTTTCAGGAACACGTTTGTCCTGAACAACAATGAATGGGATTGTAGAAGCGGTAATTACCTTCATGGCGTAGCTGCCTACAAGGTGCTGGATGCCTTTTCTGCCATGCGTTCCCATGATGATGAGCTGAACATCCATGGCTTCGGCCACTTCAGGAATTTGCTTGAGAAAATCGCCAACGGCCACTTTCATTTCTGCTTTCACGCCCGATTCGCGGATTTCGTTAACAATGGGTTGCAGTTTCTCAAGTGCTTTCTGAACCTGCGCTTCTTTTTCTACCACATGGATGATGATAATCTTACCATTCATGATGTTGGCTACTTTCTTGCCATGGTTGATGGCTGTTGTAGCCACCGAAGTAAAGTCTGTTGGAATGAGAATTTTATAGTTTGTTTCCATAGTCAGGAATTTATACTTGCCCGTTTGATTAAGTTGATAACAAAAATATATAATAATTACATAGTGTCAATTAAGATAATAAAAAACCCATTAAAAAATCGCTCTTTACTTTTTTGAGGCATAAAAATAGCGCTGTACAGCGATGAAGTAATAAGGGTAAAAATGCGTGTAAGAAGCCTTTATGAGCGGCAATCCCACCGACAAATCGAGCCGGGTATTAGAGGAAAAAACAAACTGAATTCCGGGATGTACATCTACATAATTTCCGGCTTTAAGCAGGTCGGTTTCCACGGAAATTTCTGTGCCATCCTGAAAAACCTTCGCCCCCTGATAGGCCTTTCCCATGAATTCGGCATAGAGACTAATGCTGGTTTCCTGATAGCTCGAATATTGCTTTGGGGAAAGCAAATAGCCAAAAGACAAATTGTATTGTAAGGCTTTTCCGTATTCAATAATGATGGGCGTTATCGTGCCGATAGAGAGTTGCGAAGTACCGCTGTAGGAGCCTGGAATAATAAATCCCGAAGAGAGGGAAACCGCAAAATGATTTTTTAAATAAGTGATGATGAGTCCGCTGCCATAGCCCTTGGTATCGTCCATGAGGTTAGGCTCGGCCTCGTCGTGCGCTGCGTTCACATTCGACCATTCGGCATACGCTGCGCCGCGAAAATGCGTTTTCATACCGTCAATACTGAGGAAGCGGAACTTTGCATACAAGTGAATGCCATTGAAAAGATAGGGGTACACCACACCGCGCTGGAAAGGCTGCACATAATAAATCGTTTGGTTGCCCACGTGCTTGTGCGTGACGAGGTTATTGGGTAAAGTGTTGCCGTGGTGATTGGAAGCTGTGATATCGGCCATAATGGTGAGTCGTGGAAGTAAGCCGTACATCAATCGGATCCCACTCATATTGCGCCACACCTCGTATTCTTTATAGGAATGCGAAAAAGCCCTTGCGCCCAAAACGCCCTTGGGGACATTGCTGGCCTGCTCGTTGAGCGGAAAAAGCTCCTGGGCCGGCAGATGCAGCGAAAGCAACAGCAATGCAGCTATGACGATTTTGCGCATCATAAAGTAACATAATAGAGCTTTTCTTTTTTATTGGTGCTTTGACAAGCCTTGTTCATCTTGGGTTTCCAGGCGGCGACGTCCTTTTTCGGCAAATATTTGTCGCCAATGAAACGAAGGATAACCTTGCCATTGAGCGTCTTATTTTCGCTAAGCAGGAATTGGTATTTATTGTTTTCAAAGGAGAAGCAGTAATTGTTGGAAACAACGATATTGCTGAAAAGAAATTCTGCCTTGAGATAATTCAGGGAAAATCCCGCATCAATAACCGCTGCCGCCAGTTTTTCAATTTCAACGACGCCTGATTTTTTAAAAATAATTTTGGCCTGGGTAAGCTGTAAATTCATGATTACATTTTCAACAAAAGGCAATTTCCGCAGGCTCATTTCCACTCCCCGTGAACATGCGGAACAGGTGAGGCCGCTGATACCCAGGTCGGCCGACTGGAATTGTGCCTGCAACGTATTCAGGCATAAAAGAAAAAACAGGTACAATATCGTGCTTTTCATGCCTCTAAAAATATTGTTTTTTCATAACAATTGCCGGAATATATATATTTGTAAAGTGTTGCAACGATTTTTATCTATATTCATTATTGTAGCGGTATTGTCACAAGGACTTATCAAATCGTTCATTCTTGTGAATTATGAGCTGAATAAAACAGCGATTACCAATAAGTATTGCGAGAACAAGGCCAAGCCAAAAATGCATTGCGACGGTAAATGCCATCTGAAAAAGCAGTTGAAAAAAGAAGAAAAAAGGGAAAAATCCCCTTTATCCGACAACAGTAAGGAGCAATACGAAGTTCAGTTTTTTATTGATTTTCCGCAGCTTTCCTCCATTCATCCTCCTTCAGCGGAAAACCATTTATCAAATTATTCTTTTTCTTTAAAGACCACTTCTCCGGGCAGCATTTTCCATCCGCCCAAATGCTGATTTTCCATAAAAGAAAAAATCAGTGTTTAATTTTTCAAACAGCTTAAATGTGTAAAATCATAAGCTGCTTTTTGATGGCAATAGTTCTTTTTGCCACAGAAGCAGGTGCGCAAAATGATTCATTACCACAATGTGAATCACAATGTTGTTGCAATAAAGAAGTGGCGCTCCCTGCAGGAGTGATGTTGGGCCATGTTCACCCCAAAGGCGAATGGATGTTATCCTATCGTTATATGAGCATGAGCATGAGCGGATTGCTTAGCGGGAATCATTCGTACAGCAGCGCCGAGGTTTTTAATACTTACCTCATGGCGCCCGAAAGTATGCAAATGAACATGAACATGCTTATGGCCATGTATGGAGTGAATAATCGTTTAACACTCATGGCTATGCTGCATTACAACTACGGTCACATGCATATGCAGATGTTTGCTGAGGGCAGCAATCATGTTCACGACGGTGCAGCTTCCCCGGCCTCCAGTCACGAGATGACTTATTCGGGTTTGGGAGATACAAAGTTGTATGCCATATATGCCCTTTTAAACCGGGCACGGCATAAAGTCATGTTGAACGCTGGAATATCCCTTCCTGCGGGCAGGATAAATGCAGTTGCCAATGGGGACATTCTGCCTTATTCTATGCAAAACGGATCAGGGACCTTTGATCTTCTTCCTGGCATTACTTATTTATATTTCCATAAAAAGTATGTCGCCGCACTGCAAAGCAATGCCAATATCCGGCTGGGATATAACAACAGGGGCTATAGCTGGGGTAATGAAGTAACCAATAACGCCTGGTTTGCCTATCGCTGGCAAAAGGTTTTAAGTTCTTCATTGCGACTGGAGCATGTTGCTTCAGCAGTAATGATTGGTCGCGATGCCGCTTTATACAAATACAATGAACCTGCATCGGATGCCGCCAATTATGGTGGTCAGCGCTTTTCCCTTTTTGTGGGAACAGCGTGGCAGCCTTCTTCCGGAAAATTTAAAAACTGGCAGGCAGTGGCTGAATTTGGCGTTCCTGTTTACCAGTATGTGAAAGGGATTCAAATGTCCAACACCCATTTTGTCAACATTAATATTAATTACATTTTTTAAAGATGATCAATAAAGTATTGCCCATATTGCTTGCTATCACAGTGCTGGGAGCATGTAAAAAACCCGATCCTGATGGGGGTGACATCACCGATGATAAAGCAACACCGACAGGAACATTGCTTTTTCACCTGCATACTTATATCAGCGATAATGAAGTTGATGGTTATGGCTTTGTTTATACCAATGACGATGGCCGTCAGATTTCTCTTTCGATGGCCCAGTTGTATATTACCGATATACAAGTGGTAAAACTTGATGGATCGCTGATAAATTTGCCAGATACAATTCTACTTAAGACCTTAGCGTTGGAAACCTATGTTGCCGGCAAAGTTCCGGTAGGAAATTACAAAGGCATTCAGTTCAAGGTGGGACTGAGCGCGGCCACAGATGCACAAAACCCTGTGTTATCCAAGGATTCGGCTGCGCTCAACCACTCTGAAATGTGGTTCGGCAGCAGCGCACAGTCCGACGGGCATGTTTTCCTTAACGTTCAGGGAAGTATCGACACCACTTCCGATTTGTCGGGACTTTTGATTCCCTTCAGCTACAAAATTGGTACTCAGGCAAACCTTATCCAGGTGAAAATGCCGCAGCAAAATTTTAGCATTCTTGAAAATCAGGCTGAGTATGGCCACATCATTATCGATTACAACCGCCTGTTCAGCGGTATTCAATTGAATAGTGCAGCCAATCTTCAGGTGGATAAGGCGGGCAGCAACAGCGACCTTGCGCAGAAAATCACAGTAAATATTCCTTCAATGTTCAGGTACGAATGATGAAAATGGCGACATATCTGCTGCTTCCTTTTTTGTTTGTGGTGGCCTGTACCTATGAAAAAATAGAGCCGGTGAAAGATTGCGGATTGCCCGAAAATATTTCTTTCAGCAAGGATGTTTTGCCGATTTTAAATGCGCATTGCAGTACAGTGGGCTGCCATTCGGGCACATCGCCTGAAGGAGGGTTGAATCTGTCTGATTCATTGGCCTACAAGGAATTGCTTCATCCCGGAAGCGGCTATATAGATACGCTGAATCCATCGTTCAGCCTGCTTTACGCGCAAATGAAATCTACTTCTTTGCCTATGCCGCCCAGCGGAAAACTCGACGATTGTAAGTTAGAAACCATTCTTCAGTGGATTCAACAAAAAGCTAAAAACAATTGAAGTGAGAAAAGTTATTTCCATAGCACTTTTGTTTTCACTGCTTTTGCAAATCGGCATGAAGCCGTATTTGCTGACTAAATTTTATATTCTTCGCGCAGAAATAACACAGACTTACTGTGAAAACAAAAGCAAGCCCTCCATGCATTGTGATGGTAAATGCTATTTGAAAAAGCAAATGAAAAAGGAGGAAAAGAAACAATATCCGTTTTCTTTACTTAAAGAGAAAACAGAATATGTGGTTTCGGCTTTGCCAATGATGCAAAGCACAGAGCCTTCTTTTCAAAAAAATAAGACAGTTTATTTTTTGCACAAGCATTATTTTACACTTTCGGAAATACCTCACCCACCTCCTGAAAAGTTATTTGCATAGTAGAGATTGCAAGCATTGCGGCTCTAAGTAAAAAGAACAGAAAATAAAATATTTTATAAAACATCAACAATGAAAAACATTATACAAAAGCTGTTATTTACAGCAACATTTATGCTTTTTGCCAGCATGAGTGCCTTTGCCCATTTTGGCCAAAGAGGTCCGCTTGGAGGTACTCCAACTTCAGGATACGCCTATGATACCCTTGTATGCATAGGTACAGCTGAGGGGGGTATTTTTTTCAGCACCAACTCTAATAATACTGCCTGGTCGGTAAAACCGGTAGGTTTACACAGCGGAAAAATCACAGCCATTACCCATACCGGAAAATATCTTTTTACCGGAACGGCTGAAACAGGAGTATATCGCTATACCGGATTTGTGGGTAGCGACCGCTACTGGGAAAAAGTAAGCAGTGGCCTTAGCAACACTAAAATCAAATCGCTGGCCGCGATTGACTCTATCATTGTGCTGGCAGGTACTGACGGCGGCGGATTGTTTAAAACCACCAACAAAGGCTTAAGCTGGACTGCTGTAAGCAGCGTGTCGTTGAACAACAAAGTGATTACTTCAATTGTAAATGCAGGCGCACGACTCATCCTTTCAACACAGGATGGCGGCGTGTTTTTCTCTGATGACAAAGGAGACAGCTGGCAAAGCTTCAATGACGTGAACACCGCTGGTGTTAACGGAACAAATATGTTGTCGTACAATGCTACTTCGGACGAACTCCTTGTACTAAACAATAATGGTTTGTTTGTTGCCGCAAGTGCAAGCACTGTCAACACAGCCAGCTATACTGCAGTAACAGCTCCTGCGTCTGCTGTTATCAAAGACATGGATAACAACGGCACTACCTGGATCCTCGCTACCGATAAAGGAGTGTATACTTCTGCTACAGGAGTTATCAGCTTCTCGGCTCAAAACACGGGTTTGTCAGGCACCAATGTAAATGTGGTGGTGGCTTTTAAACTTAAATCGCGTTTTATCGCGGGGGTTGATCACGGAACAATGTATAAATCGGCCGACAACAGCATCAGCTGGAGCGCGGTAAACACCGGGTTCAACAACCTGGCTACTTACGCGATGTTTACCAACGGAGTAAATTTTGTGGTGGCTGCCACCGAAAGAGGGGTACACGTGAGTACCGACCTGGGTGCCAATTACAAAATTTTAAATAAAGGATTGAGCGACAGCTTGAATGTACAGGATTTGCACCTGTTCAACACCCAATTGTTTGCCGCCACCAAAAACGGAGGTGTTTTCGTGAGCAATGATACCGCTAAGAACTGGGCAGGGTTTAATTCCGGGTTGGCAAACCTGAACGTAAAAAGGATTCTGGCATCCGACAACTACCTTTATGCCATTACCGCTTCTGGTGAAGTATACCAGAATAACCTCATTACCGGATGGCTGCAAATTCAAAACGGACTGCCGCAAAATGCAAAAGCAACCTCGCTGGCCTTTTATGAAGGGAAAATTCTTTTGGGAACCGATGGAGATGGAGTGTTTACAGCAGATGAAGCTTTTGGCGGCTGGACAGCCATCAATACCGGCCTGACCAACAAGAAGGTAACAGCCGTTACAACGCTGGTAAGGGCTGGCGGAACCAAGTTGTTTGCTGGAACCGATGGCAATGGGGTATTTGTAGCAAATGCCGCTTTAGCCACATGGACGGCTACTTCGGCCACTTCTATTTCGCATACTTCCATGATAGGACTCGATGGAACTAAAATTGAAGCCATGGCTACTTATGGCGGATATGTATTTGCAAGTTACCAGGGCGGATTACTGGCTACCAAAGATTTTGGTCAAACCTGGGTTGCCGGTGGTAACCAGTTCAACCTGCCAAGCTATACACATGTGAAAAAGATTTCATGTGTAACTACTCGTGTATATGTGGTAACCGATAACAACGGTTTATATTCCAATGGTTTATCCGAACTCGAACTGGCTCCTGTTCTTACTGCGTCACAAAACAATATTTGTCATGCAGCTTGCAATGCAAGCGCAACAGTAAGCGCAGTTGCAGGGAGCGGTACCTACACTTACCTGTGGAGCAACAACGCTACATCGGCTTCTGTAAGCGGGTTGTGTGCAGGGAAATATTATGTTACTGTTACTGCCGGAGCAGTTAGTGTTACCGACAGCGTAATCATCAGTGAACCATCGGCCCTCAGTGTGGTAACTTCATCGAAGGCCAGCTCAGGCAGCAACGGAGAAGCTTCTGTGGTAGTTTCAGGAGGTACGGCACCTTACACCTACGCCTGGAGCAACAGCAAAGACAGCGCAGCCATTGCTGACCTTGCACCAGGGAAATACGATGTTACCATTAGTGATTCAAGCGGCTGTACATTGGACACCAGCGTAACCGTAGCGTCTTCCATCGGAATTGTTGAGCAGGAAAGCAATTTGCTTAAGCTGTTCCCGAATCCATCCAACGGTAAAGTGGTAGTGGATTTTTCGGCTATCGAAGGCGCAGTTCAAAGCATTGCTGTGTATGATGTTTCGGGCAGATTGCTGCAAAACCATTTTGCTGTACAGGGCAGTTCATTTGCCTTGGATATGAGTGGTACCGCAGGGGTTTACTTTGTCAGGGTAAGCACCAAAGATTCTGCGGTTATTTCTAAAATAATTGTGAAGTAGTTACTATCAGGGGGGAGGGATATGAATATCTCTCCCCTTTTTAAATAAAACAGTATGATTTTACTATATCTATTTACGCTGGCAATGGTCATCATTGCCTTAGGCAAGATGCGAAAAACCTGGTATTACATGGCTAAAATGGAGGACAAAACACCTCCTTTGTGGGTGCGTGCCACAGGAAAAATGGTGTGGTTTATCACCGCAGTTTTTTCGTTGGAGATTTTTGATTGAAACAGCAACGGAAAATCTTTTTTAACCGGTGAAAAAGAAGTAATTTTCTCATCGGTATGGTAATAGATTTTCTACAGGAAAAGGAGATTTTTACACCCTTTCTCCAGAAGGGGGAGCGTCTTTTGTGGATCGGTGTGCCCAGGAAGGGCATTGTTTTTTCACGTTTCGATTTTTTCCTGATTCCCTTCAGTATAATTTGGTTTGGTTTTTCCTTGTTTTGGGAAACCCTTGCCCTGTGGGGACTTTCAGAATCGGATGAAGTTTTGGCCTGGATTTTCCCTGTTGTGGGCTTGCCTTTTGTATTGTTTGGCTATTTCCTGTGCATTGGTCGTTTTACCGCAGCAGCACGCCGCCGTAAGAAAACCATTTATGCATTCAGTGATCAGCGTGTATTTATCAAAATTGGAGATGTTGCGCCAGGTTTCCTTTATTTGAAAGAGGTTCCGGGTGTGGAGCTGAAAGGAAAAAATGATGGTTCTGGCAGTATTCGACTTACGCCCATGAATGATTTTTTTGCCGATTTAAAGGACGAGAAAAAATTTGAAACCTATATGAAAGCTGCTGGTTTTGCGTTTGAAGAAATTCCGGAGGCAAGAAAAGTGCAGGAGCAATTGAGTAAATTAGTGGAACAGGCAAAAGAGAATGATAAGCAAACACGATATACAAACCCGGACCGATATTGAAAATCTCGTCAACACCTTTTACCGCAAGGTACAGCAGGATGATTTAATCGCGCATTTTTTCAATGAAGTGGTGCAGCTCGATTGGAGCAAACACATTCCGGTGATGTATGATTTTTGGGAATCTATTTTGCTGGACAAGCATAATTACAAGGGAAATCCGATGCCCGCCCATGTTTCACTGAATGAAAAATCACCCATGAAAAAAGAGCATTTTGATCGCTGGGTGCTTTTGTTTACTGCTACTGTTGATCAATTATTTACTGGCGAAAAAGCGGATCGGGCCAAGACCCGGGCACTTTCTATCGCTACAGTAATGCAGATTAAAATTCACAAAGCATAAGGTTACTTTTTCTTTCTTTGCAGAATCAACTACAAAAATGAGGACATTTTTAAAATACCTGTTGCGCGCGTTTTTGGCGGTGTTAGGCGTGATTGCGCTGTACTTTATTGTGGCCTTTATTTTAATGCTGATTCCAAGTTCCGGAGAAGAAACCGCAGATGAAAAAAACCACACTTTTTATGTGCAATCCAACGGTACGCATCTCGATATCGTGTTGCCTACAGAGGCGATAGATTCTGACTTTCGCGAACAACTGCATCTTCCCGGCAATGCTAAATTTGTTTCCTTCGGCTGGGGCAACAAAGAGTTTTATTTCAATGTTCCGGAGTGGAAGGATTTGACTTTCGGCTTGGCTTTCAGGGCCTTGTTCTTCCGCCTGGAATCGGCCATGCACGTGAATTATTACAAATTTGAAAAAGAGAAATGGAAGAAGATAGTGGTAGCGGAAAATCAAATGGCGAAGCTCAATAAATTCATCCGCTCTTCTTTTGTGCAGAAGGACAAAAAAATAATTCCCTGCTTGTGTCCGGGACATTCCGATACCGATTGTTTTTACGATGCGCAGGGAAGATATTCTTGTGTAAATACCTGTAATGTTTGGGTGGGCGATGCGCTGAAAGCCGCATCGGTGAAGACATCGGTGTGGTCGCCTTTGCATTGGGGAGTGTTACATCATTTGGAGGAGTAATGATTGGTAAAATTAGGGCGGTAGGTCCTTTCCGGATGTTTTATTTTTTCAAATGATACAAATACAACCCGGTACCACTCGTCCCCACCAACAATGTTTGCTGATCAAGAAAATTCAGGCACATGATCCACGGATTGATATTGTTTTTTATTTCCGTCCAGAGATTATTTTCATTCAATAGGAACATCCCATGCGCTTGTCCGATAGTGATTACACCGCAAGCCGGCAAATAATCAAAACCAGTTCCCGCATAAATTTTTCCATCGTCGCTGAGGGCAATGGAAACAAGGCCTCGCAATTCTTCTGTCCGTTGAATTTCTGCCCCCTTTTCTTTAGAATAATGCAAAAGCATATCTCCGCGCAAAGCATAAATCATTTCGCCTTTATTGTTGAAGGAAATCAGATTGTGGCCTGGAAGGAGGGCAGATTTTTCCTCGAAAACAGGGATGGTGCTAACTGATAAATTCACAATCTTTTCTCCATCGAAGAACCAGCTTTCTCCTGTTGGCGATGTTTTGAGCATGCTTTTCCAATACGCAATTCCCCCTTTTAAGATCACTTTGGTGAAATTCTGATTCTCAAAATGAAAGATGGCATAAGAGCCATTGGATTCGTCTTCTGTATCATTTGCTTGCGGACCGAGGATAAAAAAATCATTTTCGGATTTTCCGCTGAAACTCATGACAGTACTTACAGGCCAATTTTTTCCAGAGAAAAGTTCTACCTCGTTGCTGGCCTTAATTTTCCATACTTTCCCCCAAGAGCAGAAAAAAATATCATCGCCCATCATCGTTAATCCTGAGGTGGTTTGCAGTTTTTCGGATTTCTTGTGTGCTATGAAATCAAAAACCAGAACCCACTGATTCTTACTGTATTTCCAAATATCACCCAATCCGGCAACGGCCCAGATATTTTGTTTTTTATCCCTGATGACTTCGCGGATATCGGTAGCATTTAATCCTTTTGTTGCTTTGGAAAACAATGAGTCTTTCTGCCAGTAGTAAAGGCCCGTTTTGCCATAAAACACGCCTGTGCTGTCGCTTTCAGGAACGTAGTTTCCGCCAGGCTGTACAAGGGCATAAGGCAGCACCAGTGACGAATCTTTATACTTCAAAGCCTCGGCATAACTTGTGCTTCCAGTGTATTTTTCCATAAAGCGGTTCGCGTGGTCCCAGTAAAACATATTGTATTCCGCTTTAAGGGTATCGATAGCAAAAGGAATTTTCGCGCTTTTTTCTTTTGTAGCGTTATCAAGATTTTTAATGATATCGGGGAAACTCTCATCATTGGCGATAGGAGTCCATTTGTTTTTTCCCCATTCGTAAATTTTTGAGGATTCTTCTTCCAGGATATCAGGAACAACAATGAATATTTTCCCTTTGTATTCGCCTATGCGCTCAACGTGTACCGGACCGATGCCTTTGTTTTTAGCCGTCCAAGTTTTCCCCTTGTCGGTAGAAAAATACACGCCACCGCTTGATCCTGTGCCGAGCCAGTAATTCTTACTTTCATCGATGTAAAACGAAGTGGCGTCGCAGCCTTCCAGCGGGAGAGCTACCCATTTTCCCAATCGCAGCCTTAAGTGACTTTCTTTTTTCGGTTTGTTCATTTCGTAATATTCGCGCTTTATTTCTTTCCCATTCTGATCGTAATAGGCTTGCCAGCCATCTTTTGGATAAGCTGCAGAGACAGGGATTTCATAGTAATCCGTTTGGTACAGGTAATTGTAATAAACTTCCTGATTGCTATAATTTCCGGAGGAAATTCTTATTCCGTTTTTATTGAAGACATCTACTGTTAATGCCGTGTCGTTGAAATTGCGCACTTCCTGTATGGCGCCGTTTTCATAGTACAAAACATGTTTTCCTATGGCAATGTTGCTGGATCGTGTTCCTAAGAATTTACCTTCAAATTTCAATTGGCCCGAAGGATACCAGCTTCTTACTCCTTCTTTTTCTTGCGAGGCAAAAATGTCGTTTTCAAAGTATTCGGTTTTGGGAGATCCGTTGGGGTAGTATACTGAGATTTTACCGTAAGGAGAATAATATTTTTTATTTCCATAGTACACGCCGTTGGGTTCTTCAAAATAAAGTGTTTTTTCACCACTCAGGCTATCTGTTTTTACAAAGCGGAAATCGCTGTTCAGTTTTATTTTATAGGCAATGCGTACAGCGTCTTTTTCATCACTGCTCCAGAAATAATAAGTAGAATCCAGTTTAGCGCGATGATTGAAAAGAGTAACAATAGAGTTGCCTTCCTTTATTTTTTCTTCTCCGTATTTCAGTGGTTCAAAATACTGGCATTTCATGACAAAAGAATGCTGGTCGATGGACTGAAAAGTGGAGGCGCCGGGAATGCTATCTTCCCAGCAATCCTGACAATAATTGATGTAAACAGCGGAGTCGCTGCTGTGAAAAATTTTTCCATCCGGTACGGTATGTCCAAAGACCGCTGAAGCATAATGAGAACGCACAGAGTTCCCTTCATAAATCTGCAAAAGACCAAGAGTTCGGGGTGATTCTTTGTGAATGGGACCAAGAAGATCCCCTAAAACATATTCTTCTTTTCTGATGATTTTCCCTAAGGTATCATAATACGACCATTGGCCATCTTTGACAGAGAAATGCATATTTCCTTCATATAGTAAGTGCCCTTTTTCATCAAAGTTTTTTTGCCAGCCGTTTTCCCAACTCCATAAGTAAGTTCCTTTTGTAAATCCTCTTCCTTTGTAACTGGGACGGGTGAAAGGACCCATTAATATGCCGTTGTAATATGTTCTTTCGTCGTTTTCATTTTTGATAAAACTCCTTTTTCCGTTGTTAGTGCTGCAGGCTGTTATTTCACCTTTGTTGTTATAAGTCACTGAATTTTTGAGCACTCCTTTTTCGTAGCAGGCATAATATTGCAAGGCGCCATCATCAAAGTAGGAAATGTCATAGCCGTCAAAAGGCTTTCCTTTCCGGAAAATCAGTTCCGACTCCGGTATTTCTTTACTGTTGAAATTTATTTTGTGGAAAACAGCCGGATCATCAAGGCTTTGCAAAGGATTATAGGTAAAATCGGGCAGGTGTATTTTGGAGGGTCTTTCGGGAATGTAAACGCCATCGAGCATGTTTGGACCAAATTTTCTGTAGTAGTGATGAGAGGTATAATAATCCCAATAGTGGTAAGGATCGTATTCAATGACTTGCTTTAATTTTCCGTTGAAGTACAGGCTGTCGTTTAAAACCGACCACACCAGCGAATCCTTATAGGAATGAATAATGCCATTATCAGAAATGGTGTCGTATTTAATGAAACGCAGGTGAGGTAAAGAATCTTTGGCGAGGTATTGAATGTAGTGTGTGCTTTTTTGCCGAACGCCGTTTTGGTAATAGTGCTGTGAGATAGGGCGGCCATTATTAAAAAGTCCGGTAAAGGAAATATTGTTCAATGAATCGTATTTTTTCCATGGTCCCTGTTGCAGGCCCTTATTGAAAAAACCACTCTCCAGTGTATCTCCTTTTTCGGTTGTTTTAAAATAAAAACCCTGAGCAGTATTATTGACGTAGGAAACTTCCTGTGTGCATATTTTCCCATCGGGAGAAAACCATGATTCTTTAAAACAGTTGTAATCGTTGGGTTTCCGATGGAAAATCAGCACTTCATTGCAATAGATTTTTACTTCCTCCATCTGCAGGTTTCTTTGGAAATATTTTTCCTGGCGGATCTTTGTATGTTCTGTACTGTCGTAATTGATTTCCCACGCTCTTGTTCTAAGATCGGGGTGAGCATAATAAAAATCTCTGTAGTCGAGTCCGCGATAATACATTTTAGTGAGTTCTAAATCAGCGAAATATTTTTTGGCGGTAATATTTCCTTCCGAGTCGTAATACGTCCATTCTCCATAAGGGATGAGGATGTATTCATCGGGGGTTGAGGAATATTGGCGCTGGGGAGTTACGATTACCATTGGAATGGCATTTCCTTCGTCGTCATAATCATACATGGTATCGGCCACAATGGTCTCTTTTAAAACAGTTAGTCTTCTTTTAAAAGCTGGAAATAAAGGCCCCTTTGCGTTTAGTTTTCCATTGGGAAAATACAATTCCGCCTTTCCCGAAGGCAGGGCTCCCGAGCTATCTATGATTTCTTCATCAGCACAATAAATCAAGTCAGCAGAAAAATCCCTTTTTACTTTTTTGCTGTCATCCAGGAAAAATTTGAGTCGCGTTTTTCCTTTGGCATCTTTTCCTTCGCAGGGGCCGGTTTTTAAGAGTTTGCCTTTAAAGCGGAAAGAAAATGTAGAGGGATCAAAATTCACTATCTGCTGTGCAAAGGCACACTGACTAAAGAGAAGAAGAGCAATCAGTTTTTTCAAAATCAGGGCTTTTATTTTCCTTAAGGCGTTTTTTTGAAAACGTTACAAAATTCAAACGAGCAATGATAAAACTGTTATCTTCATCACATGAAGAATTTTATTCAACAGCTGGATCATTTTTTCATTCATCCCCGATTACATAGCAATATTGAGGACTATGGCCGGGCGCGAATTCTGTTGTACGCCATGCTAATTACTACCGCTTTTGCAGGCACTTACATTTTGTATTACGAGCTTACGCACGAAGATATTCATGTAGTGAAACACATTGCCAATGCTGTTGGAGCTTGCACAGGGGCTATCGGAATGCTGATGTTAAAGTACTGGGGCCGCTTAAAATCTACTTTGCTGGCCATGCTGGTGCTGGCGAATTCACTGGTGTTTACAAGTACTTTTTTTTCGGGTGGAATTTATTCGGTGGATCTCTTGTGGATGGTGGTGATTACCATGATAGGATTTTTATTTGTTGGCAATAAAGGAGGACTCACATTGATGTGCATTGCCCTGGTATATTTTCTGGGGTTTTTTGTGATGGAAAACGTGGGCGTGCGTGACTTCGCCAAGGATAGCCAGGATTTGGGCGTAGGTTATAAACTTTACAGTTTGTGTTTTCTTTTGGGGTTGGCCTCTTTGATTACCTATTTTTTTGTGAGTGGGGCGCAGAAAATCAAAAGGGAATTGGATGAGCTTAAGGAAAGGCAGGTGAAGAGCCTCGACTATAAATACCGTCACATTACTGATAATGCCAATGAAATTATTGCACTGCACAATGCCACAGGAGAAGTCACCTTCCTTTCTCCCGCCATTAAAACAATTTTAGGTTATGCACCCGAAGAAATGCTGGGCAGTAAGTATGTAGCACTATTGGGCACAGCTCTTTCGAATCGTGAAATTGCTTGTGTTGCAAAAGATGGGCGCGAAGTGTGGCTTGAACTTTCGTTTAACCCCATTAAAGATGAGATCGGCAGCGGAGAAGTTTACATTTCAATGGCCCGGGACATTAGTGCAAAGGTGATGGAACACAAGAAAATCACCCAGCTGCGCAAACAAATTGCCAATGATTTTCACGATGAAATGGGAAATAAACTGGCTTCCATTACCTTGAACTCAAATATTTTATCGATAAAAACAAAGGAAGACAACGAGCTTATTGAAATCATAAATAAGATCAAAGACACCTCAAAATCACTTTACCAGCATTCGCGCGACTTCATTTGGTCGATAGATTCAAGAAGTGATGAACTACGTGAAATATTTTCGTACCTGAGAGATTTCGGGGAGGATTTTTTCCACTCTCTTCCCGTTGATTTTATTGTTGAAAGCAAGGGATTCAGTGAACAGGAGAAAATTGTTTTACCTATGTATTGGGGGCGACATATCATTTTGATTTTTAAGGAAGTGTTGACCAATGCTGCCAAGCACGCCCAATGTAAAAGCATTGTTCTGTCACTTGTTGTGGCGAATGGTTATTTCGAAATAAAAGTGAAAGACAATGGTCGTGGCATCGATGAAAAGGCAAAAATGGGGAAAGGATTGAATTCTATCCGGGAAAGGGCTGCAAGCATTAACGCCGAAATTCTGATTTCTTCTTCATCGGAAGGAACCGAAATAACGCTAAAGGGAAAAACTGAGCTAAGTTCTTGAGAGAATGGTTGAAACATATCGTTGAGAAAGCAGACAGGTTTTTCATTCATCCTGCTTTGCGCAGCAACATTGAACAGTACAACAGGGCCCGAGCCCTAATGTACGCAATGCTGGCGACCACGTTCATTTCAACGTCATATACTATTTATCACGAGTTGTCGAACAGCAACATTCACCCTATCAAACATGTTGCAAATGTGGTGGCTGTGCTCTACTGTCCGCTGGGGTTGTTTTTTTTAAAGTATAAGGGAAAAATAAAAAGCACTCTTCTTGCTACGCTGTCAATGGCTACCACCCTGGTTTTTGCCAGCACATACTTTTGTGGTGGAATTTATGCAGTTGATTTGTTTTGGATGATTGTGATCAGCATCGTTGGCATTCTTTTCATTGGAAACAGAGGTGGATTTTTACTTAGTGCCATGGCTCTGGCTTACATTTTTGTTTTTTATTTTCTGGAGAAATATCAGTTCCGCGATTTTGCTCAGGACAGTTTTGGACTCGGGGTTAGCTACCGCTTATACAATTTATTTTTTCTGTTGGGCCTGGCATCTTTCATTACCTATTTTTTTGTGAGCAATACCGAAAAGGCGAAAAGAGAATTGGATGAGTTGAAAGAAAGGCAGGTAAAAAACCTGGATTACAAATACCGTTACATCACTGAAAAAGCAAATGAAATAATTGCCTTGCACAACACAGAAGGATATGTTACATACATTTCGCCGGCGGTAAAAACCACTTTGGGCTTTGCTCCTGAAGAAATGCTGGGAAGAGGGTATCACAAACTTATTGGACCATCCTTTGCCGGAGGTGAAGTATCTTGTTTTTCGAAGGATGGCCGCGAAGTGTTTTTGGAGATTTCTTTTAAAAAGGTGAAGGATGAATTGGGAAGCGGCGATGTATATTTGTCGATGGCCCGTGATATAAGTGAAAAGGTGAACGCCAGTCGGAAAATAGATTTCTTACGGAAGCAAATGGCCGGTGATTTCCATGATGAATTGGGAAATAAGCTGGCTTCCATCACATTAAACTCAAGTATTCTTGCCCTTAAAACGAAGAGTGTTAAAGAGGAAAGGGAGTTGATCCAGAAAATTGAAAACACTTCCAAATCCCTCTACCTTCATTCACGCGACTTCATTTGGTCCATTGATGCCAAGAGCGATGAGTTGCGCGAAATATTTTCCTATTTACGCGATTTTGGGGATGATTTCTTCCAGTCAACCAATGTTGATTTTATTGTAGCGGGTAAAAATTTCAGTGAACAGGAGAAAGTGATTTTACCCATGTATTCAGGAAGGCACATCATCATGATTTTTAAGGAGGTCCTGTCATTGCTGTCTAAGGATGCTGCGTGCAAAAAAGTGCTTTTGTCTCTGGAGTTCTCCAAAAGAGAGTTTTCCATTGCTGCCGAAAGTGAAGTACTGCCAGCCATTTCACCGCATTTAACGGATCGTGCGAAAAGCATTGATTGTGAATTAAGAACCATAGAACTCAAGCCGGGTCTGTATAAAATCTCCTTGGTGGGAAAACTACCCTTTATGGGGGGTGTGCGCAACGGAATACAAATGTAAATTCGCAACATCATGAACAGAATAGTGATTATTGAAGACAATAAGGATATCAGGGAAGCATTTACTGTTTTGCTCAACCTGCGCGATGATTTTGCAGTGGTGAATACCTATTCCAATTGTGAAGACGCGTTAAAGAATATCAGTGATGATGCCCCGAATATTGTATTGATGGATATTGACTTACCCGGAATGAGTGGAATTGAAGGGACAAAAATTATCAAGAAAGATTTGCCCTCGGCCAACATTATCATCATCACGGTTTTTGAAAATGGCAAAACAGTTTTTGATGCGCTATGTGCGGGTGCTACTGGCTATCTCACCAAGAACAGCGATAAGGATCGCTTGCTGGGAGCTATTGATGAAGTAGTAAAAGGCGGAGCGCCCATGAGCAGCAAGATTGCGCGTATGGTGGTGCAATCCTTCCAAAAAAATACCAACTCACCGCTTACCGCCCGCGAAACCGAAATTCTCTCACAAATCGCCGAAGGAAAAAGCTATACCAACATCGCCGATGCGTTGTTCATTTCTAAAGAAACGGTGAAATACCACATCAAGAATATTTATATCAAATTGCAGGTGAACAACAAAGCCGACGCGATCAAGCGCGCGAATGAGGATAGGTTGATTTAGCCTCTTTCTCTGGCCAATGCGTGCATTCGAAATGAAGACCACGAAACTACCTATTATGGGTAGTACACCTTGGTCCATCTTACCCTATTTTCGCTGAAAACCCCTTACTATGGAATTTAAACGCCTTGTCCCTGTGTTGCTCTTCGCCCTTGCAATGATTTTGCTGCTGCTGGTGAGAGTATAGAGCTTTCTAATTTATTTTTCTCATTTTTTAAAAACCCCCCAATATGGGGGGTACAAGTCCCTCCCTTCCGGTCGTAGTTTTGGCCCGTCACTAAAAGCCAGAACTATGAATAAAAAAATTACTTTATTGTTTACCACGCTCATAACGGCAGGAAGCCTTATGGCGAAAACAGCAGTAGTGCTGAGTTTTCCTTTCAGCGAAAACTACAACGATGTTTCACCGAATGCCTATGCAACATCGGTGGTGGGCACACCAACCCTCGCCGCCGACGCAGCGAATCATGCAAAAAGCGCCGTGAATACAAGTACGGGAGGCATTGCGCTTGATGCCAATACAGGCGATTACAAAGTGAATTTCCCCTGGACATTCTCGGCCAACTTTAAGATGAATGCACTTGGTGTGGTGAATCCTATTTTTACTTCCGAAGACGACCAAAGCTCTTACAGCGGCATCTGGGTACAAGTATTGTCGGATGGCCGTGTAGCTGCCAACGTGGGCAATGGCGGCACACCAAATTCCAGCGGAAGGAAGTCCGCAGTTACCGATAACGCTGTGGTTTCAGCCGGACAATGGTATCAGGTGGTGGTAGTAGCTAAATCGATAAGCGATTTTTCCATTTACATCAATGGCAACCTTTGTGCTTCTTCTTTGTCCGGAGACGCTACCAGCATTGTGTACAAAAACGGTAGTGGCAATGTCGCCAAAATCGGTACCTACAATAAGGGAACAGGCAACACTTATTATTTTGATGGCTCAATTGATGAGCTTAATCTTTGGAGCGCTGAATTGACGGGAACTCCCCTCACCGATCTGCTCAATGCCGGAAAATCTGTTTCGGTATTCGAGGTTGAGCAAACAAATCATTTTCGCATTTATCCCAACCCTGCTTCTCAATATATAGCCATCACTGTGGGGGCTCAATGGAATACAAACAACAGCAGTGTAGCTATCGTGGATGCTTTTGGGAAAACAGTGAAACAGGAATCTTTTAACGGCAGCGGCATCAACCTGCAGGACCTGGCCCCAGGTGCATACATCCTCTCTCTCCGCAACGAAGAAGAAATACTAAGCGAAAAATTAATCATTCAATAAAATCATCCCTCATGAAAAAACAAATACTTTCTTTTTTTGTCATTTTGCTGGCTGGCGCTCCGGCGTTTGCTTCCAATAAGGCTTTGAATACCACTACCAGTGGCTATCTTAAAACGTCAACTGCGCCTTTTACAGGCAATATGGCTTTTACTTTTGAATTGTGGTTCAATGGTTCCGGAGCCAGTACTTATGGCCGCTTGATCAGTTTCAGCAATTTTGCTTTTGAAATAGCAACGGGAAACAACACTATCAATGTTTATGATGGCAGCTGGAGAGCCACAGGCGTTACCGGCATGAACAGCGGATGGCACCACGTAGCAGTAAGCAACGACATGAGCAATATGGTGGTGTATGTTGATGGTGCACAAGTGTATACTAAGGCTTCTGCAACTTTTAATTTTACCGGACAAAATATGTTTGTCGCCGCACAAGGCAAAACACAGGCCTCCAACGAAAGATTTGTGGGAAAAATAGATGAGTTGCGTATTTGGAACAAGGCGCGCACCCTTCAGGAAATCAATGATACAAAAGATATGCAGTTGCTGGGCACCGAAAGTGGCTTGGTGGCTTATTACGATTTCAACGATGGCAATGCCAACAACAAGGGTTCGGGAGCTAACCTTAATCTCACGCTTACTTCCAGCCCGGCTTTCTTAACTACCAACTACGTGGATTACCTCAATGATTATGCTTTAGATTTTGACGCTGCCGACGATAAACTTTCAATGGCTACACCGCTCTCAGGCAATAGTGATTTCACCCTTGAAACACAGTTCAAAACCACAGCCGGAAATGCACAATACTACCGCCGTATTTTTGGCTGGTCGGCTTATGCTTTTGAAGTAGCTATCGTAAATGGCCGCATCTATACTTACAAAGGGTCCTGGTCTAGTCCGAGTGTTTATAACTTCAACGACGGGCAATGGCATCATCTGGCCATCACCAAAAGTGGTACAACAGTATCTATTTACATTGACGCCACATTGCTGGGAACCCGCACATTAACCCTTGCATTAAACGGGAATATGTATGTTGGCGGCCCTTATGATACCGAGCCTACCGACCACTATGGCGGACAGCTGGATGAAGTGCGCATATGGAATGTTGCCCGAACCCAGCCCGAAATTGAAGCCAGTATGAACGGAGAACTGGTTGGAAATGAAAGCGGCCTCATTCATTATTTCGATTTCAATACACCTTCAAGCGCCACTGCAGTGCTCAATGAAGTTAGCGGAGGAGCGTCTATTACGCGCTCTGGTGCCAGCAGCACCAATAATTTGCCGAAATATACAGCAGCTACAAAAAATTCCATTGCGACCTCTGTTGCAGATGTCCCGGATCCTTCTTCCGATCTGCTTACCATCTATCCTAATCCTGCCACATCCACCGTTAACCTTAATATTCCCCAGGCAACAAAAGTGGTGTTGATGGATGCAGCAGGAAAAACAGTGCTGTCATTGTACAACCCAACATCACAGATTGACTTGTCTTCGCTTAACGCCGGCCTTTATTTTATGAATGTTTACAGCGAAAATGCTGTGCAAACGGCGCTGGTGATGAAGCAGTAATTTTCCCTTTGGTTGTTTATAAGCAGAGCTCCCGTTGTATTGACGGGAGCTTTTTTTATCTTTATCCCGTTGGCTCTGTAGCTCAACTGGATAGAGCATCAGGCTTCGGACCTGAGGGTTGGGGGTTCGAACCCCTCCAGGGCCACCCAGTTTTACCGTAATGATATGATATTCATATTGTTACGGTATTTTTGTTTTGGAATTGTCAAACATTTGCCAAACTTTCACTGCTTTTCCTGTTTGTAATAAGCAGTCCCTTTTTTGGGCAGAAATTTATGTGCCCCCATGTTTCCTTTTTTGATTTACCTCCTGAGAATTGTTTGTATACCTGTGGCCGCGCGATTTCATTCCTTAATTGAATTAGTTTGATTTTGTCAGCTTTCAGTGTCATTCTGTCCAACTTTTCTTATTGGACTTGTTTTTGCTAATTGTGAGACGTAAATTTTAAGTATGATTGAATTGGAATTTGAAAATAAATGGAAAGCCAGTATTCCTGCTGATCCAAAAAAGCCTTATGTTCATTTTCGTGCAATTGATTTTGTTGGCGTTACTCCGGAGAATTGGTATGTTATTATAGCTGAGGCTGGAGTTATTTTGCTTGTGAAGAAACCTGAAAAAGGAGATGAATGGATGAGGTGTAACCCTGCATTCACTTTTAAAGCACCACAAGTACCTTCTGCTGTTTTAGGTGCAGTAGCTTACAATGATAGTGTTTTAGATTTGGAATTAGAGTTTGCTGGAAATGGACGAGTGCCGGATGCTTTTGTTGCACGAGTTTCTTATGTACTAAGTGAGAGTTCGGAGACGGGAACGTACGACTATTAGATGGAATCAATGTAACTCTTTATTTTCCCTGGATTTCATTTATTTCTGAGTACACAAAGACAAGTTCTGGGTATTCAAATTCTACAGATGCTTCTGGTGTGTTGCCAGTTCCATTTTTTCCCAATAGGGGTTTTACGCTGTGGACTTCAAATTCATTAGAATCAAAGGGGATGAAGAGCTGGCTGTAATCAGTTGAATTTTCTAACCAGATCTTTTGTCCTTCTTCATTCAGTATTACTGGCATTCTTTTCTTCGTGTTATGAATTACTTGTAGTAGACTGTTTGCGTTGGTTGTGACAATAGTGACAGTCTTTAATATTTCTCCGGTCTCCGGATTTACCCATTCACTCCATAATCCCGCCAGTACCATAGGGCCGGTTTTTAATTGCACGAAGAATGGGTATTTGTTTTTGCCCTGGTGCATATATTCGTAGAAACCATCAATTGCTATAATGCATCTGCGATGGATTGCAGATTCACGAAAAGATTTTTTTTCGAAAATGGTTTCGCAGCGTGCGTTGATTGTCATTCTTCTGATCTCTTCTGCGCTTTTTTCATCCCTACAATCAGAGGGAATAAGCCCCCATGATAGATACTGTGGGTTGCTTCCTGGTTCGTTTGTTTGCACGACTAGAAATGGATGTGTTTGTGCTTGAATAAAGTAGTTTTCATTTTCCGGTTCAGCTTTCTTTAGCTCCTCGATAATGTCGTCAATTTCTTCCGCTGAGGCTTTATTGCGCAAAGCAAGGATGAGTTCTCTTCGCAATATTGATTTTGCACTGTAGCACATAAGATAAAGTTACTCATTTCCCTTTATAAGCTCCCATCGTTACAGCACGAGTAACGGCATCTGCTCCGAACCGTTTTTTCAAATGGTCAATTGCCTGGAGTAGGTTTATCTGTTCTATGGTATCTTCAAAAAGGTCAATTTGTGGATTTCCTTGTACCAATCCTCCAAAGCGAACACCGACCAGTCTTATCGTCATTCTTCTTTGGTAAAGAAGATCAAATAAGGGTAAGACAGTATTAATTAAAACATCATCGTTGGCACTGTATGGTATTTTCTTTTGTTTGGTTTCAGTATCGAAGTTGGAATATCGAATTTTCACCGTAACTACTGAGGCAAGCTGTTTTGACTGTCGTAGATCAAAAGATAAGTCTTCGACCATTTTAATTAACAACGCCTTCAGTTCTTTTATGTTGGTGGTGTCCTTTTCAAAAGTTCTTTCTGTTGAGATTGATTTTCTTTCCGAGTATGGCTCTACATTTGTCAGATCAATGCCGTTCGCCTTTTTCCACATGGTTAGGCCATTGTCACCAAACATCTGGTAAAGAAATTCCTTAGGTGTCTCGGCAAGATTTTGAATGATTCGGATACCAATTCGAGAGAGCTCTCGATAAGTTTCTGTGCCAATCATTGGCATTTTTTTAATGCTTAATGGATTAATGAAGATTTGTGTTTGCGAAGGAGGAACTTCTATTTTTCCTCTTGGTTTTCCTTCTCCGGTCGCAATTTTGGATACCGTTTTGTTGACTGATAGTCCAAAACTCATGGGAAGCCCCGTCTCTCGAATGATTTTTTCGATGAGTTCATTTGTCCATTTATAGCAGCCGAAGAGTTTGTCTAGGCCTGTCACATCCAGGTAAAACTCATCAATGCTTGCTTTTTCCATTACCGGTGCATTTTCGGCAATAATTTGCGTTACTTCTGTGGATTTTTTGGAGTAAAGCTCCATATCGCCCCGGATGACTTTTGCCTGAGGACATAGTTTTAGTGCCAATCGCATGGGCATGGCAGATCGTACTCCATAATATCGTGCTTCGTAGGAGCATGAAGCTACTACACCTCGGTCGGTGTTGCCGCCAATTATTATGGGGATGTTTTTTAATCGTGAATCCCGAAGCCTCTCACAGGAGACGAAAAATGCGTCTAAGTCGGTATGTACTATAGTTCTTTCCATATTACGTTCTGCCGTATAACTGATTTACTTGTTGTTTTGAAGGATAGGGATCGCGGGTGAGCGGTGTGCCGGAAAGTTCATGCGTTTTACGAAGAGATGTTTTTTGTGAGGCGTCATCGTAACGAGGATCACTTTTCATAGGAAGCTTTTTCATTTCAGTAATCTCAATGGTTGGGAAATGAAAATCCACTACAACTTTTCCTATAAGGCTATAGCAGCCGCCTCCCATAAAAGGATAATTCTTTAATATATCAGGAAAGTGAGTAGTGTCGAAGTATGCTCCTTTGCTATCAATCCAAGTCCCAAAATTCATGTGTCCTCTTGCTGTTGGAACATCCTTGATGGATATGAGCATACCAACCATCACCACGAACTTATTATGCATTTGTCCCAACTGTTCAACAAACACTGTATCTCCCGTTTCAACATCTAATAAATCAAAGGTGTTAATTGATACAGGAAAACCTAATACGTCTATTTCATCGAAAGCATCTTCAAGTGCAGAGCGCTCAATGACTGGCAGGCTGAAAGGCTTAGGAGGAGTATAAAACAAAGCGTCTCTTTGCAAAGGCTTTACCTTTCCCAGAAGCAATCGGGCTTGAATTATTTGTTCTGCCTTACTGCTTTTTGTGAATCGAAAAGCACCTACATAGATCAAAGGCTTTAGCTGTTCATAGGAGATTTGTGTTCTCAAAATAAAATCCTCCATGGATTGGTAAGCTCCATTTTTCTCTCTTTCTTGGGCGATGAGATTTTTAAAATGTTCTTCCAAGTTTTCGATGTGAACAAACCCTAAATAGATGTCTTTTCCATAAAGAGTGGTATAGCATTCACTTCGGTTAATGCAGGGAATATGTACCTTTCCTCCACTCATGCGCGCTTCATGGACATACACCTCTGTTCTATAAAATCCGCCGAAGTTGTTGATGACCCCAACTATAAATTCTAAAGGATAGTGAGTTTTTAAATAAAGAGATTGGTAGCTTTCTACGGAGTAACTCGCGGAATGAGCTTTACAAAAGGAATACCCGGCAAAGCTTTCGATCTGTCGATATACTTCTTGGGTTAGCTCATCGGAATATCCTAACTGTTTGCAGTTTTCAAAGTAGTGTTGTTTTACTTTTTCAAATTCAGCTTTAGATCTTGTTTTGCCGCTCATCGCTCTCCGTAAAATGTCGGCGTCTCCCAAATCTAGGCCACCGAAGTAATGAGCGATCTTGATTACATCTTCCTGATAAACCATAATTCCGTAAGTTTCTCCCAAGTACTTTTCAAACAAGGGATGCAGGTATTTGATGGAATCAGGATTGTTGTGTCGATATATGTATTCTCTCATCATCCCAGATTTAGCCACACCTGGGCGTATGACAGAAGACGCTGCAACAAGAGTGTAATAATTGTTACACTTCAGCCTCCGCAGGAGACCCCGCATAGCCGGACTTTCGATATAAAAGCATCCAATAGTCTTACCGGTCGAGAGCCTTTCATTGACCTCGGCATCGTGTTTGAAATCCTGAACCCGATGAATGTCGATCTTTTCTCCTTTGTTTTTCTGAATAAGCTGAAGTGTGCTGTCAATGCTGCTTAAGCCGCGTTGAGAGAGGATGTCTAATTTTTCAATACCTATATCTTCGCTTATATACATATCGATCTGAGCGGTTTCAAACCCTTTAGGAGGAAGATCCACTGCGGTATATTGGTATATGGGCTCTTCTGTAATTAATATGCCGCATGAGTGCATGCTACGCAAATTCGGCCGGCCTTCTAAAGCATCGCTGTATGTATGTATTTTCTTTACTATGCTGTCACTTACATGAGAAGATTTTGAGGTCCGAGTAAGCATGTCAATTTCTTCTTTAGGAAGCCCGAATACTTTCCCGAGTTCTCTGATCGGTGAGCGATGTCGGAAAGTTCCAATAGTTCCTACAAATGCAGTATGCTCTTTTCCGAAGCGTTTGAAGATGTAGCTAAGAATGGTGTCGCGGTTCTTGTGTGACCAGTCAATATCAAAGTCAGGAGGGCTAAGCCTATGTGGATTCAGGAATCGCTCAAAATACAAATCCAGCTGAATGGGATCAACATCGGTGATGCCCAAGCAGTATGCTACTACACTGTTTGCTCCGGAACCACGCCCTACATGATAAAAACCGCAACGAAGGCTATATTGAATGATGTCCCAGGTAATAAGAAAGTATGCTGAGAATCCCAGGTTTTCAATGATCCCCAGTTCCTTCTCTACTCTTTTTTGAGCTTCTTCATTGTCCTGGCCGTAACGCCTCAGAAGGCCCTCATGTGCTAGACGAGAGAGGAGTTCTTTGTCGCTATACACGGAATCCGTAAAGCATTTTTTGTTTTTTACTTCTTTGAAATTGTAATTAAATGAACAGCAATCCAAAAGGCGCATGGTGTTTTCAGCAAGCGACGGAAAGGCTTCATATTTTTTTAGCAACTTATCGATAGGTGGCATGTGATCGGTCAGCGCACAGTGCTGTATATTGAGCAGCTTGTCAATTACTACATTGTGATCGATCGCCCGTAATGCTAAGTGAAGATTGAAATCAAAACGGGTAGCGATGGTTACGGGATGCATTATTATGCATTTGGAAAGGATGTTTTGATACCTTTTCCCATGGAGAAGATTTACTTCATCGATGCCGACTCCCACGTATTCATTGTCTCGGAGCTTTGAGGGATGTTTTTTCAAGGGATAGATGACAAATACATGATTGAACTCTGGGGCCCGATCAGGATGGGGCGTCTTGTTGACTAGGGAAAATGAGAGAAACCGGTTGAGCTCTTTAAAACCGATGAGGTTTCGAGCAAGACCAATGTAGACGAGATCATCGCCGTTTCTAAATTCAATTCCAGCAATGGGTTTTACACCGGCCCTTCTGGCTTCCAGAACGAAATCATAAACACCGGTCATGGTATTGATATCGGTTAAGGCAAGGCATTCAATGCCGTTTTTCTTGGCGATGGCAACCAGCTCTTCCGGGGATAGAATCCCGTACCTCAATGAGTGGTATGTATGTGAATTTACAAGCATTTCAAGCAGGAATGATAAAAAATATGTCAATAATCTGACAATAAAATAGTCTATTCTAGGTGCTTAATGCAAATGAAGGCAGTGAAATCAGCTGTAAATCAGCTGAATATTTTTTTCAAGTAGTTGGCGCCTCACGCGAAATTGGGGAAGGGACTATGAGTTTCTTAGGTTGGCAGCCTGATTCCATTTATAGAGGCTAAGGTCGGTCCTAGTCGTCGTTTCAGCGCGGAGTTCTGCTATGTATCTGGTGATATTTCTTCTTTCTTGGGCAAGAATTGCTAAAAAGCCATCTAATGGGTTAATTTCAAAAATTGGAGCAGCCATGTTCTGTGCCGCAAGAATTGTTTTGCGAACTACGGCATTAATATCGAAGGAGATGTTGATTCTTCTATTTTGTAATGCTTGCGTAAAGTAGTTCAGAATCGTAAGTACAATAAAAGTTATTCTAATGATTGGATGTGGATGACTTGATTCGTGATAATACATAGGGCGCCTGCTACTTGGGAACGACATGAAATGTAACATTACAGAAGCACATCCAAGAACCGATAATTCTTCAATCTGTTCTCGTCTTGGTGATGGAGGTAAAATGGTTTGGCTGTATTGCAGTAAGTGTGAACCGAGGCATAGTGCGCTAAATTCGTCGGCATCAATTTCCAGTATATGCCTTTCTCTTGATGGTGGAGAAGTATGATCGGTTTGTTCTTGTAATTGAGTTTCTAATAAATTGGATTGCTGAACGAGATGTCCCAGTTCATGATAAAATGTAAAGTGTGCAGCAAAATCATGTACCAGCCGGTCAACAGGACTATTCAGAAGAGGAAGAATAGAAGGGATTTCATTTGAAAGTCTCGTTGCAGCGATCGGAGTTTTGGTTTTGAGCCAGGCAAAGGTTCCTATGTTAATGCCAACTATGTTTACATCTCCTGATCTACAAGCACAAGCGTTTATACTGATATCATTCTCGACGAAAAGATAAGACGGATCTGTTCCATAATTATAATGCCTTACAAGTTCTCCTTCATAAAAATGAAGTAAGTCCCTTAATTCTTCTTCGCCCTCAATTCCAATGATCGAATAAATGCGATCTCTAAGCGCGGGAACTCGACTCACAAGTTCAGTTGTATGATCTTCATAACCCATAGTAAGAAATTTTCAATAATAATTCAGCGGGTTGCCGTCTCACAAAGAACTAGCTGGCCTCGGTTTGCGAAACCCCCTGTACCATTTAACAGGAACAGCAATTTTGTGTATGCATGTATCAGAGCCAGGAATATCGAGTTGAGTGCCATGGCTAAGCTCTAAGTATACAGTGGCCTGGTCAATTTCTTCTCGAGATTCCATAACGCTTCTTAAGCTTGGGATACGATGGAGCTGCGATGCTAAGGCGGGTCTAAGATCACTATCAATATGTTGCTGAAGTGTAAGCGGCGAGTTCTTTATTTTTGCAGTGGCTGCCGCTGCGCCTTCCAAGCTTGTTTTATCGTAAGTAAGTATTTGTAGATCGGCATAATCTATCTCTCTCAATTCAATCTCGTTTAAAAACCAATTGATTTTCTTGTTATCCTCACTAAACCCCATCATTTCAGCTTCAAAATAAATTTCATCGTCCACTTTGCCTACGGTTGCATATATTATCTTGGACAATTTCATCTGTGTGCTGTTTACGAAATCGGGATGAATAGCAATGTTAAGAGAGTCTCCGTTTTTTTCTACACTAGGATATTCCAACATAGAAATATTAACCCCCTGTTTTTTTGCTTCATAGAGACTTTCATGAGCAAGGGCGGATGTGATGTGGTAATATTCATCACCGGCCGAAGAAAACAAGTCTCCCAACTTTTTAACAAGGTATATGAAGGCTCCTTGCTCTTCTATGCCAATGTTCGGGATCGTTAGTTTATTCAACATAGAGGATGTCAAATCGAAAAGAACAGAGTCTTTATGTGTCGTTTTGCTTGTGATTACAAATGAATGACTGTGGGTTGGCGCCTCACATTTTATTTCCCACTTAGAGATAAACACCTTTACGCCAACTTTAAGTTTCTCCTTCATTTCAACTAAGGCCGTATGTATGTCCACAGAACAGTAGAATACGGGAAAGTCTTTAATATTTGCTCTTCCCCTTTTACATTTTTCCGGATGTATAAATTCTTTTACCAGTGTGTCCTTTATACCTGGTTCATCAATGCGAACACGGTAAACCGTCAGGGTGTTTCCGGCTTGCGAAGTTTGAGTTAGAATCAGTCTATTTTGAAGAACGCCTCGGATAAAATCTAAAGTGCTCTCCTGTGGAGTCTCTTGTTTTAGCCGCTCAATAAGTGCATCCAAATCAGCAGGCCGGTATAGTGGAAGGGGGTATTTTTTTTCCATGCTTTAAGATACCGATAAAATCTCATGGGGGAAAAGTCCACAAAAGTTATAGCTTGCGAACAAAATTTAGGTACATGAAATTTAACATGCTGTAAAGCAAGAGCAGTATAGAAATTAACACGAAATAGATTTTCTCCAAAAAAGACGCGGCTTTTGATATTGAAAATGAACACGTTACTTTTTCACATGCTCGAAAAACACCCACTTTTCGACCTTCGTTCCCAATTTCATTTACGCAGTTTTGAACAGAGAACTTGGTATTCAATCATAGACTCGTTGAAGTATTTATGCAATACCACCTGATCCTTATTACCCCTGTCCGGGTTCAGGATATCAAAGCCACATTTTGCAGATAACGCGCTAATTCTTTTCAACTCACCCTGTAGGTAGAAATACCTCTCCGTCTCACCTTTGACGTAAATGACCTCACACGTGGGAATCTCCACCGGTGTAAGTTCCTTAACTGGTTTTATGGTAGGCGATACAATAGCGGATCTCATGTACGCCGTATCTCCGTAATCTACGCCCATGATATAAGCATCACCGGAATATGGAGTAGATTCATTCACTATCACAACCGTGGTTTGGGAGAAGCAGTAACTGGTAGACAGTGTGAAAAGCAAGCTAAGGAGGAGAGAGTATTTCATGGTTTTGGGTTTTTCAAAAGTAGTTTCCAGATTCCGGCATAGAACATTATTAATGCAACCAGCAGTGCGATATCCCTCACAGTGGAATCGGACTCGTTAGAATTTTTGAAGGGAGAAGACACTGCATCTGTTAAAATGAATATCAAAAGTGCATTGCCAATAGTGATAGTGAGACCGATCAACAGGCTCTTAACGATAATTTTTCCCGCCTCACGCTTATTCCAAAGAGGGATAAATCGGCTGTAGAATGTTATCCAAATGCCAGTTGTTGCCACTAAAATAGATACGGCAAGAAAGTTCGATCGGGAGAGTGCTTCGATGAAAAAACAAAGAGCCCACAAAATTGCACTCGCAATGGATAGTAGACTTATTGCTTTTGCCCTATTTTTTTCTTCCAACAACAACTGGATTTTTCTATATGGGTAAAGGATAAGCAGCATCCAAGTAAAAATTATTACAGAGCAAATTAAACCGGCAAGAATCATAATCCATAATTAGGTCCACCAAAGTAAACCAAAATTGCATTTGATTACAAATATGTGGTCACTTTTTTGCCCTAAAATGAAGATTCTTGTTGTATGCCCCAAATCCGGCATCCTAAATACCTGAAAGCATTTGGACGGAATCTACAAAAATTGCGTCTGGAGAGGAATATGTCTCAACGCGAGCTCTCATACCGGATTGATGTTAGTTTCACTCAGATCGGCCGAATTGAGCGAGGCGAGATCAATGCCGGCATAAGCACACTATATGAAATTGCACAGGCATTGCAAGTGGAAATGAAAGATCTCTTCGATTTCGATCCAAAGAAGTGAAAACCCAGGAAAGCAGAATTGCGGCACGCATCGCTGGGGAGGTTGGAGTTGCAAAGTGTTTTTGATGTTTCATTAGTGTATTTCAATAGTATTTAATCATAGCAGCTATTTCTTCGTTTACCTGTTCCCCCTAAAACCCTTTAAATATCTGTTTCGATTTTTTTCCTGCTACAAAAACGAAGGTTTGAGCGAACTAAATCAGATTCCTGCAAAACCACGTTAAATCCAATGTGTCGTACTCTATGGCCAATTCTAGGATTCCATTTAATAAACATTTTTCTAAGAACAGGGTTGATCTTTATTGGTGTAGTTTGTTTTCTCAACGAAATGAAACCATGCTTTGCAGCAAGTTTTTTTAATTCAAATGAAGTTGAAACTGCCACACCAATGAACTTTGAAATTCGGGAAGAGGAGACTTCAAAATGATCGACGCGAAGACCTGGTTTTGAACGCCCTTTTTTTCGTTCAAGCCTTCGCATTGCACATTTTGTTTGGTTTGAAAGGTAAGCAATTAATGCACCCGCGGAGAATGCTCTGAAATTTTCAATATCAGAAATGGAAAATTCCACCGCTGTACGGCTCATTAATTTTTTATCTCTCCTTACTCGCTCGTAGCCGCGAATAAAATAGACAGTAGATGCGGAGTCATATCCAATCAAATTCAATTCCAGAAGTTTCTTCAAGTGTGTATTAAGAGTCTTCATTGATTTCATGCCAACAATTCCCATATAATGATCACACAGTTTAGAATCGATAATAAGTGTGCCGTCACATCGCATCTTTAAGTAGATATAAAGACGAAGTGCCGGTAAAGCATTTTCACCGATGCAAAATGCAATGAGCTGTACTGGAATATTTGTGGTTTTGCGATTCATGCAAACTATTTGTTCAGTCGCACGAGAGCATCTTCAACTTCAGATCTTTTGTAGTAAACTCGGTGGCCAATACCGTAAGCGATGAGCTTCCCAGACTTCGTCCAGTTATGGACTGTTGATAAATCGCAGTCCAGCATTTTAGAAACCTCCTCTCTTGTTAAGTATTCTGCTGGGGATTTGGGCTCAAAGTTTTGTTTAAGCTCAATAAGTTGAGCTTGTAGACCCTCAAAAAGAGCATTGATGTGCTCTGGGGTTACCTCATGTAAGATAGTGGCATTCTTCATTTTGCAGTGATTTATTTGTTCACTGCAAAGAAGAGTTAGGGATTTTTTAGGGATTCCCTAAATCGTTTGAAAGCAATTTATATTTATTGAATGCCGAGAGCAGCCAATTTGAACTTGGCCTTTGCAACAGCCTTCTTCGATGAATAAGGATCGTTCTTTTTGGACACTGAGCGTCCGTACATTGGATTAAGGTAAGATTGAATTGTACCGGAATTTTCATCCAATACAAGCGCTAAGGCATCTGCTAATCTATTGGTGGAGGTGCTAAATGGGGGCGATTCCCGAAGAAAATCCAATACACCCAGCTCTTTCATGATAATAATTTTTTCAATCACAGTAGGTGGATTTTGATCATCTGTATCAAATAATGGAGCGTCTTCACTCACAGCTTCTTGGACGGAAAGTATTAGAGTTCGGATGTGCTCAAGCTCCTTGATTGTAAAGGTTTGCTTAACAAGGTACATATGGTCATTTTCACCAGGTTCATAATAACCTCTTGACAAGTATATAAGCTGTACCATATGATTGGCTAAATCTTTTTTGATATTATCCTTCTCTGCATAATACTTGATCTTCTCGATCAAGAGCTCAATTACATTATTAAGGGATACAAAGAAAAAATTGGGAGAAACATGTTCTTCCTTTGCCTTCATAAAGTATGAAAGGAAATACTCATGTAGAACATTGGCATCATTCATTTTAGCTTCAATAACTAGTCTCGCAAAATCTTTTTCTTTCATCATAATAAAGGAATTATTTGGAAATGGTTTCTAAATATTTTAGCATCACTCTTGCATCGTCATCTTTATCCTCTGGCACATTTATGTAGGCTCTGAAAACGCTTTCCCTACTATGACCTGTTATCTTCATTAAGACATGAATTGGGATATTTTTATAGTAGTAATTGGTAGCAAAAGAACGTCTGCAACAGTGAGATGTGACGAGCTCATACTTTGGATATATTCCTAAAATTGATCGATCTGTTTCAGGATCTTTTTTTCTTCCCTCTGTGGGATCATCAATGCCAGCCGCTTTACACACAAGCTTAATGTACTCGTTAAAGCGCTGCATACTAATTATATATGGAAATCCGTCTTTTAAAATAAGCTCCAGCTCCTCGGAAACAGGAACAGTCACGTATTTACCCCCTTTCTTTTGTCTGATATCAAATTTTTTTAGTCCCTTTTCTACTTTAATGTCGGCCTCTGTTAAATCAAGCAGATCACCTCCCCGTTGGCCGATCAAACATCCTATTAGGAGCCATTGCCGAGCATTAATTAATGCCGGCAATTTCAGATTTGTGTTTCTAATCTTATCTATTTCCTCAAAGGAAAGAGTTACAATGTGCCTGTCTTCTTCAGCTTCGGAAAACGATTCAATGTTTTCTATATATGAATGTGTGGGGATGTCAAGCTTTTTTGCATCTAAGGCAATTGTCTTGAGATTAGCCAACTGCTTGCCCGCATGATTTACAGAGTACCGCTTAGTCTCAAGTAACCAATCCTTAAATTTCTCTACAAAGGATTTACTTATATCTGTGAAATGGATTCTGCGCCTGAGAGATTTCTCATATTCTTCAAATATCTTCAAAGAAGTGTTCAGTACATTTACTCTTCCCGGAGAAAGACCAACCTTTTTTCTACTTACCCTCCTGGTAGGAGCAGTGCGGATAAATTCCTGAAAATGGTTACAGACGATTGTGGAGTCAGTCTTTTCGACACGGTTAAAGCACTCTTTGACTTTCAGTGCCAGCCAATCAGTATTAATTTCAACTCCTTTTACATTGTCAATGTTAAGTTCACTATGAACATATGACTCAAGCTTCTTTAGCGCATTGAATATCGCTTTGCTGGCTTCGCTATTTTGCTTTGGCCGGCCACTGGTGCCGCTCCAGTTCTTTGGATTGATTGTAAAGCCGGATTTACATTGATACATTTTCCCCCTTCCGGCAGATAAGTAAACATAGATGCTTACCTCTTTATTCTCATGATTGCGGATTCTAAAGTTAACGGTTGACATTACACAAGTGGATTTACATTTACAAAAGTAATAATGTGTCAAACATTTGTCAAACATATTTGCTAGTTAGTTCAATTTTATTCACTTTAAATAAATATTCTATATTTGCTGAATAACCTGTAAATAGTGGATATTATCGACAAAGACCGGGAATGTTGTGGTAAAATATAAAGTATGGCATTGAAGGGGTTCGAATCCCTCCAGGGTCACAAAATCAGAGTGAGAGCGAGTTTTGAGTATGGATGTATTCTCACACTCAAAACTCCCTCCTTTGATTATTGATTAATATCAATTTTTATTGACAGCATTGTATTTATCCCCTATTTTCGCCGGCGATACATTACAACTACTGGTATGAAAAAACTATTACTATTGGCGTTTGTCGCCCTTTCCTTTCATTTACAAGCCTCTTTTGGCATTTCTAAAAATCCTTCTGACACTCTTGTTTGCTTGGGTTCTCCGGCGTCTTTTACCATTGAGGTGAACAGCAGTGATACCATCATTTACGATTGGCTGATTGACCGCGGCAGTGGTTTTGTGCCTTTGTCGGGATCGCTGTATTCGGGCCTCGGCACCAAAACTATTGCGATCAGCACTGTGGCCGATTCCATTAAAACCTATAAGTTCCGCTGCATGGTGCGCGATACGATAGGCGATACCTTACAGAGCAGCCAGGCGCAATTTGTTATTCCGGCAGCCATCAATAAAATCAGCCAGACGGATTATGTGATTTATTGCAACCAGCTGAAGGATACTTTGAAAATCAATGCCACAGGCGTTGTTGCCTACCAATGGAAAATCAATACCGGCTCTTCTTTTGTAAATATGAGTGATGATGCGGATTATGCAGGAACCAATACCGCTAACCTGATTATCAAGAATTCCGATCCGGGCCTGCACAACTACAAATACAAATGCATGCTCACTTCGGCCTGCGGTGCGTCGGACAGCTCCAATGCAATTAATTATACTGGCGTTACCACCTGTTATTTTTCGGGAGATCCATCTGATATAACAATGTGTTCCAACAGTGGTGTTTCCAAGCAGTTTAGCTGCAATATGTACGGTCCGCATTTCACTGCAAAGTGGCAGGTGGATTCGGCCGGAACCGGTTTCAGGGATATTTCTAACGATGACCCGCTTTACTTCAGTCCGCACAATGGAAATGCATTGGCCATTAAAGGCAATCCGCCAAGCTATATGGACGGGAATAAATACCGCTGTGTGATGATCAGCATTTGCAATGAAGAGATATTTTCCGGCGATGCTACGCTGAGAGTGGGGTCGGCCACCATTCCAATTACCAAGCAACCGAAAAGCCTTACCGCTCTTGTGGGTTCCGACGCTACGATCTCCATTGCGCATTCGGGAACAAATGTTACTTACCAGTGGCAGGTGAACAAAGGGAGCGGATACACGGATATCACCAACGATGCCACCTATAGCGGCGCTACTACAGGTGTTTTAAAAATTACCAGTGTTACCAATGCGATGAATGGCTATTTGTACAAGTGTAAATTGTCGAACGGCTGTACTTCCCTGGTGACGAGCACTGCTGCAACCTTAAGTACTTTCGACTTCAAGATTTGCATGGTGACGATCGAAAATGAAAGAAACCAGATCATTTTCCAGAAACCGGGCAACATGGCCACAGTGGATTCTTTCTTTATTTACCGCGAAGGCATTGTTACCGGCCAGTTTGACCTGATAGGAAAGTTGTACAGTACCGACCTCAGTGTTTTTGCTGACACCACTTCCTTGCCGCGTCAACAGGCCTATATCTATAAAATGGCCATCAAGTTCAAGGACGGCTCTGTCTCTACCATGACCACACCGCACACTACTATGTTATTGACCACCAATCGCGGGGTGAACAACACTACCTGGAACCTCATCTGGAACAAGTACGAAGGCATTTCTGTGGCAACTTACCAGATTTACCGCGGATTGGATTCTACCTCATTGTCGTACCTCGCTTCTGTATCGGGCAGCAATAGTATCTTTACCGATAACAATGCGCCGGCGGGCGATATCTACTACCAGATTGTGATTTTAGGCACTACCTGTACACCGGCGCAGGGCGGACCGGTACCGGGGGGAGCTGCAGCCACACCACAAGTACTGGGCGGCTCTTACACCGAAATCAAGTCCAATATCAACCGCACCAAGGACACTGCCAGCGTGGTAACCGCCGTATTGCCTTTGTCGAAAGCAGAATTGCAACTGTATCCAAATCCAAGCACCGGCAACTTCACCATTGCAGTGCACAGCGGTTTCCAGCTGATGGCGAACATCACCGTTTGCTCTGTTCTGGGAGAAGTAGTTTACAACCAGGATCAAACGCTCAGCGGTCAGCAGCAGATTCCTGTAAGCCTGAATAACGTTGCAACAGGTGTTTATGTAGTGAAGATCCAAAGCGGAGAGGAAGTGGTGACGAAGAGAATACTGATCAGTAAATAGAAAAGTTTACAGCAACAAAAAAAGCGCTTCGTTACTGAAGCGCTTTTTTTTGTTTTTTGAATAATCCTTACATATTCAAGCAATTGTAAGTTGCACTGTACGTAGAGGTTTTCACGTTGTCTTTGTCGTAAGTTTCATTGTAAGTGTTATTGCCATTGCTGTCGTACTGGTAATTCTTAACCGTGGAGAACAGTGAGCCATTAACGGTAGTAGTATTGCCATTTTCCCTGCCTGAGGAATCATAAGTATAGGTATTTACAGTAGTGTTTTTGTTTCCTATAAAAGCCTTGGCTTGGAGGGTAAGTATTTTGCCCTCGCTGTTGTAAGTTTTAGTGTACTCATAGAGTTTTGCATTGCTTTGGTCGTAGACTTCATAGTAGGTAACATTGCCTTTACTGTCGTGCTGATAGTTTTTATTGGTGCTTTGCGTAGTATTGTTGTAGGTAACTACAATTCCTGATTCAGTGCCTGAGCCGTTGTAAGTATAGGTAGTAACCATGGTGAAAGCGCCTACTCCTAAAGATTTGTAAGTATAAGTAAGTATCTTGCCATCGTTGTTGTAGGTATAACTTATTTCCTGGGTTTTGTTGTTGTTCTTGTCGTAAATATCATAGGAAAGGACCCTGCCTTTGCTATCCAGCTGATAGTTTTTATTGGTAGAAGTAAGTGATCCGTTAAAAGTACTGCTTTGTCCGGTTGAACCGCCAGTGCTGTTGTAGGTGTAATCAATCACAGTAGTGTTTCCATTGGCTGCAATGGTTACTTTTAAAGGACTGCAGACAACAGTAATAGCGTCATCATCATCGTCTTTGTCATCATCATTATCACCCGTGTTGAGTTTTTCACAGGCAGAAAAGAGAAGCATTCCTGTAATAGAAAGGTAGAGGGATAAGAGGCGTAGTGTTTTTTTCATAGTGTGTGTAATGATTAAACACAATAATAAGAGAATAGTATGAAGCTGTCACCTTAAAGTGGCCATTCACATTTTGCCGGACAGTCGGTGGTTGAGTTCTTCCAATTGTAATAAAAGAATGTACAAGGTGAAATGAGGGATGGTGTTTTCTTTTTCCAGAGTTTCTTCAATAATTAAACTCCCACGCAGTTTTATACGCCGCGATGCCATCGGTGTAATCCAGGAAATCCTTGTAGAATTTATGATTGCCCAGCGTTGCGCTGTCACCAATCACCACCAGTTTTTTCTTGGCACGGGTGAGGGCAACGTTCATCCTTCGTATGTCGCTGAGGAAACCAATTTCCCCTTTGTCGTTGCTGCGCACGAGGGAAATGTATATGATATCGCGCTCCTGGCCCTGGAAACCATCAATGGTTTTCACCGCAATTTTCACCGGATGATTTTTCAGTTCTTCGTCTTCTTCAACCAGCAGGGAGAGTTTTTGTACCTGCTCTTTGTAAGGAGAAATTATTCCGATGCTTAGTTTTTTATCGCTCTTTTGAAAGTACTGATCCAGCAGCATTTTCAGGTGTTTGAAGAGGAGTTGTGCTTCTTCGGGGTTGGAGTGGCTCAAGCTCTCTTCGTTCATTATTTCATCAAATCCGCAGCCGGCTGTATCAATAAATTCAACAGCGCTAGATAGCAAATGTTCGTCGGCATCGTGACTGAGTAAAGTGTTTTTCACACTGTCGTCGGCAGTTAATTTTCCGCCATAAAATTCCTTGTTGGAAAAATTCATGATGTGCTCGTGCATGCGGTATTGCGTGTTGAGCATCACAGAAATATTTTCTATTTGCATGCAGCGCTCAAAGAGTGTTTCCTTCAATCCTTCGGCTTCTGCTTTTTTGGATTTTACAGTTGGCGGCAGTTGGAAATGATCGCCGGCAAATACTACGCGGTGACTGCGGGTAATGGGAATCCAGCACATCGGCTCCAGCGCCTGCGCAGCTTCATCGATAAACAAAGTGGAGAAAAAACGGTTGCGCATCAGCTTGCCTGCAGAAACCACAGGTGTACAGGCGATGACCTGCGCTTTTTCAAATTGCGATGCGATAATGTAATCTTCCAGGTTGTTGGCATCGCGAAGAATTTGTTTGGCCTGCTGGTAATACATTTGTCTGTGTTCACGCTCTTCACGATTGAAAACACGTTTGTATTTCCCTGCCATGCGGAAATATTCTTCGGCTGTTTTGCGGAAGTTTTTCAGCTCTTTGTACGATTCGTGCGCTGCGATTTTAGCATCTAAAGTGTTCATCAGCACCTCTTCCGAAATTCTTGCGGGATTGCCCAAACGCAAAACAGAAATGCCTTCGCGGTGCAATTTTTCGGTGAGTAAATCCACCGCAGTGTTGCTGGAACTGCATACCAAAACCTGCTTTTCTTTTTTGAGTGTTTCGCGAATGGCCTGAACGAGTGTAGTGGTTTTTCCTGTACCGGGCGGACCATGGATAATCGCCACGTCTTTCGCTGAGAGAATTTTATTTACCGCTTCATTTTGTGAAGCGTTTAATCGCGGAAGATGAAGAGCTTGAATTTTTTCGAAAGCTGGTTTTTTCTTTCCGTTCAGCACATCACGAAGCTCCGCTAATCGCGATCTTTCGGCGTTGATGACTTTATCGAGGGCGATGTTCATCTCGCGATAACTCGCTTCATCAAAGAGCATATTGAGGCCTAATTTTCCGTCTTCACACCAGTCGGGCAATTCATCAACCGTTGTAGTGAGTCGGAGTTTATTGGGTCCCATGATTTTTAAGGTCCCTACGAGTTGTTCAGCGTCGTTGTGCTTATTGGAAAAAAGCGCGGCCTGCTTTCCACCCGAGAAGAGGTGCGGATCATCGAGATTCGTGGTTCTTTCAATTTCCAGCGACAGATATTCACCCACGCCTATTTCCACATTGCTGATCAAGACAGGATACCACGTTACACCGTTTTCCTTGCGGTAGCTGATGTTATCGCGGGAGAAGCGCTCCTTGTACTGAGCGAAATCTTCGTCGCGTTCAATTTTTAATAATCGTATGAGTCGGTGTAAATGTTCCATAGTTAAAAGAAAAGTCCGGTTTGTGCCGCTTCCAGTCGGATGAGCTCGGCCTTTTTAGGCAGGCCCCAGCGGTATCCGCTGTACTTGCCCGAAGCCTGGACCACGCGGTGGCAGGGGATAATATATGCAATAGGGTTATCGCCAATCGCTGTTCCCACTGCGCGTGAAGCCGTTGGCTGCAGCAATTTCTTAGCAATGTCTCCGTAAGTAGAGAGCTTTCCGGAAGGGATTTTTAGTAGCTCTTCCCACACTTTCAGCTGAAAGGGAGTGGCTTTTAAATGAAGCGTTAATTCTGCTGCTTGCGAAGAAAAGAGTTGTAAGGCACTTTGCTGAAGGGCATCGAAAAAAAGAGTGAAAGTTGCATTTGGGAAAAAGCTTTTCAGCTCTGTCAGCGCTTCTTCCTGATTATAGATGAAAGCGGCATGGCACAAGCCTTTGGAAGTAGAGGCTATCAAAATATCGCCCAATAGACTTTCCGAAAAGCTGTAGTTGATAGAGAGTTGTTTTCCGCCATTGGCGAGCTCTTCAGGGGTCATTAGTTCTATTTGTATACAGCTGTTCATTCCAGTGACCGGAGATAAAGTTGCTCCACTTTTGTTCGTGCCCATGGGGTTTTTCGGAGGAAGGTCAAACTCGATTTAATACTCGGGTTGCTCTTAAAACAGTTGATATTCACCTCTTCAGCCAGCTCCTCCCAGCTGTATTTTGCGGTGAGCTCTTCCAGTATCATTTGCAGTGTTTTTCCGTGAAGGGGATCCTTACTTTGATGCATGACCAAATCTACGCAAAAGCATTTTTAAATAATAAATTTCCCGGAAAACAGTTAAATTGGTCTAATGATGATTTCAATGAAGAAATACCTTCTCTTTTGCCTTTTAAACCTGCCGGCTCTTTTCCTTGCTGCACAAGGTGTTGCCATTGGTGAATGGCGGGATCACCTCACTTATTCACAAGGACTTTCGGTGAGTGTTGGTGGCGACAGGATATACTGCGGTACCAATCCTGGTACCTTTTATTATGATACTGAGGATAAAACAGTGAACCGCATGGCTAAATCGGCGGGATTTTCCGATATACAGGCGAGTAGTTTCGCTTATTCAGCGTCCCACAGCATGGAAATCGTGGGCTATTCCAATGGCAATGTCGATTTATTTGTAGGCAAGCAAATCACCAATATTCCCGATATCAAGCGCAGCAGTATCCTGGGCAATAAAGTCATTAATCATATCCTTGTAGATGGCGACCTGGCGTATTTATCCTGCGGTTTCGGGATTGTAGTTCTTGATCTCGCCAAGAGAGAAATCAAAGACACCTACAAGATAGGCAACAACGGCACTTTTGTTTTTGTGAATGAAATTGCCATTTACCACGATAAAATTTATGCTGCTACAAAGGATGGTTTATACGCTGCCAACCTCAATAACAGCAATCTCTCTGCTTTTCAAAGCTGGAGCAAGCCTTCCCTTCCGGCAGGGAATTTCAATACCATCGATGTGGTGAATAATTTGCTTTACACCAATTTCGATAATGGCGATGCAGGAAATGATACTTTGTTTGCTTTTAATAATAGTGCTTGGAGCCGCCCGTCAATGGGATCTTATTACCACAATAATGATATTAAGGACATCAACGTAAGCGCCAGTGAACTGCTTCTGTCGCTTTATGGCAAAGTATGGGTCATCAATGCCTCTGATTATTCCCTGAAATACGAATACACTTTTTTCCAAATCAATTCCTGGCCAACCTGGGCAACGCCCACTCGCCCGATGGAAGTGGTGGAAAAAGATGGGGAATACTGGATGGCCGATTCTCTTTTCGGATTGATTCATTTCAAAGGTGCAGATTTCAATGAGCAGCTCATTCCCAACGGTCCGACTTATGCTGATGTTTGGGAAATGAAGGCTGCCAACGGTACCTTGTGGGTAGCCACAGGAGGCTATACTACAGCTATCAGTCAGCAATGGCAGAACAGGGGTTTTTATTCTTATAATGGAGCTACATGGACCAATTACAATGACATTATTACGCCGGGATGGGTGACCACCCGCGACTTAATTACTGTGGCACCTCATCCTACCGTGGCTGACCAGGCTTATTTTGGTTCGTTTGGTTATGGAGTACAGGGTGTTTCCAAGGGATCGGTAATCGCCGGATACAATACAGGCAACAGCTCTTTCCAGGATTATGATGGCGGTGGAACGGTACTCATTACCGGTCTTGCTTTCGATGCCAGCAATAACCTGTGGGCACTTAATTCAGGTCAGCCGGGCGCTTTGGTTGACGAGCCTTTGCATGTTTATAAGAACGGACAGTGGACGGGCTATAAAATCCCTGCGATCACATCTAACGCCTCTATTTTGGTGAAACTGATGATAGACTCCGAAGGCAACAAATGGATGATCAAAACCAAGTCGAATTTCGGTGCTGTGGTGACCAAAGAAAAGACAGCCGGGGGGTTCAGCGTAAGGCATTTCTCCATTAACGAGGGCAGCGGAAAACTGCCGTCGGAAAAAGTGAATGACATAGTACAGGATAAAAAAGGGAAAATATGGTTTGCCACCGATCAGGGCGTGGCGGTGATTGATCTTTCCAGTGATATGTACAACGCATCAAAAGCCTACGATGTTCAGCAAATCCTCATCCAGGAAGAGGGTGTTTGGCACCACTTGCTGGAATCAGAAAGGGTAACATCCATCGCCATTGATGGCGGCAATAAAAAATGGTTTGGCACCGAGGGCGCCGGCGTTTTCCAGTTATCAGAAGATGGCAGCAAACAACTGCAGCATTTCACAACAGAGAACAGTCCGCTCATCTCCAACAACATCATTGATATCGCCGTTGATGAAATTACAGGCGAAGTATTTATTGCTACCGACCGTGGTATTGTTTCTTTCCGCGGAACTGCTACCGATGGGGGGGCTACCAACGATAAGGTGTATGCCTACCCGAATCCTGTGCAACATGATTTTACAGGAACCATTGGCATCAAGGGTTTGGTGAACAACGCCTTTGTGAAAATTACCGATCTTACCGGTGTGGTGGTGTATGAAACAAGGGCTGAGGGCGGACAAGCTACCTGGGATGGAAAGCGCAATGGCGAACGTGTGCAAACGGGAGTGTACCTGGTGTTTATTTCCAATGATGACGGCACAGAAACCGCGGTAACGAAAATTTTGTTTATCAACTGACATGTCGGGAGATTTTGTATCGCAGGCCATTGTAATCAGCACGATTAATTATTCGGAAAGCGGCGTTATCGTTAAGTTTTTTACGAGGGAACACGGGCTCATCAGCGTGTTTTCACCAAAGAAAAAGGGAGGAAGCAAAAATGCTTTTCAGGCTTTATCCATTGTAGAAATTGAATACATGCGCCGGAAAAATTCGGCGTTGTACCGACTCAAAAACAGCAAAATCATTGCGCCTTATAGTCATATTTATGGCGATCCGATGAAAACCGTGATGCTTTTGTTTTTATCGGAAGTGCTGGTGAAAACAGTAAAAGACGAAACGACAAATCCCGAATTGTACAATTTCCTGCGTCGCGAATTGCTATTCTTTGATCAGCTGGAAGAGGGCATTCATAATTTTCATTTGTATTTCCTGTCGCATTTGATAACGCACCTTGGTTTCCGGCCGCTGCAGGGCGAAGGCCGCTTTTTCAATATCGAGGAAGGTGAATTTGTAGATTTTGAACCGCATGAAAAATACTTCAATGAACAGGAAAGTAAAATGTTCTTAAATCTGCTGCAGAGTCCGGGCGACAACCTTAAATCCATTTGTACCGAACGCAGTTCAAGGGTAAATTTGCTCAAGGGCATAGTTGGCTTTTACCGCCACCATTGTCCGGGCTTCGGTGAACTGAAGTCGCTCGAAGTGCTCGAAGAAATTTATATATGACGCCTGAAATAGCAGATATCCTTAAAAATCTTCCCGACAATCCTGGTGTGTATCAGTTTTTTGATGTGCAGGGAAAGTTGATTTATGTAGGGAAAGCGAAGGTGCTGAAGAACCGTGTGCGTTCATATTTTAATAATCTGAGCAGTCATTACGGCAAAACAAAAGCGCTGGTGCGCAATATCCGCGATATAAAATACATCCTCGTGGAAAGCGAGCAGGACGCGCTGTTGCTGGAAAATTCCCTCATCAAGGAATTTCTGCCGCGCTACAATATCATGCTCAAGGATGACAAAACCTACCCGTGGATTTGCATTAAAAATGAGCGCTTTCCCCGGGTTTTCAGCACGCGCAAGATGATTCGGGACGGGAGTCAGTATTTCGGTCCTTATGCTTCGGTGCGCATGGTGCATACGCTGCTGGATTTTATTCAATCGATATTTCCATTGCGCAATTGCAATCTCAGTTTGTCGCAGGAAAATATCGATAAGAAAAAGTTTAAGGTTTGTCTGGAATACCATTTAGGCAATTGCGCCGGACCCTGTGATAAGTACGAGGGAGAAGAGGAGTACAATGCCAAAATCACACAGATCCGCCACATCCTGAAAGGGAATATTTCCACGGTTATTCAGCATCTCAAACAGATGATGCAGGAGCATGTGGAGAAACTGGAGTTTGAGAAAGCCCACGCCATTAAAGAGAAACTGGAGATCTTGTCGAATTACCAAAGCAAGTCGACGGTGGTGAGTCCCACCATCAAAAACCTTGATGTTTTCAGTATTGTTAGCAAGGAAGAAGAAGCTTATGTCAATTACCTTAAAGTGGTAGATGGCGCGATAGTGCAGGGACACACGCTCGAAGTGAAAAAGAAACTCGATGAAAGCGAAGAGGAAATTCTGCTGCTGGCAATTGTTGAATTGCGTGAAAGATACCAGAGTGATGCTCCTGAAATCATTGTTCCTTTTGTTCCCACGCTGGAGCTAAGTGGCGTGGAATGGACGGTTCCGCAGCGTGGTGATAAGAAAAAATTACAGGAGTTGTCGGAACGCAACGCGAAGTTTTTCGGACTGGAAAAGAAAAAATCATCTACGGTCAATCGTGCGCTGGAAAAATCAGAAAGGATTCTGGAGCAGATGAAAAAAGATTTGCGTCTTACGGAATTGCCCGTGCATATTGAGTGTTTCGATAATTCGAATATCCAGGGAGCTTTCCCTGTTTCGGCCTGTGTTGTATTTAGAAATGCTGCGCCGAGCAAAAAAGATTACCGCATCTTCAATATCAAAACCGTTGAAGGTCCGGATGATTTTGCCTCCATGGAAGAAGTGATATTCAGGCGCTATAAACGCATGCTGGAAGAAGGAAGTGATTTGCCTCAACTCATTGTGATTGATGGGGGGAAAGGTCAGCTGGGTGCAGCTTTGGAGAGTTTGGAAAAACTCGGTTTGCGCGGGAAAATCGCCATCATCGGCATTGCCAAGCGACTGGAAGAAATCTTTTTTCCGGGGGATTCTTTTCCCTTGTATCTCGATAAAAGATCGGAGACTTTAAAAGTGATTCAGCACATGCGCAATGAGGCACACCGCTTTGGTATTACTGCGCACCGCAACCGCCGTTCAAAAGCCCTCACACATACACGTTTAAAAGATATACCTGGAGTGGGTGAACAAACGGTTCAAATTCTGTTGCGTCATTTTAAATCGGTGAAAAAAGCAGGAGAGGCTTCGTATGAAGAACTTGAAGCTTTGCTTGGGAAAACAAGGGCTGATGCAGTTTATAAAGGGCTGAGTGAATGATTGACCTTGCGTGAGCCGCAATGCTTGCGGCTGTTTAATGGTTAAGAACACGCTTCATAAGAATACAGGTCAACCACACTACAACCGCAAGCATTGCGGCTCATACGCAAGTAAATTCTTGACTTGCCTTAATCTGGGTCATCACCCTCCCTGAGGGAAGCAGTGTGTGACTTATCTCACCACAAAAATCTTTTGAGTTGAGTTATTTTCTCCGGTTGTCTTCACGATGTATAAACCTTCGGAAAGTTCGGAGATATTTAAAACAGCGTCCTTTGCTGAATAAAGCAATTGCCCCGATAAATCGTAAATCTCTATGTTAACATTTCCGTCGGGAGTCCCGAAAGAATGGCGTACTTCCGAGTAAGAATAAGCACCATTAAAATCCACTTGCTTCAGGCGATAATACAAGGCTTTGGCCTCATCCCGAAACGAGTAGTACTGCAGTGCCGAGCTGTTTCCAGCACCGGCTATTCTGCCTTTCTCCAAAAAAGAAAGGCCATCATTGCTGGCTTCTACAGAGAAATAATCGTTGTTGATTTCGCTGGCAGTAGACCATTGCAGCTCAACAAAGGAGGGATGACTTAAAGCACGGAATTCCACTAGTTTTACCGGCAAAGGAGAACCCGCCGATGCCGAGCAAGGGCCTACACTGCAACTGGAACCGGAGCCAAAAACTTTTCCTGAGCCGCTCACCGATGCTGCCCCTGCGGTGTTTAATGTACCCGATCCATTGAGTTCGGATCCATTTCCTCCGCTAAAACTTCCGCCATTTAAACTTCCGTTGACGGTGATTTGATTACTGTTGTTTTTGTTATCGATCAATCCTGTGGCACTCAATGTACTCCCGTTGGCAACAGAAACAATGGAACCGTTATTAAATGTGAGATTACCTGTTACACTGAAAGTGGAATTGTTGGAAATATACAATTCCGCGCCATTGGAGACAGTAACAGCACTTGAAGAAGTACTATTGTTAACGATGTTTATTATATCCTTGGAAAAATCGGGAGTGCAGGAACAGCTTGCTCCTCCGGAAGTTAGCGACCAGTGACTTCCATTGCTGGTACTGGCGTTGTTGACGATGGAATACACTGTTTTTCCACCGCCTGCATAACAGGCGCAAGAAAGAGCAAAAAACAGGCTTCCTGCGGATATAGAAAGCTTCATCTAGTATGCGTTAAGTGGCGCAAAGATATACAGATTGTGCAGAAGCAGAGGTGTTTAGAAAAGAAAAATTTTTAGAACCCTGAAGAGATAATGAGTTTCTGATAGCTGACGTTTCCGTTGCAGGCCACTGTAACCACATAAATTCCCGGAGGGAAATTACTGGCGTCAAAAGTGTGCTGAGATCCTTCTGTAATGTTGTTCAATAAAGTGGAATACAGCATTTTTCCTGAAAGATCGTACATTGATACGGTTGCTGAATTTTCCTCACGCACATTTTGAAAACTAAGGAAAGTAGCACCATTGCCTGGATTAGGATACAATATGAATGCAAGGGAATTGTTGGCAACGGCAGCGCTTTTTGTTTTCACGGCCACCACCTTGGAGTAGCTTGTTGTTCCATCAAAATCCACCTGTCGCAAACGATAGTATGATACCCCTTCAAATGGTTTTTGATCCCTTGCAAGATACTCGATAAGTTGATTGCTTTTTCCTGCGCCGTTCACCTGTTCAATGGTTTCAAAGTAAGTGCCGTCCTTGCTTCGTTCAATGGCGAAGAAATCATTGTTGATTTCAGAGGCTGTAGTCCAGCGGATTTCTACTTTATTCTCTTCGTCCAAAGTAGCAGCAAACGAGAGCAATTCTACAGGTAAAGGTGCGGCAGATGACATCACGCTATAGGGACTGAAAGAGGTTAAACCCGTTACATTCAGAGTATAGGGGCCTGAACCACTTGCAGCAGTTGCTGTTTGCGTGGCATTCCATGAACCGCTGGTGTAATGGGCTATCATGGCTGCAGTTCTGGTAAATGATCCGCCTTCGTTGGCCGAGTTCCATTGCAGGGTGAGCGATACGTTGGATCCCCCGGCCACACTTTCGGTGATCTGCCACATCTTATTTACTACGCCGCTGCTGAGTGCTGTACCGCTGCAGGAACCGTCGGTAGTGGCATTGTCGCAAATGCGCACTGAGTAAGTATCAGAGGTTCCTGAGTTGCTGATGGTTAAAGGTGTATAGGCGCTGGTGCTTCCGGCACTGCCCACAGGGAAAGTAATATTGCTGCACACGGCACTCATGGCTCCGGTTCCATTGGTGACGATAAAGCTGGATGAGCTCGCCGAACTTGGAGAGGTAGCGGTACCATTGAGGCTGATATTGTAATTTCCCAGGTAGAGGTAGCCATCGCTCAAATCAATTTTTCCTCCCGAGGAGATGCAAGCCGCATCCTGCAGAACTACTCCTGTAGAGGAAGTGTTGGCAATATAAAGGCGGTAGAAACAGGAGCCTCCCGACGTGATTTGCTGTTCGGAGCTTCCGCTAAAAGTTACTTCACGCCCCGAATTGGTGCTTGCAGTAAAAGTTCCGCTGTTGGTGAAATTGCCTTTAATGATAAGTTCCTGGTCGTCATTATCGAGATTCAGGGTTGCAGAGTTGTTAATGATAAGATTTCCGTTTATTGTCAGATCCGAGCCCATGATTTTAGTGCTGTTTCCACTTACCGTGAGATTGTAATAGGTTGTTTTTTCATCAATGTCGAAGTTGGAAACAGTATTGTAAAACTGCACTGTATTGGCTGACGTGGTAGTATTTAAGGCACCACCATCAAAGCTGGCATTAGTTCCCTTGAAAATCAAGGTGCCTGCGTTGGTCAGTGTGGCGCCACCCTGAAAAATGGAGTTTATGGTAATGGTACCGCTGTTGGTAGTATTTTTGTCGATATCAAGGTTATCGCAGGTCCCTGTTCCGTCAATGTTTCCCCCGGCAGTGGTTAATCTTCTTAACACAAAGGCAGAACTTCCTCCCCCGCTTTCCGAAGAAATATCCGCGTTCAGTGTGATGCTTCCGGTTGTGCGGAGCTCAGCTCCCGAATTGCTTCCTTCCACATCACCATTCGAGTTGATGATCATTCCATCGCTGCCCACGTCAAGGTCATTGGTGGTGGCATTAAAATCAAGATAGCCTGCACCATTGTTTCCCACTGTAAGCTTCTGGCAAGCTGCGGCCGCGTCCATATCCACGCGGAAGCCACCTTCAATAATCGCTTTTTTGCTAGAGGTAGGGGCGCTGGCGCCGGCTGTTCCGCCACTGCGGGTTGCCCAAACAGAAGTGCTGCTCCAGTTACCGCTGGCTACCGAATAGCGTGAGTTGCCCAATTCATTATTGCTGTTTGGCGAAGCCAGGGTGAAGTTATTGCCGAAGGTGCTGATGCCACTGGCCGAGATAGATCCAGCAGAAGTTGTGCTTCCGCCGGTAACGCTGCAGGAACCTCCGCAGCGGTTCTCCCAGGCACTCCCGCTCCATTGCACTACCAGTAGATCCGTGGTATTGGTGGTTACTGCGCTATTGGTGTTCCACGATAATTTCACTGCTGCGTTGGCCGATCCAGAGCGGTTCAGACTCCAGTATTCCACATCACTCACATGATCCACGCCACTGCCATAAGTGGTGTTGGAAACCGGTGAAGCATAGAAATATTCGCAGGTATAAGTTGTGGAGCTTGTTGAAGCCGGTGTGATTTCCAGCCAGCGGTAGCTGCCGTTTTTTCCAACCGGAAAAACGAAGGCAGAAGTAGAGGCGGTGGTTTTTTGCATTGGCCCCGATACGTAACTGTTGTCGCTGGCGTCGCTCACGCTGGCGCTGGATCCCATGATGAGGTATTTTGTACTTGCGGTGGTGTAAATATGCCCAACTGTTAAAGTGAGTGTATTGCTCACGGTTGCATGGTTGTTCAGCGTCAAATCATCAGTCGACGCTGTTTTGTTCATTGTAAGGTTGTAAAAAGTTTCCCCGCCGGAGACAGGACTTGCTGTAAGAGTAATATCATTCGCGCCATCAAAAGTTACAGTAGAAGTTCTTTCCAGGAATGGATCACTCACACTGCTGCTGTTGATCCAGCTGCCAGCCAGCGTCATGTTCTTGATGTTGGAGCTGTTGTTGCTGTTGCTCATATCGAGTTGCGCCGCACCCCCAATGGTTAAATCGCCATTGATATCCAAATCGCCATTGGCAGTTTTCACGCCCGAGCCACCCAGCACTAAATTGTAGTAATTGGCCACGATAGGCGAGCTTACCGTTTCACCACGAATGGTTTGTGCACCAGCTCCATTCAGCGTAATGGTTCCGCCGCTGATAGTGTAGGTTCCTCCCAGTTCGGGAAGGGTTGTTGAGAGCTTTGCCAATTGCAGATCACCACCTGTTTGGGTGTAATTTGCAGATCCTGATGCATCGTCAAGGGTGTAAGTCGACATATCGAAAGTCCCGGCGGTCATTGTTAAAGTTCCACCATTGGCAACATAGATATTTCCGGTTGTGTTAACCGTTCCGTAAGTATTGTTGATGGTAAGATTCCCGAAAGTTTCACCGCCTGAAGGAGGATAAATCGTTTGGTTATTGGCAGTTCCTGCGAAAGTGGTGGTTTTGGTTGAGGATGCTGTGAAAGTTCCTCCATTGTCGTTGTCCCAATTGCCGTAAATAGTGATGTTGTCGTTGCCTGTACTGGAGTTAAAGTCTACACCATTGCCTATGGTAAGGTTTCCATAAATCTTAAGGTTGTTGTTGTCGGTTTTTTTTGTTCCGCCTCCACTTAAAATCACATTGTAATAGGAGGCGGTGTTTTCAATCTGGTAAGATCCTGTACTCCAGGCAAACTCTACTGTATTCCCGGTTGCTGTTGCAGTGAGGGTGATATTCGGGAAATCGGCTTGCTTGCTGTAATACAGGTAAGATGAAGAGCCGTTATTTATAAGAGTCCCCGAAGCGACAAAAGAAGCTGGGTTGACGATATTGATGCGACCGTCATTGGTGAGTATTTTGCCATTCATATCCAGTTTACCGCTTCCGGAAAGAGAAAGTGAAGTTCCGGCCGGACAGGTAACATTGCCCAGCAGTTCCAGATTTGCGGAAATGCTTATAGTGCCTGTACCGCTGAGCAGCACGCCGCTCGCGTTGTCGTTGTTCATCTGGATATTTTTGGATGAGCTTCCGTTGATGGTTCCATCCACTGATAATGAGGTTCCGCAAATTAACTTTTTATTGGCGCTATGGGTTAAGGTGCTTGATCCTGCAACGGTTAGGGAGCCAATGGTGAAGTCGCTGCTAAAATCGGTAGTCACTGTATATCCGCCGTTGATGGTTATGTCTTCTGCCGATCCGCTGGTAGGTGCCTGCTGCTTGCCGTAGCTTCCGCTGATAGTGCCAGTGGCCGCTGATGTTAGTGTTAGCGAGGTATTATTGGTGATGGAAAAAACGGTTCCGCGCACAGTTCCCGATGATGATTGCAGCATGATTACGCTTCCGGTAGTAAGTTCGGTAGAAAAGAAAGTTCCGCTACCGGTTACGGCAGTAGATCCGTTGGTGAAGGAAATGGTTCCGGTGCAGTAATAAATCCAGGTGGAATTGGTGGTCCAGTTGCCGGTAGCTCTTGACACGATGGTAGTTGCGCCGTTAAGCACGGTAACCGAGCAAAGTAGCACCAACAGGAGGGCTGCTTTAACAGGGGAAAAAATGCTATTGCGATTTCGTTTTTCCAACGTACTGACTCTAAAGTGAAAGTGCGGCAAATGTATATTTTATGTGTATAACTGTCAATGAAAATAAGAGTTTCTACTTAGATCGTTTTAATGAAATAGACGAAAGGGTCTTATTTCGCGATAAACGGGCCTTATATCCTGGTGTTTGCAATAATTTGTATCTGCTTTATTAACAAGAGCAAGTTATTAAGATCATCCTATTTTAACTGAGGTCATGGTGAGCGATCCACCCACGGCCTTATCGTTAAAAAAAGAGGTTGTTTCCTTCTCGTCCTGGAGTCCTAAAGTGTATAGTAAGGGGTAATAGTGATCAGGTGTAGGGATAGCCAGTGTGGCCGCTTTGCTGAGGTTTTGATAATTGATGAGTGCAGCATGGCTGCGCTGACTGATATTGTTTTTAAAGATTTCGTTGAGCTCCAGCGCCCAATCGAAACCAAAGCCTTGCGGCTCATTCAATCGTTTGAAATCCACCATGCCGAGATTGTGCACCATGTTACCGCTTCCTATGATGAGCACGCCTTTCTCGCGCAGGGCAGCCAGTTCTTTAGCGAGATCGTAATGGAACTGCGGATTTTTGTAGTAATCGATACTCAGCTGCAAAACAGGAATATTGGCCTCGGGATACATTTGCTTCACAATGCTCCAGGTGCCGTGATCCAGCCCCCATTCGTGATCCAGCCCCACAGCAGTACTTTTCACCAGTGTTTGTGTATCCTTTGCCAGTTGCGGATTTCCCGGTGCGGGATATTGCACATCAAAGAGCTCTTTCGGGAAACCACCGAAATCATGGATGGTTTCGGGTTTGTCCATAGCCGTAATGAATGTACCGCGGGTAAGCCAATGTGCAGAAATACACAAAACCGCTACAGGCTGGGGAATTTCTTTTGCGAGTTTTTGCCATTGCAGAGAAAACTCGTTGCTTTCAATGGCGTTCATGGGGGAGCCGTGGCCGACGAATAACACCGGCATCTTCGCTGTTTTTGGCAGCTCATCAGATAATTTTGATAGTTCCCTCAGATTCATAAAACTGGCTGCTAAGGGCAGGAGAGCGATGGATTTAATAAAGCTCTTCCTGTCCATATATTATTTTTGGGTGGCGCCACTCATGGTCACCACATATTTCAATATCAACTCTTCGGTTTTGGCATCCACCTTTGCTTTTTTAGCCATTGGCGGTACTTCTTTTCTCCACTGTGCTTCGGTAAATTTCACCGGATTTTTGAGTCCGTGGCATTTTCCGCAGTTGGCTTCATAAGCCGTTTTTCCCTGATTGAGTTCGTTGAGTGTAAGTCCTGTGAATATTTTTGCACCTCTGTCTACATCACTCTGCGCCGGAGCAGAAACAACTACTTTGGATGCACCGCAGGCTGCGAGTACTACTACTGATAAGAGAACGATAATTTTCTTCATTACAATATATTTTTGAGCAAGTTTAATTGATATTAATTGTATAGACAAATAATTTTTGGGATTTAACTTTCTTTTGGAGATCAGTAGATCGTGTGAGAGAAATTAAAACCGATAACATATTTATCTAAAGGGTAATTGATCTGGTAATTATCTTCATATAAAAAGTAAAGCGACACGTCGTTCACTTTGTTGAGCTCATAGGAAAATCCAGCGTAGTAGCGACTTCTGTTCGACAGGTATTTGTCGGGGCCGGAGAGGTTGACATAAATCTCATAAGATAGGAATGGATCGAGAGTACTGCCGGATTTGTATTTCAAAGTAAAACGATTGCGTTCGGTGAACGAAGGAATTAGTCCGTTTTCACTGGTGTGCACATCGCGGTATTCCATTTCCATCCTACAGCGGTAAGAAAGTCGGAAATCACCTAACGATTTTTTTGCCTCTGCATCAAAGCGGAACTGATGTTTGGGAAGAAAGTAGTCGGGACGCACTTTCCGCTCCACAAAATTATAGTAAGCACTGGCCGAAAAATACTTGTTGAAGCGGTAAGTCCCGCCAAGATTAATGCGGGCACTGGACACGTCCAAAGCATTTTCTGTGAGCTTTACTCTCATACCGGCACGGGCGCTCCATCTGGCAGTAAACTTCTTTTCAAAGGAAACACTCCCCCACACCTGGAAATCCTCACTTTGCGAGAAAGCTTGAAAAGGTGCTGCTAGAAGTAGAAGGGTTAATATGTTGAGGATGTTTTTCAAAGTTTATTTTTCGTCGCCATCGGTGCTGGAAGGCACTATTTGCGAAGCCCCTTCATCTTCGTAATAATATATTTTTACTGAAATGGAATCGGTCACAAAATTGATTTTTTCAATGCTGATTTTATGAATATTAAAACCTGTTTTATTCTTGAGATCATCGATGAGTTCCTGTTGTTTTTCAGGCTTCACCAAATGAATATTGTCGTATTGGATGATGCGGGAAAATTCTTTTTTACCGAATATGTTTCCTTCCAGCAGGTACACCAGCAGCAACACGGCAAAGTTGACCAGACAGAGCTCCAGTGCCGAGAGTTTGCTCACGGCAGTGATGAGTCCGATGGCAATAACAATAAACAAATACGTCATGTCCTTCGCCGAAATATTTTCTGTTCGGTAGCGCAGCATAGAGAAAACAGCAAATAAACCGAAGGCGGCGCCCATCCCTATATCTACTTTATTGAGAAAAAAGGTGATGAAAAAAATCATGATGTTGAAGGAGATATAGGTGAGGAACAACTCTTTTCTTCTGTAATTCCTGTAGTAGATGAATCCTACCAAAACCAGCACCGACACAACATCTATAGCCAAACGGGCAAAAAATTTCTTACTCAGCTTTTCTATTTTTCCACTGAAGAAATATTCATTTTTCTTTTTCTCCTTGTAAGAATATTCTTCGTGAGAGTTGTCTTCTTCAGGAGCGTCCTCGGCCTGAAGAAATAATGGAGTGGCAAGGAAAAACAGGGCGAGTAAGGATAGTTTAAGTTTAAGCAGCATAATTGATTTTATGGATAAGGTTTATTTTTTTCTTGAAGTTATTTTTTTTCACGGCATCGAAGAGCAAGCCCACCGCCATACAGTATTTACTGATGGAACCGCGACGGATTCTTTCCTTTTTCATGATCTGGATAAAAGGAGAGGAAGCCGATTTTTCCTGTTTCAGTTCAGCAATCACAATGTTGGGAAGAGCAACTTCTTTTTCTTCGGATTTAAAATGCAGATTGATATCAATGGTTAAGCGCTCTTTGGAAGCGGTGTTCACTAAGGTGATGCGTGTGCAATTCGACCATAATTTAGGCTGAAGGGCTGCGGCTTCCAACGGACTTTTCTCGGCCAGGAAAGAGGTGGATTCACTTCCAATTTCCTTTTCAATTTCGGGCAGAGGGATGCGGTTTTTGATGGTTCTTCCCTTGTTGTTTTTTTTCTTGATTTCGAAAAAATTCAAAGCCGATTCAACATATTTCCGTGAGCGGACTTTATAGCGCGTTGCCTTGCCCTGGTGATGATCGAGATAAAGTTGAAAATCGCTGGTATCGAAGTACAAAGTTTCGTAACGGTTGAAAATCTCGTCATTGATTTTCAAAACACGGTATTCGGGTGGTAACTGACGCAAAACGTCGGCCAATTGTTTGGCGTGAAACACAAACTTTTTGTCGGTGCGGTCCATTAGTTTTACACCGTCCATTTCCTGCAGGGAAATAGAAGAGAAAGCAGTCAGTATTTTTTCAATATCACTCATCTAGTAGAACTCGTAAGTGTATTTTTTAATAGTGATTAATTTGTTCCTTGAATCGTACGTTTTCTTCTCGCTTTTCAATCCCTTGGCATTGAAGGCCACTACTTCTTTCTTGATCACTTTTCCTTCGCTGTCGTAAGTGGTTTCAAGGACGCGTTCGCCCTGACTGTTGTACTCGTACACCTCGCGCTTAATGACTTTTGTAGTGTTTCCTTCGTAATGGACTTCTTCAGACTTATCGCCTTGCGCATTGTATTTGTAGCTTACTCTTTTATTCACCGTTAGGGCTGCATTCTCCTTGGTTTTGTACTCGTACTTTTCTGTTTTTTTACCCTCCTTGTTGTATGTGGTGCTTTCCTTTTTTTTCAGTGTACCATCGGGATTGTTTACAGTAACAGAGGTTTCCTTTCCCTCTTTGTTGTAGGTAGTCACTGATTCCACATAAGTAATTTCCTTTCCGTTTATTGTTGCGGTAACAGTTTCGGTGGCGGATTTGATGTTGTATTTCTTTACATCTTTTTTGCTTTGAGCCCATGCCGAGCCCGCTAAAAGTGAAATAAAAAGACAAAGGTATAATGAACGCAAATGCATAAAAAGCTTATTTAATAATGGAAATATCAGGAACTACAACGGTTTCGTAATTAGTGGAAATCTTGACCTCAGCAATGACGGCTACCGCCGGAGCGTTGGTGTTGACGTTGTATTTGTAAGCACCCGTGGAATCACGCGAATATGCGTACACCTTGTAATTTCCGGGTCTCAGGTATTTGAATTCATAGTAACCATCGTAGTTGGTATTCTGGTTGTCGCTGTAAGTGACCTGATCGCCGTAAATGATGTACACATCTTCTTCGGGGGCGTAGCCTTCGGCATTGACTGCCGTAATGTTTTTGTTATAAATTTTGGCGTACACTTTTCCTCGTATGGAAGAGGTGCCTCCTTCTCCTTCGCTTTTGCTGCATGAAAGACAAAAAAAGATCAGTGCGGAAAAAAGAATTCTGTTAGTCATAGAGGAAAATCAATGATTGAATTTAATTAAATTCTGTGTGAGCACGCTCTGCCCGCTGTTTAATTTTACCAGGTAAAGGCCGCTTTCCAGTGAAGAAATATCCACCTGCGTATTTCCGTTGGCGTTGACCTGAGCGGAATAAACACTTTGTCCGAGTGTAGAATAAATGTTGATAACACTGGATTCTCCGCTGTTTCCGGCAATGTCAATGTTGAGTAATGAAGCGGCAGGATTTGGATATAAGCGCATAAAAACCTGTTCTTCGTGTGTTATACCAACAGGAGAAATATCATCTTTTCCGGGAGAACCACCGTTATTGAAATAAGAGATTCTCCATTGCGCGGCAACATTCTGATCGCCCGTAGGATTGATATCCATGGGCACCAACGACGGCCCGAAGCCATCGGCCGCTATCGGCCATGGCAGTGAATCGCCGTAAGATACAAAGGCAATGGTATCGCCATTGGCGTAGCTCAGCAACACGTTTTCGCCACCGTCTTTCAGGTCGCCATGGTAATTATCAAAAGCCTTGAAACCGTATTTGCTTTCAAAAGCAGAAGATTTGTTGGCAAGCACGATGAATGCGCCGGGTGCCAAAACATCACCGTCATGGAAATCATAGTAAATTCCGTCGCTGAAAGACATGGCTGTAAGGTTCACTGTGGTGTTTCCCGTATTCTTGATTTCTATGAATTCATAGTCTTTTCCCGGATTATTGATGTCGGGAGAAACAGGGTGGTAATGTATCTCGGTGATCTTGATGTTGGCAAAAGAAGTGGGTGTATAAATCAGCAACTCATGCAATGCACTCCAGTTGGTGCCATCAAGCACACGCGCTTTCAGTCGGCATTCGTTATTTATGGTAAGCAAACCGTTATTGCTTATGCTGAGTGCTTTGCTGGAAACCGATTTATCGGGCATGCGCGGATCGGAACCATCAAGTGTATAATAAATTGTTCCGTTTGAATTCGGATTGTTGAACTTGATTTGTCCGCCTGCATTGATCTTGAAAACGGAAGTCTGGATGGTAACAGAGTTATTGGAATACAAAGGAGGTTCGATAGACCGGTATAATCCTTCAGTCTTCAGTTGGTTCAGCAAAATAGCACCACGATAAGGGAAATAATTATCGAGGATGTTATTGACTTCTTTCAGCCAGTCGTCCTGTTTGGTGCGTGGCGGATTGGTTTTAGAATCGCCCCAGCGTGCCGATTCGGCAATAACAGCGGTTTCAATTTCCCTGGCGCGGGCGCTGAAAATTTTGCGCAGGTTCGGCTCTGTCATTTTACCGTCATTGTAAAAATGTTTGTACACATGATCGGCAAAGCGGATGCGGTAATTGGCATTTGATGAGAGTTTGTAATGCAGCCATTGCGGGTGAAATTTCGCAAAACCATTTACCGTCATTTCACCTGTTGTGCCAATATTTACACGATTTTCGTTGATGCCATCACCTGCATTTCCTGGTGCTACGAGCAGGGTATGTTCGGCGTCGTGAGAGATGAATTTAAATCCATTTTTCTTTTTACGGTTGTAGATGGCGTAAAAATTATTCGGCCCATCATTATCTAAAAATTCCGATACCGGAGCATCTACATTTCCGCCATAAAAAATAATCAGCATGTAATCGATGAGGTTATCAATATCTACCAGCACCGGCAGTGCAGTATCTCTTTTCCCTGTTGCATCGAGGCCTTGCAGTTTGTAGTAATTCGCGTCGGTGGCAAAGCCTTGCTGACAAAGGTTCCATACACTCATCCATGCATCGGTAGTGCCATCCGTTGCTTCAATTACATAACCGCTGGAAGTCTCTACCTTAATGACATCGTAATCTTCTTTGTCGCCGCCGAAGTACGACTCCCCGAAGCTTGCCGATGGTCGCTCCTCTGTTTGGTAAATGCCCCAGTACATGCCGTTGATGTACAAATGATAAAAATGTCCGCGGGTATGTGGCTGTCCGAGTTCGCCCTGCAAATCGCCATTGAAAATATCGCGGATCATGACGCCGCGTGTATCGCCGTAATAGCTCCATGAATAATTTTGCGCGCAGCGCAGATCAATCTTGTCGAACTCATCCACACCATCGTCGCCAAACAGTGGAAATTCAAGCTTTGAAGCACCATAGCCCGATTTAAAGAAGAGTCGGAAACCATGTTTCGGATTCGACGGTTCGCGACTGTATCCTCCCCTGATGCGCAATCCTGCTTCAATCTGGAATCCTTCCGATTTGTCGGGATGAATCAATTCTACCGATGCTTCTCTTTCCCAGCTTTTGCCGTCCATCTTGGCATTGACATAAATGCCGGTGTCTTTATTGAACAAACTCCCATTGGAGGTGATCACCGACAAAGTAGGAATGGAGAGCAGTGCGTCATCGATGGAATCTTTGTAAGCACTGCTGTTCGTAACCTTAGTATCCATATTGTAATCGATGATTTGCTGGTTGATAGGGGATGCAGCAGGCCATACTGAACCGTTGGGAAAGCTTTGTGTTTTTACATTAGAGATAAAAATAAAGGTGCGGCTCACCGGCACATTGAATACATTGCCGGTTTTTATAGTTGCCCTCAATACAACACCTGGTGTTTTATCGCGACCAACATTACTTGTTGGATCAATGTAAATAGTAAAAGGAGTGGTTTTTGCAACCGCTGTTCCCGATACTCTCGGATCACTGCCATCGAGCGTGTAATAAACGCTGCTTCCTGCTACAGTAGCCGAAAGGGATAAATTGAAAGGAGAAGTGAAAAAACCGCTTTTCTCGTTGAATTGCAGTTCATTTACAGGTTGAGCGGATAGTGATCCGGTACTTAAAATAAAAGACAGGCCAATCCATAAAACTTGTAAGGTTTTCTTCATAGTGTAAGGTTAGGTTAGATAATGCGTGTGCCCTTCGAATTAAGATAGAAAAGGATTTCGATCTGACCAAAAAAAAATGCAGTGCCAGAGAAGTTTCCTGAAATCTTTTAATTTAGATTCCCATGAGAATACAGTATTTACAGCACGTTGCTTTTGAAGGACTTGGATTTATTGAAGACTGGGCCCTTGCCAAAGGCCACTCGCTGACTTCCACTAAATTTTATGAAGCGCATATTTTGCCTGATCTGTCTTCATTTGATTGGCTGATCATTATGGGCGGACCGATGGGTGTTTATGATGAAGAAAAATTTTCATGGCTCGCTGCCGAGAAAGCGTTGATCCGATCGGCAATTGATGCCGGCAAAACAGTTGTTGGTATTTGTTTAGGTGCGCAGCTCATCGCTGAAGTACTCGGCGCAAAAGTATATCCCAATAAATTCAAGGAAATAGGCTGGTTTCCGATACAGCGCTCAGCGAATTCGGATTTACTTCCGGATAATTTTACTGTTTTCCACTGGCACGGTGATACCTTCGATTTACCTGAAGGGGCCTATCGTTTGGCGGAAACAGCGGCATGTAAAAACCAGGCGTTTATTTACAAAGAAAAAGTGCTTGCGCTTCAATTTCACCTTGAAGCAACACCTTTCACCTTGCAGCAAATGGTGCAACAAGGCAAGGATGAATTGCTGACTGCACCCTATATTCAAACAGAAAAACAGATGTTGGAAGGAGAGCGTTATTGTGCTGCAGGAAATAAGGTCATGGCTGGGCTTTTGGATCTTTTGTCCTGATGTTTCATGTTTGATATCCCTCCTGCTAACACACCAATGCCCTCGCACTAGCCTTTTAGTATAGGTGATGACCCCAGTTAATGCACGTCAAGGATTTACGTACGTATGAGCCGCAATGCTTGCGGCTGTAGTGTGGTCGACATGCGGTCCAATGAAGGGGATTTTAACCATTCAATAGCCGCAAGCATTGCGGCTACGTACGTAAATCCTTGTCTTACCTTAATCTTGGTCATCACCCTTTCTAATGGAAGAGTGCGGAGGCAAGAGGGTTTTATATTCTCTATTTTTTCACTGATTAAGTTTCGGAACTTTAGCAAAAGAACCTATATTTGCCCTGTTCTTTCAATTATGGGGGATTAGCTCAGCTGGCTAGAGCGCTTGCATGGCATGCAAGAGGTCATCGGTTCGACTCCGTTATCCTCCACATCAATAAAATAAGGGCTTTCAGAAGATTCTGGAAGCCCTTATTTTTTAGCTTGGGTACAACATAGGTACAACAATTAGCCGATTTGCTAAGTGGTATAACTCAGGTAGACCTTTGATAACAGGGTTATCAACTTCTCTTGTTTTCGAGCCTTGAATATATTGACTATATCCTTTCGGATATATCGTTGATATTCAAAGTTCAGTTTTGAAATGAACGCCTTTAAATCGGCTAATTCATCCGCTGCAAGGAGATTTGGGTTATCCATTTGAACCTCCTTCTAATTCCGCCTCAATTTCGGCTCTTGATTTCTTTTTACCCTGATTGAGCCAGTTCTCCAAGTCAGATTTCTTGAAATACAGCTTTTTCCCTCGTTTTAAGAAAGGGATTTTTCTTTTTGAGGTAAAACCATAGATGGTTTGTCCGGCAAGCTTTAAAAAGGCTGCGGCTTCTTTTAGATTAAAAAATTCCGTTTTGTTGTTTTCCGTCTTCGGCTGTTCCTTGAACACCTTTCGGATAGAATCCTGAATCAGGGCTTCTAGTTCGGTCTGTGTGGTTACGATCACTTTGTTCATAAATGAAAAAATTTATGAGCCAAAGGTCTGAGCAGAAATAGGGGTAGGGTAACTAGATAGGGTACCCTATATTTATTCTCTACTGGTTATTTCTTTCGCTACTTTCTTAACGATTTCAGTTAGCCCTAACTTTTCGAAATGATCACGAATAAACTGTAAGTCAACAGTAAGGGCCTTATCCTTTTTAGACAAAGGACTTTTAACTTTTTTGTAAATATTCGTGTCTTTAATTTTTGTACCCCATTCTCTTCCGGTCAAAAATTGAATAAACCTTGCTTTTTCTGTCATGTCCACAGAATTTCCCGGAATTAATTCCTGAAATGTATGCGTCGGTCAAATTGACCACCGTTGGCCGGTTTAAACTGACCAGTGCGTGCCGGTTTAAATTGACCACCCTTGGTCGGCGCAAACTGACCACCTAAAAAGGCATCAAAGTTCATACTGTAAAGGAACCAAAATCAT
>JBJTOK010000044.1:0-46712 GCA_046074525.1 Flavobacteriales bacterium
CTTTACAGTATGAACTTTGATGCCTTTTTAGGTGGTCAATTTACACCGACCAAGGGTGGTCAATTTAAACCGGCACGCACTGGTCAGTTTAAACCGGCCAACGGTGGTCAATTTGACCGACGCATACATTGAGGGATAAAAATTCTTTAAATCCGTATTAAAGAAATGTTTGTTTCCCTGATGAAATTTAGCATGAAGTACATTATCTCTTCCTTTTACAGCACCGAAAGCATATTCTGGCATTGGAAATAAAGAAAGGACTGAGCGGTTTATTCTTTTTTGAATTTCTTTTAATCTTCCTTTACTTGGGTGTATGATTCTATATTCTATTGAACCATCAGCTAGCAAACGGGGCTTACCATTTTTCTTTTTAGGTTCCTTTTTTTCATAATAAAAATCATCGATTCTGTTAATGATGTTATCAAATTCTTCTACCTCTATTTTTAAAGTATATGCTAAATGTTTTAATGTACTTATCATAAGAATCAAACATTTTCTGGAATGAAAAATTCTTGAATCATTGATTTAACCGAAGGAACTAGCAAATTATAAGCATATTGTTTTTCAGGGCTTACATCCTTTTCATCCAATGCCATAAAAAACAATATTGGAAGAGGCATTCCCAACTTATTAGCAATGATCTCAAGTTTTGCTATAGTAGGTTCTTTTAAATTATTCTCCAATTGAGAAAGGTAAGTTGGAGAAATACCACACTTTTCTGCAAAAGCATATTGTTTGATTTGCTTTTGTTTTCTTGCATTTTTAATTGCAGTCCCTAAGTCCATAGTTTAATAGTTTGAAAAAAGTTGGGGCGTCAGTTACATTAAATCTTTTAAAGAATCACCTACCATCAAAAATTTTGATACTAGCTCTACTACTTTGGTTACAAGTTCAACACCAGGTTTAACATCACCTTTGTTTGAATTCTTGAATTCTTCCAACGCAGTAACACAATCTTTTAAAAGAACTTCGTCATTAACTGAGAGTGAATAACGGTTCGCTGAAATGATAGTTTGAAGACCTAGCAACAAACTATCGACACTGTTTTTAGTAAATGATTTTTTCATTTTTCATTTGTTTTAGAGAAGTATGACATTATACCTCCTGCTTGCATGGTATATCATCTCTCAAAAACAAACTGGAATATCCATAAGCGTTATTCACTATCTCGCCCCAAAAATTCCTGCTTTCAATAAATAAAGCATATTAGATCGATTCATATAAATTTATTCTTGACTGATCAGACACGATGATCTTATCACTACAATAGTCAATGATTATGTACGTCCTAAAAGAACCACAAGGGTTGTAAACTATAAAGCTTACTTAACGGTTTGGCTAATTCCAGTTTTACTAAACAGATTTTCAATGAACTTATAAAACAAATGTAGTAAAAATATTTAACCAGCAGTTAAATAAATTGTATTTATTTTTACAAAAAACCATAACTAATTGATATACAGAAGAATTAATTTTTAAAACGGAAAAATAAACCTCGTCTGGAGAAACTTCTGTTAAACTTTCCACGTTTTCAAAACAGCTTAAAGCATTGAAAACCAAATAAAAATGAATGCCAGGAGGATTTAAATACACCAAGGAAAATCTCGAAGAAATCGTTTATAAGCAATTGAAACACCTTGATGTTCTTGGAGAAAGAATAAAACTTCTTGAAAAACAAAATGAACTACTGGTAAAATTTAATCATAAACTTATTGAAGAGTTAAGTGACCGTACCCCAGTAATTCCTTATCCTACAAAACGTCAGAAAAAAAGAAGAGATTAATTTTTAAAAATAACCCTAAACTTTAGAAACTTTCCCTAAAAAAGGCACGTTTTAAAACCGCCTTTAAAGCCTTGAAAATCAATAAAAAGAGTGAAAAAAAGCCCAATAAAAGCGCAAAGCGACCCCGAAACCGACCCCGGTAAAAAAAGAAACCCCCGTAAACGCTTTGTTTACGAGGGCTTAACAGATTCTAAAGCGGTCCGGACGGGACTCGAACCCGCGACCCCATGCGTGACAGGCATGTATTCTAACCAACTGAACTACCGAACCAATAATCGTTTAAAAAGAACTATTTTCTCAAACGGAAGGCAAATTTACACCATTTTTTCGCTTAGACAAACTTTTTTGAAAATAATATGACTCAATCATTAATTCCCTTCCTAAACTCGACAATACCGATCACTAAATAATATTCAAGAAATGACAGTTAAGATCAATGCATTTTCGCTCGCTTGATCAGATAGGAAAGCAGGATATTATCCAGATTTTCATTTACATCCACATTCACGAAATCAATGCGGTATTGCCCGCAGCGGTATTCCAGCTCCTTCTGGAAAGCATGCATTTTCCCGCTATACTCCTGCCTGATATTGCTGGGGTTAAGTTTCACCACCTCGCCACTCTCCAGATCGATGAATTTATAAGGTCGGTTATCAAGATTTAGTTCTAACTCTATATTTTTATCCATGACATGGAAGAGGATCACCTCGTGCTTATTGTAGCGCAAATGCTGGAGGGCCGAGAAAACAGCATCTCTGTCGGCACCTTCATAAGCCTCAAACATATCGCTGAAAATCACCACCAGGGAGCGGCGGTGAATCTGGTCAGAAATGGCATGCAAAGCCTCCACAACACGCGTAGCGCGGGTTTCTGCCTGGCGATCAAGATAGGATTCCAGTATATGATAAAGACGCTTGACATGGGTGATTCCCGACTTACATTCGGTATGTTCCTCCACATTAGAGGCAAAAGTACTAAGGCCCACAGCATCCCTCTGTCGTTGCAGCAGGCTGATGATGGCAGCAGCAGCAAAACAGGAAAACTCTATTTTGCGGAGCTGACCCTTTTTAGGTTTTTCGGGGAAATACATGGAGGATGAGAAATCCAGCAAAATCTGGCAACGCAGATTGGTTTCCTCTTCGTATCGCTTCACAAAAAGCTTGTCGGTACGGGCGTATAGCTTCCAGTCGATATTCCTGGTAGATTCCCCAGTATTGTACAAGCGGTGTTCGGCAAACTCAACGGAAAACCCATGAAAAGGACTCTTATGCAAACCCGTTATAAAACCCTCCACCACCTGCTTGGCAAGGATTTCAAGGCTTCCGAATTTATTTAAGTCGTCCAGATTGATCATCACTTCTTTTACTTTGGAATTTCAAGATACAAAAAAGTCCCGCCTTTAAAAGACAGGACCTTTTGATTTTTGTTGTATCGCGCTTACAAACAAGCTTTCAGTTTATCACCCAATACCGATTTAGGTACTGCGCCTACCTGCTTGTCAACTACCTCACCATTCTTGATGAAAAGGATAGTAGGAATATTTCTGATACCGTATTTGGCGGAAATGCCCGGATTATTGTCAACGTTCACTTTCCCAACCACGGCCTGACCATCATAATCCTTGGATAACTCCTCAACGATAGGTCCAACCATTCTACATGGTCCGCACCACTCAGCCCAAAAGTCTACCAAAACAGGTTTATTTGATTTTAATACCAACTCCTCGAAGTTTGCGTCTGTGAATTCTATTGCCATAATCGTATGATTTAATTGTTGCCTAAAATTAGGCTTAATTCCCAAAACGAAAATAATTGTATAAACAATTTTTGTTAAGGAGTTATAAACAAAATCTATAATTGCGGCAGAGGGCATCCTACGTCCGCTTCCTTAAAACGGAAGCGGGATTTTTTCGCCGGCGACCATGATTTCACCCCTATATTAAAAGCTAAAACATCATTCCCTTTTTCGTAATGATATTCTGATAGCCCGACTTTAATATATGCTAATTAATCTTCAACTCGAGATTAAATTTCTTTTTCACGTCGGCAATAAAATCATTGTTCAAATTGATTTTCTTCGTGCGCGAAGGCATTTCAATGGCAATTTTTTCTATCGGATCAACAACGTTCAGTTTAAGTCGGCACTGCCCCGGATGTTTATCCAAAAGCTGCGTGAGCTCTTCCAGATATTTCTCCGTAAGATTTTTTATATCGAGTTTCAGCGTAATGGATTTCACCAGCTTTTCACGCAGATCAGATAACAACTCAATATTGTTCACCTTCAGCTCCATCTCGTCCTGATTGAATTTACGTGGCTGCACTTTCGTTTTAAGATAGAGGTACGAACCCATTACCAGATATCGGCGATACTTAAGATAATCTTCACCAAATAGGAAAAATTTATATGATGCTGTATAATCTTCCAACGTTAAAATTCCAAAGTGATTTCCATTCTTGCTGATCTTCTCCGATACTTCAGTAACTACGCCGGCAAAGGATAAATCGCGGTTTCTTAATTTCATCAGATCTTCATTCACCTGCTGGAAACTGCTGTTCACAAAATTATCGATTTCCAGTTTGAAATCGTTGAGCGGATGACCCGAAATAAAAATCCCCACTACTTCTTTTTCCTGGTTCAAAGCCTGGATATTCGACCACTCCTCACAACGCGGAATCGGCGGAACAGGAAGATCAACGGCACTTTCAGCACCAAACAGTGATTGCTGATTGGAATCTTCATCACTCTTCGATTGCAATCCGTACTTGATGGCTTTCTCTAAAAAAGTAGAATCCTTTTCATTCGCCTTGAAAAAATATTGCGCGCGGTGAGTAGATTTAAAACAATCGAAACCACCTGCCAACACTAAGTTTTCCAAACATTTTTTATTGGCAGCGCGAAGATTAATGCGCGTAGTGAGATCAAATATATTTTTGTAAGGACCCGCATTTTTTCTTTCCTGAACGATGGATTCAACAGCACCTTCCCCTACTCCTTTTATTGCTCCTAAACCGAAACGGATCTGGCCTTTTGTATTTACTGTAAACTTGTATACCGATTCGTTTACATCAGGTCCCAAAACAGGGATTCCTCCACGCAAACATTCCTCCATAAAGAAGGTTACATCGGCAATATTCCCCATGTTATTACTCAAAACGGAAGCCATGTATTCGGCAGGATAATTCGCTTTGAGATACGCCGTTTGATAACCAATCAGCGCATAACATGTGGAGTGCGATTTGTTGAAGGCATAGGAAGCAAAGGCCTCCCAGTCTTTCCATATTTTATTGAGCTTGTCTTCGTTATGCCCTTTTGCTTTTCCTTTTTCGATGAACTTGGGACGCATTTTATCCAACACGTCTCTCTGCTTTTTTCCCATTGCCTTACGGAGTACGTCGGCCTCACCCTTGGTAAAGCCGGCAAGCTTTTGCGACAACAACATCACCTGCTCCTGGTACACCGTAATACCATAGGTTTCCTTGAGGTATTCCTCCATATCATCGAGATCGTAAGTGATGGCTTCAACACCGTGCTTACGCTTGATGAAGGAAGGAATATATTCCAGCGGCCCCGGCCGGTACAAGGCGTTCATAGCGATCAAGTCGGCAAACACTGTCGGCTTCAAATCCTTCATGTGCTTTTGCATTCCCGGACTTTCATACTGAAAGATCCCCACCGTTTCGCCGCGTTGAAAAAGCTCGTAGGTTTTCACATCATCAAGTGGAATGGCGTCGATATCGATATCAATATTGTGACGCTCTTTGATAATCGCCAGAGCATCCTTAATGAGCGTAAGCGTTTTTAAACCAAGGAAGTCCATTTTGAGCAAGCCAGCACTTTCCACCACGGAGTTATCAAACTGCGTGCACCACATTTCAGAGTCCTTGGCCGTAGCCACCGGCAGCAATTCACGAATATCGCTTGGCGTGATGATCACACCGCAGGCGTGAATCCCTGTATTGCGCACCGACCCTTCAAGAATTTTGGCCTGTTGTAAAGTCTGACCCTCCAAATCACTGCGCTGATATATTTCTTTGAGTCGCTTCGCCATCTCCACCTCATCCGGACCGAGCGCTTCTTTCATCTGCTTCTCGTCCATCCCGAACAACTTATTCAACTTGATATTGGGAACGAGTTTGGCAATGCGATCAGTATCTGGCAAAGGCAAATCCAAAACCCTACCGGTATCACGAATACTCGATTTGGCAGCCATTGTGCCATAGGTGATAATTTGCGCCACCTGACTCGACCCGTATTTATTGATTACATAATCGATTACTCTTTGCCGGCCCTCATCATCAAAGTCGATATCAATATCGGGAAGAGACACCCTGTCGGGATTGAGGAAACGCTCAAAGAGAAGATCGTAGGCAATAGGATCAACGTTGGTGATTCCCGTGCAGTAAGCCACGGCCGAACCAGCCGCCGAACCACGACCGGGCCCCACCCAAACCCCCATTTCACGAGCTTTGGCGGTGAAATCCTGAACGATAAGGAAGTAACCAGGATATCCGGTATTCTCAATAGTTTTCAATTCGAAATCGAGACGTTCACGGATTTCATCGGTAATTTCTGCATACCGTTTTTCGGCGCCCTTGTAAGTAAGGAATTTGAGATAAGCATTTTCACCACGTTTGCCTCCATCCTTTTCATCTTCAGGATCGCGGAAATCTGCAGGAATATCAAACTTAGGGAGAAGTACATCTGCATTGAGCGAATAAGATTGAATCTTCTCCACTATTTCATTGGTAGTGGCAATGGCTTCAGGAAGATCCTGAAAAAGGATTTTCATTTCCTCGGCCGACTTGAAATAAAATTCATCGTTCGGGAAACCGTAGCGGAAACCGCGACCGCGACCGATAGGCGTACTCTTCTTTTCGCCTTCCTTTACACACAGCAAAATATCGTGCGCATTGGCATCTTCTTTATTAAGATAATAAGTATCATTGGCCGCAAAATATTTTACGTTGTGCTTATGGCAGAATTTCAGCAGCACTTCATTGACACGCTTTTCTTCCTCCAATCCGTGACGCAGCAATTCAACATAAAAATCATCGCCAAAATGTTCTTTCCACCAAAGAAAAGCTTCTTCCGCCTGGCGCTCACCCACCTGCAAAAGCAAGTCGGCAACTTCACCACGGAGTCCGCCTGAAAAAACAATGATATCTTCCTTATGCTTTAATAAAAGTTCCTTATCGATACGCGGCACGTAGTAGAATCCATCAATGAATCCGGCAGAAGACAACTTCGCCAGGTTGTGATATCCTTTCTTATTTTTGGCGATAAGGGGAATCTGGAAACCGTAATCTTTTACCGTTTTATTTTTGTGTTCTTTACAAACGTAAAACTCGCAGCCTACTATGCCTTTCAGCAGATTTTTTGAAAAAGGCTCGCCTTTTTCTTCAGCCTCTTTTTTCTGCTTATTGATGCCATCATTGTACTTTTTTACTGCCGACACGAAATCAAAAGCAGCCATCATATTGCCGAGATCTGTAAGCGCAACCGCAGGCATATTGAGCTTTCCGGCTTTTTTCACGAGATCTTCCACCTCAGTAGTCGACTGCAAAATAGAATATTGGGTGTGATTGTGTAAATGAGAAAAAGCCAGATCGGCCAACAATGACAAATCCACCTCCACCGGTCTTTCTTCCTGTGGTTGTGATTTGGCTTTGATCTTCTGACTCTCTTCCTTAAGGTTGAGATGCTTGAGTCCGATTACTGCAATTTCCTGCGTATTGATTTCACGGAATTTTTCGAGGTAATCGGCAGGCCCCTTGAGATCAGTGATGTTGAAATGTCCTAAACGCAACAGCTCAAGAAAGCAGCGTGAGGTAGCCTGCACGTCGGCAGTAGCGTTGTGCGCCTCATCAAATTTTTGCTTGAATAAAAACTCGTGGAGCTCTGTTAATGTAGGCAGTTTGAATTTTCCTCCGCGACCGCCAGGAATTTTGCAAAGCTCAGCGGTGTATTCGGTACAAGTATCGAGAACAGGAAGGAGAGCGAGATTAGAGTCGACAGATTTACGATGAAACTCGCAACCCATAATTTTTAAATCGAAACCGATATTTTGTCCCACTACGAATTTCGCCTGAGCCAAAACACGTTTAAAATCATCCAGCACCGCTTGCAACTCCACACCTTGCTCTTCGGCAAGCTCAGTGGAAATACCATGAATGCGTTCGGCATCATAAGGAATATTGAAACCATCGGGACGAACAAGATAATCTTTGTGCTCTATAAGTCGCCCCATATCATCATGCAGCTGCCAGGCAATTTGCACACAGCGGGGCCAGTTGTCGGTATCGGTGATGGGCGCGTTCCAGTTGCGCGGTAAACCAGTGGTTTCGGTATCGAAAATTAAATACATGCTGCGGCCTCCATAGTTAAAAATACGCTTTAAAAATACGGAAGAAAGGGCTGAGAGAAAAGGGATGTTGAAAAGTAAATTGCGACCTTAAGTTATTCCTCTCCCTTGAATTTATAACACCCTTTTTAGGGGTGCCGGAGGTTCCTGAATCAACTTTTGTCCGCGAATGAAATAAACTCATTTTCCGGAATTTCCCACAAAAAGTAAAAATTACAGCGAAAAAGAACTTTGTTTACCTTTGAAAAAAAGAAATCACACCATGAAAAAAATAAACACCTTCTACTGGATCACTACCGCACTTTTCGCGGCCTTCATGATTTTCACCGCTATTCCTAATATAGCAATGAATGAAGAATCCATTCAATTCATGAATGGCCTGCTGGGATATCCTAAATATTTAATTCCTTTTATCGGTGTTGCAAAAATTGCTGGATCAATTTCGATATTGATTCCTGGTTTTAGAAGAATTAAAGAATGGGCTTACGCCGGACTTTTCTTTGATTTGACAGGAGCCCTATACTCCGTAATTGCAATCGTTGGCTTTGAACCTACTGGAATTGTATTCATGTCTTTTGCTATTGCTTTGCTATTCACATCGTATTTCCTTTGGCATAAAAAAATTGAGGGTGCAAAGGCCTAGCATGATTTTTTACTCTGTTGGTATAAAAACAGAGTCATGGAAAATATTGAAAATAAGAACTCCAATGTAAACATCGGAGAATTGAACCGTGCAATATCTGCTGAGTTCGGCACAGCCCTGCTTACTGCAGGCATAAGCAACCTCAACAAACTCACAACAGGATCATTACTGAGCACTTTAACTGATTCTTACCTCTTGTATCGTAGTATAAGTGGCCATTGCCACATCACCCAAGCATTAGAACTTAAATACAAACCAGTACAGATACAGGAATCAATTTATGTTGATAGTCCGCGTGAGGAAGTCTACAAAGCCTGGCGCAATCTCCAAAACCTTCCGTTGTTTATGAAACATCTGGAGGAAGTGAGGGAAATCGACACTAAACGATCCATCTGGAAAGCCAACTTCCAGGGACTTCCCACCATCGAATGGAAGGCCGAAATACTTGATGAGATTGAAGGGAAATTGCTCACCTGGCAATCGGACAAAGATTCGATGATTCACAATTCAGGAAGAGTAAGTTTATTTGATGCTCCTATCGGTCGCGGCACTGAAATTCATGTAAAAATAGTGCACATGCCTCCTGCAGGAACAGCAGGAACAGCGGTAGCCAGGGTCTTCAACAATCTCTTTGAAAGACTGATCAGGGAAGATGTCCTGAAGTTCAAGCTATTGATGGAAACCCTTCAGTTTTCTATTGTTTAGGAATATTCTCCCACCAGCGCTGATGCACAAAATCGCCGTTCAGATCTACCATCTCACCTATCATGGGATGGAGCAGGGGAATGTTGTATTGTGCATTGGCGCGCAACACCTCATTGATAGGATCATCCCAGGCGTGAATGGCCAGGGAAAATTTCGACCAATGCACGGGGAATAATTTCTTCGCCTTTAGATCAACAGCTGCTTTCACCACTTCATCGGGCAACATATGGATGTAGCGCCAGTACTCATGGTATTGGCCGCATTCCAAAATTGCCAGATCAATGGGGCCATGCTTTTTTCCTATTTCCGCAAAGTGTGTGTCGTAACCTGAATCACCGCCCAGATAAATTTTCATGGAAGGTGTTTTCAAAACAAAAGAAGACCAAATCGACTGGCCCCTTTTAAACAACCTTCCCGAAAAATGACGGGTGGGTGCAGTGTATACTACAAAGCCCGGATCGAGGGCAATTTCGTGATTCCAGTCTTTCTCAACAATACTGTCCTTGCCGTAACCCCAATGCTCAAGGTGAGCGCCAACCCCCAAGCCGGTAATGACTTTTTTCACTTTTGGTTTTAGCTCGGTGATGGTCAGATAATCCAAATGATCCCAGTGATCATGTGAAATAAAGAGATAATCGATTTCGGACAAATCATCAACACCATACACATCAGCGCCCTTAAAGCTTTTGGTAGTAAATTTAACCGGCGAGGCATTGCCGCTAAACACAGGATCCACAAGGATTTTCTTCCCATCCACCTGAATGAAATAGGAAGAATGGCCAAACCAAACGATAACGTTTTTACCGGGGGGAAGATTTAGTAAATCTGTTTTTTGGGATGGTAATAGCACATCAGGAATATTCCTCTTGCTTTTGGCAAAAAAGAAATCCTTGATCACCCTGTAGTAACTAACCCCCTCCACAATATCCGGAGTGTGGCTAAGATTTTCAAATTTTCCGTTTTTATAATGAGGAGATTTTTTGATTTCCTCCAAGCGCTCGCCGCTGGCCACTTTCCCGAATTTAGGATGCTGCAAAAACTGATACACTGCAAAAATCAGCAGTGCGATGATGAAAGGCACTATCATTTGTAAGCTTTTTTTTCGGGGGACAAGACTAAGACTTTATCCAGAGGAAGAAAAATAAATTGCGTTAAAAAGAAAATGCCGGACGGGCATCCAGCATTTTCTAACCTAACCTAACTAAACTTAACTACTTTACAGTTTTGTAACTGTGGGAGTATTTTTAGTGAACCAAAGATAGAATAAGAATATTCATCTGTCAAATTTTAGTCGGATATTTTTACACATTCGTCGATTAATTCAATTTTTTAGTCGCTATTTTGTCTATTTTTAACTTAGGGCAGTATTTACAAATTTCATTTAGCACTTGCGCTGCATGTGATTTATAATTATTTTGTTTAAGGGTATATATAAGTACAGGTTTTAGAAAAGGGGCTTATGCAAAAAATAAAAGTTTTAATTGTTGACGATCATCGACTGATTCGTCGCGCTATCTCTACGTTACTTAACAACTACGAAGACGACATTGAAGTGGTTGGTGAAGCCGACGATGAATTTCAATGCCATGAAATAGTTGCTCTCTCTCAACCGGATGTTATCCTTATGGATATTTCCCTGGAAGATGCGGATGGTATTGAGCTGACCAAGGAAATTGTTGCAAAATTTCCAAGAACAAAAGTCATCATTCTTTCGATGCACCTGAAGGAAGAGTACATCAAACGTAGTGTGCAGGCGGGCGCCTATGGTTATGTACTGAAAAACTCTCCTCACGAAGAGCTCCTCAATGCGGTGAAAGAAGTATACAAAGGTGGAAGATATTTCGCACAGGAAGTATCGCGCATCATGGCGCTCAACTACATGGCGACGCAAGATGCTATTGACTCCAAATACAACAAGGGTGAAATCCTTACCAAACGTGAGTTACAAATAGTTCGACTCATCCTGGAAGGATTAAACAACCAAAAAATAGCCAACCAGCTATCCATCAGTCATCGCACTGTGGATACCCACCGCACCAATATCATGCAGAAGGTAAAAGTGAAAAACGTTGCCGAACTGGTGATGTATGCTGTAAAAAATAAACTGGTGGAGATTTAAAATCTTCAATTTAGATATAGATCCGCGTTGGAAAACCGACGCGGATTTTTTTTGATTACCATCTAAATCCCTCTTGCCGGCACACATCTCCACCTTCGCACTCTCCCTTTAACAAAGGTGATGCCCCAGATTAAGGCAAGACAAGGATTTACTTACGTGAGCCGCAATGCTTGCGGCTGTGAAATGGTTGAGAATACGCTTTCACAAGAATGCAGGTCAACCACACTACAGCCGCAAGCATTGCGGCTCATACGATGGCTTAGCCCGCGCGGGGCATTCATAATAAGAAAAGGGATTTGCTTTAATCTGGGGCATCACCTTTGTTAAAGGAAGATGGAATACACCGCCATTCTTAAGCATAGATTAACATGTACTACACATGTCCCTTTCTTAAAGGGAGATTGTGAAGGCGGAGATGTGTGCCGGCAAGATGGATTTTCCCAGAAACCAATTAAAACCCCACACTCTTTAAATCACTCCAGTAAGCAGGATAGGATTTCTCCACTACTTCGGGCTCTTCGATAGAAATACTATCTGTAAGCATTGCCAATGGAGCAAAGGCCATGGCCATGCGATGGTCTTCATAAGTATGAACTGCAGCAGAAGGTTCCTGTAATTTTCCAGCGTGGACCACCATCGCATAATCGCCTTCAACATCTACCTTGATACCGAATTTAGCAAGTTCGTTCTGCACTGCAGCGATGCGATCGGTTTCTTTAATACGTAAACTTTCCAGGCCTACCAGCCTTCCTCCTATTCCTAATCCCGCAAGCGTGACAGCCAAAGTTTGCGCTACATCCGGACAATCAGTGAAATCATCATTAAATTCAGTTGGAAGAGACTTATTATTTTTAGTTAGGCGCACTCCATCTTTCAGGAATTCGGAATGAACACCCAGTCTTTCGTACATTTTTACAATGGCTGAATCTCCTTGCAAACTTTCTTTTTTCAATCCCTTGATTGTTAAATCAAGCTCGGATGCAAAAGCGGCCATCTGATACCAATAACTCGCGCCACTCCAATCGGCCTCTACAGTAAATTCCTGTGGGGTATAAGATCCTTCTTCTACTTTGATAACACTCCCTTCCCAGCTCCATTTTGCACCAAAATATTCCATGAGGCGCAAAGTCATTTTCAGATATGGAACAGAGGCTACCTTGCCAGTAAGCTGCATTTCGAGTCCGCCTTTCAACTTAGGAGCAATCATCAGCAAAGCCGATAAATACTGACTGCTTACACTTCCATCAATAGAAATTTCACCACCCTTCAATTTTCCCCCTTGTATGTTAAGCGGCGGACAGCCTTCTTTTTCCATGTATTGGATATCAGCGCCCAAAGTGCGCAAGGCATCTACCAATATTTTAATCGGTCGGTTACGCATGCGCTCACTGCCGGTTAGAATTTTATTGCCTTGTTGCAATGCAGCGTAGGCCGTTAAAAAACGCATCGTGGTTCCGGCCGGACCGACATCCCAGGTGTCACCCTTGCTTTGCAAATGCTCAATCATGGTTTGCGTATCCTTTGCCGCAGCAAGATTATGGATGGTAAATGAAGAATCGCATAAAGCACGAATAAGCAATAAGCGATTGCTTTCGCTTTTGGAAGCCGTAAGTACGATTTCTCCTTTTAAAACTTTGTTGTGTCTCGGAATACTAAGCACGGGCAAGAACTGAATTATAATAATTAAGAGCTTCTATGATCTGGGCTTTGGTGGCAGTGTAATTCACTTCGCCATTGCCTATCGATTTCAATAAGGTAAAATTGATGGCGCCACCATCGTTCTTTTTGTCCTGCATCATCAGCTGAAGATATGCGTCGTAAAAATCCTCACGCAGTACTTCCGGCTGATACAGGTTCACCAGCACATCCACCACTTCTTCCATTTCAGCGGCAGGCATGCCAGCCAGCGATTTGCTGAGATAGAGCTCAGCTATCATTCCTACAGCAATGGCCTCACCGTGCAGCAAGTCTTTCAAAGTAGGATGTTCAATAGATAAAGTTTCTACAGCGTGACCGATAGTGTGACCGAAATTGAGCAATTTCCTTAGGCCTTTTTCCTTTGGATCTTCAATGACAATATCATTTTTAATGTTTACCGACCAGGCAATGATTTTCTCCCAGTCGACAGCTTTTTTCAGCGAAATTTTCTTCACTACATCCCAATGCTTTTTATCGCGGATGAGCGCATGTTTCAATACTTCCGCAAAGCCTGAACGGATTTGTTCGGAAGGTAAAGTATCCAGGAAAGACGGGAGCATGAAAACTCCTTGTGGATAAGCAAAAACGCCAATCTGGTTTTTCAAACCGTTCAAATCAATGCCCAATTTACCACCCACCGAGGCATCAACCTGAGCAAGTAATGTTGTGGGAATATTAATGAAGTCGATTCCTCTTTTGTAAGTCGATGCAATGAAACCGCCCATATCACCAATCACTCCTCCTCCAAGATTTACGAACAAAGCCTTTCTATCGGCTTCTGCTTCGCTCAAGGCTATCCACACTTGTGTCACCACTTCAATGCACTTATTCGCTTCACCGCTTTCAATTTCAATGATCTCGGCATCCTTCAGGAATGGCACATCAGCAATTACTTTAGGCAAACAGTGCTTCAGTGTATGCTCATCCACCAAAATAAAAGCCTTGGTGTACTTCGTGCCTTTCTCCAGAATATCCTGCAGCGACGATAAAACCTCATCACCAATAAAAACTGAATAATCCTGTGATATAATTTCTTTCATTTGAAAATATTGGGAGGGTAAAAATAGTAAATAAATCCATCTGTCTGAACCTTGATTCACTTGATGAAAATCAAAAAGCCCGAAGTTTTTGCTTCGGGCTTTTTGTAGTAAATGATTTCTTTAACGTTCCACCGGACAACCATTATTTTCAACCGGCCCCACACGTAACGGACACTTATCGAGAACATCCGGAATCGAATCATGATCGGTATCTCTATCGGTACACCCCTTGAGTTCCTCAGTTCCTTTTTCGTTAGGACACTTATCATCATTGTCGTAAACACCGTCGCCATCGCTATCAGGACAACCTCCATGTTGTGCGCTTCCCTTTAGCTTCGGACAAACATCGTTGTTATCGGCAACGCCATCACCGTCGGTATCAGGACAGCCTTTCATGGCTTTCAAACCGGCAATGGTCGGACAAGCGTCGTCGGCATCCCTGATGCTGTCCTTATCTGTATCAGGGCAACCTTTGAGCAAACCGTACTGCGTAGGACATTCGTCGTTTCTGTCGGCAACACCGTCGTTATCACTATCAGGACAACCACCAATGGTACCCGCTTCGGTAGGACAAAGATCTTCGTTATCGGCAACGCCATCACCATCTTTATCGGTACAACCTTTGAATTCTTTCAGGCCCGCAACATCAGCACACTTATCTTCATAGTCGTTTACACCATCACCATCAGTATCTTTCTTAGACAAGGTTCTCTTGATTTTTTCGGCCTGTTTCTCTTCTTTAGAGAGCTTAACAGCATAGCCCGTCATGATATTTACCCCCAAACGCAGGTTGAGCGTTTTTGAATAATCCAGCTGCGAAAAGCCAAGCACGTTATCGCCAGCTACATAGATCTGCACCGGACCGAGATTCAGCGCCAATCCAGCACCCACGTTGTTATAGCTTCTGTTGAGGATAGAATAACTTACCGAAAGTTGCGCCATGCGCCCAAGGTTAATGCCTCCCGATGCGGTATAAGAAGGATAAAGATGTCCGGCGAAAAGCTGGCCATGAAATAGCAAACCGGCATTGAACCATCTATTGAACTGGTATTTTCCACCAATATAAATGTTCCCCACCATCTTGGTGTTGTATTCATAATTCTGCTTTTTCAAACCAAAGATGTTCGACAAGCTGTCAGCCAGATTCTTGGTATAAGCCGTCTTATTTGAATCACTGAAATACTGCATGACATCTAAACCATCCCAGGTAAACTCCGCTTTGTTATTGTAATAACGACGGGCGTCGGTTTTCCATCGGATGACCCCTAAATCGGTAGCAGAAACAGATGCAGAAATCTTATCATTGATTTTATAATTAACACCAAGATCAATAGCCCCTCCTATATTTTCGAAATTGGCCATATAAGCTGCCGGATCAAAAGTCTTATTGGAATCGGTGAGGAAAGCCAATCCGGAAGTACGCAAACCAATAGTGGATGTAGCAGTGAGTTTATAATCATCGGGATTGGTAGTAAGAGTAATATCCAACTCCTCGCTGTTAAAGTTACTCAAGCCTTGCAGTAATTTCACTTTCAAACCCACACTCAGTTTATCGTTCAACTGGCGGGTATAACCTATACCAAACTCCCTGTAGTGGGTAAAGCGCAAACCAGTACCCACCATGGAAACTGTTTGACCGATAAATGGAATCGTCCCTTTATTAAGGAGCGTCATGAAATCTTTGGAATAATCAAAGTTGAAAGCAATTCTTTCGGTAGCATTAAAGGAGAAATAATTCTTCTTTTTCACCTTGAACCCGAAAGACAGCAAATCCATATTCAGGTTAAGAGAAATATAGTTGTCCTTCTGCAATTTCGACAACATCAAATCGTCGGTAATCTGATTGCCTTCAAAATAATCAGAAATCATGAATCCGTTGTTTACCAATCCGAGATCAAAAGAAGAAAGTAAAGGCAATCCCAAATGGAATTTTGCTTTCGGCATCATTGCCGTGTTGATTCTGTTCGCCTGAGGAATCATGTCCATGTTGTACATCGTCAGCGACTGCCCGGAAGCCGCATTGACAAGGACTGAAAACAGTAGTAGGGTAAGTGCTTTCCTGATCATTTTTGCTTAATATCAATTTTAACTTTCGCCAGAATACCCAGCTTAACATTCATTTTATAATTAGAGTAGAACTTAGCAGCTGTTGCTCCATTGTTCGCTGTTGCGAGGCGAGAAGACAACACAATATATTTCACATTTTTCAGAGCTTCTACCTTTGCCTCATCTAACTTAAGATCCGTTTGTTTGGTAGACGCAGATACCAGCTCGCCACTGCCATCTACAGTAGAGGAAGGAACTATTATTTCATAACCCGAACCGAAGAGGGAATCTACCACGAGATAAGACTCATCCAGGAAGTACATCTGAACACCTGCTTCAATAGGGTATTCACTGGTGATATTGGTACGTAAAGTAGCTGTAAGTACGTTTTCAAAAGCTTCAACAGGGAAAGCCAGGGTATCTTTTATTTCAAAGCCCGAAAGACTTCCATACAACGGTACGTCAAGATCCATTGACACCGATATTGCGCTGGAATCGGTAATGAAATTGGTAGGCTTACCGGAAGGGTTTAAAGTTCCGGTGAGACCATAGATAATCGTTTTCGGATTGCTGCTCAACACCTGCACCACGTTGGTGGTATTCTTATCAATTAAAATATTGGTTGTAGCGGTGCTTCCAACTGCAGACGGACTATTAATAACCAATGGGTTTGCTATACCTGTAAAAGGTATGGTGGAACCATCAGAAGCAATCACCGATAAAGCCGACAAGTCGCCGTTGATTGGAATACCTACCGAGCTCTTGAGTTTCAATGTCAGCTTCGGATCAGCCAGCGAGATATTCGCGCTAAGCGGATTATCGAAAAAGGAGAAATCAAGGGAATCCATAGTAATATTCAAAGCCTGGGTACCGAGGTAACCTTCGATATAAGAGAATTCCAGGTCATCGATGGTGATTTCAGCTTTCACCGAATCAGTACTGCTGATAGGCACAGCAGTATTTGAAGAAATTACGTTGGCCACAATTGTAGCAGGCATATAATTCACCTTGGTACCACCACCTGTCAGATCAAACGTATAACCAGTCAAATCAAAAGTTCCGGTTGCATTGGTTGCACTAACGTGATTAGAGTTGAGATTAATGACTTCTGAAAAAGCAACATTGTTTTTCTTAACGTAAGGAAGTGTCAACACAATTTGCGCATTTTCATGAATACCATAATCGATATCATAGGAGATGCTTCCTCCTTTAAGGATAATGGTGTTGAGCTCAGCTCCGTTTGGCATGTTAAGATTGGTCTCGATCGTTTGATTAAGCACCTGCTGCGAAGGGAAAACAGCAGTTGCCGTGGCAATGCCCAGATTAGCAGTGGTAATCGCCATAGTGAGGTCGTCGGTGAAATCGATAGGTACTGCGGTAGGGAAAGTTCCCGGAGAACTGAACGATGCAATCACCACTTTAATATCACTATTCATGGTTTTACCCACCAGACTTGCATTGGAAGAAGAACTTCCGCCAGCAGGAATGTTGGCATAATTGAATGTAGCTACCAGAGCATTTCCAGATACGTTTCTTATTTCAATCACAACGTTGGTCAAAGCAGTTGGCCAGTTGTTGGTGATACCCATTGTCAAGGTACCGCTATTGAAAGTAACAGAGTTAAACCCACTCAAAGATGGCACCGCCACCGATCCTCCCGATTGCGCAGGAATAGCGGGAAAAGGAGCACTTGATCCGTTCGCTGAAGTTAAAGTTGCTTTTTGCGGATTACCCATACCAGCTACAACGGTTCCTAATGTAATTGAGGCACCTGTATTGATAGCCGGAATTGTGAAAGCCGACAAACCAAAGGACTGTGAAATGGATTGGGATGGGATGTCGATCAAATCGGCAACTTTGTAAGAAAAGAGATTGGATGAGTAAGTAAGGTGCAATAAGTTATTCTGATCAGGAGCAATAAGACCAGTATCAATATTCTTCAAAAGATCACCAAGAACGAGATCTGTATTCACCAATGGAGCTGCTACGCCTGGATTGAAATTCTTTGTATCAAGATTCTTGAAATCGTAATCATCTTTAAAGCAAGATGTCAGCAAAATCGCCGGTAAGGCGACAATTAAAAGTCTTTTCATAGTAAACAAAAAATTTCACAGACTCAACTTCCTACGGCGTTTCCATAGGAAAGTTATACCTAGATTCAAGCGCTATTTCACTAGCGGATAAAAATATAAGCTTCCTTTGTTGTCGCCAACTATTAATTCTAGGGAACCATCATTATCCAAATCCTCAATCAAATACGCTGATGACGCCTCTACCGGAAATCCATCTGTTGTGCTACCCGTGTTGTCTGTCAAATATAATTTATTTTTTAAATAATCAACATAACCCATACGAAACGTTCCGTCCTTCAGCACATCGAAATAAAGCTTGCCTTTCGTATCACTTTCTCCCATGTCTACAGAGAAGATTTCTGTCTTACTGATTTTATAGGCATAGATATTCTCCTCGTCGCAATAAACAACATCTTTTGCCCCGTCATTATTTACGTCCTGGAGGTACCAGGTATGACCTGCTCTCATAGATCGGAAAGAGATCTCCTCCTTGCGGCCATCGAGATACAAGAGATGTAAGGTTCCCTCCTCATCGGTATTCACCACCGCTGAGCGTTCGAAAGTCGGCCCGGTCAACACTGCATACTCATTGTTTTTCGATTTTGGTATCTTGCCTTTCACCTTCGATTTTTCTTCGCCTTTGCGACCGATCACCTTCACATTTCCCGCAACATCCACCACCACAATATAATCTTTGCCACCAAAAGAGAGATAAACCGGAGGAGTCCTGATTTCTCTTGGCATAGCTTCAAACTCCCAGCCTTTTACCGGAGCGCCGCCGATATCATAGTTGATCACTTTTCCATCAGCAAATGGCACAAGGATGCGGTAGCTCTTGCTATTATCATAATCCAGCAGCGCCAGCGGAGCTGTTGATTTAACTTTAAAACTTACAGGAAAGCCAGACACATCGTTACCATTTCTATCCACCAAATGCAATTTACCAGCAGTATTAAAGAGGTACTGCAATTTGCCATTCTTAAACTTATCCACCTGGTGGATTTCACCCAATATCTTTTCTCCTATTTTTTTCTTCCACAATGTTTTGCCGCCTTTACTGAGGAGACAAAGATTAGTAGCGTCATCCTGCAAAATAATTTCCCTTTCCTTGTTCACGTGGTTCAGCATGCTTTGCGGACGCGATGAGAAAGTAGTATCCATCTGTATTTCAAGCAAGGAAGTCGCCTTCTTCTCCATTTTAGGATTGTATTTGAGATAAGCGTTGGAGTACAACAAATTTCCGTTGGAACTGAGCTGATAAGCCATTGCTTCAAACTTGGCGACAGTATCCAGATGAGGCTCAATGCCTTTGAATAATTCCTCAGCCAAAAAAGGCTTCCAGAGATTTCCAGCCATCTTAAAATTCAGGTAGGTCATGAAATTACTATTGTCGGAAAACTGCTCCATAAACTGCATGAAGCGCGCATCCTTAGCCAGTGTTTTACCACCGATGTACGAATTGATAAAATGCTTGAGCGCACCGGCATCATTGGCAAATACCACGTATTCCTCCACCACAATGTAATAAGTATGATCAATCATCCCAGCCATGTTACCAAACGCTTTAGGAAGGAAATAATCCAGTCCGAGATTTTCAATTTTGTACCCCTGGAACTCAATCAGCTCAGCAGCAGGATTGATCTTTGCCTGCATTTCCTTCAGCTTGCTGTCGGCCAATTCAATATCACTCGCATGGATTACGAAATAAGCCGACTGCTTATACACTTCCGATTGCGACTGCGTCATCAGTAAACAAGCTTCATTTCCAACCCACGGATAAATATCATCTTCGATATTGATATCGTAATCAGTGACAATGGCCGCCATGCTTTTTTCGAAGTCGTATAGATTTTTAGTGGCCGACAAATACTTCTTGTAGCCTTTTTTGAATGCATCAAAATCCTCAATGCCATAATACATAAAAAAGGCAGTATTTTCCGGAAGGACGGAAGTCAGCGTAATTTTTTGTGGTTTCTGTCCCGAAAACAATTTAAGATAAGTGCTCACACTGTCGGGCTCATAGGTAAAGCCATTGAGCAGCAAACCATCCGGCTTGAGATTGATATCGATTTCCGACCAGCTGCCAAAATTCGACAGATCCTGCAAATCCTGGGTAAAATCAGTATTTACCAAAGAAGAAATGATATCCGGTAATTTTTTGTAATTCACGAAAATATTGGCTGAAGCATTGGGATCTGCTGCTTTGAAAACCTTGATAAAAGCAGGATTGGTCACTAATGGTGAGCCATGCTTGAGGTAACGCACAGCATCTTCCACAAGGATAGGACTCGGACTGATCACCAGTATCCCGTCTGAATAAGCAATGGAATGACCTCTTCCGGTGGCATCCTGACTGTCGAAAATTTCCACGCCCTCATAAGTACGCGACGAAGTTTTTAAACTATCACCTTGATTCATTACCTTCTGCAATTCCTGCACAGCGCCGGCATCAGTGCAATGAAAAGAAAACAAAACACTGCGTTCATGCACGCCTGTCATGTGAAAAGAAAGGAAAGCAGGTTCACCATTTTCAAGCATTGCACGGAGCTTTCCATTCATTTTAAAAGCTTTCGCGAAATAAGTAATCTGACTATCGAGGGCAGCCACACCGGGCAGCGAAGAAAAGTCTTTCCAGTATTCTCCTTTACTCTTTATTTCCTCCCATTTTGCAAAGGGATCGGAAGCGCGAAGAATGAGTCCGGCGTTTTCAGGAATAGCGTTCAGGGTAAGCTGAACCTTCACATCCTCTTTTTCAAAATAAAACAAATATGCCAACACCCCTGCCGCAGCGAGGAGCACAGCAATAATGGCAATTACTATTTTCTGAGACATCTACGTAGATTTCGAAAGTCAAAAATACCACGATACAAAAGGAAATCCGCTAGTAACAAAGCAATACTTATAAACAGCAGCTTATTCAAAAAGCGACAATTGTTCGCCGAGCGGAAGCAAGCGGAAGGTAACACGATGGTGCGGCGTCGTGCCGTATTCCCTTATGGCATTGCGATGCTGAGTGGTGGGATATCCTTTATTTCCCTTCCAGCCATAATGTGGAAATTCATGATGAATGCGTTCCATAAAAGCATCTCGCTCCGTTTTGGCGAGGATAGATGCAGCGGCAATACTCATGTATTTGGCATCGCCTTCAATGATGCAATGGTGTTCTACTTCCCTGTATTTTTTAAAGCGGTTGCCATCAATCAGCAACAATTCAGGAGGAGTAGGTAGTCCGTCCAGTGCGCGATGCATCGCCAGGAAAGAAGCATTGAGGATATTGATCTCATCAATCTCCAGGTTGTTTACAGATGCGATATTCCAAGCCAGCGCATCTTTCATGATTTCGTCCCTCAAAAGCAGTCTCTTTTTTTCATTGAGTTGCTTGGAGTCGTTGAGCATTTTGTTTTTGTACTTAGGCGGAAGAATAACAGCGGCGGCAAAAACCGGTCCGGCCAAACAGCCTCTTCCCGCTTCATCACAACCAGCTTCAACAGCATCCTTTCTAAAATACGCCTTTAGCATAATTAATCTCTCTCTCCCTTTCTGGCTTTTTCGTAATCAGGTTCCTTCACTTTTTCAAATACCGCCGGGTCAACATTGTCTCTGTTCCATTCACCAAAAACGCCCCAGTAAACTTCTTTGGTCACGCCATCCCAGTGGAGGGTCACCTTCTTGTACTGCCAGGTTTGAAGGATATTGAAATAAATGAAGACGAAAACCAATCGCGAAAAAATGAACTTGAGGTATTTTTTCTCATACACATAACTATAGAAAGCCGCCATAGGCAACGCAAGTATGGCATAACTCTGCACCATGGCACGCATACCGAAACAACCGCCAAACCACCAGCACCACCAGGAAGAAAGCACATAAATCATAATCAGCACATAAAACAGGGAGATGTAAGAAAACTCCTTGAAGCGCTTCATCCAAACAAAGCCAATCAATGCGAGCACCATGATAGGCGTGTACAGCAACCAGCCTTTTCTGTAGCTAAACAGGAAATTCATGATTTGCGGGTCTCCGAAGAAAAAATTTTCTTCATCGCCGTAGGAGAAAAAGAAAAACTGACCCGTGGCCCATTTCCAGTAAATCATCTGCGGGATGAGTGGTAACCAGAAAAAGAGGAAGCCTACACTCAACTGACGCGAATTGATTTTAAGCAGCTGGATTTTTTGAAATAAAGTTTCTTTGGAAGTAACGCCATAAAAAACAGGAATGATGCCCACCAACGCATCCAGCGGACGAATCACAGCACACAACCCGATCGCGAAACCTATCCCCATCATCGTTTTCATGTCTTGTTTCTCATGCCATTTCACCGTGAGGTAAAGCAGCAAGGCATAAAGGAAAAACAAATGACAATGTGGCATCAATGGCCAGCCAAGAGAATAATAAAAGAGGTTGGTGGCAAAGAAAATGGATATCAGCGTAAGTGTAGTCGGCCATTCGCCAAAAAAGCGCAACAGTAGTTTCCGCAGGAAAAACAAGCCCAGAAGAGTGTAAATAATGCCACCCCAATGAATCGCATAGGAATAGGGTTTTGAATAACCATCAGCAGCGTACTTATCACCACTGCTTGCCACCACGTGCGCTATACCAAAAAAAGGAGCATACATATAAGCCATCCCCATCGATACTTTCGGGACAGGAATTTCTTTTGGCGTTCTCAGCCAGTAGGAATTGGGGAATTTAAACTCAAGATCGTGGTGAATGAAAGTCGCAACGAGATAGGAATAATACTGGTCGGCATCCGACTGAAAAGGATTTTCTCGACTGCGCCAGTCTTTCCAGATGTTATAAGTTATACTTGAAAAAAGGAAAACAACCAGCAGGAAAACTGCTGACGGACTTTTAAATATCTTTTTCATTTCTTTTGGGCATCTATTTTTTGATTGAGTAAGGCGATTTCCTGAGTTAGTTTTTTATTGGCTTTCTGCAATTTCGAATTGACTACCGAGAGGTGCAGCAGATAAATAAACACGATGAATATCGCTACGGTAAATATCAAATTGGGCGCCTCATATACTTCCAGCTCATCGGCCAGCATCTCAAATCCGGTTGTCCAGAAAGTAAACACCACCAGCAAAACCGAAATAACAATCCAGAAAATGGAATACTCCACGCGCAGTTTGCCTTTGAGTACCAGTCGGGACACATAACTCAGCAAAACAATGCAGGCCAGTAGTGTAATAATTTGTATACGTGTCACTTTATTTTCGTTTTCTTATTGAAGCAAATATAAGGGCCAGACTCACTTTTACCATATAATAAATCGACCGTGAAAAGGTAATCGACGACTTCCCGCCTGTTCTTTCATGCATTACCACTGGAATCTCGATAAATTTCAGTCCTTTCTTTTTAAACAAAACAATTGCCTCCGGTTCGGGATAATCATCGGGATACAATTCCACGATTGTATCAATAGCCTTTTTATTGTACAAGCGTAAACCCGAAGTATTATCAGTGATGCGCACACCCACCAGCAGGTAATTAAGATATTCAAAATAACGGATACCGATGCGTCGCACAAAGGTGGAACGATAACCCACATTTTCAATATAACGCGAACCAATCACCACATCAGCCTGCTGTTGCTCCATGGCTTTCAACATATCGTAAACATTCGCAATGGGATGCTGGCCGTCTCCATCCACCTGCACAGCATAATCAAAATTATTGCGTTGCGCATACAACAATCCTGTTTGCACCGCAGCACCTATACCCTGGTTGAGCGGAAGATGAAGATCAATGCAGGATAATTTCCTGATGATTTCTCCCGTTTGATCGAGGGAACCGTCATTGATCACTATGGGAACAAAAGTAAATCCGGATTGCTTTTCAAGCTCATTGATTTTACCCACTACAGCAGCAATGTTTGCCTCTTCGTTGTATGCAGGAATAATAACAGCTACCGTCATTGAGCTAATTTCATATTTTTTTTTGACAGGCCAAAAGATACTTTACCTTTACTTCTGACACGATGAAGAAAAGTTTCCTAATAAATATTTTCCTCCTGGTTTTCCTCAATTTATTGATAAAACCGCTCTGGGTCTTTATTGAAATTGAACTGCAGAATAAGGTTGGAACGGAAAATTACGGACTCTATTTCGCGCTCTTTAATTTCACCCTCATCTTCAACATTGTGCTGGATGCTGGCATAGTAAATTACAACAACAAGGAAATCGCCGGAAATCCGCAGCTGATTGAGAAATACACCAACCGACTTATACCGCTACGATTGATACTGGGCCTTATTTACCTGGTGCTGATCCTGCTTTCGGGATGGGCACTCAATTATGATGGAAAGGCCATACTGATGCTCATGACTTTAGGTCTCAACCAAGTGCTGCTGGCCATGTTGCTCTACCTGCGCTCCAATTTACAGGGACTGCATTTCTTTAAAAGCGACAGCATTATTTCCATTACCGATCGCCTGGTAATGGCAGTGCTGGTGCTGTATGTACTGTTCACCTCTGTAAACGGTGATTTCTGGATTGAATGGTTCATCTATATCCAAACCATTGGCTACTTGTTAGCTGTTCTGCTCGCGGCATTTTTCCTGATGCTGCATTCAAAAATAAAATTCAGGCTCAAGCTCGATCCCGCGTTTTCCATCGTATTCCTGAAAAGATGTTTGCCCTACGCCCTCATTGGAATTTTGATGATGCTTTACTCTTTTTCCGATTCGGTGTTGCTGGAAAGAATGCTGCCCGACGGCGATGAAGAAGCTGGTATTTACGCACAATCTTTTCGTATCCTGATGGCCCTCGCCAACTTCTCCTACCTTTTCTCCCTCCTGCTATTGCCAATGTTTTCGAAAATGATTGCCCGAAAGGAAGATCTTCAGGAATTGCTGCAATTATCCGCATCGCTCCTTATCCTGGGATCAATATTTATCGCTGTTTCCTGCGCCGCTTTCTCTGATGAAATTATTGGCGCACTCTACGGAAAAACAGCGCACTCAGGAATGACAGAAAGAATTGCAGCTTCGTTTGGCGGTGAAGTACTGCACTTGGCCAACGCGGGAGAAATTGCCTTTTCAGCCAATATCTTCGTATTCGTAATCCTTAGCTTCATCCCCATCAGTGCCTTGTATGTATATGGCACCCTGCTCACGGCTGCCGGTGAAATGAAATGGCTCAACACTTCTGCTGCTATTGGTGTAGGAGTATGTCTGACAGGGAATTTCATACTTATCCCTATTTACGGCGCACTTGGGTCGGCTTTTATCACTTTACTCACGCAATCGGTGGTTTGCGCTCTGCAGTACCTTTGGACCAAAAAGAAATTCAATCTGCCCTTTAACTGGATGTTCTTCCTTAGATACCTCATCACCCTTACTGCCTTCGGGATTAGTGTGTGTGTATTAAAAAACACATCCTTTACGTGGCCATTGCAAATCCTGATATGCATAAGCATTGGCTTCATTGTTGCCATACTCAGCAAAACCATTCCCCTGCCGGGAATTTCAAAATTGATAAAACGTAAAAGTTCCTGAAATCCTTCTATATTAGTGTAAAGCAACACGACGAATGAGTATAAAAAACGCGATCCGGACAACCCTCAATTTCCTGCATCTTGATTTGACCAAAAACCTGGAGTACGACAGGCTGACAAAAAAAAATCTCAAACAGGTAGTAAAGAACAACTCCAATTGCATCGACGTTGGTTGCCACAAAGGGGAAATCCTCGACAGTATGCTCAAGCTGGCTCCACAAGGCAAACATTTCGCCTTTGAACCCATATCTTCTTTATTCAGCAATTTACAGTCGAAATACAAAGAAAAAGCGACCATTCACCCTTACGCGCTTTCCGACAAAAACGGAAAATCGGTTTTCAATTTCGTGAAAAATGCTCCTGCTTACAGCGGCATCAATAAAAGAAAGTACGACACAGCCACTCCTGACATAGAAGAGATTGAGGTGGAACTAAAAACCCTTGATGAACTCATTCCTGAGAATATAAAAATAGATCTTATCAAAATCGACGTGGAAGGCGGTGAATTTGCTGTACTGAAAGGTGCAAATAGAATTTTACATACTCAGCAACCTACCCTCATTTTTGAAAGCGGACTAGGCGCCAGCGATTTTTATGGAACACAGCCCGCCGAACTCTTTGCCTTCATTACTGCGGCCCGACTCCGCATCTACACCCTAAAATCCTTTATTGATAAAGGAAAGGCATTAAGCTCTAATGAATTCGAACATTTATTCAACACCAACAAAGAGTACTATTTCATTGCTTCCAGGCAAGGCCAAAAGCCTTGTCTACCTTCTTTTATATAAGAGAAATCCCACAAAAAATCAATTGTGATTTTTATAAAAAATGGCTTAGGTTTGTAGCCCTTATACATTACTCATGGAAGCTCCAGATCAAGAAAACAGTTCCTTCGGATTAATAGCCTTTCTTTACAGGCATTTCAAAGCACTGATCATCGTATCACTGAGCGCTGCAGTTGTTGCTGCGGCAGTTTCTTTTTTTATTGAAAACAAGTATCGTTCAACGGTTATCCTTTACCCTTCCAACACCAGCTCCATCTCCAAAGTATTGATCAATACAGGTGGTGCCAAGGGCGACATCCTTGAATTTGGTGAAGAAGAAAAAGTGGAACAGCTCTTGCAAGTGCTGCACTCCGATAAAGTGAGGGACGCGGTGATCAAGCAGTTCGATCTAATGAAGCATTATGAAATCGATACAGCTTCTCCTTCAAAATTCACTGATCTTAACCAGACTTTTGAAAGCAACATTAAATTCAAGCGTAACGAATACATGGCCGCAGAAATATCCGTACTTGATAAAGATCCTGTGAAGGCTTCGGCCATCGCTAACGGTATCGCAAAGATCCTGGACGACGTGATGAACAACATCCAGAAGGAAAGATCGATGCCAGGTTTCAAGATCGTGGAGAAATCATACCTTGACTTTTTGGCCTACCAGCAAAGCCTTGAGGATTCCCTCAACTTCATCATGGGCAAAGGGGTACATGATGTAGAAGCACAGTCGGAAGTATTGACCTCTGCCTATGCCGATGCAATAGGCAAAGGCAATAAGGCCGCTGTGGAATCCATCAACGAAAAACTGGCGCTTCTCAACAAATACGGCGCTCAGCAATACAACCTAAAGGAAAAGCTGCAAAATACCGCCATACAGCTCAGCTTGCTGAAAGAAAAATATGATGAGGCAAAGATCGACGCCAATGAAAGAATCCCTAACTTTTTTATGGTGAATGAGGCAAAACCTGCCGAGAAAAAATCTTACCCTGTTAGATGGCTCATTGTAAGCGTTAGCACCATCTGCACCTTTGTCTTCGCAGTGCTGGCCCTGCTGGTCAATGAAAAAATAAAACTCATTAAAAGCTCCTCTAAACTTTAATTATGGAAAAGGTTTTTGATTTAACCAAGTTTATCGCGGTCATCTGGAAATGGAAAATCCATTTGATAGCGGTATTTGTGGCTTCCGCTGTAATATCGGCCATTGCCTCTTCCCCAATGTTTATAAAACCTAAATATAAGTCAACTGTTATTGTTTACCCTACCAATGTTAAGACCTATGGAACGGAGACTGCTGTTGAGCAAATGCTGCAGATGCTGGAAGCCAATGACATCCGTGATTCCATTATTTCAAAGTATCATTTGCTTGCGCACTATGGTATCGATTCTTCCGAAAATCCTTACTATCACAATGATGTTCAGCTTGAGTACGGCGAAAACATCCTCTTCAGCAAAACCAAGTACGAATCGGTAGAAATTGAAGTGATGGACTACTCCAGCGACACCGCTTACCTAATGGCTAAAGACATCATTAACCTCTACAATCATAAAATCAACACCATCCAGAAAAAATCTCTGAAAGAAGTGGAAAGCACTATCAAAGCGCAGTTGGTGAACAAGAAAAAGGAAATGGATGATTTAGACAGCATTGTGAAGGGAATAAGAATTAAATACGGCATTCTCGATTATGAAAATCAGGTAAGGTACATGTCGAGAAACGGCGATCTCCGCGATGAAGACCTTGTGGGCAGCATGGGCGTGAACTCCAAATCACCATCGCTCATCCGCAACCTGAAGGAGCATGGGGGCCAGTTCATCGCTGCACAAAACCAATTGGACCAGGCGCGTGGTGCATACAACTATTTGAAGAACGATTACGAAAATGTGACCAAGGAACTTAAGCGCCAGCTGGATTACACGCAAGTGGTGGTGAGTCCGGAAAAAGCCGACAAAAAATCGTACCCTATCCGCTGGCTTATTGTGGTGATCAGTATTTTGTCCAGCATGACACTGGCCTTTGTAATGATTTCTATCTACGAACAAAACCTCGATTCAAAATAACATGCAGGGCAGCGCAGTAAAATCATCATGGCTCTATGGAGTCACGGGAGCTTTTATCCTGTGCACCTCCATATGCCTGTATTTTGAGCGCTTCGAAATTTTCCTGCTTCCATTTATCGCTCTGATTGTTTATCTGGCGCTATTCAAACTGGATCTTTTATACATGATCACTATTGCGCTGGTGCCGGTATCAGTGAACCTTAACGACATTGGACTCGGTGTGGGAATGGCCATTCCCACCGACCCTATATTATTCGGCCTCCTGCTTTTTGTGATCATCAAAACCATATACGATGGCGGTTTCGACAAGCAGGTGATTTTTCATCCTGTTAGCATTTTCCTGATTATTCAGCTGGCCTGGGTTTTCATCACAGCCCTTACCAGCACCATCCCAATGGTTTCCTTCAAATACCTCATTTCACAAATGTGGTTTATTGTTACTTTTTACTTTCTTGCCACGCAGATTTTCAAGAAAATCAGCAACATCAAGCACTTCTTCTGGCTGTACATTATTCCTTTCTGCTTTATAATTGCCTTTACGCTGATCAATCACTCCTTTCACGGTTTCGATCAGAAATCGGGCAACTGGGTGATGGGACCATTCTTCAATGATCACACTTCTTATGGTGCGGCACTGGCCTTCTTTATCCCATTTGTGATTGCCAAAACCTTTGAAAGCAACAATAAAACAGCTGTGCTTAAACCACTGATCTTCGGTTTGCTCCTTTACCTTATTGTAGCCACTTTACTTTCCTACACCCGAGCAGCATGGATCAGTCTGATAGCAGGATGGGGAGCTTACCTCATTCTTAAATTCAGAATTAAATGGCAGATCTTGTTTATGGTTCTCATGGGAATTGCCATCACTGCTTTTGTTATGCAAGATGACATCAGGGATTACTTTGCCAAAAACAAGGTGAATTCTTCCACCGATATCAACAAGCACGTAAAATCTATTTCCAATGTATCTTCCGACGCCTCTAACAAAGAACGCATCAACCGCTGGAAATCGGGATTTGAAATGTTTAAGGAGCGACCGGTTTTCGGATGGGGTCCGGCGACTTACTCCTTCAACTACGGCAGCTTCCAGAAAGAAAGCGACAAAACCATTATCAGTACCAATGCCGGTGATATGGGGAATGCACACAGCGAATATGTGGGTCCGCTCTCCGAATCGGGCTTGCCTGGTTTATTGATTGTGTTCGGCCTCTTCATCACCATTTTAAATACAGGTGTGCGCGTATACAAAAGAAGCAGCAATGCATTCTTTAAAACCTACTCTATGGTATGCGTAATTGGATTGATCACTTATATGATTCACGGCTTCCTGAATAATTTCCTTGACACCGATAAAATCACGGCGCCTTTCTATGGGATGACAGCGATACTGGTGGTGATGGATTTATACAACAAGAAAAAATACTCCGATACAGAGCTTCAGGAACAACTAGAAAAACTTTAAGCTCAGGAGAGCAATATCATCGGCATAATTTGATTTGCCTTTGTATTTCTTTAAATCGTTCAATACATTTTTATTCAGGTTCGAAGGCGTTTCTGCAAGATTACCACGCAACGATTCCTCCAATCCTTCAGTACCAAATTCAACATTCTGCTCATTCTCTGTTTCCACCAATCCATCGGTATAGCAAAATAATTTTGATCCTTCAGGAATGGAGATGCGCCCTTCCTTAATGTACAAGAGATCATCTACCATGCCCAAACCAGGACAACCTGATTTCAGCAGCGACATGTTTTCGCCAGTGAGGAGTACAGGTGGATTATGACCTGCGTTCACATAATTGAGCACACGGGTTTTAATATTGTACTTGGCTACAAAAATGGTTATGAACTTCTCACCCTTGGCATTGTCCATTACTTTCTTATCGAGGACCTGCACCAGTTCCGATAAAGACTCGGTGTGGTGAACAAGAACGCGGAGGTTGGCCTGGAAATTCGACATTAATATCGCCGCAGAAACTCCTTTTCCGGAAACATCGGCAATGCAAAAACAAAACTCGTCCTCATTGAGTTCAATGAAATCGTAGTAGTCGCCGCCCACCTGCTGGTGCGACTGGTAGAATACTGCAATATCCAGTTTATCATTATTCGGCAAAGCATTCGGCAGCAACATCGATTGCATTTCCGAAGCCAGCGCCAGCTCCTTCTTCATACCTTCCTGGCGAAGGGTTTCCTCCAGCAGGTTTTTGTTTTCCACTGCTACCGCGATAACGTTGGTGAGGGTTTGTATGAAAGGCAAGTGCTTGATGATCGGACTGATTTGCAAAGCCTCCTCAATCAAATCACCTATAAGCAGATAAGCAAGAGGCTTTGTTTTGTGGTACACAGGCACCACAACATCAAATTCCTTGAAAGGTCCGTATGTATGGGAGTTTACCTCGGTAATTTCCGAAATGGTAAGCAAATCGCGCTCTACATCAACCACGAGATCATCACTTTCCAATCCGAATTTCAAAGCACAATCCCACTCTCCTTCGTTGAGATACAAGGAGAGTTTACCAATGTTCAACTGTTCCTTCAGCACAAACTCATAAATAGCAAGGAGTTTGTCTTTACTGAGGTTACTGTTGATGGCATTTGTAATTTCAAGCAAAGCATTAAGCTTCTGGTCTTTCACCCGAATCTTCGCATCTGCCCGTTTTATGGATTTAACTGCCATTTATTATTTTACTTTCTTTATCAGGTCCGGAAGAGACTTCAAACTCACCTGTTGCTTCCAGTGCGCGCGAGCCTCCTGTGCCAGTACTCCTGCATATGTTTTATTTGCTTCTAAATTCTTGCCGACACCCGATGCTCCAAGAACTACTACATTATCTCCTATTTCCACTCCGCTTGCAACACCGACTTTACCCCACAATGTTACATTTTTTCCTACTTTAACGCAACCGGCAATACCTACCTGTGCAGCAAAAAGCCCCATTTCACCTATTACTGTATCGTGACCAATCTGTACAAGGTTGTCGATCTTGGTAGCACGCCCGATGTAAGTCACGCCCGACACCCCTCTGTCGATGGTACATCCGGCACCTATCTCCACATCGTCTGCAATTTCGAGATAACCTGTCGACCATAACTTTTCGCGGTGCGTCCCCCTGTTTTTGTAATAAAAGGCATCGCTGCCCAAAACAGTATTGGCGTGCACTTCAACATTATTTCCAATAATGGTATTGTCGTAAATAGTCACATTGGGATGAATCAGACAGTTTTTACCTATCCTCACATCGTTCCCGATAAACACGTTGGGTTGAATGATGGTTCCCTCGCCTATCTGAGCCTTGTCATTCTGCAATTTTAAAGAACTTACAAAAGGCGAATATTTCCTGCCCAGCTTGTTAAAATCGGCAAAAGGATCTTCACTGATGAGGAGTCCTTTTCCTGGCGGGCATTCCACTTCTTTGTTGATGATCACCACCGAAGCGCTGGAGCCTAAACAGGCGGCATAATACTTCGGATGATCCACAAACGAGACATCACCGGCTTCCACCTGGTGGATCTCATTCATTCCCAAAGCCTGTAATCCAGGGTCTCCCACATATCTGCAAGACAATAGGGAGGCTAGCTCACTAAGGGTTAAAGGCTCGGGAAATTTCATTATTACAATCTTTCGCTGTACTCGCGTGTGCTGGTGTTAACCTTAATCTTGTCGCCGGTGTTGATAAACAGCGGAACCCTGATTTCAGCACCAGTATCGATAGTTGCAGGTTTCAAAGTATTGGTAGCGGTATTTCCGCGGATACCCGGTTCAGTATAAGTAATCTCGGCTTCGATGTATGTCGGCACTTCAGCAGAAAGGAATTCTTCTGTTTCAGCGTGTACCATCGCTTCCATTGTCATGCCTTCCCTGAGGAACTGCGGATGATCAATCAAATGCTCAGGAATCGACACCTGCTCAAAAGTTTGCTGGTGCATGATGTTGTATCCTGTTTCATCTTTGTACAAGAACTGGTAAGGACGTCTTTCAATTCTAACGAAATCGATTTTCACACCAGCGGTGAAAGTATTGTCAACCAGTCGACCGTTTTCCAGGTTTCTGATTTTTGTTCTAACAAAGGCCGGACCTTTCCCCGGTTTAACGTGCTGGAACTCCACAATCTGGTAGAGTTTCCCGTTGTGCTTGATGCATGCACCGTTTTTGAAATCTGCGGTTGTTGCCATAAAATTTTTTGAATTTATGCAAAAGTACAAAAAGCCTGTACCTGAAACAAGAAACGGTACACCTTTAGTTTTGAACTTTATGTTACCCACAGATGGCACAGATCAACAGAGATTGCCTCAATGATTTTTATCAGTGTTCATCTGTGAAATCTGTGGGAAACTATACTTCCATGGAAATGCTTTCGGTGCAGAAAGCAGCCTCCTGCTGGGCATTGTTTGAACACACCAAAATGGTTTTGTTTTTGGCGTAATCACTCATTAAACGGAGATACCACTCTACTCCCCATTCATCGAGGTTGGAGACTGGTTCATCAAGAATAACCAGTGCACTATTGGTGAACAAGGCAAGCAGTAATTTTGCTCTCTGTTTCATACCCGATGAAAAATGACGGAGATATTTATCTTCCTGTCCTGTGAAATTACCTGCTGCGATGATATCACTCACATTCATTCCTTCCACAAAAGGGCGGAATTGGGAATGAAAAGCGAGCGCTTCTTTTAAGGTGAAATCCTCCACCAAATCCACATATGGCCCCATCAGTTGAATATATTGATAAGCCTGATCATCTTGAATTTGAACTCCATTCAAACTATACAAAATATTTCCTTCCGATGGTAAAATGAGTCCGGATAGCGCTTTTGCAAAAGTCGATTTCCCCGAACCGTTACGGCCCTTAATAAGTATTTTGCTTCCGGAGCTTACTGAAAGATTGATGTTCCTGAAGATCCAGTTTCCTTCGTATTTCTTGCCAAGGTTATTAACCTTCAGATCCATTGGATTTGGTTTGGAAGTAGCCTTTCATGATACCACGTTTCGATTCCTGAATGAAGGAAATGATTTCATCGCGTTCGGCAGTTGCCGTAAGAGAAGCTTCAATCAAGGAAATAGCCTGGGTATTGTTATATCCTTTCAAATAGAGGTAACGGTAAATCTCCTGTATAGAACCGATTTGTTCGGAATTGTAGCCCCTTCTTCGCAAGCCCACTGAGTTCACTCCAACATAGGAAAGTGGTTCACGTGCCGCTTTTGTAAAAGGAGGAACATCTTTTCTGATGAGGGATCCGCCGGATACCATAGCGTGTTTGCCCACGTGCACAAACTGGTGCACTAAACAGCCACCGCCCAAAATGGCAAAATCGTCAATAATAACGTGCCCGCCCAGATTTACGGCATTGGCGAGTATCGCATTTTTTCTAATGATACAGTCGTGCGCAACATGCACATAAGCCATGATGAGTACGTTGTCTTCTATCACTGTTTTGTACCGATCCTTGGTTCCCCTGTTCACTGTTACACATTCGCGGATGGTAACATTATCACCTATCTCCACAGTTGTATCTTCGCCATCAAACTTCAAATCCTGGGGCAAACCAGCAATAACCGCTCCCGGAAAAATCCTGCAGTTCTTGCCTATTTTCGCGCCTTCCATGATGGTAACATTGGAACCTATCCAGGTACCTTCACCTATCTCCACATTTTTACTGATGGTTACGAAAGGCTCTATCACTACGTTTCTGGCTACTTTCGACTGCGGATGTACGTATGCTAAGGGTTGATGCATATTATTTAACTTTTGCTAATTGAGCCATCATTTCTGCTTCGGCAACTATTTTATCTCCAACGTATGCATAACCTCCCATGTGCACGATGCCGCGACGGAAAGGCGATACGAAATGTAAATCAAAAATAATAGTATCTCCGGGTACTACAGGATGACGGAATTTAACCTTATCAATCTTCATGAAATAAGTAAGGTAATTTTCAGGATCAGGGACCTGACTTAAGGCGAGAATTCCACCCACCTGCGCCATTGCCTCTAATTGTAAAACACCTGGAAATATTGGTTTTCCGGGAAAATGCCCCTGAAAGAACGCTTCATTGATGGTAATATTTTTACAGCCTACAATCCTTTCCTTCTCCATTTCAAGGATACGGTCGATCATCAAAAATGGCGGACGGTGCGGCAACAATTCCATGATCTTGTTGATATCGTAAACTGTTTTGGTGAGATCAAAACGCGGCGCCATGTCTTTTTCGGCTTCCATTTTTTTGCGGATGATTTTCGCAAACTCCACGTTGGCAGCATGACCTGGCTTTTTAGCAATCACCTTTCCCTTGATAGGTGCACCCACTAAACCTAAATCACCAACAACATCCAATAATTTGTGACGTGCCGGTTCATTCTGGTGACGCAACTCTACATTATTCAAAATACCTTCCTGCTTTACTTCAACATGGGTTCTATTGAAAAGCTTTGCCAGTTTATCCAGCTCATTTTGCTGCACCACTTTATCCACTACCACGATAGCATTACTGAGGTCGCCACCCTTGATAAGATTATGGTTAAGCAACTGCTCCAGCTCATGAAGAAAGCAGAAAGTACGTGAAGAAGCAATATTTTCCTCGAAATCTTCCAGCTTATCCAAAGTAGCATGCTGGGTTCCCAGAACAGGGGAATTAAAATCGATCATTGCCGTAACGCTGTATTTATCGTCGGGAACAACCATTAACTCAACACCTCTCACCTCATCTTTATATATGATGGTTTCCTTCACTTCGTAGTACCTGCGAATTTTCTCCTGTTGCTTAACACCCGCCGTCTTTAATAAATCGATAAAAGGTTTGGCGCTGCCATCCATGATTGGCACCTCATCACCATTGAGTTCGATCAAACAGTTGTCGATTTGCAAAGCAACCAGGGAAGACATTACATGTTCCACTGTATTCACTCGTGCTCCCTTTTTCTCTATTGTTGTCCCTCTCTGCACCTCCGTTACATTGTCGGCAATAGCCTGAACTTTAGGCTGACCTTCAACGTCAATTCTCTGAAAAACAATACCATGATCTTCAGGCGCAGGTTTGAATGTGAGTTTAACTTTTTGTCCGGTGTGCAATCCCACACCTTCCAACGAAACCTCTTTATTGAGTGTATTTTGTTTATCCATAATGACTTGTAACAGGAGGGCCAAAGGTAATGAAATGGAGCAGATTTACCCCATGATTATGCAGATTTCAAAAGAAGCGAGAAATGACGAGGAAAACAGAGTGATATGAAAGTTATGTATTGAAAAAATAAGAGTGCTAGTTGGCGCTCTCCCGACTTACTCCGAACCTGGTTTTAATTCACTTTATCTAACGCACTCTTATCGTACAACTTATTTTTGATGTTGTAACGGATACAGTCCCAATACTCTTTGCTGTAACTCACAAAGATTTCTTCACCAGGCTGTATATCACGCTTGGCAACGATATACCCTCTGTTGCCGTGAATTTCATATACCGCATTGTTCTTTAAACCTTTCACGCGACTAATTCCTGCCGCGTCATTGGCATACCGAGCTTTGTATTGCGGATTATCGTAAGCGTCGATGCAGCGATTTTTATTAATGTACAATAGATAGCCGTCCCTGTTCTGACTCACCCTTCTTTCGTATTCTTTCCAACTGATAATTTCCCCGCGGTACTCCACAATTTTTTCATCTTTGAGAATTAACTTGTCGGTAAAGAGTCCTTTTCCGGCACCTGGTAATCTGGAGGTTTTAATAACTAAAGCCATAGTTTTATGAATTTCCTTTTTCAAGGTCAGATATCTTTTTACTGAGTTCGGGTAAATTGCGGAACACTACGTAGGATCGGCGGTAATCGGCGATATCAAAAGCCGGAGAACCCTGCACAATACTTCCCTCTTTGGTGATGCTGTGACCAACCCCGGATTGCGCAGCGATCTTCACGCCATCAGCAATGGTGAGGTGACCAACGATGCCCACCTGTCCGCCTATCATACAATTCCTGCCAATCTTGGTTGAGCCCGCAACACCTGTCTGACCGGCAATTACAGTATTTTCGCCTATTTCCACATTGTGAGCAATCTGTACAAGATTATCCAGCTTCACTCCCTTACGAATGATGGTTGATCCCATCGTTGCTCTGTCAATCGTTGTATTGGCACCAATTTCCACATGATCTTCCACCACTACGTTACCAATCTGAGGTACTTTCTTATAATTGTTTTCCGAGTTGGGAGAAAAGCCAAAACCATCACTGCCCACCACCACACCAGCATGCAAAATGCAATGACTGCCCACCACACAACCTTCGTACACCTTTGCTCCCGAATAAACAATAGTATTGTCGCCAATCACGCAATTGTCGCCAATGCTCACCTGAGCATGCAATTGCACGTTCTTTCCAATCTTCACGTTATTGCCTACAGAGGCAAACGCACCTAAATAAATATTTTCACCATGGGTAGAATTCTTGCCGATGAAATTCGGACCCTCTGAACCTGATCTCTGTCGTTTGATTTTATCGTACTGCTCCAGCAATCCGGCAAAAGCTTCGTAAGCATTTTCCACACGGATTAAAGTCGGCTTAACCGCTCTCTCCGCCTGAAAATCCTTATTCACCAACACAACAGAAGAACCGCAATCATAAATATATTGCGTGTATAGCGGATTGGCCAGAAAAGACAAGGCCCCGGCGTGCCCCTCTTCGATCTTAGCAACAGTATTCACCTTTGCCTGCGCATCTCCTTCTATCGTGCCGTTCAACATCGCGGCAATTTGCTGTGCTGTAAATTCCATCAAAAGGGTTTTGTGAGTGGGAGCAAATATAGCTCTTTTCAGTTTTACAATTCTAAATAGCTAACAAAGTGTTTTTTCACCGGCTTCAATAAATTGGCCACATTGAACAAATCAAAGGTTTCACTGATTTCCTTTACTGAATCGTCTTTGTAGAGGAAATAAATCGGTGATTTATCCTTGTTGTAAATCTGGTTTTTGATAGAATCGGTGAAAACAAAATACTCCAGCTCTTCTGCTTTTACAGCATATTTCGATTGGAGACTCTTTACATATTCCGGATCAAATTCATCAGTGCTCAGCTCTACTTTGTACAATTTCCTGTTGATGAGATGGCGGCACAAAGTAGATAAAATATAATCTTCATGCTGCTGCCAAACCTTTATAGATGTTAGGATATCATAATCATCCAATTGTCCGAAATCGTTGAGCAATTCCGGATTTTTCTCAAAATCGGCGCTACTGAAATCGTTGTATAAAAACTTGCGCAGGGAAGGCGTGCAAAACAATTCCACTTTTTTACCAGCCAGCTCTTTCGCTCTCTTCAAAGCTTTTATCAATAGAAACTCTGCAGCAATCACCGTTTTATGCAAATACACCTGCCAGTACATAATATGTCGGGCGATCAGGAATTTCTCAATAGAATAAACACCTTTCGCTTCCACAACGACATTGTCGTTTTTCACATTCAGCATCTTAATAATGCGCTCCACACCTACTATTCCTTCACTCACCCCGGTATAAAAACTGTCGCGGGTGAGGTAATCCAACCTGTCTACATCGAGCTGACTCGATATCAACTGATGTAAAAAACGTTTTGGATATTCTCCCTTAAATATTGCAATGGCTGTAGTGAGCTGCCCATCAAATTCATTATTGAGACGTTTCATAAACAACATGGAGAGTTCTTCATGACCGGTGCCCTGAACTATCGTATTCTCCAAAGCGTGCGAAAAAGGTCCGTGACCGATATCGTGCAGCAATATTGCGATTGTTACGCCTTTGGCTTCCTCTTCAGTAATTTCAATCCCCTTGCTCCTCAAAGTAGCCAAAGCCTGTGTCACCAGATGCATCGCTCCCAGCGCATGATGAAAACGCGTGTGATATGCCCCGGGATACACCATAGTGGTCAGCCCCAACTGACGTATCCTTCGCAATCGCTGGAAATACGTATGTTCTATCAAATCGTAAATGATTTCATAAGGTAGGGTAATAAATCCGTACACCGGATCGTTGATGATTTTTCTTTTATTGAAGGGCTTGCTGCTCACTGGCTCAAATTTAGTATTTTCGGTATGCAGAGCGACAAAAATAATCATTATGGATAAAATTAAAATATTATGGGCCGACGATGAGATAGACTTACTCAAGCCCCACGTGCTCTTCCTCACCGCGAAAGGCTACGACGTTACAGCGGTTTTAAGCGGCAACGAGGCCCTGGAAAAAATAAGAAATGAATATTTCGACATCGTGTTCCTCGATGAAAATATGCCTGGTCTTACCGGCATCGACACCTTACAGGAAATCAAAAAAATCAAGAAATCGGTACCCGTTATTATGATCACCAAAAGTGAAGAAGAAATGATCATGGAAAATGCCATCGGTTCCGAAATTTCTGATTACCTCATTAAGCCCGTAAACCCAAACCAGATCTTACTTTCTATTAAAAAGAACCTCGACGAGAAAAAACTCGTGAGCAAGAAATCTGTTTCTGAATATCTTCAGGAGTTCCGCAAAATTTCCATGCGCCTCAATGAAAATATGGACTGGAGGGAATGGGCCGATTTTTATAAGGAAATGGTGTACTGGGATATGCAGCTCGACCTGGCGAAGGAACCAAGCATGACAGAGACGCTCGATCAGCAGAAAAGTGAAGCCAACCGACAGTTCTGTAAATATGTAGAAAGAAATTATACTTCATGGATCAACAAACCGCAGGACAGTCCGCTGATGTCGCACAACCTCTTCAAGCAAAAAGTTGCTCCGCATATTGGCAAGGGAAATCCGGTGTATTTCCTGCTCATTGACTGTTTGCGCTACGACCAATGGAAAGTACTGCAGGAAACTTTCAGCGAGTATTTGATGGTGAAGAAAGAAGATTCTTATTATGCAATATTACCCACAGCCACTCAGTTTGCCCGCAATGCCATTTTTGCAGGAATGATGCCTTCCGACATACAAAAAACCTTCCCGAAAATGTGGGTAGATGAAGATGATGAAGGTGGAAAAAACCAGTTTGAAGAACAGTTCCTCGAAGCGAATATCAAAAGAACCAATCCGAATATTAAGTGGAGCTACACCAAAATCACGCACTTGGATCAGAGTAAAAAACTGGTGGATAGTGTGAACAACATGAACACCAACGACCTTAATGTTGTAGTATACAACTTCGTAGATTCCTTGTCTCACGCCCGAACCGACACTAAAGTATTACGCGAGCTCGCCGAAAATGAATCGGCTTACCGCTCGCTTATTCGTTCGTGGATCAACCACTCTCCACTGCTCGACTTCATTAAAAAAATAAGCGAAAAGAAAGCGACCATCATCATCAGCACCGATCATGGAACTATCCGCGTGAAAGATGCCGTGAAAGTGGTAGGCAGCAAAGAACTCACCACCAATCTCCGCTACAAGCAGGGACAAGGGATTCAGTACAATCCGAAGGAAATTTTTGAAATCACTAAACCCGAGGAGGCCCGTTTGCCGAAAACCCATATCAGCGCGAGATACATCTTCGCCAAAAACGACGATTTCTTCGCTTATCCCAATAATTTCAACCATTACGTGAAGCATTATAAAAACACTTTTCAGCACGGCGGGATCTCTATGGAGGAGATGATAGTGCCGTGTATTACGCTACAGACAAAGTAAAAGAAATATAGAGCGCTAAACCCTTCGGAGGTTCCTCATGATAAAGAATGTACCTATTGATGTGAAGGGATAGTCTTAATTTCTCGCGTGTGTCATCCTGAGGGTACCCCCGAAGGACCTATCGACCTAGGCTTACAAATCCATTACCTCACTATTTAAAAATCTCCATTCAGGATTTACAGAATTTATCAACGCTTCTTTTTTCTCCCTCCTCCAGCCCTTTATTTCTTTTTCCCTATCGATGGCATGCTCCACCTCAACAAAATGTTCATAATAAAGGAGATTAAAACAATAATACTTCCCTGCAAAAGACCAAGATTTACCGCGCTGTTCAAAATGCTCATTGATCCGGTTTGCTATATCATTAGTTACCCCGGTAACAATACAGTTTTAGAAGGATTAGTTAGAATATAAACAAAATAATTGTGTCCCATGTGATAAATTGTTTAGTTGGCTATCCAAATATAAAATCTGGTTTTATATATATTTGAGCATAAAGAGAAAAAGATGAAATATTCTAAGGAAGATTTTATTCAGAAATACAAGGATTTAAAACAAAGACTAGGCAAACAACCCTCTTCTCAAGAATTTTATCAGGAAACTGAAATTCCAGCTCATCAGCTCAAAAAAATATATCCAAGAGACGCTTATTCATCATTAGTAGAAGAATGCGGAGATACTCCTCAATCATTTGCTTCGGAAAAAACTGGGCTGGAAAACATACTAATTCAATGGGGGCAACTAGTAAAAAAAAACAATAGACTTCCTGTGATTAGTGAATGGGACTTCAATAAATGTAAGCCATTAGCCACTAATATCAGAAAGAACTACGGTATCAACTGGTCAGAAATTCCACATAAGTTCCGCGACTACGCAAAAGAAAAAGACGAATGGCAGGATATTCTTCTCCTTATCCCCATCAAGGAAATCATAAATTCTCAAGAAAACGCCACAAATGATATTTTAAGAGAAAAACCAGGATACGTATATCTTTTGAAAGTTGGTAAACATTTTAAAATTGGACGGGCAGAAGACCTCGGAGGGAGAGAATATCAACTAAAAATTCAACTACCAGAAAAACCAGAAAGAATCTATGCCATTGAAACTGATGATATGGTTGGAATCGAAAAATATTGGCATAACCGCTTTGCAGATAAGCGAAAAAATGGGGAATGGTTTGAATTATCAAATCATGATATCTCTGCATTTAAAAAAAGAAAATTTATGTAAAGGGCAATAGGTCCTTCGGGAGTACCCTCAGGATGACAATAGCTGCCCAGACTTTTAAAAAAAAATCATTAATGACCTTCACCTGCTCCTCCACTTCCGAACTGAAAAACATTGCAGCGCAAATCCTGCAAAACTTTGCGCAACACCGGATTTTCCTGCTGGAAGGAGAAATGGGCGCAGGCAAAACCACACTCACCAAAGCCTTTTGCGAAATACTGCACTGCGAAAACGCAGCAAGCAGTCCGACCTTCTCCATCGTCAACGAATACTTTTCACCGCAACACCGCACGGTGTATCACTTCGACTGCTACCGGCTCAAAAGTGAAAATGAAGCCCTCGACATCGGAATTGAAGATTATCTCGACTCAAATTTTTACTGCTTTATTGAATGGCCGGAAAAAATCTTTAATTTAATCCCAGCGAATCACATTGTGATTCAGATAGAAGAGGCCAATTTAATTCGAAAAATCACTGTAGAAGAACGATGAAGTCATCTGAAGATTTACTGAGAAGCCTGGCACAAGCCGCATTCCTTCCGCAAGAAGAAATGATTGAAGTGTCGAAAAGAGAAAGTTCGCTTTTTATCGGCATGCCGAAAGAAAGCTCGATACAGGAAAACAGGGTTCCCCTGGTACCCGACTCCGTAGCGGTGCTGGTAAACAACGGTCACCGAGTAGTAGTGGAAAGTAAAGCTGGCGAAGGCGCTAACTTTCACGACCGCGACTACAGTGAAGCAGGTGCGGAAATCGCTTACACCACGGAAGACGTTTACAAAGCCGACCTCCTGCTGAAAGTCTCCCCTCCTTCTCTCGACGAAATCAAGTTTTTCAATCCAACTTCCCGACAAATCCTCTTCTCAGCCCTGCAGCTCCCTGTACAACCAAGGAACTTCATGCAGCAGCTGATGCTTAAGAAAGTCACAGCCATTGCCTTCGATTATATTAAAGACGCTGGAGGTGTTTATCCTATCGTGCGCGCCATGAGTGAGATTGCAGGAACCTCCTCTATCCTCATCGCAGGTGAATATTTGAGCAACGTTCGTGGTGGCCACGGCCACATGCTGGGCGGTATTTCCGGTGTAAAACCTACAGAAGTGGTGATCATCGGTGCAGGAACAGTAGGTGAATTTGCTGCCCGTGCCGCTTTGGGATTGGGTGCTTCCGTAAGGGTTTTCGATAACAACATATATAAATTGCGTCGTTTGCAAAACCGTGTGGGACAACGTTTGAACACTTCGGTGATTCAACCTAAAGTATTGCGCAAAGCCTTGAAAAATGCCGATGTGGCGATTGGTGCATTGAGTCCGAAAGGTGGCAAAACACCTTGCGTAGTGCCCGAAGACATGGTGGCCGATATGAAAGCAGGCAGCGTGATTGTAGATGTGAGCATTGACGGTGGTGGGTGTTTCGAGACTTCTGAAGTAACTTCACACGAATCGCCTACTTTCAAAAAATATGGCGTAATCCACTATTGTGTTCCCAACATTGCAGCCCGTGTATCGCGCACTGCATCCTACGCTTTGAGTAACGTATTTACCCCCCTCCTGCTGGAAATCGGCGAGAACGGTGGCATTGAAAAAATGGTGAAGAGAGACACAGGACTGCGCCACGGGGTATACATGTACAAAGGTACCATCACCAACAAAATACTGGGCGAGGCTTTCAGTCTGCCTTACAAAGACATTGACTTATTAATGGCCGCCCTATAATCCATGACACGCCGACGCCGCTTTACCGTTTTTTTCATCAGTTTCGGATTGATGAGTATTTTCTTATTCGTCACTCTGGCAGGACGCCAAGACAATATTCTTGACAAACTTTTCGGGAACATGTTTCCTTCATCCCGCGCCAAAACAGCGCTGCTTAATGAAGAAGTACAGGAAATACTTTTTTCAAGCAAAGCTAAATGTCACCTGCAATGCCTTAACATTTCCGAAAAGCAATTGATCCAGGCCTTAAATGAAAACGGGGATGTCGACCTGATGAACGACAAAACCGACGTCCATAAAAGTCCGAAAGTATATTATATGGAAACCGAAGTGGGTACTAAAACCTATTTCGTGGTGATTCACGCTATTTTTGGCGTAGAGAAAATGGTAGACGAGATGATAAAGAAGGTTGATAAAGGCCAAAGCTTCATTGATGAAGTTGGCATCGTTGGCGAAAAGAGCAGCTGCGCCTGCCAATAAAAGTTAAAATCCATTTTACTATTTGTATCCGTTGCACTTCTCCCTTATTTTTAAGGCATGAGAGTTTTAGCAAGCATATTGATCCTGTTAGTAGTTTTTTTAGCTGCTACTCCTATGCATGCCCACAAAGAGGCCAAAAAAGAGCACTCTTGCTGTAAAGCAAAAACAACACAAAAAAAAGAAGACAAGAAAAATTGCTGCGATAATATGTGCAATCCTTTTGTACAGTGTTGCTCCATGATGGGCTTCATTCCGCAGGAAGCGACACTCTCCTTCAGAAAAGAATTCCCTTCCCGAGTAAAAATTGAACTCTATTCAGCCACAATGCTTTCTTCTTATAAAGGAGAAGCATGGAATCCTCCGAAAGCTTGATTTGCTGATACGGATAAAACAGTTCAATTTTTAAAATCAAATTAATTCTACAATTATGAAAAAGTATATAGGAATGTTAATGGTTGCTTTGTTTGCTTTCACTTTTGTTGCCAAGGCTGGCGATGATGGTTGCTGTAAGAAAAGTGATTGCTGTAAAAAATGCACCGACAAGGAATGCAAGGAAAAATGCGCTAAGTACAAAGCCATGAGCGACACTGAGAAAAACAGTGAAGGAGGCAAAAAATTAGCCGAAGAATGCAAAGCTTTGTGCGAGAAAAACAAATGCTGCTCTTCCGATAAAAAAGCCTGTGAGTCGAAAGACGGAAAGCAAGGTTGCTGTAAACATTAAAAGCAACTGAATAAAATGAAAAAATCCCCAGGAGCTATCCTGGGGATTTTTTTTGTCGGAATCATGGTTCAACAAAAATCCTCTATCATTGCTCAAAAGTTCATATCCCCACTATGAAAAATAAGATCTTATTACTGCTTCTTTTCAGTATTTCCCTAAGCTCAGCCCTTGCTCAAAATAATTTCTCCATCAGGAAAGTTTATCTCTATGCAGATTCCCTCCGCAAAGAAAATATTGAAAGTGTTTCGGCTCCTTCTTTTCAGCATAAATTCAACGAAATCCCATCCGATTATGGCTTACCGCAAAACACTATGCCTTTCTGGGTAAAGATCATTATCCTCAATAAAGACAGTGTCACACAACGCGCATCTCTCAATCTTTCCATGAGTATTCTTAATGAAATGCTCATTTATTCGGGGCCAGGCTACCAACACATCGACTCCATAGGCTTAAAACATGAATATGAACTCATCCCCTACAGTATTTTGCAGCTCGCGCCAGGAGAAAATATTGTATATGCCAAAACACAATCTTTTGGAGGAGCTTATAATATTTCACTGCATATCGATCAGGAAAATACTTTTTACCAACGCGAAGGAACGATACAAATCAGTTACGGATTGTATTATGGATTTCTCTTCACCATCATGCTGGTGAATATTTTTTACTGGATTACACTGCGCAAAAAAATCTTTGGTTATTACGCCCTTTTTGTGCTGGCAACTATCATGTTAAACAGTGGTATGGATGGCTTACCTTTCCTGAATATTGCCGGCAATTTTGGCACCTACAACAAACATGTTATTCTTCTTTCCATTTTGATGTATTTTAGCTTTACGCCTCTTGTAGCTATTGAGTATTTACAAATCGGACATAAGTATCCACGATTGTATAAAACAAGTATTTTTGCTCTGTGCTTCTCTGGTCTTTCAATAATCATTGCTTTTATTTTCGATTCGGAAAAAGCCTTTGAAAGCTATTTCATTTACCACAACATTACTCTTCTCCTGAATATTCTACTGGTTATCATCATTGCCGTAAAAGGATTTAAAGAAAAAACCGTTTTATCCAAAAGTTTTATTCTCGCTTTTTCAGTTTTGGCTTTCTTCCTCATCGTAACAATATTGGAAACCAACGGTGTCACCAATATGGGGCTGAGCATTCACGGCGCCAAAATCGGATCGGTATTTGAAATCATCATTCTTTCTTTCGGATTGGCCCTTTACTTCAAAACAGTGGAAAGTGGCTACAATAAAGTACAACAGAACTTTTCTGATCTGGAAGATTCTTTCCTGCGCACACAAATGAATCCGCATTTTCTGTTTAATGTTTTGGGTTCTATACAAAATCGCATCGCTAAAAATGATAAAGAAGGCGCCACAGAATTGATCAATAAATTCTCTGCAATGGTGAGGAATGTCGTGGATCACAGTAGAGAAGAATTTGTAGTAATGGACAATGAAATAAAATTTTTGAAGGATTACATCTCTTTGCAAACCAAAAACCTTGATAATTTCCAGCTTAAATTCAATGTTGATGAAAGTATCGATACCCAAAACACTCTTATCCCCAACATGCTGCTGCAGCCTTTTATAGAAAACGCTATTCTTCACGGACTCGCACCGCTAAAAGGAAGAACCCCTGAATTATCCATTCAGTTGATTAAGAAAGGAAAACAGATTTTATGCAGCATTAAAGACAATGGCACAGGATTGAAGGAAAAAGCAAAAATCAGCGGAGAGCGTAAATCTATTGGCATCAGCAACACACGCGAAAGATTGGAAAAACTAAGCAAAAAATACCAGCAGGAATTTTATATCCGCATCAGTGATTTATCTGAAAAAGGAGAGCAGGGAACTTTAGTGGAACTGGCACTGCCGTTTGAAATGGAATAAACTGTTTTTACAGATCCTGAAACAAGTTCATTGTTGTCCGGGGAAAATTTGTCATGTTTTAAAATCAATGGACAAAGTGAAGTGATTGGAAGATTGTGTTGAGTATTTGGGTAGTAAATCGGGATTATTAAGAAATACAAAGAGGTCGATGTAATTCATTAAATGGAGTCTTATAATGGATCTGAGGTTAGCGAAGGCCCACTTTCTTTTAGATTGAGACTGTATAATTTTAATAAGTAAGTCAGCAATAAATGC
>JBJTOK010000045.1:0-73294 GCA_046074525.1 Flavobacteriales bacterium
CTTTAGCTTGGGCTACATGGATAATTGCAAGGCTGGGAGGTTGGAAAGGATATGCTTCCGAAAGAAACTATGGAATAACTACTCTTTGGATTGGACTTAAACGATTTAGTGATATTTACCAAGGTTGGTTAATTCATAAACTTGTGTATACACGGTAGCTTGGAGAAGAGGGAAGCAGAATGCAAGAGAAATTATCTTGAATTTATTTCAGGAAATGAGCTGCTAATGTCATCCTGAAATTCAGGAATACTTACCTTGCTGTATCTCTTTTCTGGCTGGTACCCGACGATACTTTCACTTCATTACCGTCCTCATCCACTTCATAAGTTTCGTAAGTAGTGGTGGTTTCGGTGATTACCCGCTGACCTTTTTTTAATTCGGGTTTAGCAGTGGTAGATTTATTATCAGGAGTTTTCGTATTGCTATTTTGAACCGCAGTATTTTCAATAGGTTGTCCCGGTTGAGCAACGTATACAGTATCTTTTGTTTGTTTTTCTTCCTGAGCAGGAACAGTTGTAGTTTGCTCCATCGGATCGAATGTTGGTTCGATATGACTTTGCTCCCCTCCCGTCATGTGACTCACCAGCCACGCACCAACACCCAGCAATACCACAGCAGAAAGCGATCCCCATATAAAGACAGGCTTACGCCAGAAAGGCACCTTTGGCATTTTACGCGCAGGAGGCTCCACCCTGAAATCCTTCAGAGCGTCTTTAAAGTAATCATCTATATTTATATTCTTGTTGCTCATTGCTTTTTTGGTACTCCTTTAATCTTTCTTTCAAATATTTGCGGGCCTTGGCCAGTTGCGATTTTGATGTTCCGTCGGAAATCTTCAGCTGCGCTGCGATTTCGGGGTGACTGAAACCATCGAAAACAAACATGTTAAAAACGGTGCGGTAGCCATCGGGCAAATCCTGTATCATTTTGAAAAGCACTGCGGGATCAATCTGCTCATCCTCCTCTACCGTGACTTCCACCGGTTGTTCAGTACCTTCAATCCACAATTCATTTTCAATTTTCAGGGCCTTCTTCTTTCCGTTTAAAAACTGAAGGCAGTTGTTCACCACAATCTTTTTCATCCATCCTTCAAAAGAACCCTCACTTTTAAACGTTACAACCTTATCGTAAATTCTGATAAAGCTTTCCTGTAACACATCCTGCGCATCGTCCCTGTCTTTGATATAACGCAGGCAAATAGCATAAAAGAGCGATGCATACTTCAGGTACAATGTATCCTGAGCTTTGGCATCCTGCCTTTTACATCCATCTATAATGTTATCCAGCGCACTGTCCATGAGAGGCGAAAGTAGAAATTTTGACCCAGCAAAAAAAACCACTACAACCCTTCGTTTCCATTTGATTGCAGCAGTTTTTAGCAAGGCGATAAGCTTCAGATAGAAAACTTATCCAACAGTTGCCTAAGAGGCAAAATTATTTTCATTTTCAACAACAATCTACTCCTTAATAAATCGCTGTGTCACACTGCTTCCATTTGTATCTTTAAGCTGAATGAAATACAGTCCAGGCTCAAGAGAACTTACATCTAAATAAGATGTATCGGTGGTAAGTACTTCTCTTCCTTCGATACTATACACAGTAGACTGAACAGCGCCTTTTATATTTAGTAAATTTTTTACAGGATTGGGATAAATCTCCTGCTTCGCATTGAGCTCAAAGATGTTTGTTTTACAATCTTCTGAAAGTGTAGTCGAATCGTCGACCAGATAAGCACATTTTAATTTATAATCGTTTATACACACCGTCTTTAATTTTTTATTCTCATCTAAAAGCAAATAGCATAAATCGATATTCTTTGTCAGATCTAAATCACCCTCTAATTGATTGTCATAACAACTCAGAGACTGTAACAAAAGGTTTTTTGAAACATCTAGGGATGTAAGTTTATTATGATTACAAGTAAAATTGATCAGACTGTTATTATTACTCAGATCAATGCTGGTAAGATTTCCATAAGATATGCTCAGGGTTTCCAACTCTACGTTTTGACTTACATCCAAATTTGTTAATCCGGTAAAAAGGAAGCTTATGAACTTCAAATTACTATTGCCGCTCAAGTCTATGCTTTTTAGCTCTGGTATTTCTGTACACTGTATAGAATCCAACAAATTATTCTGAGGCAAATACAAATTTTGCAAATCATTGCAATTCTCCAGTACAATTGACTTCAGCATGATGTTTTTTCTCAAATCCAAAGTAACCGTACTACCAGTCGTCATAAAGTTAAGTTTAGTAACATTCACAAAAGCCTCAAGGCCAGTAAAATCCTCACTGGTGGAAATATAAAGTTCACCGGTGTAAGCCGTTGCCTCCTCAAAAGAAATTTCTAAATCTTTATTTGTATTCGCCGGCGAATTCACTAGCGACATTTTCAATATGGCACTAGGAATATGTACATCTTGGGCAAAGCCCTTTTGGGCTAAAATCAATAATAAATACAAGATAATTTTTTGTTTCGTCTTCATAAGTAACATCTTTAGTTTGGCGGTTATTTAATGCTCAGATATTAAAAACCGACCACCGTTGCCCGGGAGGGGAAAATAATTTGTTTAAACCATTCTTACATTCTTACATCAAGTGAATTGGGGTTCAGACAAATTGCTGCCCATTTCTTATCTTTGCCGCATGACGAAATTGAGAATTGCTATACAGGGGATCACTGCTTCTTTCCATGAGGTTGCTGCACAAAAATATTTCGGCAACGATATCGTGTCGGTAGAATGCATGTCCTTCCCCGATTTGTGTGAAGCTTTGAAAAAAGGCGATGCCGATTATGCCGTGATGGCCATTGAAAATTCCATTGCAGGCTCTATACTCCAAAACTATTCATTGATTCAGGATTATGGTTTCCGGATTATTGGTGAAACCTATCTGCGCATTCACCAGTGCCTGATGGCGCTGCCGGGAACAAAGATCGAGGATTTGAAATTCATTGAATCGCACCCTATCGCTATCCGTCAGTGCGCCGAATTTTTGATGAAAATCAATAATGCGCTATTGGTCGATAAAGAAGATACTGCTGCCGTGGCCAAACAAATTTCTGAGGAAAAACTCGTTGGTGTTGCTGCTGTAGCAAGCGAAGCTGCTGCTAAAAAATTCGGACTCGAAATCCTCGCAAAAAACATTGAAACCAATAAACAGAATTTCACAAGGTTTTTGATCTTATCGAAAACCGCCAGGGTTTCTGATCAGAATAATAAAACATCCATCAGCTTCCAACTGTCACATCACCCGGGAAGTCTGGCCAAAGTGCTCAATATCTTTCACGAGAAAAACATCAACCTTACTAAAATACAATCGGTACCGGTGGTAGGAAAACCATACCAGTATGCCTTTCACGTGGATCTGGTTTGGGACGACCGTAAGCAATACGATGACGCCCTCAATGCCATCACCACTTTTGCTACCGACATTATTATTTTAGGCGAATACGAAAAAGGCGATTTCAATAATCTTTCATAACATGATCATTCCAGAAGCAAAACGACTCTCTATAGTTGAAGAATACTACTTCTCCAAAAAGCTCAAGCAAATAGCACAGTTGAGGAAAGATGGTAAAGACATTATCAATCTGGGCATCGGGAGTCCGGATTTAGCGCCGTCCAAAGCCACCATCGACGCTTTGTATGAAACCGCTAAAAACGAGAAGAGTCACGGTTACCAAAGCTATAATGGTATTCCCGAATTGAGGAAAGGCATTGCCGACTGGTATAAAAAAACATACAGCGTTGAGCTGAATCCCGACAATGAGATTTTACCATTGATCGGCTCCAAGGAAGGCATCATGCATATTTCCATGGCTTTCGTAAACGAAGGCGATGTGGTGCTGGTACCCAATCCGGGCTACCCTACCTACACTTCGGTGAGCAATTTGGTGGGCGCTAAAATCCAGTATTACAAGCTGGATGAAAACAAAGACTGGAGCATTGATATCAATGATCTCAAATCAATGAATTTGGATGCAGTAAAGCTTATCTGGATCAACTATCCCAACATGCCTACCGGTGCACAGCCTGATAGAAACACTTTGGAAGAGTTGATTAAACTGGCGAAACAACATAAGTTCCTAATCATCAACGATAATCCTTACAGCCTCATATTGAATGACCATCCTCAATCCATTTTCTCCATACCAGGAGCAAAGGAAGTTTGTCTGGAATTGAACTCCCTCAGCAAGTCGCACAACATGGCCGGCTGGAGAATCGGCTGGGTTTGCGGTACAAGCGATTACATCAACAGCATCATGAAGGTGAAGAGCAATATGGATTCGGGTATGTTTCTCGGCTTGCAGAAAGCCGCTGTGGAAGCACTCAAAAACTCCGATGAATGGCATGCCGAACTCAATAAAACCTATGCCGAAAGAAGAAAAGTTGTTTGCGAGATTTTTGATGCTATCGACTGTAAATACAATGCGCAGCAAGTCGGACTTTTCGTTTGGGCGAAAGTTCCCGAATCAGTAAAAAGCGTGGAAGAATTTGTGGACGACATCCTGATCAACGCCGATGTGTTTATCACACCTGGCTTTATCTTCGGATCGAATGGCGACAGATACATCAGGGCTTCATTGTGCAGTCCGGTAGAAACCTGCCAGGTCGCTTTGCAACGAATTTTAAAAAACAAGAAGAAATAAACTCATATATGAAAATAGGTATTGTCGGTTTGGGTTTGATTGGCGGCTCCCTCGCCATTTCACTGCGTAAGCGCGGTTTTGCGGATTTCTTTTACGGTTTCGACATTAACAGCGATCATGGAAAACAGGCGAAGGAAATCGGCTTTATCGATGAAGTTTGTGATCTTGATACACTGATTGCCAAAAGCGATTTGATTGTAGTAGCTATCCCTGTCGACAAAGCCGGAAAACTGATTTCTTCTATTCTTGATAAAATTGGCGACAAACAAGTGGTTATCGATATGGGATCCACCAAGAGCGGTGTTTGCGAGGAAGTGAAAAATCATCCGAAGCGCTCGCGTTTTGTGGCTACCCACCCTATCGCCGGTACAGAAAATTCGGGGCCGACTGCTGCTATCGATAATCTCTTCGACACTAAAATCACTATTATATGCGATAAGACATTGAGCGATCCTGCTGCTGTAACACTGATTGAAAAAATGTACGAGTGCTTGAAAATGCGGTTGATATATATGGACGCCGAAGAGCACGACCGTCACATTTCTTATGTATCACATCTTTCGCATATCACGTCTTTCATTCTTGGTAAAACCGTTCTGGAAATAGAGAAAGACGAAAAAAACATCTTCAACATGGCCGGTTCCGGTTTTGAATCCACCGTTCGTCTGGCAAAAAGCTCACCGGCGATGTGGGCACCTATCCTTGAGCAAAACAAAAAACATCTTGGTGTTGCGCTGGATGCATACATCAAAAATCTCCTGGAGTTTAAAAAATTCATTGAGGAAGGAGATACCTATTCCACCTATAAACTGATGAGTGAGGTGAATGACATCAGAAGAGTTTTGAAGGGAATTAAGCCGGTGGAAAGCAAATAACAGGAAGAAGCCTGCGAAAACACATCCCTCCTTTGAAAAACCTGTCAACACTGGCATTCTATAGGTAGTTTACCCGATAGTAAGTCTATTCCACTACGTTTATAAACGTTTATTTCGGGTAAACGAATACTTACCCAAAAATGTTTATTAATTTTAAAACACCTTACAGCACTAAACTTATACATGCATTTAAACGAATGAAAAAAAATTGCTTAGAATGCGGAAATCCTCTGCACGGGCGAACCGACAAGAAATTTTGCGACAACTATTGCAGAAGCGCATACCACAACAAAAAGCTGCTCAAACAAAATGAAGTTATCCGCAGTACCATTTCTGTATTGACCAAAAACAGAACAATCTTGAAAGAGATTTTTGATAAGAATGAAAAGATTGTCAGGAATGAAATTCTTGTCAAAAAAGGATTTTCCGAAAACTATTTCACCCACTATCAAAATACAAGTCCGAACAACAGTTACAAATGTTGTTTTGAATATGGCTTCAAGGAAGTAGACGGCAACTGCGTGGAAATCATCTCTTTGTCGGAAATGCTAGACAACGCTTAATTTCACAGCCTTCATTCCAAAGCACATCATCTCCCCTCTTATCTCCATTTATTATGCAAAAACTAAAAAATAAAGTAGCCGTCATTACCGGAGGTAATAGTGGCATTGGTTTAGAAGCAGCAAAAGAATTTGCGCTTCAAGGAGCGAAAGTCGCTATTATGGGGCGCAACCAGGAATCGATAAATGAATCGCTCAAAGTGATCGGACACGGCGCCATTGGCGTGCAAGGGGATGTTTCAAAAACAGAAAATCTGCAAATACTTTTTGAAACTGTATTGTCGCATTTTGGAAAAATTGATGTTTTGGTAGCCAACGCCGGAATTTACAAAACCGCAGCCCTTGAAGATTGTACCGAAATACTGTATGATGAAATTATGGACATCAATTTAAAGGGGACGTTTTTTACCGTTCAAAAAGCTTTGCCCTTTTTAAACAATAGCGCATCGGTAATCTTAACCTCCTCCACGGTAAATGAAATGGGCTTGAGCAAAGGATCGGTGTATGCAGCATCAAAAGCAGCAGTAAGATCTTTAGCCCGCAGTTTTTCAGCAGAACTGATAGGAAGGGGCATCAGAGTGAATGTGCTAACCCCCGGACCAATCGCTACTCCCCTGTTTTACAGAACCGGAACTGCCAAGGAAAAAGTAGAGGAAAACATGGAAAGAATGGCAACAAACTCACCTTCCAAACGATTGGGAACTGTTGAGGAAATGGCCAAAGGATTGCTTTATCTGGCTTCAGATGATTCATCCTATATGGTGGGCAGCGAATTGGTATTAGACGGAGGATTCAAATCTTTGTAAGGCCGGCAAAAAATTAAGGAGTAGCGGGAACCTTATCCCAAAACTTATTTAAGCAGAGCCCCCAGAGTATTACCTTAACCCACACAAGTCATTGCGAGAAATTTTCGTCCCCGAAAACCTTTCGCAATGCCGGAAACAGGTTTAAAAGAAAAACTACTTCTCCGCATTCAATATCACTGGCAACTGATTTTCGCTTCCGCCAATGACAACCACTTTGCTATTTTGCGACTTGGCAATGTCTACAGTAGCTTCCACCCCTTTCATCTTTAGATACGAAATCTTCGACACTCTTTGAAAGGAATCGATTCCCTGCGCCTCAATAATCTTTCTGTTTTTTTCCATTTCTTCCTGTTTCAAAATATACTGATACTGAAGGAAGCGCTGCTGGTGTTCCAGTTTCTTTTCAATGGCCGAAGCCACAGTAGCTGGCAATGTAACGCGTTTGATGAAGATATCATCAACAATAATATTTTTTTCACCAAACTCCTTGATACATTGTGCCCGCTCACTGCTTTCAATAAAATCTCCTTTAAAGGAATACAGCTCATGAGGTTCGTGACTGCTGATAATGTGCCTTATTGACGATTCCACTTCCGGCATCACGACAACCGAATCATAATTGGGCCCTAAATGCTGATGAATCCAACCCAACGAATCCCTCTCCGGACGAAGTCGAATGGCTAACTCCACTTTAATACTCAAACCATCTTTCGACACAACAGTGATTTCCTTTTCCAGAATGCGCTCCCTCACATCATAAATATAAAGTTTGTTCCAGGGGGCAATGATCTTTAAACCCTCTCCATAAACATCCTTTGTATCAGTTCCTTCAATAAGATCAAAGAAAACTGCAGATTTTCCCGGACCCACCATGATAAATATCTTTTTGGCAAAAAGAACAACCAAAGCAAGAACAACCATTATTGTTATTGCTGAAGCCCTGATAAAATACTTTCTTCTGCCCGACTTACTTTCTTTATCTGTACTCATATTTTTTCTTTATTCAATCCTGAAACTAAATTCAAATAACCTCTTCTTTCTCAAGCAATGATAAATGTGCCTCATAATCCTTGAGAGGCATATCATGCGAAAGAACCAGATCAAGCATATGCCTGAAATCTGCGCACCATTTTTTTATTGTTCTTTTTTTAAACAGGTCGGTATTGTATTCCACAAACACTTCAATGGAAGAAGGTTCATCAACAATAAACTCGATTAAAAAATCGAATTTCGACTGCTTTGCCCTGTACTTAAATGGTATAACCTCTAAATCCCCAAGTTTCACTTGGTAGGTTTCAAAGGGCTTAATATTGACCACTGTATTAACAGGAAAATGCGTTAAACGCTCGTCCTTTTGGGGAAGATCCTCCACCAACTTTTCAAAAGGGTATACCCTATGACGCAGCATTGATTTTACTTCCCTGTTCATTGCCGTTAGATACTCTGAAAACAATAGGTTCCCTTCTATTTTACTTCTGATTGGCAGTGTCCCGATAAAACACCCAAAACAATCTTCATAGTTATCTTCCCACTTCCGGTCGGAGAAAGGAAAGCGAACAAAAAAATCTTTGCTGGCCGATTTACTATAAATGAGCAAGTTTACCATTGATACAAAAAAGGCGAATAAACCAGGACGCGATGAATGGTTGCCCAGATAAGTATTTATTTGTTTAAACTTTTGCGATTCAATAAAAAACACTTCTGAGGAACCATTAAAAGTCCTTTGTTTCGGAGCAGAAGCATCCAAGGGTAATCCCGGACCATAAACGCCCTTCAGATAATCCAATAAAAACGCTTTCGATTTTAAAGCCGCTGGCGAAAGAAATCTTTTTTGCTGCTGCAGGCAATGATTGTAATACTTTGCAGATGGTTCGGGAAGCGTGAGCTTGGAATTTGTTGAATAATGAACATACAGCAAATTCAGTTCATTAAAGAAAATCATCATACTCGCTGCGTCCATCGTCATGTGGTGCACCCTGATGGTTAGGAAAAACGAGTCTTCTGCTAAAAGAGCCACACTTACCTTAAGAAAAGGCACACTTTGCAGATCAAAATAACTTCCCCTCTCCTTTTCTGAAAAGGCATGCATCGCTTCAATTTGGCCAGCGCCGGATTCAATCTCGTGCATGGTTATCGAAAAGGAAACCGATGGATGAATACGTTGCCATACGATTCCTTTCTCCTCAAAAAAACTGGTTCTCAGCACTTCATGCCTTTCAATAATTTTCTTAAAAGCATTTTCAAGAGCAGGAAGATCCAGTTTTCCCCTGATTACATTTTGCATCAGGTAATTATTACAAATATGTCCCTGCCTGCTCCGCGCCAGGTCGTAAAACCTTCTTTGGATAATCGATAGCGGGTAAACAGAGTCGGTAGTCATCATGCTGTGAATCAAAAATTATTTTGGTTTCTTCTCGTTATTGATGTCAGAAATTATCTGACCATTTTCCATTTTGAGGATTCGGTCGGCTACTGAGAAATAATTTTCATCATGAGAAACAACAAGAACAGTTCTACCTTCCTTTTTAAACCTTGAAAGCAACGTATGATAAAAATATCTCTTGAACTCGGGATCCTGGTCGGCAGCCACCTCATCAAGGATGAAGAAAGGTCGGTTCTCAAGAATCACCGTAATTAAGGCCAGTCTTTTCCGCTGTCCGGTAGACAAATGAATGGTAGAGAATTTACCTTCCTCAAAACTCACCTTCTCGCTCATTTGAAGCAAATCAATGAGCTCCTCGATTTTTTGATCCGATACCTCATCAACACCAAAAATCCTGTCGAACAAATAAAAATCAGTAAAGATGGCGGAGAACAAACTTTTGTATTGCGGCATTTTACCGGCAGTCACCACCTTTCCATCCAGTTTAATCTCCCCTTGCTCGAGCTCATAAATACCGGTTAAAACCTTAAGCAATGTTGACTTCCCGCTTCCATTCCCACCCACCAGAAAGATTATTTTCCCTTCCTCAATAGTGAGATTAAACGGACCGGATTTAAAATTGGAAACCCCTTTTTTATCCAGATAATTAAACGAAACATTATTCAATTCAATCGTTTTAAATCGCTCTACAACCTGATCCGGATTTTGATCATTCATACCACTGAGTATCGAGTCGAATCGTTCTTCCAGGGCATAAATATTTTTGATGGCAACATTTGCCTGTGTAATAAGAGGAATGGTGGTCATTACACCTTCCAGTGGACCGATAATAAAAAGCAGGGCTGCAATAATTTTAGTAGCAGTAAGCAAAGTCAGATCAGCATACAGCGGCATAAAAAAAACGATAACCGCAATCAAAATGTAAAAAACAGATTGCGAAAACATGAACATGGCAACAAAACTTGATTCAGTTTCAATTTTCATCCCACGAGCCTCCTCGGTTATTTTTTTCAAATTATTATAAACCGCATCATTTTTTTTCTGATGAATGTTTATTTCCTTAAAGCCGTCAATTACATCATCCAGTGAAGCAAAAAACTCGGTTTCCTTTACTGTAGCCGCTTTAATTGCTTTTGCCATTGCCTTCTGCTTGCTCTTATATATCAGAAAGGAGATGGCAAAAGCTATTAAGGTAAGTCCAAGGGCTTCAAGAGAAAGGAATCCAATGTAAAAAAGAGAACATAAAATCATTACCGCCGATTGCAAGGCATTAACAATAACGGTGGTGGTATGGGAGATATAACTCACATCTTCCGAAATACGGGTAAAAACCTCCGATTGGCCAACATTCTCAAGAGATCGCAGGTTGGCCTTTCTGATCTTATTCATGATCCGGAGCCGGATATTGGTGATAATATTTGCAACAAGGACACATCCCTGCACCAAAATCATTTTTTTCCCGAAATAGAACAGCACAAAAACAATGATAAACACCAGTAAAAGCCATAGTCGGTCAAATGATATTTCAGGACCTATGCTTTCTGCTGCTGTATTAAGAATGATCAGTAATAGAATATTGGAAATACCGGAAACAAGGGTTGCCAATATCAGTTTAGCTTCTGGTATTTTGGATTCAGCTCGGAAAAGCTGAAGTATATTTCTGGGTTTCTCAGTGATCATGAAATCAATAAAAGACATTTAGATGGCAGTGCATAAAAAAATATTTAAGTGCCATCATTGATTTCAAATTGTGCATTCAAAATCAATGATTTCACTTAAACAGCTATGCGTTCTAGTTGAAAATGGTCTACTTCTTTGTTCGGAACCCGATCAGGAAGAAAATAATCAGCGGACTGAAAATGAGCGACGACAATAAGGTCCCCCAAAATCCCAAGCGTGTATTGTTGCCAGCGAAGGCAACAATAACGCTAAGAAAAATCCAGCCAATAATTAAAAAAGGAATTGGAGGCATAATTTACTTTTTATTCACTATCCCCTCAACCACTTTCTTGCCTTTCTCTACTTCAACGGCAAATGCCTTTTTAGCCTTCTCGGTGTCAAAGGTCAAGAGGTTTCCTCCTGATTCAAAGTGGTGAATGAAAAGTTTGCCCAATGCATAGGTAGAAGCACCCGACATGGCCGACATGGCTGAAAAACCGAGCAACGGACCAACGAATGGAATACCTTTCAGAATTGACTTTCCAAATGATCCGAAAACCATGGTAGAAGAAGTTCCTGCCAAAGTACCAATAATTGATCTTCCGATGTTTTCCTTAAACGGTTGCTTGTAGTAATCACACAGCTTGCGCAACATATTGAGTTGAACAGCTGTTAAGCCCAAAACATCAACAACAGGAATAGGCACAACACCAACACCTACCGACCAATAGATGTGTTTTCTAACGATATCAAAAGACTCGCCGGAGATGTCTTCACTTGACGCTTGCAATTCAGGAGAATTTGCTGGAATAGTTGCATTCATATACTTACTTGGTTTTATGTTTACCCAGACCTTCTGAATAAACGGTTTTTATTAATGAACTTTAGTTTACTTTTTTATTAGCTAGCCGCTTCTGCATCAAGGGCTACACTTTGTAATTCAATTTTAAATTCAGCTAAAAACGAATCAATATCCGATTTAGAAGTACTTGGCATCACTACAAACGAATACATCTTATTGATATCTTCCATTCCGAGGGTTGTGGTATTGGTACCCAACAAGCAGTAGCTATTTTCCAGTACCGCCGGCAAGGTTTGATTTTGTAAATCCTTAAAACAAATTCCCATCATATTGCTATGAGCACTTGTTTTAACAACACTATTCGGCAACAATTCAAGTATCTGCTGCATTAAATAATCTTTCAACTCAATACACTGCAGCGCATTTTTCCTATAGCCTTCCACTCCCCAGGTCATCAGCATCTGGTAAATAGCAACTGCTGAAGCCCCCGATCGTGAACCGAGTAAAGTACGATCCATCGACTCCAATATCTTCACCGGTCGTTCAACATTTTCAAGCAAACCTTTCCTGCACAGGAAGATTCCGCCGGGATATGGAGTTAAGCCCATCTTGTGTGAGTTCAACCCCATGGAGTCCACTTCCTCATGCATAAAGAAACGACCACTTTCCTGATCAATAAATGGGATGATGTACCCCCCGATAGCACCATCTATGTGCAGGTAAAAACGCAAATCCTTTCGATCTTCCTTCAATTTCTTAAGCACAGAAGAAATTTCTGCCACATCATCAACTGTTCCTGTTACTGTGTTTCCAATGGTAACAACAACAATAAACTTAGTATAGCCCTGTGCCGACAAGTGATCAACGTCATTCGCTAAATGAGTTGCATCCATGCTCCAATTGGCATTAAGAGGCACATCATGAAGATGATCCAGGCACAACAAATCGGTTCCTTTTTCGAGGGAATAATGACTCAATTGAGTTCTCAGCACCACTGTTTTTCCTTCCTTTTTTTCTTTCCTCAATTTATTTCTTGCCACCCAAAGGCCCATCAGATTATTCTCTGTGCCACCTGCGGATATATATCCATCAATCGCTTTTGCTCCCAGTAAATCCGACCAGAAAGCAATACATTTTGCTTCCATCATTTTTGAGGGAGTCAAACTGTTTCCCTGCTTTTCATCATCATAAGTATGGACACCAATATTATTGGATTGGTAAGGAAAATAATCTGCAAAAGCCTTTTCTGCAATTGGATGAACCTTGCTTCCGGGAAATCCCAAAACCAGTTTATAATTATTCGTTTTCATCAGTTACTTAAATTCAATTCTAGTTTTGTATTTTCTTTTTCTAAAGCTTTTGATGCAATGATTTGAGCAGGATTGTTATCAACACTGCAGGAAAGCATTGTGTACCCTTTGCCTTTAATTATTTGCTGTATCTTATCCTCCATCGGCTCCGAACACACAACAAAAATGCCGGGACCAGCCGATGATACTGATAGTGTAAGACAAGAATCGTATTGTGTATAGAGGGAATTTACCAATTCCATAAACACCTCCTTGAAAGGAATAGAATGATGCACTTCATTGGCGGCATCCAGACTACCACTGTTTAGTTTATAGTCGAGAATAAAATCACCAAGCAGCTTGAAATTTGCTTTTGTAAGTTGAGCCACTTCGGAGGAGTAATTGGCATGAAACATACCGTGGGCCTGTATCAAATTATTATTTTCAGAAAGAGCAGGCAGTACTGTATGGATCAATCCGTCGGAATTTTTTTTCCTGAACTTTTTGTCCATGTCAATAAAACGCTGGAAAATTTGCGACTCATTACTTAGTGCTTCCTTCGAATCCTGATCATAATTCTCAGGCATCAAAACATACACATGATAGTCCACTGGCATCTTGCCGGCAAAAATCAACTGGGATTCACCTGAAATAATTTTGATTGCACCGCCATACATGCTATTCACCAATGATCCTCCGATGCATTGAACTGGCATCAGTTTAGAAATATCAGCGTCGATTTCCTCACCGTAATTCTGAGAAAGATACTTGCACAAATATTGCTTTTGAATCGGCGATCCAAACATTTCATTGATGGAGACAGCCGTAGCGGCCATGAGGGAGCCTGTTGACCCCAAACCACAATGCCGGTAGGAAGCTGCTCTCTTAAACTCAACTGAGAAATTGCGGTAATCACATCCCAGGATTTCTGACAATAACATTATGGTATGCTGAACAACACTGTTTTGCACAGGCAGTTTAACCTGATCCTCGGTGGAATCATAACTAACCTTGATTTCTGTAGGCAAATCAATACTGAATAATACTTCACCTTCCTTGCAAATCAGGTTATTGACATAGCAATCCACCAGCTCTTTAGGCGCAAGCCCCATGGCATTCAGCCGGGTTGGCACCTTCAATCTCATGCTCTTATGCTGCAAAGGTTTTTTTCTGAAATCCGGCTGTTTAAATAAATTGTACTCGCCTCCCACCTGCATCGGATTATGAATGCGGTCAAGCGCCCTTCCTATCAAATCTCTATCCTCCATGTTGCTCAGTAAGCGTTGTTATTTTCCTGTCTAATTTGGGAATCAGGATTCCCCCTTTATCCAGAATGAGTTTTTCAACAATTGCAAAAATTGGGTGGTACAGGTGAAAAGAATGTTCATCCACTTCAAACTCCAAAACAACATTGCTTTCAAATGGATTCAACACTTCTTCACCGTTGCTAAGTTTGCGAACACACAAAATTTGATCAATTACGCAAATTGCCCTACCGGTATTCAGGGAAGGATTTTGCGACTCACTGGCCATCGACCATCTTTTTCTTTTCTTCCTGATAGAATAGGTGGGTTTCCAGCCCAGCTCGGTGTATTTATTCACTATCAACTTATACAACGCTTGTGCATTTACCACTTCGGTGAAATACTGAACGTTAATATCCTGTCCAACAAATCCCGAATGCAGCTCCTCTGTAAAATCATTATCACATACAATAATATCAACAGTATCCGATGCTGAATTACTCGAAATATATTTCCTGATGCGAAGTGATTTTGATGGATAGGCATTAGCATCTGAAAAATAAATGTCTTCAGACTCCGTCTCTCTTAAGTCTGTAAAGAATTCTTTTCCCTCCAGCAAGTTTTCAAGTTCCCCGAAAGTAAGTCCCTGAATATAATTGGTTGTTTCGTACATTTTGAGTTTCAAAATGTGCGAATTTGCCTGAAGCAACTCCGCCTCTTTTTCCGAAAGAAAAACGTCTAAAACAGAAACTTCCTCAATCATTTTATTATAATGGATTTCAATTATTTAATCAATGATTTGATTTTAGTAAGCAATTCATTGCTTCAAATCATTTAAGGCGCGATTTTAATTATTAAAAAAGCAATTAAATGTTGATAATCGCATATAATCGTTTAGCCGAAGTAATCGTATATACCATCTAAACGCTTAGCTTAGGTAAAGGAAAAACAGAAAATCATCGGATAAGTCGCCATATCAGCTGCTCAAGATTTCTGCCTGGATGGCGAAAGAGAAATTAAGCGGGGTAGGTCCTTAACTTAACTACTTCCTCCTTCTGAAGGATCGGTTGAATTTTTTTATGGAAGTCTGCCCTTTCTTTTCATGGAAAGCACCCTGAAAAGTAGGATCGTCCTTCTTGCGTAAATCATCAAGTTCGCGGGCGATATCCTTCATTTCATATTCAATATCATCAGCAAGGATAACTCCTTCAGGCAAAGGCAAACGGGGAATGGTCATGCGTATGCGTTTCTCAATTTTAGCATAATGCCACAAATCGAGCTGATTGGCAAAACTGATTGCAACGCCTTTATTCATCGCTCTTCCTGTGCGACCGATACGGTGCACATAATCGTCGTAAATCAACGGTGCATCAAAATTCACCACATGCGAAACCATGGCCACGTCAATTCCGCGGGCAGTAACATCGGTGGTAACGAGCACACGGATCTTGCCTTCCTTGAAATCGTTAATGGAATTGATACGGGTATTTTGTCCCTTATTGGCGTGCAACACTCTAATATCACCCAACTCACGGCGCTCCAGGAAGCGATAAACATTTTCGGCATTGGTACGCGTTTTCACAAAAATGATAACACGATTCATCTCTTCATTTTTGAGCAGATACAACAGGAGATTCAATTTCGTTTTGAAGTTGCGCACTTCATAGAGGCGCTGCTCTACCAAGTCGACAGGCGTTGCTTCCTGCGCCACTTCCAATCGTTCATAATACAGTAAAAAATCATTGGCCAGCTTTTCCACCTTCGGATGGAAAGTCGCAGAAAACAAAAGGTTTTGACGCTTGGAAGGAATCACTTCCAGTATGCGGTTGAGCTGTGGAAGAAAACCCATATCAAGCATTTTATCCGCTTCGTCAATCACCATCGTTTTGATGTGCTTCACCACCAGTTCGCCTTTCAGGTAAATATCCATGAAGCGTCCGGGAGTAGCCACTACCACATCGAGGCCTTTTTGTATTTGTTCAATCTGATCCTTCATTCCCACACCGCCATACAAAGGCACGATGCGGAGATCAAGGTTTTTTGCCAGCTGCAGGAACTGCTCTTCCACCTGTTTCACCAGTTCGCGTGTAGGCACCAGAATGAGTACTCGCGCATGATCGCCTTGGGCATAACCCAGCTTCTTTAAAAGAGGCAAAACATAGGCAGCAGTTTTTCCGGTTCCTGTGGGTGCTATACCCAGCACATCCTGTCCGCCCGCCACCACCGGAATACATTTCTCCTGTATCGGCGACGGAGTGGTGTAACCCAGGTCGGCAATCGCCGAAAGGATTTGCTTGTTGAAGGAAAAATCGGAAAAGCTTTTTTGTGACACGGTTGAAGTTTGGAGCTAAAATAAGGTTTTTTGTTTTGTTATGGTCGTCATTGCGTATGGGGAGCTAACTCTCCGCGAAGTTTTCAACTTCGCGGAGCAACGCTACGAAGCAACGCAACCTACTTCAACAAAGTAATATGCCCTGTTTTTGCGCTTTTCTTTTCAGTAAATGAATCGGTGTAAGTTAATCTCCACACATACACATCAATTTCGGCATCACGCATAGTGTTGAAGTGCTTGCCATTCCAGCCTTCGTAAGGTGTATTCGATCTGAAAATTACTTCGCCCCAACGGTTGTAAACAACAAATTCATAATTCCTGCAAGTCTCACAAACGTGGTTTTTTCCTCTTGGATAGAAGACATCATTAATGCCGTCACCATCAGGTGTAAAAGCATTTTCGGTGAAGAGTGTAAAGACATCTTTGATGTACACCTCCTTCTTCACCGAATCGGTACACACTGAATTTTTAGCCATAAGCGTAACTAAAATGGTATCGCCATCAGGCGCATCAAAACGCACTACTTCATCGATATTTATAGAAGTATCAGGCAAAGCGGTGCTTCCGAAATTCCACAAATAGTCAGTAGCATCTGATGATTGATTCACAAAAGTAATTTGCGGATCGTTGGAACTCGCCGGAATAGGCCCGAATGAGAAATCGGCCTGAGGCACCGCTGCAATGCTTACTTTTTGAGTGGTGCTATCTACACAACCATTGAGGAAAACAACCGACAATTTCACGGTGAGTCCGTTGCCCGGAACGCTGTAAACGTGACTCGTAGAAGCATCGGCAGAACTAATATCCTGAGATGATCCATCACCAAAATCCCAATGCGCAGTTGCGATATCAGCAGTAGAGCTATCAGCAAAACTGATCGTCAGCGGCACACAACCACCTGTCACGTCGGGAGCGATAACAGCAGCAGGTAAAGCATCTACCTGGATTTGAATGGAATCAGTATTCGCACACAAACCGCCCTGCGTGTACTTGATCCAATGCAAACCTTGTCCGGCAGTTGCAGGATCAAACATTCCGCTTCCGCTCACTCCTGCTCCACTAAACGTTCCGCCCTCAGTATTGGCCACCAACTGCTGTTGCGGCAGATTTTCGCAAAACGGTCCAGCAGCCTGTATCGACGCATCTTTCGGCGCGATAACCGTGATCATGATGGTATCTTCATCCGGACAGCTTCCTGTTGCTCCGTTAATTTTGTATTTCACGGCGTAGGGACCACCAGCCGTTGCCACTGCCGGGTCAAACAAGCCCGAAGCACTTACGCCTGTGCCACTCCATGTTCCGCCGGGATTCAAGGCACTAAGCTGTTCGGCAACATCATAAGTACACAAACTCAGGGTTGTTCCTGAGGTGATCTGCGCTTCTTCGCGGGGAACAATTGTGATATCAATACTATCCTTTGCACTGCAGGTTGCTGTAGCACCTGAAACTGAATACAGCACTTTATAAGTTATCCCGGCTGTTCCTAATGATGGATCAAACTGACCGTTGTTGTTCACTACTCCTGCAGGTATTGAAGTCCATGTTCCACCCGGTGTTGAATTACCACTTTTCTGTATCGTGTACAAGCCTGCATCTTCACAAACAAAAGCAGTTGTGTTCGTGATGTTCGCCACCATTTGATTCACTACATAAATGGTCATTGTATCCTGCACCCAGCATGTGCCAGAGGTTTTATAGGTAATCAAATGTGCTCCTACTCCTGTAGTTGTAGAAGGATTATAAGTACCTGTATTTGCGTTGGTAATTCCTGTTCCACTCCAGGTTCCTGTGCTTGATGCCGATTCTACCTTCAAGGTCTGAACCGGATCATTCAAACAGAAGGGGCCCTGACCTGCGGAGATCTTTGCTGTGTCAATTGAAGATACTGTGATCAACACGCTATCTGCTGCACTGCAAGTCAATGTTGCTCCAGCAATGCCATAGTAAACTTTAAAAACTCCTGCTGTGGTTGGAGTAAACAAACCTGTATTTGATACTAATCCCGACGTTGGTGCCGATAGCCACAAACCACCCGGCGTGCTGTTCGAGCTTAACCGGATTTGTTTTGCTGAAGCATTCTTGCACATCGTGGTATCCGGAGTCACAATATTCGCAAGCATTTGCCCGAAGACTTTTATCGTCGCTGTATCTTGTGCCTGACAGGCTCCGCTGGTTTTATAGGTGATTAAATAATTACCTGATCCCACCGATGGATCAAAAGCTCCCGTGGCTCCATTCGTGATGCCTGTTCCACTCCATATCCCTGCATCAGAGATGGCTTCCTTCCGCAAAGTCACTACTCCCTGTGATTGACAGAAGGGACCTTGTGGTGTGGTGATCTTCGCGGTATCTACATCAGTCACTGTGATGACTTTAAATGTGGTATCACCGCAGGAGCCTGCCTTCATGTACCAGATCGTATCATTGCCTATGTTCGCGAGCTTTGGATCATAATAGCCAAAATCGGCATCTACCATACCTTTACCACTCCATGTGCTGAACTTACCGCCGAGGCTGGTGACTTCTATAGTGTCTTTGTTTGCGTTGTGGCAGTAAGTACTCTTAGTTGATGTGATATTCAGTACAACGCTATTTGATACAGTCACTGAAATATTATCACTATTCGGACAAGAGCCTGCTGTGGAATAAGTCAAATTGTATGTTCCATTGCCTATTGACGGACTAAAAACACCACCTGCTGTTATACCTGTTCCACTCCAGGTTCCACCTGAAACAGATCCTGCTGTAAGTTGCATGGTATAATTGGCATCAACGCTGCAGAAGGGTCCGGCCGGAAGAATCTTCGCGCTATCGGTAGGATTTACTGTAATATTCATCATCGCTGAAGAATCCACACAACTATTCAAAGTAGCAATTACTTTATATTTATGAGGACCTGCTGTTGTTAAACCATCGGTAGTTGCAGCCGTTCCGGTGCCATCGTATTTCCATTGGAAGGTAGCTCCCGCTGTTGCCGTAGCGGTGAGCACATGCGCTTCACCTTTGCAAAAAGAAGTTTTATTTGGGTTGACACTAATTGCAATATTCGTCGGCAAAGGTTTGATATTAACTGTTGCTGCAGGTGAATTTTTCACACAGCTCTTCTCAATATTTCCTGCAGTGGCCACTACTAATCGGTAGGATCCACTAACACCAACATCGCTTAAAGTCACTTTACCACCAGCTACTGTACCGCTTGTCAAAGTATCCATCCAGGTGGTGCCGCCATCATGGCTCACCTGCCATTTATAATCCAAGCCATTGGTCAATCCTGTTTTTGAAACGATGGTCGCTTTATTAGGATTACAAACGCTGAGCACACTAATTACCAAATCAATATCAGGATTATCGGTTGGCGGTGTGCAGCAGGATTTGGCCTTGATGGTTACAGGAATTGGATCACAGGCATCGGAATTACTAAAGTTTAAATCCGCGGCCATATAATGATTACTTCCATTCGTAGCTACTGTTACCGTTCCACCACCAATAGTTGCAGTTCCCACTCCGGTGGCAAAACAAAGATTTGTTGCTCCACCAACACTTAACGAATAAGTTCCTGCCGGAAGATCCCAAGCCGGAGTAATTGTTGTATTGCTTCCGCAAGTAATATTTTGTGTGTATGCACTTTGCCCCGTTAAATTGAAGGTAATTGGAATTTGAGTTACCATCCACGGACAAGCATAACTTGGAACAGTCACTACAAAGGAATTAAACACTGTGGCTTTCGTTGTAGTAAATGTCATCGCGTTACCAGCTTCCTGATATCCCGAAAAACTGGCCGTTGGTCCCAAAGTACCCAACGATGTAGCATTTGCACTTTGCAGATACAGAACTTGATCTCCTGTGGTACCGACTGTTGGTGTCCAACTCACGGAAGTCCCACTTCCAATCAATGGCGTCATCGTTTGCGAAGTGGACCACTTGTATTTTTTTCCATCACCCAAAGTAAGAGCAGTAGAAGAACCTCCACCATCACAATATTCCAAATTAGTAGGTGCTGTTGGCAAATTAGAAGAAACCGTAAATGTTTTTGTAAGCGCGCAACCAGTATGTCCTCCAGCTGGTGAGATAGTTACCGTGTGAGACCCCGGTTTATTGGCAACATAAGTTTTTCCAGTTCCTGCTCCCGACGGTCCCAACCATGCGATGGTCATTGCATTATTCGGAAAAGTATATCCGGCGTCATAAGTATAGCTTGAAGGAGAACACAATGTCACATCAGGCGGACTATAAGAAACACTTTCATACGCCACGATAGTAGCACTTACCGGACAACCGTTTGCCGCATCTTCAACGCAAGCTCTATACACATCGGGCTGGGTAATAGTTGGATTCACCTGATTGGCCCAGGCAGGAATTTCGGTTTGCGTTGCACCTGCTCCGCGGTACCAGGTGATTACCTTTCCAGCAGCAGTTAAATTACCTCCGGTTGTTTTTAAAATTTGTGCTAAGTACGACCCTCCTTCACTACAAAGGTTTACCGAATCTTTGGCGAATTCAACACTATAAGTGGTGGATGAAGCGATGTTCTGACAAGAATTGATAAAAGAAATATCATCGATTAATAAATCATCCATAGATGCCACCCATGAAGGCAAGCACTCAATGTACAATACTGCCTTTGCAGCGTTTACCGGTGATGGCAAATTACTTTTGAATTGCTGCCAGGTCCAGCCTTGATTTGGCGTTGCAGCACCCAACACATTTGTGGATCCAATCATTGCGTTACCAGCATCCAAAAAATCTACCCTGAAACGTAAATTTGCTGTGTTGGCCTGAGGACGATACTGTGCAAACCAAGCCGAGAAATAATACATCTGGTTGGGATAAACGGGAACTGTTTGCGACCAAACCTTTTTCCAGGCATTTGCAGGTGTAGAATAATTGGCACTGGAATTAAAATCAAAAAAGAGGGCAAAGCCCTGATCAGTTCCTGTAGTATGATCTTTATATGCTGCGCCGTTATCTCCTCCATACTGACCATAAACGGTATTTTTATTTCCACTACCTCCCGGATTACAACTTGGATTCTCCACCCTTCCCACTCCGTATTGATCGTCGATACTGTACTTGCAAGGCCCGTTAGGCGACCACATACCTGCATATTTCAAATCGGATGAAAAATCCAACAAACCACCAGTGCCAACAGCCGGATGCGTAGCAGCTGGTGATCCCGCACCTGTAAACGTTGCCCCTCCCAAATATCCAGCTTCAAAATCGCCATTACGCACAGCTTCTTTCACAGGAACAGTGGAACATTGAGAAAACAATGACGACTGAATAAAAAATAAGATTGCCCCAAAAATGATTACCCTTTTCATGATATGGTATTTACTACCATACCCCCCAACGTAGTTATAACAATAAAGTAACGTTTTTTGTTACAATCACAAAGGCTTAAAAACAGTTTTAGCGCATCAGCGTTACCTTCCCGATCTGACTTTCTGCTTTCTCAGTGAAGGAGTCGGTGTAAATAAGTTTCCACACATACACATCCACCTCTGCATCACGAAGGGTATTCGACCTTTTTCCGTTCCATGGTTCATCAACGGTTGTCGACTTGAAAATTAATTCTCCCCATCTGTTAAAAATCAGGAATTCATAATTATCACAAACAGCACATCGGTGATTGATCCCTGCGGGATAAAACAAATCGTTGATACCATCACCATTTGGTGAAAAGGCTGTTGGCACAAACAAGGTGAAATTGCCTTTGATGAACACATCTTTGGTGATGGTATCGGCACATTGCGCATTGTATGAAATCAGCGTCACCGGAATTGTATCACCATTTGGCGCATCAAACCACACTAATTCATTGGTATTACCTGACATGGTTGGCAAACCTGTGCTACCAAAATCCCATCGGTAGTTATCAGAGCCGGCAGATGCATTGGTAAAAGTGATGTTCGGATCAAGTGCGTTGGCCGGCATAGGATCAAAAGAGAAATCGGCTACAGGTACTTCGTAAATCTGAACTGATGCAGAAGCGGAGTCGAGACAACCATTGGCAAACTCCACAAAAAGCTGAGGATAAAAAGTTCCCGCACTAGTATATGGATGCATGGCTGAAGCATCGGAAGTGCTTACTGTAGCTGTTGCACCATCACCAAAAATCCACTGCGCGGAAGTCACATTGGCACCAGCACTATCGGCAAAAGCAACAGTATAAGGCACACAACCTCCTGTGAGTTGTTTTACATAGAGATAAGGCAGAGAATCAATCGTAACACTAACATGACCGGTAGTTGGACAGGCACCGCCCTGTGTGTAGGAAATATCATAGGTTCCTGCAGGTGCTTTTTTCGGATCAAAAGAACCGGAAGAAGTCACGGCTATTCCACTAAAAGTTCCTCCGGATTTCACCGGGGTCAATTGCTGCGCAGGTAAATTCTGACAAAATGAGGTCACCGGCTGAATAGAGGAATTAAGCGTATCCAGCACTACTACGACAATAGAATCTTTATCCGGACACAATCCCGAAGTACCATTGATGCTGTAGTACAATTTGTAAGTGCCCGGTCCGGGCGAAGTAAACAAACCATTGTTGTTCACTCCTGTTCCACTCCAAATACCACCTGAATTTTGAGTAGTGAGTTGTTTTGGCTGATCATACACACACATTGCCTGTGGTTTGGAACTTGTAATTGTTGCATCCTCTCTCGGCACTATAGTAATGTCAATACTGTCCTGTGCACTGCAAGTCGCTGTTGCCCCCGACAACGAGTAGTAAACCCGGTAAGTACTTCCTGCTGATCCCTGCGAGGCATCAAACTGGCCAGCGCTGTTCACCACTCCCGCCGGCACCGAAGTCCACGTTCCCCCTGGTGTTGTATTACCACTCTTTTGTATCGTGTACAATCCTGCATCTTCACAAACCGAGGCAGTCGTGTTTGTGATGTTCGCCACCATTTGATTCACCACATACATCGTCATCGTATCCTGTACCCAGCAGGATCCAGAAGTTTTGTAGGTGACCAACTTTGCACCCACTCCCGCTGTCGTTGGAGAGAAAGAACCTGTGGCTGCGTTCGTGATTCCTGTTCCACTCCAGGTTCCTGCACTGGATGCCGATTCCACCTTCAATGTCTGAACCGGATCATTCAAACAGAAGGGGCCCTGACCTGTGGAAATCTTTGCTGTGTCTATTGCTGATACAGTTATCAATACGCTATCCGCTGCACTGCAACCCAGCGTTGCACCAGGCATGGCATAATATATTTTAAACACTCCTACTCCCGCTGTTGTTGGATCAAACAATCCTGTGTTTGTTACCAGTCCAGCTGTTGGGGCCGATAACCACGTTCCCCCTCCCGTACTGTTGGAGCTTAAGCGGATTTGTTTGGCTGAAGCGTTTTTACACATCGTGGTATCGCTCGTGACTATGTTTGCTATCATCTGGCCTACTACCCTGATTGTTGTTGTGTCTTGCACCGGACAAGCTCCAGAAGTTTTGTACGCAATAAGGTAAGCACCTGCTCCTACCGATGGATCAAAAGCTCCTGTGGATCCGTTGGTGATCCCTGTTCCGCTCCAGGCACCTGCATCAGAGATAGTTTCTTTCTGCAAAGTCACTACTCCCTGTGATTGACAGAAGGGTCCCTGTGGCGTGGTGATTTTTGCTGTGTCGATATCGGTTACTGTGATGACTTTAAATGTGGTATCTCCACACGATCCTGCCTTCATATACCAGATGGTATCATTGCCGATGTTTGCCAGCTTTGGATCATAATAGCCAAAATCAGCATCTACTATTCCCTTTCCACTCCAGGTGCTGAACTTGCCACCCAAAGCCGTCACTTCTATTGTATCCTTGTTCGCGTTGTGACAATATGTGTCTTTTGTAGAGGTGATATTCAGTACAACACTGTTCGATACTGTCACTGAAATATTATCACTCTCCGGACAAGAGCCTGAGGTAGTGTAAGTCAAACTGTAAGTTCCATTACCCGTAGACGGACTAAATACTCCGCCTGCGCTAACTCCTGTGCCACTCCAGGTTCCACCTGTGGTGGAACCTGCGGTGAGTTTCATTGTGTAATCAGGATCAACACTGCAGAAAGGCCCGGCTGGTAAAATCTTCGCACTATCCGTTGCATTAACCGTGATGCTTGTAGTTTTGCTGTCGCCGCATGTTCCGGTGATCGCATAAGTGATCGTAAATGTTCCTGCTCCGGATACTTTCGGATCAAACACACCTGTTGTGGTATTGGTAATACCAGTCCCACTCCACGTTCCGCCTGCATCTGTTCCCGCGAGTGTTACCGTTGCAGCATTGCCACACATCGGTGATACAGATGTTATCGTTGCATTCTTTCTTTTATTGATTTGAACAGTAACGGTATCATGAGAAGAACAACCATTCACTGTTACGTTGTAGTGAATCTGATGAGAGCCATCACTGTAAGCTTTTGGATCAAAACTATTCCCCGCCAAAGTTGATGCATCCACTTTCCAGGTTCCGCCGCCTGTAGCTGCTGTTAAATTCACCGCTGCATCATCGCTGCAAAATGGGCCAACCTGTGTGATCGAGGAATCAGGCAAGTCATTCACTGTAATGTTTGTTATTGCCGAGGAATCTACGCAACTATTTAAAGTTGCAATCACTTTATATTTATGGAGACCTACTGTTGTTAAACCGTTTGTAGTGGCAGCCGTTCCGGCACCATCGTATTTCCATTGAAAAGTTGAGCCTGCAGTTGCAGTAGCTGTCAATACATGCGCTTCACCCTTGCAGAAAGTAGTTTTATTTGGATTGACTGTAATCGAAATATTCGCAGGCAAAGGCTTGATATTAACCACTGCTGCGGGAGAAGTCTTCACGCAACTCTTGTTGATATTACCCGCTGTGGCCACCACCAACCGATACGATCCGCTAACAGCAATATTACTTAAAGTCACTTTGCCTCCGGCTACAGTACCTGATGACAACGTGTCTTTCCAGGTAGTACCATTATCATGACTCACCTGCCATTTGTAATCGAGGCCGTTAGTCAATCCAGTTTTCGAAACAACAGAGGCTTTGTTCGGAGAACAAACCGTAAGCACACTCGTCACCATGTCAATATCAGGATTATCGGCTGGAGGTGTGCAGCAGGATTTTGCTTTGATCACCACAGGAATAGGATCACAGGCATCCGATTTTTCGATCACCATTTGTCCGAAAGCACCCTGATGTTTATCGTAACCAGTGATATCTACGTATCCTGCAACACCATAAGTAGCGCCGGTTCCCGACCAAACAGGATTGGTCAATAAGTTACCTCCGCTTGTTGCCCTGAGATGATAATTTCCGGCAGGAACAGACATATCCAATGTTACTGAACTGGCTGATCCACAAGGCAAGCTTACAGATTTGGTAGCCACAACCGCATTGCTCGCATCCAGTAACTCCACCGTAGCAGTGCCTGACCCTGAGCCGGCTGCCCCACAACCGCCGGTCCAGGCCTCTAATCCCATCATAGCCGACTTGATATTGATCGACTGGTAGGTTTTCAAATCGGTAGTTAAAGTTTTATCGGCAGTAGATGTATTTACATTTGGTCCTCCCATCGTACCGGCTGTACTGGTATTGGCACTTTGCATCCATAATATTTGATCTCCTGTAGTTCCGGTAGCAGGTGTCCAAGAGATAGATGTTCCGGTACCAATTAATGGAGTCATGGTTTGAGAAGTCGACCACTTGTATTTTTTACTATCGCCCAGGGTAAGTGTAGTTGCTGTTCCACCACCATCGCAATATTCCAGATTAGTTGGAGCTGCAGGCAGTTTAGAAGTAACATTAAACGACTTGGTGAAATTACAACCCGCATGTCCGGCAGCACCGGTCACTGTTAAAGTATGCGATCCTGCTTTGTTCACCGTATAGGTTTTTGAAGAACTGCTGCCTGAAGGTCCCGACCATGCCACAGAAGACACTGCGCCATTGGGAGCTGTCATTCCGCAATCCAGCGAATAGGATGCCGGACTACATAACTCCAAATCACTTAGCGCCACATTCACGCTTTCGGTAGCCGTATATGTGGCCGAAACCGCACAGCCTAAATTTCCAACAGGATCATATACACAGGCCCTGTAAGTCCCAACCGTATTCACTGTATAATTATTGATTCCTGCATTGGCAGTGATTTCAGTTTGTGTGCTTCCCCCACCACTGTACCAGCGAATGTCTTTACCTCCTCCCGGATTGACTGTATTCCCGTTATCATCTTTAATAACAAGATTTCGACTGCCTCCTATTTCGCAAAGGTTATCCGAATCAGGTGTGAAGCCGATAGTGTAAGTCACATTAGAGGTTGTATTCTGACAGCTATTGATAAAAGAAATATCATCTACTGCGAAATCCAATCCTGTAGCTCCCGCTCCTGGTGAAGAGTTCTTGATTTGAATACGGATAATGGCCTGGGTATATAAATTGGAATTCACCCAGGTTGTTTTGAATTCATTCCACTGCATTTTCACGTTGGTGATTCCACCGGTAATATTTACCAGCTTACCATTGGCGTTATCGGGAACACCTCCGTTTACACCAATAATATCCAATTCCAGTTGAGGGGTCGGATTGGCATTACCAAACAGCGCCAGCCAGGATGAAAAGTAATAAGTCTGACCGGGATAAATATTCACCTGCTGCTCCCAAATCACCACATTTCCGTTTCGGGAACGCGAACTGGAAGAAAGATTGTAAATATCGGCAATAAGGGCAAAACCATCCTTCGTACCAGTGGTGTGATCAGCGAAAGGTCCAACGGTATAAGAGCAGCTCGCATAAGGATTGTAATAATCACTTCCCGAGCAACAGCTAATCTGACTGCTCGCAGGCTCACCTTTACCTATCCCCCATTTATCGCCGATGGAATTCCAGCAATTGTTACCGGTGAAATCTCCGGCATAGGTAAGATCAGAATAAAAAGAAGGAGTGGTATTGTCGGAAAACTTCCCGCTTTTGGGATACCCCTTCTCGAAATCCCCGTTAAAAACAGCTTCTTTCACGGGTATGTTGGTACATTGGGAGTATAGGGAATGCGACAGGAGTAGCAAGGCAAAAGCCTTTAACAAGTGTTTATTCATAGTAGTAGTTCGCAGTAGTAGTGACACTATAACAATTCAGTAAAAGAATTGTTACACCATCATGCGACTAAAATAGGGAATTGTTTGATTGAGGGCAAGATGAGCTGTGAGAGTGAGTTTTGAGAATGATTGCCTGGGTAATTTACACAAGCTCTCTCAAAACTCACTCTCAATATGAGTTCTTATACTCTTCGTAGAGCTTCCTGATAATTCCATCTCCCATTCCTGTTTTGGGAACATTGATCACTTCTGCATCCGACCAGCGCATCACATTGAGGAAAATTTCGGCCGCTGGAACAATAACATCGGCGCGATCAGGCTTCATGGCCATTTCACTGATTCGCTCTTCGTAAGTCAACTTTTTTATATCCTGATAAATATCCTTCATTACTTCAAAAGTAAGTTCAGACTTTTTACGCGTTCCGGCGAACTTACTAAGCTGATTGATATTTCCTCCCGAACCTATGATTTCGAGTTTCTTTTTGTCTTTGCATTTTTCTTTCACCCAGCGCTTCATTTCATCCCAGGTAGCCTCGGAGACTTTATCCTGCAATAACCGGATAGTACCTATCTTAAATGAAGTAGAAGCCTCGGGAACATTGCGGTGATACAAAGTCAACTCGGTACTCCCTCCTCCTACATCTACATAAAGGAAAGGCTTTTCATGCGCCAGCAATTGAAACAAATGCGTTTCGTAAATATAATCGGCTTCTTCCTGACCACTGATAATATCGATTTTAATGCCAGACTTCTCCCTTACTTCTTTTACAATCTCCTGATTATTCCTGGCATCACGCATGGCTGATGTGGCACAAGCACGATAGCTGATTACCTCATGCACCTTCATCAATTTTTCGAAGGCTGTCATGGCGTCCACCAACTTTAAAATGGTAACGTGAGAAATGTGTTGATGATCGAAAGATTCATGCCCGAGGCGAATGGGCACTCTGTATGATTCATTTTTATTGAATATCACCCCTTTGCTATCCTCTATAACATAATATATAATCAAACGGATAGCGTTTGACCCTATATCAATAGCAGCAAATTTAAGGATGTTCATGTAAGCTTATTTTTGCTTTCTAAGATACTTGTAATATTCTATATGCGCCTCAGTTTTTTTTGACTTTCCATCAACAAGATATGCATTGCTTAATTTATGATCGAGAATACGCATCTTCACGTTATCGGTCCACTGCGTCTCCATAAACTCCTTGATCTCGCTTTTAATTTGAGTATCGTAGATCGGACAAGTTACCTCCACTCTATTATCGAGATTACGTGTTAAAAAATCGGCGGAAGAAATAAAATACTTCGGATGCCCTGCGTTGTGGAATACAAATATTCGTGCGTGCTCAAGATAGCGACCAACTAAACTGCGCACTTCGAGATTTTCCTCATACCCTGGCAAGCCCTGCGCCACACTGCAAATGCCGCGCACCAGTAATCGTACTTTCACCCCAGCAGCTGCCGCAGAATAAATTTTCTTCACCATGCCTTCATCGTTCAAGCTATTCATCTTAAGGAAAATTTCGGCCCGTTTTCCCGCTTTGGCATTTCGAATTTCCTGATTGATCATACCATTTAACTTCTTTCTGGTATTGAAAGGAGAAACAATAATATGCTTGTATTTGTAGGGCTTGTACAAATCTTCAAAAAACTTGAATAAGTTGTGCAAATCGTTACTGATGCGCTTATCAACAGTAAACAAACTAACATCCGAAAAAACCTTGGCTGTATCCTTATTGAAATTACCGGTACCAACAGAAGCATAGCGCACCGTTCGGTTACGCTCACGTCGAGATATCAATATTAACTTACTGTGCACTTTCAAATTCTTGAGTCCGAAAATCACATTCACTCCAGCCTCCTGCAAAACCTTAGCATATTTTATATTTGCAGCCTCATCAAATCGGGCCTGAATTTCCATAAGCACCATCACTTTCTTACCATTACTCGCTGCGTTCACCAAAGCATTGATTACTGCCGATTCCTTAGCCAAACGATAAATCGTCATGCGAATCGTACGAACCTTTGGATCAATTGCTGCATCACGCAAAAAATCAAGCACATGGGTGAAGGAATGATAAGGATATTGTAACAATACATCTTTCTGCTTAAGAACCTTAAACATACTTTCTCCCGATTTCAAATCGGGATGTTGTAAAGGTTTTTGGGCTTCAAATTCATGTTCAGAAACACCGAATGAGGGGAATTTCATGAAATCACGGGCATTATGGTATTTGCCTCCCGGAATCAAAATCTCGGTTTCGGTAATTCTTGATTTCTTGAGAATAAAATGCAGCAGTTTATCCGGAATTTTCAAGTCGTACACCAAACGCACCGGTGCTCCCTTAGCCCGCTGTTTGATACTACTCGACAGAAGTTCCGACAAGCTTTTTGAAACGTCAACTGCAATTTCCAGCTCAGCATCACGCGTAACTTTGATGGAATATGCCCTAAAAGTATCGTACTCTTCAAAAAGGGTAAAAATATCGTTGAGATTGTAGCGGATGATATCATCAATAAACATCACATACTTCTTTCCTCGGCTTTCAGGCAAAACCACAAAACGCGGCAATGTGTCGGGAATCTCAATGATGGCATATTCATCCTCTTCCTCGTCTTTTGAATCCTTCAGTACTACTGCCAGATATAAGGTATCATCGTGCAGGTCGGGAAACTTGGGCGCCGATTGTATCATCACAGGAAAAAGGAGCGGACGCACCTTTTCCGTGAAATAATCCTTCACAAAATCTCCCTGTTCCTTATTCAGCTTGGTATTATCAATTAGAAAAATATCGTTTTTCTCCAACTCCTTCTTTAAATCCTGCATGATCTTTTCGGCCGAATGCTGTAAACGCACCACTGTTTTGTGAATCTGAGCCAGCAGAAGCTTATCCTTCTTGTCATGATCCACATTGATTTTCCTGAACAGTGATCCCACCCTTACCCTGAAAAACTCATCCATGTTATTGGAAAAAATTCCAAGGAAGCGTAAACGCTCGATAAGGGGATTTTTAACATCCACCGCTTCCTGCAGCACTCTTTCATTGAAGGAGAGCCAGCTTACTTCTCTATTGATTACGGGTATCTTGGCCATAAATTAAAATGCGAAACTACACTCTATAAATCTGTATATGAAGAAATTCATATTAAGTTTATGTAAAATGCTAAATTAATTTACATTTAACGGATTTTGTAGCTTAGTGTTTAAATATAACCTTTTTTCATGTTGAAGAAATTATTGTTCCTCCTGCTGTGCCTCTCGATTGGAAACAAAACTTTTTCCCAAAACTGGGACATTGATCTGCTGCGTGAGATCAACGTCAACAGAAACACCAAACTAGATGGCACTTTTACCTTCATCACCAATTCGGTAACACCGGTGACTATAAGCACTCCGCTCCTGGTAACAGGTATCGGACTCATAAAAAAAGACTCCCTATTCACCCGCAAGGGCTTATACATAGGAGCCTCTATTCTGGTGGGCGGAGGTATCACCACCGTCCTCAAGCACAGTATCAACAGGACACGTCCCTTTTACGACTATCCTGAAATTCAAAAATTGGCTTCAGCCGGCAGCCCTTCCTTTCCTTCGGGTCATACCAGCGAGGCTTTTTCAGTGGCAACGTCATTGTCTCTTGCCTTCCCAAAATGGTATGTCATTGCCCCTTCTTTTTTATGGGCCGGAGCAATGGGCTATTCCCGAATGCACCTGGGGGTGCATTATCCCAGTGATGTGCTGGCCGGAGCTCTCATTGGTGCCGGATCGGCTTATGCCTGTCATCATTTGAATCTTTGGCTGGCGAGAAGATACCGAATATGAGAACAGAGTGCGATTAAACAATTGGCCATCACCACTTTAAAAAGCAGTAGAGTTTGTTAGCCGCAATTCTCAAGACCTGGGCTCAAATCTGATTTTTCTTCCCTATATTTAGTTTGCACTAACCCCTATTAAAATGAAAAATTCATTCACGCTGGCGCTTTGTGCGCTGGGCCTCTCCTTGCAAGCCAAGAATTACAAAGGAGCCGAAATATATTCCACAGAATCAGTCCTCTATGGAAAATTTGAAATGTGTATTCAAGCTTCAAAAGCAAGTGGATTGCTCTCCACATTCTTTTTATATAAAAATGGCTCCGAGCAACAAGGTGCCGCCTGGGAAGAAATTGACATAGAAATTTTTGGAAAAAACGACGCCTTAAGCTTTCAATCCAACATTATTACCGGCACAAATGGCGCAACAAAAAGTGAGCAAGTCCACACCAACAACTCTTCCCTTGCTGATGATTTTCACATTTACACCCTAGAATGGACTCCCGATTACATTGCCTGGTATTTGGATGGCGAGGAAATGCGAAAATCTACCGGAGCCCAGGTTGCACTTTGCAAATCAGCAATGTCATACCGCTTTAATTCATGGATATCAAGTTCAGTGCCTTGGGTTGGAACTTTTACCGACACCGATTTACCCGTTCATCAGTTTGTAGACTGGATCTCCTACTCCACCTACACCAAAGGTGCAGGCGACAATGGCAGCGATTTCACCTTCTCCTGGAAAGATGATTTCAGCACCTTTAATACAGCTAAATGGAGTAAGGCCAACTGGACTTTTGATGGCAACCTCGTTGATTTTGAACCGGCCAATGCCATCACTAAAGAGGGCAAACTTGTACTTGCCGTTACTACTTCAGCGGCCACTGGATTCAGTGGAACAACACCATCGGGAAGCTGCTCAGGAACCGGGACTGGAAGCATCGGGGTTGACAACATCAATATATATGTTAGCAATCACACTTTATATCTCAATGGCAGCAACAACATCTGCATCTCTGATCTCAGCGGAAAAAAGTTTTTTTCGGGGATCATGACGGATGCTTTGTCGCTAAATGACCTCAGCGCAGGAATGTATGTGCTGAGCATCAATAACGGCAAAGTAATCACTAATAAAAAGATTGTAGTGGATTAGATTTCACCAATCCGCAGAACTTACTCAACCACCTTCTCCACCTCATACTTTAAACGCAGTAAATACAGAGCTTGCGCAAAATCATCATCGATGGAAAAAGTATTTACTCCTACAGGAAGTTCCCGGAAATCATAGGTCTGGAGAAGTCGCCCCCTAACATCATACAACTCCGCACTCATCAAATCATTATTGAGTTTATTGACTGTAAAATTATTTCCCGACACCTTAATAAATCCATCGGCAGCATTATAGCAATTGGCAACGCCCTGAATTTTCGAGTATGCATACTGTCCATCAAAATCGGTTTGTTTCAACCGGTAATAAGCATAACGACCACTAGTGTTTTCAGCAAAACTTTCGTAGTTGATGATGGTATTGCTGTTACCAGCACCACTCACTATCGCCACCTCTTCCCAGTTTTTTGAATCCCTGCTTTGCTCGATGGTGAAATAATTATTGTTTATCTCGGAAGCTGTTGACCAGCTGAATTTCACCTTATCGCCCTCACACAACACATTGAAATGCAGGAGTTCCACCGGCAATGGAACACTGCATGATGCGCAATCGGTAGTAAGCGAAGCACTACCCCAACTTCCCGTACCACTGATAGCACTGGCTCCCGGCTTGGCGCAAACATTCACATTGGAACTGGAAGCAAACGGGTGGTTATTATTGGCTATGGCCGTCCCTGTATAACTAATGCAACACGCCCCACTAGGACAACTGAACCAGTTATCCAAAGAGCTGAAGGAAATATTACCGGTATTGAGTATCGCCTGTGCATCCTGACAAATACCGCCGCTGTTCTGCCAGTCGCCCAGCGTACCACTAACAGCTATCACCCCGCCATTGGTAACCACCGAACCATTGCTATTGAAATTCCCAGTTATATTAAGATGCGAGCCTGGTGAATTCATAAACGAACCCGAAGAATTTTCAAGCAATCCAGAAGTGAAATTTGCTGTTCCATAATTATAAAATGAAAAACCCGTTGGAATGGTAGAAATACCTGTATTTATAGTTGCACCGGTTTTAATGATCAAACTACCGCTGTTCAGGTTGGCGCTAAGCGATGTTGTGCCCGAACAAAGGATAAGGGTGCCTCCATTCAGATTCACTCCCGTAAGAGTGCCTCCATTGAAATAGTACGTTCCAGCCAGGATGTTGACGTTATTGGTCGCCAAAGTTCCCGAACAAGCAGGTTCGGCCGGTATTGAAAGACATTGCGCCATCGCCTTACCTATAGATATAAGCGAAATGAGCACAAGCAGGTAATTGTGTTTATTCATAAGTTGTTTTGTTCGTTGTGGGGTTTGAACAAGGCCATCCGTTGGGACGAATGATCGAAAAACTATTTTGTTGGAAAGAAATAATCAGAATAAGGATTGCCTCTGGAATCAGAGAAATCTCAGGAAACGTTGACACGTCGTTAACACTAAACCCGCCGCAAGATATTAAAGAATTCCAGGGGTATCAAAAAAACTTTTCAAGGGGTTGTGAATTATTTATCCTCCTTTGAGAGATGCCGATTTCAACTCTGCACCCTACCTCAGTAATACCTTTAAGCCCCCCTAGTTAATTGCAATTTGATTTTTTCCAGACAAATCCTTTATTTTGTTTAATAAATTAACATAAAAAGATAAACAACGTGAGTGACTCAAAATATACCATAAGCGATCTTGAAGCATTAAGCGGCATAAAAGCCCACACAATAAGAATATGGGAAAAGCGCTACAACATTATCAATCCCTCACGCACCGATACCAATATCCGCTACTACTCCAATGACGACTTGAAATTACTGCTCAACATCAGCTTTCTGAATAAAAACAACTTCAAGATTTCCAAAATCGCTGAGATGAGCGCCAAAGAAATTGCCGACAACGTAAATTCAATCAATATTGTTAAATCCGACAATAGTGACTACATCGACAACCTGATAGTCGCAATGATTGATTTAAATGAAATTTTCTTTGAAAAAATATTTTCATCCACCTTATTTCGTCTTGGTTTTGAAAAAACCATCATCGAAATTATTTTCCCTTTTCTTCAAAGGACCGGACTCATGTGGCAAACAGGATCCATAAATCCCGCGCAGGAACACTTCATCACCAACCTGATCCGACAGAAGCTGATTGTAGCAATGGACAGCCTTCCCCGCAACACCAATGAGAAATCACCGCGGGCCCTGCTCTTTCTTCCTGAAAATGAATTACACGAAAACAGTTTATTATTCTACAACTATATACTTAGAAACAAAGGTTATCACACTTATTATTTTGGCCAGACAGTACCACTGACTGATGTCACCAGGATAATAGAAATCACAAACGCAGGATTAATCATATCAGTGATCACTACCGACATTACACAAAAAGAATTTGATGCCCTGATTTCTGAATTGGAGCGCCTTCCCCGAAAAGTAAAAATTCTCCTCTCAGGAAGAGTTGTGCTTAACTCCCAAAACAAACTCGCAAAACGCCTGACTATATTTAACGACGCTCAGCAGCTGAAAACGCTTATTTAAAAATCTTTTTCTGTTACCTAATTAAAAAAAACAGCCTTTAAAAAAGGTCATTACTTTCTTTTTTCAATAATTATTTTGTTTAATTAATTTGCTATAATGTTAAACAAAATGTATTTTTGATTAAACAACAAGTTTCCTATGAACAAATTCTCAGCACAAAAGGTTGTCATCATCGGCTCCGGATTCTCGGGATTGAGTACTGCGTGCCATCTGGCAAGCAAAGGTTTTCAAGTTAGCATACTTGAGAAAAACGAACAGGTAGGTGGGCGCGCAAGACTTTTTGAGGAGAAAGGCTATAGGTTTGACATGGGGCCAAGCTGGTACTGGATGCCTGATGTGTTTGAAAATTTCTTTTCGCATTTTGGGCACAGCGTTGCCGACTATTACCAATTAGTGCGCCTCGACCCTTCCTACCAGATTTTTTTTGGTAAAGACGATATCATGAGTCTGCCCGCCAGCATGCAGAACCTTGAAAGCTTATTTGAAAGCATTGAAACCGGCGCAGGAAAAAAATTACAGCTTTTCATGAAGGATGCCGGCTACAAATACAAGGTTGCCATGAGTGACCTGATATATAAATCGGGAAGTCGGATCAGTGATTACCTTAACGCAAAAGTTTTGGGCGGATTGGTTAAAACCGATATTCTCCGCTCCTTTTCTTCTTATGCCCGTAAATACTTTAAAGATCCCCGCTTATTACAGATCATTGAATTCCCTGTGCTCTTCCTTGGTGCAAGTCCCGACAATATTCCGGCTCTCTACAGCCTTATGAATTATGCCGATATGCAACTAGGCACTTGGTATCCAATGGGTGGAATGCATAAAATAGTGGAAGCCATGCATTCTATAGCCGTGGCGCACAAAGTAGATGTGCAGCTCAATAGTCCGGTAGAAAAAATAGTCATGGAAACCAATGGCAGAGCAAAGGGCGTGATCGTCAATGGAAAATTTTTACCCGCCGATATTATTGTAGCAGGAGCCGACTACCAGCATGTTGAACAACATCTTCTCGATGCCCCTCAGCGCTTCTACTCCGCTGAATATTGGAATAAACGCACCCTCGCCCCATCGTCCCTCATTTATTACCTCGGGGTAAAAAAGAAGATTGAAAAACTGAAACACCACAACCTATTTTTCGATGCCGACATGCATCAGCATGCGCACGAAATCTACACGCAGCCGGCATGGCCTTCCCGTCCGCTGTTTTATGTTTCATGTCCGTCCAAAACCGATCCGGGGGTAGCTCCCGAAAATTGCGAAAACCTTTTTATTCTTATTCCTGCAGCTCCTGGCCTCAGCGACTCTCCCGAAATAAAAGAGAAATATTTCAACATCGTAATGGATCGACTTGAGAAGCAAACCGGAGAAAGTATAAGACCTTTTATTGAATACAAACACAGTTATGCGCAATCTGATTTTATTTCCGACTACAATGCTTTTAAAGGGAATGCCTATGGACTGGCAAATACCTTGCGCCAAACCGCTTTCCTGAAACCTTCTATGCGCAGCAAGAAAGTACACAACCTTTTTTATACCGGGCAACTCACCGTGCCGGGACCAGGCGTGCCGCCTGCCATCATATCGGGTCAAATCGCAGCAGATGAAATTATTAAAACAATAAAACCCTTTAGTTATGAAACAGCTATTTGATGATGTTTCGCGCAAAACCAGTAAAATGGTAACCCGCACCTACAGCACCAGTTTTTCATTGGGAATTTTCTGTCTCGACAAAAAATTTCACCAACCTATTTATGGTATTTACGGATTTGTGCGACTGGCCGATGAAATTGTAGACAGCTTTCACCAATACCCAAAAGCTGAGTTATTCTATGATTTCAAGCAACAAACCTACGCTGCAATTCAACAGGGAATTAGCTTAAACCCTGTACTGAACAGCTTTCAGGAAGTAGTCAATCATTACCACATTGACCATGAACTGATAGAATCTTTCCTGAAAAGCATGGAAGCCGATCTTACGCAAAATGTACACAACGAAAATTCCATTAAAGAATATATTCTCGGATCGGCGGAGGTTGTGGGACTGATGTGCCTGCGTGTATTTACCGAAGGAGACAATCAGAAATACCAGCAACTGAAATACGCTGCAATGCGGCTGGGTGCCGCTTTTCAAAAGATCAACTTCCTGCGGGATCTTAAGGATGACTTTAAGGATCTGGGAAGAACCTACTTTCCCGATATCAATCTGGCGCAATTTTCCGATCATGATAAACGACGCATCGAGGCAGAAATAGAAGAAGATTTCAATGAAGCACTGAAAGGAATTCGTAAACTTCCTAAAGGATCAATGTTTGGGGTTTATGTAGCATACGCTTACTACCGGGCCCTTTTCGCAAAAATACGTTCACTGCCTTCCGACAGGGTATTAATGGAACGTATCCGCATTCCGAACAACCTTAAAATCGGACTCCTTTTGCAGTCGTACGTTAAATACAGATTCAACGCCATATGATGCGGCTGCTTATCATACTATTAATAAGCACATCTACACTCAAAGCTGTGAATTATGTAGAGATTCGAACGCTTTTTGCTGCTTCGCCAAACAGCGAAACAACAGCTAATTCATTGCTGGAAAAAACAAAGAACTCAGGAAGTTCCTCCCCAGTTGAGCTGGGCTATCACGGTGGTGCACTCATGGCCATGGCTAATCATTGCTACTTACCCACTTCAAAATTATCGTATTTCAACAGTGGTAAAAAGGAGCTTGAAAAAGCCATTGCTGCCTCTCCAAAAAATGCAGAACTGCGCTTCATCAGATTTTCCATTCAATGCAACGTTCCGGCTTTCCTCGGATACTCTTCCAATATCGCGGCCGACAAAACGATACTCATCAACTATTTGAAATCAGCACAAAGTGCAAGCGATGCCGATTTGAAAGCACGGATAAAAAATTTCCTTCTCCAAAGCACACAATGCACCGAAACAGAAAAAAACTCCATCAGAAAACTATAAACCATTATTATGCAAACACAGCCTGAACATGTAATCCTTGTAGATGAAAATGATCGCTACAAAGGCACTATGGAGAAAATGGAAGCACACCGCAAGGGTCTTCTGCATCGGGCCTTTTCTGTTTTTATCTTCAACCACAAAAATGAAATGATACTTCAGCGCAGGGCAAAGCACAAATATCATTCGGCAGGATTATGGAGCAACACCTGCTGCTCCCACCCCCGTTTCGGCGAATCGGTTGAAGAAGCCGCCAACCGTCGACTGAGAGAGGAAATGGGGTTTGAGTGTCCGCTGGAAAAATCTTTTGACTTCATCTACAAAAGCGATTTCAGCAACGGACTCAGCGAACATGAATTCGACCATGTTTTCATTGGATATTACAATGGTGAAATCCATTTTAATCACGAGGAAGTATGCGAATACAAATTCATGACACTGGATGATGTATATGATGATTTACACAACAACAGCAGTCAATATACTGTGTGGTTTAAAATTGCTTTTTTAAAGATCTATGAGCAATTGAAATTTACTAACTTAAAATCGTTAACTGCTTAAGTCATGAATATAACTGTGCTCATTATCACTTTTGTTGCTATGGAATTTGTTGCCTGGCTCATGCATCGCTTTGTGATGCATGGATTTTTATGGGTTTTACACAAAGACCACCATCAGGTTGAACCTGGATTTCTGGAAAGAAACGACTTCTTCTTTTTAATTTTCGCTATTCCGGGCTTCTTGTTTACCTTGTTTGGCGCTTTAAACGAATACAACACGCTTTTTTATGTAGGACTCGGGATTACACTTTATGGCCTCGCCTACTTCCTTGTTCATGATGTATTCATCCATCAGCGATTGCCTATCTTAAAACGAAGCAACAATTTTTATTTGCGCGCTATCCGAAAGGCACACAAAGTACATCATAAACATCTGCATAAAGAAGAGGGTGAATGTTTTGGAATGTTGCTTGTACCGTTAAAATATTTTGCTCAGGAAACCAACAAAGCTAGCAACAAGCAATGAATGATCGCCTGGTATATCTAGCCATTGACCTGGGAGTTTTTCTGATTCCCTTCCTGTTTAGCTTTCATCCGCGATTTCGATTTATTCAAACCTGGAAAGCATTTACGCCCGCGGTTTTGATTACGGGAACTATTTTTATTATTTGGGATATCATTTTTACCCGAATTGGTGTTTGGAGTTTTAATGACCGATATGTATTGGGCATATATTGGTTTGATCTGCCTATAGAGGAATGGCTCTTTTTCTTCTGTATTCCTTACGCTTGCATATTCACTCATTTTTGTCTGTCACAGATAAAATGGAAACTTAATACAAAATGGCTTTCAGGTATCCGTCATTTTTTAACAGTTGCATTGCTCTTACTGGCTACCCTCTATTATCATAAGTTATACACCTGTATCACCTTTGCCAGCACTGCCATACTGCTGCTGCTACACCCCTTGTTCTCAAAAGCAGAAAATTTTTCCCGCTTCTTCATAAGTTATCTTATTTTACTGATCCCATTCATGGTATCAAATGGCTTGCTTACCGGCACCGGACTGGATGATACCATTGTGAAATACAATAGCAATCACATCCTGAACATCCGTGTACTCACTATTCCTGTTGAAGATTTTGTTTACGGAATGATGCTTATTCTTATTAATGTATTGGTGTTTGAAAAAGCAAACAAATAATCACCTCTGCATCTGCAACTTATACAAGATGCAACAAATTCACTTAGTGATCTCTGCCGAAAGAAACAACACCTAGAAATCACGGGGAAGAACTAAAAAGTCACTAAATTCCATTGCACAAATCACCAATGGCCCATAAATAGCCGGCTTTGGTTTTATATAGTTTAGCCGTGATATCCACCAATTTAAGTTGGGAATCAATCAACGACAACTCTCGGGTATTGATTAAAAAAAGGAAGCTTTCCCCGTTATCAAACTTACTACGTTCGGCATTCAGCATAGCTTCATAATTACTCACCATTGAACTGAACAACTGGCGCTGCTGAGATAAGTATTTCAAATCGGCATGGTACTGATTAATCTTGTTTTTTTGTTCTAACACCTTTTGTTTAAGCTGCCACTCAGTTTCCTGTATTTTTAAATTCGTCAAACGCAAGTCCCCTCTTTCCCTTCTCAAAAAAACAGGGAAGCTAAAATCAACACCCACCTTATAGTTATTGGGAGAAATATTGAAGGCTTCAGGTGAATTGAACGAGTAGGTCAGCAGATTGTAATTTAAATTTAACTTAGGCTTCATTTTTTCCAGCTTCCATTTTTGCTCCAGCTCCAGCTGCTGTTGCTTAAATGCGTAGCTTTGAACTGCAGGATGCCTTTGAACAATACTATCCATCAATTGTATCAAACCTTCGGAGATAAGCCCTTCATTTTCCGGAAAAGATTTAATTACCACAGGTACAACATTTTCACCCAACTCAAGAGGCACATCGTTCTGCGTCCACAAAAAATTATTAAGTGCATAAATAGCTTTCGCATACTCTGCTTTCGCGCTAATCAGACTATAGCTGCGGCTTTGTAATTGTAAAAAAGATTCCAGTGTATCAATGGCAGGATGCTCACCGGCAAGATAACTCTGCTTTAAAAACTGAAAACGCTGACCAGCCACCTTTTCAGCTTCTGTATAAATCAATAATTTCTGATGCGCACTAAACCATTCCCAATAAACCTGCAAAGCCTCGTAATACAAGTCGTTCAATATATTTCTTTGTTCAACAGCCGTATAATGCTGATAAATCCGAGCCTGTTGCAAAACAACTCTTCTTTCATTAACCCATAAGCCTTGCAGAACCGGCATTGAAATACCCGCATAGGCTAGGCCTGATGAAGGCAACTGATCTTCAGGATTCACATAAACGCCGGAAGATTGGTCGAAACCCACCTTAAAATCGGCACCAAACCAGGTAGGAACTTTCAACGCTGTATTGACAAAGCGGTAATACTCCTTGTCGTCAAATTTCTTTTGCGAAAATTCAGAGTAAAGGTAAGGATCAAACTGCCCCTTTTCTTTTAAAACAACTGCATTAGCCTTGCTTTTCAATAATTCAGCCTGCTTCGACACAGGATGATTCTCCTTTACCATCTTCAACAACATTTCAGGCGTAAACTCCTCCCGCAATTGCTGAGCAAAACAAGAAGCCTGAACACAAAAATAAAGTACTCCTACAAATACATTTCTCATTTTTTCTGGTCTTTTTTTTCTGACTGAAATCCTTTGTAAAATTCAGGTGGAAAGCCATTTAACTGACGCCAAATTTCATACCCCACAAAAACATTATTAAGCAAGGCAATACCTTGAGCACCCGACCCCACCTTTAATTGTTCAGGCCAGGGAATATCATTTTTATCGGGCACCACTAACAAGCGAAACTTCCCTTCAGCATTGGCGAAATTATCGATGGCCACTACTTCACCTCCATAGGTTCCGTAAGAGGCATTGGGCCAACCCGAAAAAACCACCGATGGCCAGCCGTCAAAAACAAAACGCACATGATTGCCTTTCGAAATCAAAGGCAAATCCATTGGCTCCACAAACAATTCAACCGCAATATCAATATCAGAAGGCATTATAGTTACCAAAGCCTCACCCTGTTTAACATTTTCGCCGATACCCGTTTTAATGGCTTTTGTAACAATACCATTTTGCGGTGCAGTAATGTAATAATTAGATTTTCGAACTGAATAGTTCATATAAGTGGTTTGCATTTTCGACACTATAGCTTCAGCATCGTAGATTGCCGACATCGCTTCAAATTTTTCTGATTCGGCTTTTGATATTTTGTCCTGATATTGATTTTCAATTGAATTCAATTCTACCTCGGCATTGATTAATTCGTTACGACTTGCAGCCAACTTGTTTTCGGCAGAAAGTTTTTTTGCCTGAGTTTCCTGCAATTTCAATTTACGCGACTCCAAATCGGTTAATGATTTTAAACCCTGTGCGTGCAAACTTTCCATTCGCTGATACTGCTTTTGCGCAATATCCAAATTGGTCACTGCCGCTTGAAAATCCATACTATCAGTTTGTACTTTTAACTCGGCCTGACGCTGGTAATTTTTTGCTTGCATCAACTTTAATTCCTTTGTAGTAAGCAAGGCATCAATTTGCTTGTCTAAGGATTTAACCTTCTCCATATAGGATGAAACCGAAAACTCCTTTGATTTAATCTGGTCCTGGGTACGTTCTAATAGCTTTGGATCAAAGTATTCGTCTTTAATTTCTGAAATAAAAAGAATCGTATCTCCCTTCTTTACTTTTTGCCCTTCGGATACAAACCATTTTTCTATTCTTCCGTCAATTACCGATTGTAATGACTGTGGTCGTTGAGAGGGATTCAATGAAGTTACAATGCCTTTTCCACGAACATTTTGCGTCCACGGCAAAAACAATATGGCAAATATTACCAGGCAAATGCCAAGCAAAACCTTATTCAAGGTCCTTCTTCCATCATACTCTTTTAACATTGAAAAAGAAGCAAAATTGCCCTTTCCAATTTTCTCATGAATTCTATTCTCACTAATGTTTAACATAACACTACTTACTGTTTTGTGTAACAATTTTTCCCTTACTCATTACAATCTCTTTGTCAAATAACTTAGTTGTAAACACATGTTTCACTACAGCCATCCAACCCATTTTTGGATACACCCTGACAATTCTGTGAAACAGTTCTTCATTTTCCTCTCCCGACAATTGATGGGAATAATCTTCCACCAAAAGAAAATCGGGATTTGTTACCAAAGCCCTGCACAACATAATAAGCACCCGAGCTTTGGAAGAAACATTCTTTCCTTCTGGTTCTAAAATGCAATCAAATCCGTCTTTGAGATGTTGAATTTCATCATTTAAGCCCACCAACTTTGCTACAGTAATTACTTCTTCAATTCCAATATTTTTCCTTCCCAGGGAAATATTTTCATAAATGCTTCCGAAAAACAATTGTGAAGTTTCCTGGCTCAATGCCACCCTTTGTCTTAGTTCATCCTTGTTCCAATTTTGCATGGCTACATTATTAAACAAAATGCTACCCTGATAATCGCTTCGCATACCAGCTAAGCATTGCAACAAAAATGATTTACCCGATGCATTTTCACCAACAATGGAATAACGTTGTCCTTTCTCAATTTCCAAACTAAACTCAGTCAAAAGCTGCTTACCATCAGGAAATGTGAAATTCAGATTTTCAATTTTCAAGGCAATACCACTTTCGCCTTCCCCTTTGTATCCATCGTTTACTTTAGTATCATCAAGAGGCAAATCAGTTACCTGACCATACTTCTCTAAAGCCGTTAACACGTCGTATACCGTAGATAAAGAAAGAATCATTTTCTCCACCGAGGACAACACCATTAAAATAATAATCTCTGAAGCCACAAACTGCCCAACATTCATTTGTCGCTCCATCACCAGGTACCCGCCTAACAGTAGTATTCCGGCAGCAATTGCGGCTTTAAAAGCCACCATGTTATAAAACTGAAATTTCAGGATCTTAAAATGCTTTTTTCTGTAGCTCAAGTATTCTTTTAAAAAGTCATCGGTCTTGGCAAGTGGTAAACCAGCCGTTTGATTTACTTTGTAAACACCCATTGTTCTGGCGACTTCCTCCAACCAATAGGCTATGTAATACTTGTATTTTGATTCCCCCAAACTTGTTTGAATTCCTGCTGAAGTAGTAAATCGTAATATAAGATAAATGCTTACAATGAGCAGAACGCTAAACACAATAAAAAAGGGATGGTAGAAGGAAAGCAAAATTAATCCAAATATGATTTGCAGTGAAGCTGAGGAAAAATCAATCAACAATTTTGAAATCCCCTTTTGAATAGCTGCTGTTTCAAAAAATCGATTAGCAATTTCAGGCACATGTTTTCCAACCAAATATTTCAAATTTAACCTTGGTAAACGGTAGGCATACTCGAACGAAGCATGCGCAAATATTTTTTGCTGCAAATTTTCGGTAACCGTTAACTGCATTACCTGCATGATACCCGAAAGGATAATACCCAACACCACAAGGAAAACCAAAACGATCCATGATGCAGACAACTGACCCGAGGTAATAAACCCTATAATTGCCTGAATTCCCAAGGGAATACTTAAACTTAATATCCCACCAAATAAGGCGTATATATATATGCTAGTTATGTATTGTTTACTACTAACCAGTAAACGATACAATCGGAGCAACACCTCCGAATTATTTGTTTTATCACCCATGCCTTCCATTTTTCTTTCTTTAAACACCAATTGTATTAAATAACATTTCCTGTAAAAACTTAACCAAATCTTTATCCATTTCTTCCTTTCTTAAATCTGCCAGCGAAGGTAAATTCATGGCAAAATATTTTTGTGTGTGCGACATCTCTAAAAGAGTACTCGATAAAGAATGTGAAAATTTATACTTTGGATTACAATCACCGATGATGACAGAAATTCTATTACACAAATCTTTGTAGGGCTTGAAAAATTGATCCTTATTGTCGGTAGACACATGCCTTGTGAGATAAGCCTTCGATCCTTCCTTCATGTACAACTCAAAAGCCCTTTGTTCATTAATAAATGTGTAATTATTGCTTTCGTCCATAGGGAAAACCAAGCTCTCAATCACTTTCTTTAAACGATCTTTTGGGGACGAAATATTATTGATTTGAAAAAGCACTTTATAATCCAGAAAAGTCCAGTACCAATTTACTAAATACACCAATAACCGATGTTTATTTTCAAAATAACGGTAAACCGTTGCTTCAGTAGTACCTATTTCCTTGGCCAGTTTTTTAAAGGTAAACTCCTCAAAACCTAAATCGTTAATAAGCCTTAACCCTTCATTAACAATATTTTTACCAATAGCTGAGTCTTCAGGATTCTTTAAAAACAGCTTCTCATTAATTACTATCCTAATTGAAAGTTGCATACTTTTTAATTAAAGCGACAATATATACAAAAATATTTTTACACACAACAACAATAGCATTACTATCATATAATAAATTTTGCTATCATTGTAAAAAAGTTCTAAATATGAAATCCATTCTCGACCCTGTAGTCCTCTTCTTTATACTAGGCTCTATAGCCGGCATAGTTAAATCCGATTTACGGGTTCCTCAATCATTCTATAACACTATCAGCATATATCTGCTATTATCAATCGGAATCAAAGGTGGAATCGAACTGTACCATTCAGAAGTATCGAATATACTTTTTCCCATTTTCATCACACTACTTTTAGGCGCTTGCACAACTTTGATCGCACACTTTATATTAAGAAAAACAAAAAAATTCAACACGTACGACGCTATTTCCATTGCAACGCATTACGGCTCAGTGAGCGCTGTAACCTTCGCAGTAGTACTCTCTTACTTAAAAACCAGAGAGATCACCTACGAAAAGTACATGACGGTGCTTCTTGTTATGCTGGAAATTCCAGCATTAATAACAGGAGTTTTCCTGGCACAATCTATCAGCAATAAGCCTGGAAAAAAATTGCCCGAAGTATTAAAAGAAGTCTTTTTAGGTAAAAGTATCTTATTAATTGTGGGCGGCCTCCTTATTGGCTATGCCATTGGTTATACCAACAATAAACAAATCAATTTCTTCTTCTTCGACCTATTCAAAGGCTTCCTCTGCTTGTTTATGTTAGAAATGGGAATTATAACTTCTGAACGCTTTAAGGATTTGAAAAAAGTAGGTATTACTTTAATCCTCTTTGGCACCGCTATGCCAATAATTTCCGCGTGCTTAGGAATTGCTACCGCTATCATGGCCGATCTATCTGAAGGCGGTGCAATTGTTTTTGCAACAATGGCAGCAAGCGCATCCTACATCGCTGCTCCTGCTGCAATGAAAATTGCTTTACCACAAGCTAACGTGACGTACTCACTAACTGCAGCACTTGGTATCACCTTTCCCTTCAACATTATTGTAGGGATTCCGCTTTACAGTGTGCTAGCGCACTACATTTACCTGTAAATGCAGTAAATATTAAACAAAAAGTCTCGGTTGATCAATCCACTAAAACAAAAGCAAATACTCATGAAAAAAAAGGAAAACGTAACGCTAATTGAAGGAAAATTCTCTCACGAAGAAGCTAAAGACAATTTAACCAATGTGATTTCCGCAAAAATTCAATTCACATTATTACTAGAACAACTACAATTCCACAATAAATTTGAAAACTGCGGAAGATTTCAGATTCACTGAGTTTTCTAAATGTAATTATTTACCGGGAAATTATAACAATAATGCGTTGTTTGCTAAAAAATGGTCTTTGCAGAGACGCAAGATTTTGCGTGTCCACCAAAAACGATGACGCAAAATTTGCCTCTCTGCAAGACCAATTACAACTTATCTATTTTGCTATACGCAATTTCTCCATTATTGAATTCTACTTTCAGGACGTACAATCCTGTTGCTAAATCCTCACCAAAAGCAGCGTTGGTATTGGTAGAATAAAACACTTCCTGCCCTTGCAAATCAAACACATGCAAAGCTTTAACATCAGCAGCTTTCAAAACAAAAGCACCCTGCGATGGATTAGGATATACCTCTACTCCTTCTTTCACTATAGTCTTTGCAGAAGTTGTGCTGATAATAAAAACCACATCACTTTGAGCTGGCGAAACTAGAGATGCCAAAGGCTTGCTGCCCCAAACAAAAGTGTTTGGCACTTGAAATGGCGTAAGGGTAATGGTTTGCATGGCCACATCGTAATTAACAGCATAATCGGAAAAATCATGATCAATAGCAATGCCATCCCATAGTAAAGGTGCTTTATCTCCACCAATCACCATTCCGCTTACATCACCATTGGCATTCTCCTGTAACAAATATCCTTTACTATTGAAAGAAAATTTGAACTGAGTAGTTGATTTAGCCGAAAATCCTGAAGAATACACTACTTTATTACCGTTAGGCAAAGTGAGCGATAAAGCGGCCGTTTTCGCATCAGGAGACAAATCTTTAAATACAATATCAGTGGTGAGCCCTTTGGAAGGAAGAATAATCGTTCCTAAAGCTTGATTTCCTGTCCCACTCCAAGTGGTATGAATATCCACAGCCGGAGTAATTTTACTGATACTTGGAGCATACCACCCCATAGCCGGACTGGCTTGATTGTAATATTTCACGTAATCTAATCCCGATACTTTTCCGAAATTTTGCAAACGAATATTTGGACCGCCAGGATCAGAAGTCAGAATTCTTTTATTGGTTTTATCAAAATTCACCTGCGCTTCTGTAAAGCCATAAATTTTATTAGTAGGTTCATAAGGCTCAAAATTCCAAACCTGTGAATAGGTGTGCGATCCAGCACCACTGTTGGTCAAAAAATCGGTCATGATCCATATTCCTGCTTCTTTAAGAAAAACCACCTGACGATTGTGCGTTACATCTGTAACCGATGCTGTGGTAGCTCCAATGGCACAATAGCCTTTATCAAAAGTACCTTCCAAAAAATCTTCTGTTGCCGAATTGTAAAAGCGAGAGGAAATTGGCGTTGATGCCTGTGAATTCAGAATAGAATTCTTGTTTTGTGATTTTCCATCTACAATAACGGTGTTGGCTTTCAGCGAAGAGTTTTCACTGATGTAAGCTCCCTGTGGTCCGGTGAGATCCCCGAAATAGTCAGGTGGACCGTCGGTAGCCAGCAGTTCGCGACCGAAGGCCACTACCTGAATGCTGTTGTTATCGCCCATTTTGTGTCCGCGTGCCGCACGACCAGCCATGAAAAACAAATAACTATCATCTATCGTCCAACCTTGACGCTGTACATAATATCCGCTATAAGGAAAAGATATAGAAGTGAAAGAAGGCGCAGGAGTTTTGCCGTTGAAAGCGTTTACAATTTGCTTAGACAATGCATCGGAAGACGCTGAAATCGTTTTCTTATAAGTATCGGAAACGGTGGTACTCGTCCACACATTGGTTGCTCCGCTGTGAGCACAATTGCCCACGAGCGGAGCCGCCATCAGCGGAGTTTTGAGGGCCCACAATAGTCTTTCAAAATCGACTACACCATCGGATATCAAGGTAATGACAGGCATTTTAGCACGACCGGCCGAAGTGGCCATATCAATTAAATCTTTCATTTTCCCGGCGTCGGTCTGGTTGTAATTGAAGGATTGTTCCAGAAAACCACCATCCTTTGCACACATGGTATTCATGTAGTCGGTAAGTCCGGCAATCACTTCTGCTTCAGTAATCGCAGTTGCCTTGAACTCCGGGAAAGCCAAACACATCATCATCAAAGAATACAAACCATTAAATCGCTGGTTGGGCACTTTTCCGGCGTAGCGGTAGGCCGACAATAACGCACCTGGATTGTCGAGTACGAGTCCGGCCGCCACATTCGCCAAATGTTTTGCCGAAATGCATTTGGTGTTTTGCGCCACCACTTTCGAGCGCGATGTATTGATCACGTTGCTCCACGAAGAAATTTTACTTTCGCCTGGCAGGTTTTTGGCGAACACGCCCAAACACTTCACAATATTGGCCACGCGATCGCCCTGCCACAATACTTCCTGCGCTTCGGTACTCCAGCGCGGCGAGTATTTTTTCTGGTCGGCAGCCGATAATGCCTGCAGTAATTTTTTTTGTCGCAGCGCAAAATCACTTGATACCTGAAACCACTTTTTCAGATAAATAGTATCGGGTGTTTTATGATAAGTCGCAGGCAGAGGAATGAACATCATATAACTCGCAATTTCGCCATCATCATCTTCCATTCCTCCGGGAGGCGTAGCGATCCACTTCACATCTTTTGGGGTTTTGTATGGTGAATTGGTGAGGTCGAAATAATCGTAATAACTTTTTGATCCGGTGTAATACGAAGTCGGTGTCATTTTTTCCACCAGCATATTGGCGAAGTTGATGTAGTAGCCATTCTGGCAATTGGAATGCCAGTTGAACTCGCCGAGATTGAGTCGGCGCAAACGGTTCACCACCGTGTCGCGCCACACTTCCAGTGCCGCATCGTATTTTTTTGCCGTCACCAGAGCCGACACGCTTTTCATGTCACTGCGCGTTAAATCAATGAGATTAAAAAATTCAGCCGTAGTGGAAGGCACCTGAGCTTCAACTGACATCGTGCTACCAAACAGAAAAAGCCAACAAAGTAAATTTTTATAATTCATAGTGTATTGTATTATTCCCCCTTCAGCAAAGAATACCGTTTCTTAGTCTGAAAAGGTTGGGTAAAACAATACTTTTTTGAAAAAAACAGAAAAATGAATCGTAAGTGATGATGTTAAAAGCTAAGCAACTTATTCTTTAATGAATTTTTGAATTTCGTTGTTGATTTTAACAAAATACAGTCCCGAACCCAGATGCTCAACATTTATAATCAATAAGGCTTCAGCATTGGCATTTCCGGCAAACACCACTTCACCTATAGTATTAAAAATCAAAATTTCACCACCAACCTCAAAGGAAGAAATTTTTAATTGCTGATTTACGGGATTAGGATAAAGATGGAATGTTGCCTGATCTTTAATGATTTCATTAGTAGAAGTTGAAATCCCCGAACATTGAGTAGTATTAAGAGACAGGTCGGAAGGCAAAACAGCTGAAGTAATGGTAGATTTAAAATCATTACCACTTTGCACTACACCCGAACAACAGCTGCAATTGTACCAACCATTAACAACACCATTCTTATTGGTAAAATTCACCAAATTATTTTTTACCTGAATGGTACTTCCGGCACAAGTATAGCCAGCAGTAATCTCACTTTGCAGCCCCACATAAATCCCCACATTGGTCCAGGTTTTTTTAGATCCATAAACCTTGTTATTGATGATGGTGAGATTGTAGCCCGACGGAGCTGAAATACCATATTGCCCTACGTCCACCAAGATATTGTCTTCACATCTGATGTCATGACTCCCATTGTCCCCAAGCATTATCCCTCCTCCTGACGTGCTTGGCCCACCTCCCCGAAATTGATTGCCAATAATTTGAATGGGATCAGCCACGGTTCCCGAAGAGGCATACATATTCACCAAATCTTCGGGATTTCCTGAGCCATAAGTATAATCCAAAGTATTGTAATTTATGCGATTACCAGCGCCAGCACAGGTATTAAACTGTACAACCTGACCTCTAGGCTTAGCTCCTGCTATATTTTTAAAAGCATTGCAATGAATGTTTATTCCACCTGTACAATTAATAGCATAAACTCCCGAATTCACATTTTCAAAATAGCATCCCGTAATTTCCACATTACTGCATTTGCTCAATTGAACTCCTATAATTCCCGAATTTAAACTAAAGGTACAGTTGGTGATCACCACATTGTTACAGCTGGTGAGGTAAATCGCCGCACCACTGGTTCCTGAATTGAAATATTTTCCATCAATTGTAATATTCGACTTATTGGAATAATTGATGGGAGCAGATGCTGTCTGGGCGTGAACCAGATTGCTAAACACCACCATTACAATCACTAAAATCAACTTTCTCATTACTTATGAATCAATATTTTTTCCACTTTATTATCCATTTGCAAATAATACATTCCTGAAGGAAAGTCTGCGACATTAATATCCAACTGCGCCTGATTTAGCATAGTAAAATGATGTACGACTTGCCCTAAAGAATTCATTACTGTGACTGTAGATTTTTCATTAATCCCCAAAAGCTTTTGCACGATTAGTAAATCACTTGCAGGATTGGGATACACCCGAAATACCTTAGCTGGCTTAGTGGAAGGAAGTCCGGTGGTAATCGAATTAAACTCTACTTCAGTAAAGCTATTCCAGGAATTTACCGAATTACCATGACCAACAATTCTAACCTTCAACGCTTCTACAGGCACAGGAAAATTGAAGGTCTCAAGGGCCAATGATGTTCCTGAACTTACCTTTCCAGTGAGTGCAGCTGTCCACTTCAATCCATCCAAAGAATACAACACATCAAACGTTGAAATACGCACATTACCACTGTAAAACGCTACGCTAACACCAGTAAGGAACAACGTATCATTTAAACAAAATTCAATATACTGTCCGTCGCCATCTGCCGACCAGCGGGTAATTAAATCTTTATCCAACACATTGGCGGCCACATTGCCATCATCGGCCGAAGCTTTTGCCTGAACGCAAGATGCAGCATCTATCACCTCAATAGTATCGGCAACAGAAGTAGTGGTTGCTCCTTTGTTATCAGTGGCTACTGCTGTAATAATATAAGTACCTGGCGCTACATTTGGCCAACTGTAAGAATAAGGAAATGTGGCATCCGATTGCAACAAAGTATTTCCATTGTAAAACTCTACTTTGCTCACAGTGCCATCAGTATCCGTTGCTGTGGCAGTAATATTAATGGTAGCAGGCGATGCAAACACCGAGTGATTCGCAGGAGCTGTGATCACACAGGTAGGACTAACATTTGAACCTGTTGTTCTTTTTGCCAATTGATCCAGATACAAGGATTGAGGAACCAAAGTAGCTCCCTTACCAACACCATCAGTAATATCTACCGGATCTGTAATAGATGCTGTACCTGTAGCTGCCTCTTTTGTGTACACCGCCGATCCCGTACCCGAAGTTCCAATAGCATATCCATACCTGGCCTGCTGTGTCCATACGCAATAGGTATTTGCCCCTCCGGAAGAAATATTCCAATAAGCCGTATGAGTAGCTGTAATATTATGCATAGGATTTGATCCATAGGGGCGATAGTAGGCATAAAACCCACTATTTTCTGTATAGCAATTATCAATTAAGTTGGACTGACTAAAATGCATATGATGATCGCTACCCCATCCATTAGTTTTTTCTGATCCAGTGCTTCCACACTGCATCCCTGATTTAATATCGTTGCATTTATAAAACACATTACCCGAACTTCGCATACTACCAAACACTAAACCATGACGAACAAATTCGGCAGTAGAATTACTAATTAAAACCTCGTTAGCCTGAACAGTATAAGCATATCCATTACCATTACCCCCGCCATATTGAGCATTTTTAAATGTGCAATTATCAATGGTAATGTTTTTCGAATGCGCCACTAAAACTCCATTTGACAGCATATGAGCACCTGTCGAATTAGAAGCAATTTTATAAGTAGTCACATTTTTCATCCAGCAGTTGTACGCGCCAGCAAACTTTATCATATAAGAACCATCACAATCATAGCCACCAGTTCCTGTTACAGAATGATCATTTTCTCCATAGCCACTCTTTGACGGATGTTGTTTGTTACCGATAGAAAAGTCACTAAAACCAATCTCTGAAATCATTCCAGTAATTTTGTACACACACGCATTGTCTCTCGTTTTTAAAGCGTATCGAACAGGAATATCAATAGTTATCGTTTTATTTACCAGATCAATTGACTTAATGATTCTGCAATACATGATGCCACCTAATGATGAACCATAACCCAACCAATCTGGTTCTTTATGTTCGTTTATCCATGAATCGTTTATGTAATTTCTTACAATTACTACATCGCCCACTTTGAATACAGAAGGATTGTCAACAGGCAATACATTCACTGGATTCATGATATCAGCAGTTAAAAGTGCTTTTGAAGAAGACGCGGTACTCCATCCTGTATTACCATAAACACTGATAACACTTTTGCTTTTCATGGTATAGGTGTTATTGTACACAAATGTTTTTCCTACTCCATCTCCTTTAATAAAAATATTACTGCCTAGAATACGCAAACAAAAAGTATTACTACCTGGATTTACCTGATACGTTCCGGCAGGTAAATAAATAACCCCTCCGCCATTGGTTTTGGCATCATCAATCGCCTTTTGAATAGCAGATGTTGCATCAGTCGCTCCTGTTTTGTCGGCGTTATAAGGAGTTTTGGTTACATCATATGTTTTTAACGAAGGTATCGCAAGTTCTTTTTCACCCAATTGATATCCGGCATAGGAATAATCCTGTAAAAATGCATCCGTGTAAAAATTTGAGTCCACTGGCGGAACCCAGTTTTGCGGATAGTATTTACTTCTCCAGGTTTGGGCCCGCAGAGATAGTTGAAAAAGCATTAAAACCGTTATAAAAAGTACTGTTCTTACCATAAATAATTTATTTCGCACCCATCTGTATTAATATTGCACTATGATAATTAGTGCCTTTTTAAACAATACGTTTTATTTATTCACAATTATTTTCTCCACCGAATTATCTACGCGGAGGTAATACATTCCAGAAGGCAGTGTACTTAAATTAATATTCAATTGTGCCTGATGGAGCATTGAAGCCTCAAACACTTCTTGTCCTATAGAATTGAACAATAGAACCGAAGACTTTTCATTGATTCCCAAAAGCTTTTCTACAATCAGCATATCAGCAGCTGGATTCGGATACACGCGAAAAACAGTACTTGGTTTATTGGAGGTAATTCCAGTAGTAATTGAATTAAACTCCACTTCTGTAAAACTATTCCACATGTTTACCGAGTTGCCATGACCAACAATTCTAACTTTCCACGCTTCTACAGGCACTGCAAAATTGAAAGTCTCCAAGGCAAGCGATGTTCCTGAACTCACTTTTCCTTTCAACGCTTCTGTCCAATTCAATCCATCTAAAGTATACAACACATCAAATGTTGAAGTACGCACATTACCACTGTAAAACGCTACGCTAACACCGGTAAGCAACAAGGTATCATTTAAACAAAACTCAATATACTGTCCATCGCCATTGGCCGACCAACGCGTAATTAAATCTTTGTCCAACACATTGGTGGCCACATTGCCATCATCGGCCGAAGCTTTTGCCTGAACGCAAGATGCAGCATCTATCACCTCAATAGTATCGGCAAGAGAAGTGGTGGTAGCTCCCTTGTTATCGGTGGCCACTGCAGTAATGATGTAAGTACCAGGTGCTACATTTGGCCAACTGTACGAATAAGGAAAAGTGGCATCCGATTGCAACAACGAATTTCCATTATAAAACTCCACTTTGCTCACCGATCCATCACTATCCGTTGCGGTGGCAGTAATATTAATGGTAGCAGGCGATGCAAACACTGAGTGATTCGCAGGAGCTGTGATTATACAAGTGGGAGCAACATTTGAACCTGTTGTTCTTTTTGCCAATTGATCCAGGTACAAAGATTGTGGAACCAATGTTGCGCCATCACCAACTCCTTCTGTGATATCAACCGGATTAGTAATAGATGCTGTACCTGTTGAATTTTCTTTGGTATATACCGACGAAGCGGTGCCCGAAGTACCAATGGCATAACCATACCTACCTTGCTGTGTCCACACACACAAAGGTTTGGTGCCACCCGAAGAAATATTCCAAAATGCCGTATGCGTACTTGTTACCCCGTGCATAGGATTTCCTCCATAGGGACGATAATAGGCGTAAAAAGCACTACCCTCTGTATAGCAATTATCAATTAAGTTGGATTGACTAAAATGCATGTGGTGATCACTTCCATATCCGGAAGTTGTCATACTGCCTGTATTTCCACATTGAAATCCACTGGTAATATCTTTACATTTAAGATACACATTACCTGAGCACCACATACTGGAAAAAACAAAGCCATGACGAACATTACTCGAGGTAGAATTACTAATTAAAACTTCATTGGCCGAAACCCTAAAAGCATAACCATTTCCGCCACCACCGCCATATTGCGCATAACGCATAGTACAATTATCGGCCGTTACATTTTTACAGTACTGAAATAATAATCCATTCGATAACATCTGGCTTTTTGTGGTATTTGATACAGGCTGATAAGTTGACACATTTTTCATCCATCCATTGATAACCGCATTATAGTTGATAACATAGGAAGCGTGACTATTATAGCCAGCTGTACCCGCAGTATTATAATCGTCTTCACCAAAACCGCTTGTTGCCGGATTTTGAACATTGCCAATAGAAAAATCACTCAAACCAACTTCACTAATCATTCCACTTAATTTAAAAGCGCAAGCACCATCGCGAGTCTTTAACGCATAACGAATTGGAACATCCAGAGTAATAGTTTTTTTTACCGCATCAATGGCTGTAATATAACGGCAATACATTAAACCTCTAAGGTTGTTTCCATAACCCAACCAATTCGCCATTTTATGTTCATTGATCCAATCATCACCAACCACATTGCGCACTATAATTAAATCACCCACAGCAAACAAAGAAGTATTATCTACCGAAATTACATTTACCGGCTTCATTACATCGGCAGTAAGCATAGCTTTAGTAGAAGGAAGGTTGGTCCAAGATGCCGATCCCGTTACTTTAATAATACTTTTATTATTCATTTCATAGGAGGTATTCAAAATATAGGTTTTACCCACTCCATCGCCTTTTAAATAGGTATTACTTTTTGAAATGCGCAAAGCCTGGCTCCCCGCTCCTGGGTTTATTTTGTAGGTACCTGCCGGTAAATACACTACCCCACCCTCATTGTTTTGGGCCGCATCAATAGCACTTTGTATGGCAGAAGTAGCGTCATTCGTTCCTGTTTTATCGGCGTTGTATGGTGCTTTTGTAACATCGTATACGGTTAACGAAGGAATAGTTAAAGCCTTCTCCCCATATTGATACCCAGCATATGAATAATCCTGTAAAAATGCATCGGTGTAAAAATTGGAATCCACCGGAGGTTTCCAGTTTTCGGGATAATACTTACTCCTCCAAGGCGTTTGGGCTTGAACAGAAATTTGAAATAACAATAATGCAACAGCAAAATGTAAAAATTTTGACATAAAAATATCAGTTTAAATTATCCCCCTTTGAGTCCCTTAGCTAAGAATACCGTTTCAAAATAATTAAAGGTTGGGTAGCGGGGAAAAATTATCTAAACCATCTAGTGCTGCACTACAATCTGGCTCGAAACACTGTCTCCTTTAGGACTTACCAACCTAACATAGTAAATTCCACTACTATAGTTTTGAGTAGGCAACTGAAACTGATTATCACCTTTAAAGGTGGCAATCATGGCCGAATACACTTCATTTCCTTGCGCATCATTTATAAATAAGTAGTGTGCACCCGACTCACATGACTGAAAATTTACCGTCATGTGATTGGAGGTTGGATTAGGGAAGAGCGAATTTATTTTAAAACCCATCACATTGTTATCAATAGCCACAGTATTAAAGGTTTCATGAGAGCCATCATAGTCATATTGCTTTAACTGATAATAACTAATACCGTTCGTTTGCTCATAATCCACAAAAAGATAACTTACAAAATTATTGCTATTTCCTGCTGCCTTTACCTTAGCGATAGGCTCGTAATTTATACCGTCTGATGACCTCATCACCTCAAAATAATCACTATTGATTTCAGTCGCTGTGATCCAATACAACTCATTAAAATTCTCCCCTTTTTTTCCTGTAAAAGAAACCAGCTTTACCGGCAAGGTTGAAGTAGGAACGATCTCTCCGTCATTTAGTTGGCAAGCCGTGTAAGGCAATCCACTGATGGGATGCGTAAAAAATACCTGATTTAATTTAGCAGCAGACAATTCTGCGCTTGAACCTGTATATACTTTGCCAGAAGTCCCTGAGCTGCAATCCCAGTTTCCCTGCCAACCTGTAATTTGCAATAATGTACCACCAGTCCAGGCGGTACCATTGCTTGCGGCAAAATTTAGCGAATGGCTTCCGGTGCCCAAGGCTATAGTGCTATTGGCATTTAGCGTTAAAGTACCCACCGTTTCATTGTAACCGGCTCCTGAACCTGTTGATAAAGTACCCCCATTGGCAATTATATCACTTGAATTAGAAATCACTCCGGCAGCACCCAATTGAAGCGTTCCCGCCGTAATAGTAGTAGTTCCTATATAGGTGTTGGCGGTGGAAAATATTTGAGTACCCGAGCCTGCTTTCACAAAGCTTAACGTATGCGTTCCATCGTCGGTTATTATAGCATTATCCAAAGTCCATGAACCCGAACTATTGCTGGTCAATACAACAGAAGATGTCCCAGTATTGGTAATTTGCCTGGTCAATGTACCCGTAAAAGATTGTATCCCTGCAACAGTCTGACTGTATCCGTTTAAATCGACTGTTGCCGCATTTGCTCCTGATTGCCCCGTATTCAACTCAGTAGAAGCATAAAGCGCATTAGTAGCTCCCATTTTCAATGTTCCAACAGCACCGGTAATCGCCCCCCAGCTGTTGCCGGTAGAACTAATAGTCCAGGTGCCGGCATCTACCTTACTGACAATAGTTGAACCCAGGGTACAAACCGCACTCAACGTTCCTGTGCCTGTTCCACGCAATAGAAAACTAGAGCAGGATCCCCCTATCGTTCCGGCAACTGTAAAAGAAGTTCCATTGCCATAAATACCAGTTGTTCCGGTTCCCGCTATAGTAATCGTTCCATTCCATGCGGAAGTGCCCGACGAATGACGCAAATAAGACCTTGTTGAAGCTCCACTATTGGAATTCAAAGTGAGTGTTTCTCCGGTAACAGTCACCCCGGAATTAATATACAAAAAGGTATAGGGATTTGCTCCGGCTGTTAATGTAGTGGCTCCGGCAGTGCTGCCTAATCCGGTGTTGTGACCTACAAACACATTAGATTGCGCTCCTATAGTAACTGTTCCCGAATAAGTATTTGCGCCCGACAAAGTGAAATTTCCAGTACCCGATATAGTAACTCCTCCTGCACCACTGATTACACCGCTAAAAGTGGTGGTACCACCTGAAACAACTGAAATATCGTACCCCCCGTTGTCCATGGTTCCCGAAATATTCAAGGTTCCTCCCGAAGTACTTGTAATGGTAGGTGCTGCAGTTGTAAAGGTGATATTAAGAGATATTATCATTGTATTACTGGCATTATTAGCAGTGATGGCAGTGGCACCACCACTTAATTGTATTGCATTACCCGCTAAGGTATAAGCACTGGCACCAGAACCAAAAGTAATAGAGGCGAAACTTGTTCCTGCAGCAATATCATTAGATGTAGAAATATTAGAAGCGCCCGAAGGAAATACCAGATCAGACCCTGCAGGCGGCACGGCATTTAAATCCCAGTTGGCTGCAGTATTCCAGAGATTACTAGAACTACCATCCCAGGTATAGGTTGCAGCCTTAGTATTTATGGTACTGAATAAAAGAAAAAACAATATTGTAGGGGAAATATTTTTTACGGCAGTGCTATTCTGAAGAAAACCAGTCATAAACTCAAAAATGAAAAGTTCGTACGACATCAATCCAACATAGTTACTCAAAAGCAAAAAGAAGAGATTCTGAAACAAATACGTTTGCCGGTAATACAAGGTTGGGTAGAACCATTTTTATGGACCTTTATAGAACTACTGTTATAATAAGCCAAAGGCTCTGAGGGTAGAAAAACCGCTTAGGCAAAAGAAAATGCAGCCTAAACGGAGCGGCGTAAAGAATAATTCAAGGCACAACTAAGCGGAGCGGCGTGACTTATCCCAAAAAATCGGGTCGAACTAAAATAGAGTTTCTCAGCAGACCTAATTAATCTCACAATCAAGTAAGAATTAATCTTACCTCAACAACGCAACACGCCCCACCTCCAATCGCTTTACCACTATCCCATCTTCTTGCTCTATAGCATAATTGACTTTCCAAACATACACATCCTCCTGCACCAATCCTCCCTGATACCGCCCATCCCATCCCCTCTCCGGATCGACAGTTTCAAAAAGCTTCTTGCCCCAGCGGTCGAAAATCATTAACTGATACGACTGCAAGGCAAAATTAGGCGTATGAAACACATCGTTGATTCCATCGCTATTCGGTGTGAAAGCCGTTGGAAAAAAGATATTGGCATCGCAATAGTTCTCCACTTTCACTTCTTTAGTGTACACACAACTTACTGCTGGCAATTGTATTTCCAACAAATAAATTCCTTCCTCTTTTACCTTAATTACAGCCGTGGTATCCCCAGTACTCCACCAATAACGATAGCCAGTTTTTTGCTCGGCCATCATTACAACTTCACCTTTTGCATCTAAAAAACATAAGATAGTATCATTCGCCGGATACACTTTGGGATAGGGTAAAAAAACAACATTTACAGTATCCATTGCCGTACAGGCAATTTCGTTACTGATCATAAGTGTATATGCACCATCGGTATTGACTGTGATTTCGGGGGTGATTGCACCATTGGACCATAGGTACTGATCGGTGGTGATGGACGTCCCGATAGTCACTTTCTCTCCTGTGCAGGCAACAATATCATCCCCAAGCGTAAATCCAGTGAACGACAAAACATTTACCTGTACATTATCTGTTGCTTTACATCCAACGGAATTAGTCACTTCCACCCAATGCCCACCCGTTTCTTTCACCAATAAAGATGAAGCTTCCTTTGCTCCATTCCAAACAATTTCAGAATAGGCATTGGACACTTTTAACAGCACTGAATCTCCATCGCAAATGTTACGATCGGGGCCCAGATCAATTTCAAAAGGAGGATCGATAAACACATAACCAGAAGCAGTATCAGCACACAAAGTCGTTTTATTAGTGACTTTAGCAAGATACTTTCCTTCAGCGCTGAATGTCTTTTTCAGTCCCGTTCCTCCACCCTGCCATTGCACAATCCAATTCGAGGCATTGTTCAAAGGATCATTGATCACCACCTCCAACTCACCTTCCCCTCCGGCACAAATCGTATCACTTGAAATTTTGAAAGAAGGCAAAGGCAGCATCGTTACTTTTATGGAATCAATGCCAGAACACAAGCCCGAAGAAACCGATACTTTGTAAACGCCAGGGGCTGACACACCAATGGTCTTTGTATTTGCACCTGTACTCCACGAATAGGAACTCCAGTAACCAGCGTCTAACACAACCAGATTTCCCTCACACACGCTGATATCGGCACCAAGATCAAAAGGATTTGGGGAAAGAAACACATTCACCGAATCGGAAGCACTGCAGGCCGATGCATTCAGCGACACCCAGTATTTACCTGCATTTTTTACTGCAATTTTCCGGGTACGCTCTCCGGTATTCCAGATGTAGGAATTTGCATTACCTGCATCCAACTCCACCGATTTTCCTGCACAAAGGTATACTGCATTCCCTAAATCAAACACAGGTGCTGTTTCCACTTTCGCACACACTGTATCCCTGTAATTGTTCGGACAATATTGCACATAGTAACATTGCGAAACACTCGCTTTAAAAGAGTAAGTCCCTCCGGTATGTATCGGTACTCCGCCAGCCGGAGCTGTGTACCATTCAACAAGGGAAACTATTCCTCCTACCGGGTTCGCGCTAAGCGTCGCTGTTTGCCCGGCACACAAAGTATCGTGCTTCACCTCCACTTTTACCGGTTGATAAACTGGCGATGTTATAACACCCGAAAAACCAGATCCTCCACGGGTAGCGCCATTGTGCACAAAATTCACCATCGACTGCGAAGTGGTAATTCCGTTATCTCCGCCAAGCACCGAGACGGCGGCCACACTATTCGTGGTAACAACATATCCGCCGCCGCCGCCGCCACCTGGTCCTTCAGCTTCGTATTTTTGTTTGGTTGTCAGGTTTCCAATGAGCTGGCTACCTCCTCTTCCTCCATTGGCCTGCAGGCTGATTCCGGAGATTGTTCCTGCAGCATTAATAACAATGGAACCGCCGCCGCCACCACCACCACCGGCATCATTCAAAGTACCGGCGGGATTGGTATCACCACCTTTTCCACCATCAGCAATGATGCTTCCGCTGCCACTCACATTTCCTTTCACTACCAAAACTACAATACCACCACCTGTACCGCCAGCAGTGTCAACCGCGTGGTTGTTGGCATCGCCTGCACCGCCGCCACCACCAAAAAAAATGAGAGAACTCAGCGGATCTGACTGCAAAGGCCGACCGCCAAAACCACCATTATTCCGGCGCAAATCTCCTTGCCAAAGAGAATCTTCGGGCGCAACCACTGTCGGATCTTTTTGCACTTTGGAATAGGAATAGCCTCCTCTTCCTCCTCCCGATGAATGCTGTAACCAGAAATTATTTCCCTCAAGGTTCCAGGCATGTATCCAATGAAAGTTACCGTGACTGGGATTTCCGTAGCCCGTCCACCCGGCAATATCTCCACCGTTGGCACCACCACCACCACCCGAGTTGTGCGAATTACCGCCACCACCGCCATTGGCAATAGCACCACGACCGTAACGTCCGCCCAGCAAATCATAATCGTTTTGATAACCGGCAATACTTTCTCCTTTCTCGGCACTTGCATTGGAATCGGGGCTCACCACCTGCTGCTTATCAAATATATCGGTGACTTTATAGGTCCCGTTGTCATAGCCCCCGCCGCGGAATCCTTTTTCACTTACATCAATTTTTCCGTTGATTTTCAAATTACCTGAAACTTCCAGTACCACCACTCCACCCTGATTTCCATTCCATGCATCGGCACTCAGCAGTCCGTTACTGTTAATGGTAAGTGACTGGTAACGCGGTACACGTACTACCATGGTTTTTCCGGCAGCACTGTAATCGTTTTTCAAGGCGCAATCAATGGTTACAATATTTCCACTTACCGACCGCACCTGCACAAACTCATTAATTCCCGCGCCATTGTATGACAAAACTGAACCATAAGAAGAATCTTTGGCAACAGAGACCAATGCCCCCTGCGCCTGCAAAACAAAGAGCAAATCACCAGGAGATAAATTGGAAGAGAAACGACTATTGGAATTCAGCTGGGCGTTGTTCAGCTTTAAGGATGTGGTTCCCTTTTTTGCATCGGCAATAAGATAGGCATATTCGTTCACTATCTTCGATGAGGAAATAGTGGCTGCCCCCTGCCTGGCTTCCTGGGCATACCCCTTGACCAACAGCAGAAAAAAACACAGCCATAATATCCTTCCCGGCCAAAGCATCACTTACACATATGATATTTCATGAGTATCTACTTTTCTTTTTAAGGTCTCATAGTATATTCAATTTCAGTTGGTTTTTCCTTTTTGGAAAATTGAATATTTCAAACTTGCATTTAAAGTATAAAGAGAACTGTTTTTGCTAACCTGTACAACAGCGTCATCACTGAGATCTTTCAGGAAAACCTGTCCCGACAATCCTAAGGAAATTTTAGGCGACAGTTGATAATCCACTTCTATAAAAGGCCCGAAATTGAATTGGTTGATGCCCCTGAAATCCTGTTTTTTCACTTTTGCACCCTGAGTTTTATCCACCAGCACCTCGGTGTATAAAACAAAAGTATTGATACCGTACTTCGATGTATCGGATGTTTGCTGGTACTGATTGACCAGCAAATAATCTACTGTTGCCCCAACACTGAAATTAAATTTAGCCGCCGAATAGCGATAGTACAATGGCAGCGACAAGCCGATGGTAAAATTGTTTTGATTGTGCGTCACCACACGCGCTTCCATTTTATCGTAGCCGGAATTATTAGGATTGTCCATGCCTAGTTTCAAGGTATCGTAACCGCCCCAATTGTACAAACCGCTGTAAAACCTGCCCTGCAAGCCTACGCCAAGGGCATGCGGACCATTGATTTCTTTTTCAAAATGCACTCCTGCTTTAAAGGAAGGCGCAATGCCCGAAGTGTATTCCCCTTCTCCAATACTGTTGTTAGCACCAACACCAAGGTAAAGTATCCATTGCCGGGACGATGCTGCTTTCACTGAATCGTCAGGCACTTTGGCTACAGTGCAGGCGGCGGCGGTATCGCTATTATTTTGCAAAGCCATGGATGAATCGGCAGCAACAACCGGATTTTCGTTGATGGTCAAAACACTATCCTGCTTCACGAAAGAAGAGCTGGTGATAGTTTCGGCAGAATTAGCAGGTAACACTTTTTCCTCCTCCTTTTGCGGAATGATATATTGTGTTGCAGACTCTTCAATAACTTTTACCGGATTGGTTTTCTTCACTATTTTTTCCGGAGTTTTTTGGCTGCGCTGTTCCAACTGCGCAACTTCTTTTTGTGGAGCAGTTTCCGGATTTTGTTGTGCCACTTTTTCAATAGCAGGTTGATCTACAGACCTTACATCTTTTTGAAATCCTGTTGATTGAACCAGGTCCTTAACAGAAACTTCCTGAACAGCGCTAACTGTTTTCCCCTTTGCAGCATCACCCTGCAGGAAATAAAAAACACCGCCGGCCACCAGCAACAAAGCACCAAAAGTCCAAAGCCAGAAAAACAGAAAACGCTTACGCGATTTCCTTTTCAGCAAGATCTCTTCCATCTCCTTCCGGTATTCCGGCTTGTATTCAAAAGTTGGCCCACCGCTATTCATGGCTCACTGGATTTAATTTTTTGGTAATAAACTCCTTCAATAAATGACGGGCATTCGACACGTGCCATTTGGAAGTACCCGTAGACATCTTCATTAATTCACTGATCTCCTGGTGCGAATAGCCCTCCAAAGCAAAAAGCCGGAAAACACGGCGCGTGGTTTCGGGAAGCTTTTCCAGTAAATAGTTAACCCTTTCCTCTTCGGCCTGACTGATATAACTGTTTTCTTCTTTCAGGCGAAGCGTATTGGAGGCATAATCCGGCTCCAGGTTCTCATCGATCAGTTTCCTCAACGATTTCTTGCTCCGGTAATCATCTATCAACTTGTTCATCATAATGCGTTTGGCCCACTGTGAAAAATCTTTTTCCTTATCAAAATATTTCAGCGCATCCAGAATTTTTAAAAAGCCCTGATTGTAAAGTTCACGGGCCATTTCCTCATTTTTCACAAACTTATAGCACACCGGCATGAGCATTTTAAAACAATGCTCATGCATCTCCAGTTGTGCCCGGATATCCTGGTCAACGCACTTTGATATCAAATCATTTGTAATCACTTACGCAATGAATAAAAGACAAGTATTAGTGTAAAATTACCCTTCCTCGTGAAAGTCAAGAACTTTCGTCTGGCCTGAGGAGGACAAAAAATACAACTTTGTTTGATACAAAAACAGAAAAAACACCTTTTTTTCAGCTTACCCAACCATTTAGGTTTGACATCCGTAGCCTTTTCTGTTCAAGTACATCCCGCGTCTGAAGAAAAAAAGTAAGCTACTGACCTTCGCCAATAGCCTACCATTCAAAGAACAACAAACAACTTAACCTAGAACCTTAACCTTTATTCATTACTGCTTCATTACTTTATTGGTATGTACTTCTCCACCGGAGATGGCTTTCAGCAGATAAATTCCCTGCGACAGGTCATCACCTACTTCCACTTCACTGGCGTTAACATTGCTGTACGTCGCTACCAACTGTCCGTTGATATCATAAATTTCCACAGTATTGATGATCTGTCCTTCGGTTGATTTTAATGTAGTATTACTATTGAACACACTAGCGCTCACATCAGTTTTAAAGGAAGAACAAGCTCCCACCTTCACCGATATTTTATATTCCTTGTAGTAAGGAGCTCCGCTAAAGTTAACTCCGGCGTTAATGGTTACCGCAGATGCAGCCGAAGGAAAAGTAAACTTTGCTTCTTTGGAGTTCGTTGGATTCACCACAATAGCAGCCCCCGAATTACTCCACCAGTTTACTTGTGTAACTCCCGAATATTCAGGAAGCACTGTGTATTTTGTTGATGTTCCGGTAGATGTACAGGCCGGACCGCTGATTATTCCTGTTGTAACTGTAACGGGAGCACTCACTTTCACACTTACTGCGGCAGTAGTGGCAACAGCGCCCCGATTATCATACGCCTTTGCTGTAATGGAATAGGTTCCGGCGGCAACACCTGTCCACGTGTAAGCATACGGAGCGCTGGTATTGCTATTCAACAAAGTAGTTCCGCTGTAAAATTCCACTTTGGAAATCATTCCATCGGCATCGCTGGCTTTCGCAGAAAGGGTAATAGAGGCTGGAGCGGTATAGCTAGCGCCTGCCGATGGTGCTATTAAACTAACTACAGGGGATGCATTTGCAGAAGCTGTTTTTACTGTTACACTTACCGCCGCTGAAGTACTGAAAGCCCCCTTATTGTCGTAAGCTTTTGCTGTGATACTGTATGATCCGGCAGCAACTCCCGGCCAGCTATAGGCATATGGTGCAGTTGCATCAGTGTAAAGCAAAGTTGACCCGTTATAAAAATCTACCTTTGCGATACTGCCATCGCTATCACTTGCCGTTGCAGAAATGCTGATGGCTGCAGGAGCTATGAAGCTGGTTCCTGCCAAAGGAGCTGTGAGGCTAACACTTGGAGCAGTATTAACAGGAGAGGAAACACTGCACTTTGTCGCATCAATAATTAATTTAGCCGGTAAAATAGATGCATCAATGTTTGCATTAAAATTATTTCCGCTTAAGGAAACTCCCGGACAACATGGACAGTTGTAAAAACCATTCAAAACGCCTTTCTTATTGTAAAACTTCACCTGATTATTAATTACCGATACCGTGGATCCCTTGCACTCGAAACCTGCACTCACCTCACTTTGCACCCCTACATATATTCCCACGTTGGTCCAGGCCTGCGATTTTGCGTAAATTTTGTTATTCTTTACCACAACGTTATAACCGGCAGGAACACCTATTCCATATTGTCCGCAATCTACAAGGATATTATCCTCAATCCTGAAATCGTGACCATTGTTATCACCAACAATAATCCCTCCCCCGGATGTGCTTGGTCCACCTCCCCTCAACTTGTTTCCGATGATCTGGATAGGATCAGCAGATGTTCCACTTGAGCCGTACATATTCACCAGATCCTCGGGAGCACCAGAACCGAAAGTGTGATCGAGAACATTATAATTTACCCTGTTCCCCGCCCCATTACAAGTATTGAACTGTACCATTTGTCCGCGGGGAACGCCGCCGGCAACATCCTTGAAAGAATTGCAGTGAATATTGATTCCACCTGTGCATTTATAAGCGTAAACTCCACTCCTGAACGATTCAAAGTAACAATCTACCACCTCCACATTTTTACAACCATTCAATTGAACTCCAATAATATTCTTATTCACAAGAAACTTACAATTGGTAATTTTCACATTGCTACAGTTGGTAAGGAAAATACTAGCTCCGCTAACCCCCGCCGTGAAAGTTTTTCCATCAATTGTAAAATCCGATTTTCCTGTGTAGGAAATCGGGGCACTGGGTGTTTGCGCAAATACGCTCAATGCACTAAATACCAGCAAAAGCAACACAAAAAACAAACGATACTCAACAGCCTTATTCATAAATATAATTTTTAGGTTTTACCTAAACACCCCTTCAGTCCCTTAATCATAAGAGTACGGGAGCAAAAAAAGTAAGGTTGGGGAGCAATGAAAATAAATAACAGATGCTTTAGAGCCTGTGTAAATTTTATTTAAAGAAAAGATTATAGGTTATTTTTTAGCGAAATGAATTGAATTTTGAATGCATAATTGAACATTATGGATGAAAAGGGAGAAAGAAACTATTTAATCACTTCAATTTTTCCAGAAAACACAGTGGTATTGGATTGCATCCGGATAAAGTAAATACCTTCCGGCAAATCACTTAAATCCAACATCTGTGAATATCCAATTAAACGATAAACATTCTGCCCTAAGGCATTCATCACTTCGATAGAGCGTACCGAATTCTTATTACCCGAATAAATCAAAGAGAAAATTCCTGAAGATGGATTGGGATAAATTGAAAAAGCAATTTCATGATCATCACACGCAGAAACCGACACAATATCAGAATACTCAAATCGACTATCAAAATCGGTTTGCTTCAAACGGTAATAAGAAACACCGGGAAAAGGATTTTGGTCAATACCGTCATAATGCAATATTTGATTTGAATTCCCTGCACCCTTCACATCAAAAGCTACTTCCCACTGTTTTAAATCTTGTGAGCGTTCGATGGTAAAAAAATCATTATTGATTTCGCTGGCCGTTGACCAACTTAACTCCAACTCATTTTTCGAATTACAATTCGCCTCAAAACTCAAAAGTTCCACAGGCAGACTACCTATTTCGAAAGCCCCAATTTCAGGCGGATTTCCCCGGGAACCACTGGTAACATCATCGGTGGCAAAGCCTGTAATACCTGCATTAGATGCAGGACCTCCCGTAATGGCCAAATTCCCACCAGTTGCAGAAACATAAGTTGGATCGCCGGTTAAACTATTTGCATCTTCTGCCGGGGCAGCACCTTGCCAGGCAGCTAAGGTGGCGTAGTCCGTATTGTTCCAACGAACATAGTACGACCCTGCCTTATGGTAAACGTTATAATCAACCACCATGGCATTTCCAGCATACACCATATACAAGCAGTAATCCGTTGCAGCTGAGCCATAACAATACATTATATTGTCTTTAACTGTGGCCGACGCCGCTCCGGCACCGAGGTAAATACAGTAGTTTTTACAATAAAAGGAGTTGTGATAAAATAAAGTATTGGCACTGTTTTGATCCCGGTAAATGCCATATTGGAAGTTTGAAATAAAATTATTTTTTATTGTCAGATTGGTCACGCCTTGGTCATCGTAAATTCCATACAAGGCCTCCGAACCATTTACACCATCAATCTTATTGCGCTGGATAAGGGCGTCACTTGCTACAGACCCCTGGTTAAAATAAATGGCCCGATCTGCCGAGTTTTTTACCCTAAGTTCATTGTCCTGAACAGTCAGGTTAGTTACGGCATTAAAAGAAAATATACAATAACTCGCCGCTCCGGTAGCTGTCATCACGCAATTCGAAATAGTTATGTAATCGGGCTGACCCAACCAAAATATAATTTTAGTAGATGCCGCTGTTAAATACATACCATCAAAGGTGATATAATCATAGGTATCCGAATTATTAGGAAAATAAAAAAGCTCATTGGTACTGGAGGTAATATTTGTTTTATAGGCTGTATTTCCATTGCCCGCCCCCTGGATGGTTAAAACGTTTGCACCCGTTCCTGTACCGTAATCATTGGATGCAACCGAACTCCAATCTATCGTCGCCCAGGAATAAGTTCCATGATCAATTCGAACAATATCACCCGCTCCAAGATCGTAAGTTGACAATACTGAGGAAAGCGTGAGTTTAGGTGTGTTTGCTGCAGTGCCGTTATTCGCATCATTCCCCACAGCAGAGCACCATCTGTCTCCTGTAGTACTATTGTCATTTACATAATAGGTTGCCCCCTCCGCCATATTGGAAAAACCCAACACAATCAGGAACAAAACAAAAACTTGTTTTTTGTATCCAGAAACTGACTGAACTTGCAACAAAAAAGTGGACACAAAATTCAGCAACATGAGAAAAATATTAGGAAAAGAATATTAACAGATTAAGCGATCATCATTAACATACCTGATGCAGTGGGCGAAATTAGCCATTTAACAATCTAAAACCAATGTTTCCATAAACAAATAACCTAAGTTTTTTTATCCCATAATAAAACTGTTATTGCCAGCATCCATTTTTCTTGCGACTTAAATGACCAGTCAAAGAAAAAAAACACTGTGTTTTTTTCATTAAAACACTGATTTAAAAACACTTAAAAACAACAAACAATTGCTTTTAAAACGAAAAAAACAACTCTGCCCCTGTTTTTTGGGCAATAGTATTATTGAATTATTATTTGTTATTTCATCCATAGCCAAATAGATCATTTTTATTCGAAACTACCAGAGTAATACAAAAAATGAAGGGAACACATTTTATTCAAGTGATGGGCAAAAAATGCTCTCTGTTAACTGGCTTCATTTTTATTTTACTTATTCCTCCCCTGCACGCGCAGGAAATTTTCCAAAGCGGATCGGGAAGCTACAATCTCACTCTGCCACCCGACGATTATATTCCAGGAAATACCTTTGATCAAATTGGTGGTGGCGCGGCAGGTGCTTCATTTATTAGCAAAGGCCCCAATTATTCCGGACCGTTTCAGTCGCATCAATGGTGGACCTCTGCTTTATGGAATGTTAACCGTGGCGACGGTACCGATGGAGAAATCACCTTTCGAGGCGACTACCATTCGGCACGGATGACAGCGGAACCTTTGATCATGACAGCAAAAAGCTACGGTTACGAATTACTTTACCGTAGCAACGCCAACCAAACCAGCGGACCCAATGATATTTTGAACGGACCGTGGAATGCAGGGATGCGCATAGGATTTACAGGTCAGAATGCAACAACAACCAGCGTTGATGGCTATGGTGACTGGCACGCTGTTTTTCGGCAAGAATGGGCGGGTGATGTGCTCACCGCCACCGCTTCCAAAGGTTGCCCTTATCTCTTTTTAAAACGCGATGGAAACACCGATTTTACCGTAACATTTCCTGGCGCCCCTGCAACCATCAACGCTAAATATTCCGATGCCAATGTTGACGCTTTGATGTACACTTCAAGTCCACAGGGTGATCCTCTTACCGATCAAACCATGGCCTTGTTTTTACCAAAAGGCTGTTTGATCAATGGTACTCCGGTAATGAATCTTAATGGTACTATTCCTGCCAATTTCAGTATTGATGTACCCAACGGAAGCTCCTACATATCGGTGGCTGTTATGCCTGACAAGACTTTAGCATCCCTTACTTTGTTTGCACAGCATGCTTTTAATTTCATCACTGCCACCACACATACTTATGCTTACGACGAAAGCGCCTCAAAACTCACCACCTCTTTTGAAACTACCACCAACAATGTTTACGGATTCACCAACAACGGAACTTTACAGGCCTTGTACCGCCACCAATGGTTATACAGCCCCCAAGCCAACGGTCCATCCAATACCAACATCGTATATTTTTCACCTCGCGGCCGGATGAAACTTTTAGCCACCAACAAATTTACCACGGTGATGGACAACCAGGGCATACTGCCCAACCTTGGCTGGGCCAACACCGGAAGCACCGCTCAATTGAAAACCTTTATCGACAATTTTGCCGCAACAGTAAATCCAATGCCTAATGCAGCAGATGGTTATGCAAAAGACCAATTCAGCGATTTAATCACCCACATTCAATTGGCTGAACAAATTGACGACTTTGCCGCAAAAAACAAATTACTGGCTGAATTAAAAAGCCGATTGGTTGACTGGCTCACCGCCCCCAACGGTGAAGCCAATTACAACAGATACTTTGCTTACAGCCCTACTTTTAATCACATGTCGCACTACCCCAACGGATTTGGATCGGGAGGCACTATGGTCGATGCTCACTTCCATGTTGGATATTTTATCATGGCAGCAGCCATCTTGGCCCGTTACGACCAGTCGTTTGTAACGCAATACAAAGGCATGGTGGAAACTGTAATCCGCTCTATCAATAATTATTCAAAAGACCTTACTGATCCGGGTGCCAATGGAACAATCAGCCCATGGTTTCCTTATTTGAAATACTTTGATCCCTACGCTGGTTTTTCACATGCTGGTGCCAATGGCGGCGGTCAGGAATCCATCTCCGAATCCATGCAGTTTGCCTCCGGTGTTTTTTTGTGGGGCGAAACCATTCACGATGACAATCTTCGTGATTTAGGAGCATTGCTTTACATCACCGAAGGAGAAGCCGGCCGGCAATATTGGTACGATGTGGATGGCGAAGTGAATGGCGCTACCGCCACCAACGGAAATTACTGTACAGCTTATCAATGGCGACATATGTGCCGCACCAATGATGGCGGCGGAACGCACGACACGTATTTCGGAGGTAACCCTGTAGCAGGTGTATGGATTGATTATTTACCCTGGTCGGCAGCAACCATTTGGAGCGGAACCAACTTTGCTGGCTCTGCTGCCAATTACGCCGATCTCGGATTGGATTATCCCAACTATCCCGTTGCTGCGGGTACCGGTAGTACAAAACCAATGGGAGGTGAAATTGTACCCTTGCAAGCCATCACCGATCCGAAAGGGGCCATCAATGCTTTTAACTCTTACCGCACTTCATGCAACTGGTCGCCCAATGGCTATGCTTTTGCCTACCAATGGATGCATACCTTTGATAGTTGTGGCGTTTATGTTGGTGCTCAAATTCATGCCAACATCACGAGCTATGGCATTTTTCAAAAAGATTCCTGCGACACCTGGTACCGCCATTACATGATGTACAATCCACCTGGAGATCCGGTGAGAACAGTAAAATTCACCGATGGCACTTGCTGGGAATTACCTAAAGATACCGTTGTAACTTACACTTTATTGGGCCCCGATTCTGTTGGTCCGGTGACCGCCGACAAGCACTCGCTTTGCCTTGGCGAATCATTTCAGCTCAACTTCCATGATTTTAAAGTATGCGATAAAGACACCACCGTTTTGTACCAGGTTTCAACCGATGGCACCAACTGGAATACTTTGCACAAAGTAGCGTCGGCAGGCGACTCCTTAACCATTACCATCACCCCTCCTTCCACCGGGAATTTTTATTACCGCGCCATCATGCTCAACGAGTACGCAAACAAACCTTATCTGTTGTGCCATCCTTTTAATGACACCGCATCAGTTGGTGAACAAGACATGGTAACCGTTACTTCCTGCGGCTGTGATTCGGTGGGAAACATCAATTTAAACAAACATAAATTTTGCGTGAATGATGTAGTAAGCATGAACACCACCAACTATAAAATGATGACCAGTGATACCATTGTTGATTTTCAAAAATCAACAGATAAAATTTCATGGTCGACTATAAAGCGTGTTGGTCCGCTGAACTTCAGCGCCAATAATTCGGTGACCGATACTTTAAAGCAAAAAGGAACGGTGTATTACCGCACCATCATGATCAACGAACCCAATCCAAGTTGTATTGATGATACTGCAAAAATTTCTGTTACAGGGCAAGTCGACAGCGTAGTAGTTGATGAAATACCGGTTGCTTTTGCAGGAAGCGACAGTACGATTTGCAATAGCGAATTTACCCTGGAAGGAAATACGCCAAACGCTGGAGTTGGCGTGTGGACCAAGTCGGCAGGCAATGCAAATATTGACAATATCATTTCCCCAAACAGCAAGGTGAGCAATTTAAGTATTGGAACAAATATTTTTGTGTGGACGGTGATCAACGGTGCTTGTCCGGCCGCCAGCGACCAGGTAACCATCTCCACGCTTGCGCCAATTTCGGTTGCCGAGGCTGGAGCAGATCAAGTGATTTGTGCCAGTCAAACCACCTTGAATGCTGAGCCTGCACTCATCGGAAAAGGAGTTTGGTCGCTGCTCAAAGGCAGCGGCACCATTGCCGATACACTTGACCCCGCAACAGCAATTAGCAATTTATTGCCCGACACCAATACTTTTGCGTGGACGATATCGCAAGCCCCTTGTCCGCTGTCCATCTCCACCGTAAATATTATTGTTAACGAAAATCCAAGTGAGGCCGATGCTGGCACCGATCAACTCATTTGCACTACTTATGCGCAACTCAGTGCCACCACTCCACTTATTGGAAAAGGAAAGTGGACATTGATTTCGGGAAGTGGAACAATTGCTGATAGCAGTGACGCAAAAACCATTATCAATAATTTAACTCCGGGGTCAATATCAAATTTACGATGGACCACCAGCAACGGCGTTTGTAAAGAGGATACACAACATGTTCAAATACAGATTTTAGATTTCCAGAAAACCAATCTCGGTGCCGACACTTCTTTTTGCGGCGAAGAAGTTATTTTATCAGCAGGTCAACTTAATTCCAGCTATTGGTGGCAAGACAACAGCACCGATTCCACCTACATTGTAAAAGCACCGGGAACCTATTTTGTAGAAGTTAGTTTGTTGAATTGCAAAAATACCGACACCATTGTTTTCAACGACAACTGCCCTTACTCGCTTTACATTCCTGATGCATTTACGCCGAACAGCATTGGCAGCAATGAAATTTTTAAAGCCTATGGAACCAATATCGAAAATTTTGAAATGTTGATTTTCAATCGATGGGGAGAGCAAATATTTTCAAGCTCCGACATCAATACCGGCTGGGATGGAAAAACTAAAAACGGCTTCGATGCACAAATTGATGTTTACGTTTACCTTATAAAATACAGCGCCTACAACATCCATAATAAACTGGAAAAGAAACAACGCATCGGACGTGTTGCTGTGGTTAAATAAATTTCAAAAACTGATTCACCATTAAATTACCCATTCTCAAAACGAAATTCAACCTATTGAGGATGTCCCCGTAGAGCCGCAATGCTTGCGGCTGTTGCATGGTAAGGTAATTTCCGAACATTCCACAACCACAAGCTTTGCGGCTCACGATTGAATTTTCAATCTTTGGATAAATTGCGG
>JBJTOK010000046.1:0-25960 GCA_046074525.1 Flavobacteriales bacterium
CTAATTTTAGTAACTGGGTGAAGACCGGCTGTCCGGTAAAACGACTATCTTTATGCATGATTATATTTTGGTTGTGGTGACTCAAATATATCATGCCGAGGTTGATAGGAAACTATCAACCTCTCTTTTTAACCGGACAACAATGAACTTGTTTCAGGATCTTTCTATTTATATAAAATTATTCTATCACCAGTTTTTCACTGGTCATCTCAACGCCATCTTTGGTAACCGACAAGATATATACACCCGGACTCAATCCCAGCTCCGCAGCGTTCATGCTGATTTTATAATCACCTTCCATTTGTTGTTGTGCAGTCATCACCGAAATTTCCTTTCCGAAAATATCGTGCAGGCTAACCCCTACATTGGTCGATTTATCAAGATAGTAAATTAATTGTGTCTCGCTATTGGATGGATTTGGGTAAATCACATATTCAAAATCATCGGTTTTGGCGGTCACCGTTACACCTGTTGCCGCCGATTTATTCACAGTCCAGTTGATCGCATAAGTATGTGCAGTAGTATGGGAAGCACTGCGAATTAAAGTCGACTTATCAAGAATGCTCGCCTTTACCGTATTATCACCATCATTAAGTGCCGACAATAGTGCAGTATAGCTGCTGGCACTTCCGGTGCTCACAACCGAACCATTCACACTCCATTGAATCTCCAGTGTATTTGGTACAGGCAACACAGTAGTAATATCAAATAGCACATCAGCGGAAGCATCTAAAGTAGAAGCATTCGAAGGCGAGAACGCATCGTAGGGTTTGGTTAAATCCAAAAACTTGAGCACGTGTGCCTCGGCGCAAACCGGACAAAAAGGATAGTTTGTTCCAAGGTATTCCATCTTGCACTTTCCGGTCACCGGTTTTTTCCAGTTGGCATCACCACTGTGCGGATACAAGCCCACTGTCATCGATCCAACTGTCCCCACCCATGGTTTCCATTTTACGGTATTGACATCGGCATTGTTGGTCATGTTGGGTTTCGAGTTGGTGGCATACTGGCTTCCTGCCCAGTATTCATCGGCAAGATAAGCGAAGGAATGGCCCACCTCGTGAATAGCAATTTCAGTAGCGGAAGAGTTCACAGATGTTACTGCTATCGAACCTCCTGCCCCGCCATAATGCGTTGAGTTGGCAAGAATCAAAACCTGATCGTAATCGGGCCAGTTGGCCGCCATTACCGGACCCACTTTTGAGGATTTACTGGCACAAAGCAAGCGGTGGTAAGAGCCATTACCACAATCGAAAGAAGAACCAAAATAGTTATCGACAGTGGATATTGCCAAAGCACTGCAATTGGCATCACTGCCTTTATCAGTAGCATTTTGCGCGTGACTCGCTCCACTCTGATTAGAGATTACTTTTATCGCCAGTACATTGATATAATTCTTGTATTCCTTATAGGGCGTAGTATTGAAGAAAGCATTAGTAATAGTGGTAGCATCGGTGATGAATTTGCCCTGCTGTCCGGCAGTGTATCCATCACCCAGCAACACGATATTTACGCGATTGGAAGACGGTCCGGTCCAGTAAATTGTATCTACATCAAATACCTGTGCCGACAGGACTGTAGTACATGCAACGGCAGATAAAAAAGTGTACAGTTTTTTCATATGTGATTTTATTGACAATTTAGGTTCGTGATATATTTATATTGATTGGTGGTAATTTCAAAAACAACTGCTTTTGCAATGTTTTTAGAGAGTTTTTGTAAACGGATCGTAAGGATTTTTTCATCGAATTTCACGATGGCCTTTTCAATTTTTCCATTTTCACTGAACACGTCTTTGTGTTCTTCCAACGGATCTTCAATATAACAATCGGCAAGGGGCTTCCCCTTCTCATCCTGCAATTGAATTAAATATTTTGCATCGGGATTTTTCTCATAGGCATTGGGAACTTTCAAAGTACCACTGCTGGAGATACTTTCCACATAAGAGACATCTACACCATGATCTTTTTTCTTGAATTGAAAGGAAACAAATACTATTCCCTCCGCAGCAAAATCAGCATTGGCAGGCTTATAGGTTTTAGAACCCAGCCGACCAGTGGCGCAGGAAAAAGCAAAAGCAATTAAAATGAAGTACAAAAACAATCTCGACATTCTCATTAGTGTAATTTTTACAAAATAAGGAATTTCGTCGAGAACAGCAAGAAATATTAGACCACGATATTGACGATCTTACCAGGTACTACGATCACCTTTTTCGGCGTCTTTCCTTCCAGATAGCGCTGTGTCTCTTCCATTCCGATGACCTCTTTTTCTACTATTTCTTTCGATAAGGACAGATCAAATTCTTTGAAGAATCGTGTTTTACCATTGAAGGAAACAGGGTACTTGAAAGTGCTTTCGGTGAGATATTCTTCTTTCAGTTCAGGATACTGCGCAAAGGTGATGCTTTTAGTATTACCCAGCTTCTCCCACAACTCTTCCGCAACAAAAGGTGCGTAAGGGGAAATCACAATAATGAGTTCCGACAAAATCACTTTCTTATTGCATTTCAAAGCGCCCAGTTCATTCACCGCAATCATGAAAGACGACACGGAAGTATTGAAAGAAAAATTCTCAATGTCTTCCTGTACTTTCTTGATGATTTTATGCAGCGACTTCAATTCCTCTTTTGTTGGCGCTTCATCAGAAACAACAAAATTATTGTTGTTATCGTGGAAAAGTCTCCACAATTTGCGGATGAAATTCGATGTTCCGGAAATGCTGTTGGTGTTCCATGGTTTGGAGAGTTCCAGTGGACCAAGAAACATTTCATACAAGCGCAAACAATCAGCGCCGTGTTTATCACAAATATCATCTGGATTTACAACATTGTACCAACGCTTACTCATCTTTTCTACAGCAGTACCACAAACCAATTTCCCAGCTTCTAATTCGTAGGTAGTATTTTTGAAATCATCTCTCCACAACTTCAACTTCTCAACATCAACCACAATATTATCAACAATGTTTACATCAATATGAATAGCTGTAGTTTCATACTTATCTTTTAATCCCAACGATACAATTTTGTTTTCTCCATTCACTCTGTAAATCATGCATGAAGTACCCTGTATCATCCCCTGGTTAATCAACTTCTTCGCAGGTTCGTTCACTGGAATAAATCCACGGTCAAACAAAAATTTCGTCCAAAAACGAACATAGAGCAAATGCCCCGTTGCATGCTCATTTCCGCCGATATAGAGATCTACATTTTGCCAGTAGTTCACCGCTTCTTTTGATACAAATTCCTTGTCGTTTTTTGGATCCATGTAACGCAGAAAATACCATGAAGAGCCCGCCCAGCCTGGCATAGTGGAATATTCATATTCGTATTTTCCCTGGTACTTCCATCCCGTAGCGCGCGCCAGTGGCGGCTCACCGCTTTCGGTTGGCAAGTATTTATCCACCTCCGGAAGAATCAAAGGCAGTTCGCTCTCATTCAAAACATGAGGAATTCCATCTTTATAATACACCGGAATCGGCTCTCCCCAGTAGCGCTGACGACCAAAAATAGCGTCGCGCAAACGGTAATTGGTTTTGCCTTTGCCCAAAGATTTTTCCTCAATCACAGCAATAATTTTTTTCATCGCTTCCTTCACTTCCAATCCATTGAGGAAATCGGAATTGATCATTTTTCCTGTTTTCGATTCATAGGCTTCTTCTTCGATATTGCCACCTTCCACCACTGGAATGATAGGCAATTTGAATTCTTTGGCGAAAGCATAATCGCGCGAATCGTGACCGGCAACGGCCATTACAGCGCCGGTACCATAGCCCGCCAAAACATAATCACCGATCCAGATTGGAATATTTTTTCCGGTGAAAGGATGCACCGCATAAGCGCCGGTGAACACGCCACTCACGGTTTTCACGTCGGCCATTCTTTCACGCTCCGAACGGTTTTTTGCTTTTTCAACGTAGGCTTCCACTGCCGGCTTTTGTTCGGTAGAAGTGAGCTCAGCCACCATTTCATGCTCAGGAGCAATTACCATGAAAGACACACCGAATATAGTATCGGGACGGGTGGTAAAAACTTCCAGTTCCTTCTCAGAACCCGAAACTTTAAACTTCAAACTTGAACCCGTAGATTTCCCAATCCAGTTGCGCTGCGCTTCTTTAATGCTTTCCGTCCAGTCGATGCCGTCCAGATCATTCAGCAATCTCTCGGCATAAGCCGTAATACGTAAACTCCACTGCAGCATTTTTTTTCTTTCTACCGGATGACCTCCTCGCTCCGAAACGCCGTCTTTCACCTCGTCGTTGGCGAGAACAGTTCCCAAAGCCGGACACCAGTTCACCATCGCTTCAGACAAATAAGCCAAACGATGTTCGAGCAGAACATCCGATTTTTCTTTTTCAGACAAAGCATCAAAGCCCTCGATTTTTGGAATCAAGGTTTGAATGTCTTCAGCCTTCTTCGTCTCGGGATTGTACCAGGAATTAAAAAGCTGGATAAAAATCCATTGTGTCCATTTGTAATAACTTGGATCACTGGTGCGCACCTCGCGGTCCCAATCGAAGGAAAATCCGATTTTATCCAGCTGATCGCGGTAGCGCTCAATATTTTGTTTGGTCGTAATAGCAGGGTGCTGACCGGTTTGAATGGCATATTGCTCGGCAGGCAAGCCGAAAGAATCATAACCCATCGGGTGCAAAACGTTAAAGCCCTTCAGTCGCTTGTAACGTGCATAAATATCACTGGCGATGTAGCCCAGCGGATGCCCGACGTGCAGTCCTGCCCCCGACGGATACGGGAACATATCGAGCACATAGCTCTTTGGTTTGTTGCTGTCTTGCTGGGTTCTGTATGTTTTTTCCGAAGCCCATTTAGCTCTCCATTTGGCTTCTACTTCTTTGAAATTGTATTCCACTGTAATGTCTTTATATATCTGTTGCGAAAATAAGCAATTATGTTTCAGGCTCTAAACCTTTTTATTATTTTAGCCGCGTCATGGAATGGAAAAGTAATATCAACGTTTGGAGGACCAGAATATCCTATGTCTCTACAGTCATCAGCATTGCACTGGTTTTATTTGTAATCGGACTGCTCGGACTGATGATTCTCAATGTGAAATCCATTTCCGACAAGGTGAAGGAGAATTTCGAATGCAACATTTATATTAAGGACGACGCCAAAAAGGCCGATGTCATGCAGTTCAAGAAGATGATGGAAGCCAAGGATTTCGTCATCAGCACCAGCTATATCGATGAAGATTCGGCCAAAAAAATTCTCGCTGCCGAACTCGACCCTACCGAACAATTCGATGATATCGTTGGCGATGAGCAGGTGCTGGAAGCTTCTGTCGTTATTAAAGTGAAAGCCGAATACACCCATCCCGACTCCCTGAAGAAACTGGAAACCGAACTACTGAAAAACACGGTGGTTTCCGATGTGCGCTACGACAGCGATAACCTCATGAAAATCCACCAGAATGTAGAAAGAGCAAAACCCTGGCTGTTGGGTATCAGTGGTGTACTGCTCTTTATAGCGGTGGTGCTGATCAACAATACACTCCGTCTCAAGGTTTACTCACAAAGGTTCCTCATCCGCACCATGCAGCTCATTGGCGCCAAATGGTCGTTTATACGGAAACCATTTATTTTCAGCGCATTGCTACAAGGCATCATTGGCGCATTACTCGCTATTTTACTGCTGATGGGCTTCCTGTCTTTTTTAATTGATCACCAACCCGATTTTGCCGATATACAGAATCCTGAGATGAATTTCATGCTCTATCTCGGACTGCTCGGCCTTGGTATCCTGATTACGGGAATATCCACCATTATTGCGGTAAATAAATTCCTGCGACTCAAAACTGACGAACTATATTATTAAAATGGAAAAGAAAGAAGAAGCTTTTGAATTCGGTAAAAAAAATTACCTCCTCATTATTGCAGGAGTGGTAGTAATGGCCCTCGGCTTTATGCTGCTGTCGGGTGGTGGAACCGATGATCCTAAACAATTCCACCCTGAGGAATTGTTCAGCGCCCGCCGCATTACTTTCGGGCCGATTGCGATTCTGGCCGGACTCGTTATAGTTCTTTTCGGTATTCTTAAAAAGCCGGAGTAGAATATGAGCATTATTCAAGCTATCATCATCGCCATCATTGAAGGCCTCACTGAATTTTTGCCTGTTTCCTCTACAGGGCACATGATATTGGCGCAAGCGCTGATGGATGTGCAGGATCCGGAGTTTGCTAAAACCTTTGAAATCGTGATACAGCTGGGCGCCATCATGGCGGTGTTGCTGTTGTACATTAAGCGTTTCTTTGTAGGCATTAACATTTACCTTAAGCTTTTCGTGGCTTTTTTACCTACGGGCGTAATTGGTTTCCTGGCTTATAAAACCATTAAAACTTATCTCTTTAATCCTTTCACAGTAAGTATTTCCCTTATTGTTGGAGGAGTTATCCTCATTTTACTTGATAAATGGAGCGCCGAGAAAAAAACGGAGTACAAGGAGGTGGAAGACCTGAGTTATTTTGGCGCATTGAAGATCGGACTCATCCAGTGCTTCTCCATGATACCAGGTGTCTCAAGAGCTGCTGCTACTATTTTCGGCGGAATCTTTTCGGGCTTCAACCGCAAGCAAGCTGCTGAGTTTTCTTTCCTGCTCGCTATTCCAACCATGTTTGCCGCATCGGGTTATGATTTATTGAAAGAACATGAAAATATCCATAGCGAAGACATCAGCACTCTTGGCGTTGGACTCCTCGTGGCCTTCATGGTAGCCATTGTAGCAGTGAAAGGTTTTATTGCTTTCCTCAACAAATATGGCTTTAAGCACTTTGGTTATTACCGCATTGTTTTGGGTATCTTGTTTTTGAGCTATGCCATGGCAACAGGCCTAGAAATGGTTCCTTAATATGTCAGACTACCTCACCGGAAAAGTCATCTTGCTGCACAAACCACTCACCTGGACATCCTTCCAGGCGGTGAAAAAAGTCAAATTCACCATCAAGGACAAGGTCCACAGGAGATCGGAAAAAGCAACCGAAAAATTCAAATTGAAAGTTGGCCATGCCGGGACTTTAGATCCACTTGCCACAGGCTTGCTCATCATCTGCACCGGCAAGGAAACCAAGAACATTGAGCTCTACCAGGGCCAGGAAAAAGAATACACCGGCACTTTTGTGTTAGGTGCTACCACCCCCTGCTACGACCTCGAAAAGGAAATCGACCAGCACTACCCGACAGAACACATTACTGCTGAACTGATAGAAGAAACGCGACAAAAATTCGTTGGTGCCATTCAACAGATACCGCCTTTATTCTCAGCCTTGAAAGTGGATGGCAAGAGAGCCTACAAACTGGCCCGTGCCGGAAAAGACATTGAAATAAAGGCTAGGGAAGTCACTATCTCTGAATTTGAAATCACACGTATTGCCCTGCCGGAAGTGGATTTCAGGGTGGTTTGCAGCAAAGGAACTTATATCCGCTCCCTTGCCCGTGATTTTGGCGAATCTCTCAACAGCGGCGCGCACCTGAGCGCTTTATGCCGTACCCGTATTGGTGCTTTTAAGCTGGAAGATGCGATGGGAATTGAAGAGTTTGTTGCATCTTTCGACTAATGCTCTTTAATACCCTTAACAAACTTTATTTTCCCGAACTATTGATTTCGCCGGCTTGTGATATTATATTTGCCCCTCGTTAATTGTCTTTTAATCATAAATCCCGTAAGATTTGTGAGATGAACTGGTCGGTCCCGACCTCTACATTTCATATTTCCTGCGAACAAAAAAAGTAATATGAAATGTCCGACTTCAAAAAATCATCTTAAAGGGATGACATTCCATAAGACCTTAAAAAATTAAACTTTTACTTATGAAATTATCCCAGTTCAAATTCTCCTTCCCCAAAGAATTATTAGCCATGCATCCTTCTGCTGTGAGAGATGAATGCAAACTCATGGTAGTGAACCGTGCCACAGGAAAAATCGAAAACAAGAAATTCAAGGACGTCCTCAGCTATTTCAACGACGGTGATGTGATGGTTCTTAACGATACCAAAGTATTTCCGGCAAGGATGTACGGTAACAAAGAAAAAACCGGTGCTAAAATTGAGGTTTTCCTGCTAAGAGAACTCGATCGTGAATCTCTCCTCTGGGATGTACTGGTGGATCCTGCCCGTAAAATCAGAATTGGCAATAAACTCTACTTCGGCGAAAACGATGATTTTGTAGCTGAGGTAATCGACAATACTACTTCCCGCGGAAGAACATTGCGCTTTTTGCACGATGGTCCGTATGAAGAATTCAGAAAAATCCTTCGCGACCTAGGTGAAACACCACTTCCTAAATACATCACCCGTAAAGTAGAAGCTGCCGACGAAGAGCGCTACCAAACCATCTTCGCGAAAAATGAAGGTGCTGTTGCTGCACCAACTGCAGGTTTGCACTTCAGTAAGGATTTGCTCAAGCGACTCGAATTGAAAGGTGTGAATTTTGCTGAATTGACTTTGCACGTTGGACTCGGTTCTTTCCGCTCCGTGGAAGTGGAAGATTTGACCAAGCACAAAATGGATTCAGAGAAAGTAATTATCCCGCAAAAAGCAGCCGATATCGTGAACAAAGGGAAACAGGACAAAAAGAAAATCTGCGCTGTTGGAACCACCACAATGAGAGCTATTGAAACATCGGTTTCTACTGATGGCATGCTGAAACCTTATGACGGCTGGACCAACAAGTTCATCTTCCCTCCTTACGATTTCAGCGTAGCGAACTGCATGATCACCAACTTCCACATGCCTGAATCAACCCTCTTGATGATGGTTTCTGCTTTTGGCGGTTATGATCTGATACAGGAAGCTTACAAAAAGGCTATCAAGGACAAATATAAATTCTACTCTTACGGTGATGCGATGCTGATCCTCTAAGAACTGAAAAGTCGGAAGCAGCACTTCCGACTTTCTTTTTTTATACATTCAACTCATGAAAAAAACAGTCATCATCGTTGCAGGTGGAAGCGGTACGCGCTTGGGAAGTGATATTCCAAAACAGTTTTTAAAACTGAAAGGCAAGCCAATTCTTTTTCATACCATAGAGAAATTCCACAATGCATTTCACGATATGGAAATCATCGTGGTGCTGCCGAAGCGACAGGTGATTTACTGGGAAGAGCTCAAGAGAAAACACCGTTTCGACATTCCTCACCAGATTGTTGCAGGAGGCAAATCGCGCTTCGAATCTGTGAGAAACGGAATGTCGATGATTAGCGAAGAATGCATTGTTGGAATTCATGATGCTGTTCGTCCGCTGATCAGCGAAAAAGTCATCAAGCAACTTTTTTCATCGGCCGAAAAAAACGGAAATGCCATTCCTTTTGCCCCTTGCAAGGATTCTCTACGCAAGGTGGAAAACAACAAAAACAAAGCAGTTCCGCGCGAGCAATATGTTTTGATTCAAACTCCGCAATGCTTCCAGTGGTCGAAAATCCGCAAAGGCTATCTCCTGGAAGAAGAGAGTCAGTTCACTGACGATGCGTCCGTATACGAATTCCTGGGTGGAAAAATCAACCTGGTGAAAGGTGACGAATACAATATAAAAATTACTTATCCTTCTGATTTACTTTTCGCTGAAGCTTTGTTAAGCAGTAAACATTAGCATGGCTGCTCCAAAGAAAAATATTATCCGCTGGGCGCTCATCATCGGAGTGGCCTTGGCGATTTTTGTTTTTCATTTCCGCACACCACTTTCCTTAGCCATAGAAAATCCTGAAACGCTGAAAGGTTTTATTTCAAAGCGATTCAATAACGTAATTGCTTTACTCGATTTCAACTGGAAACATCTTTTTACTGATTTTTTTGTGGTGGCCGTAGCTCTCAATATTGAAATTATTTGGGTAGGCTGGAAAAATTCTTCACTCAAAAAATTGCTGCACTTCAATAACAAATCGCTGAAAACAGATGCTTTTTTTTTCATCCTCGCTATCACCAATTCATTTAAATTTTTGTCGGTAGTGCTCACCTTCGGCATTTGTTATCTCGCCTTTGGAATTGTGGGCGATACCTTCCAGATGAACCTTGGGACTTATATTCCCTGGCCCTGGCTGCAATTCGTTGTTGTAGCTTTGTACAGTGAACTTATTGCTTACTGGATTCACCGATTTGCGCATTCGGTGAAATGGTGGTGGATGGCACACCGCTTCCATCATTCGGCAGAAGAAATGGGTACGCTTACGTACTACCGTGTTCATTTTATTGAAGACCAACTCAACACTTTTTTTAAAGTAATTCCTTTCATCGTTTTCGGAATGCCATTGGAATCTTACGTCATTTATTACATCATCACCGAAATCCATAACCTGCTGATTCATTCGGAAATTAATTCCGACTGGGGCTGGTTCGGACGCTACATTCTGGTTTCCCCAATGGCGCACCGCATTCATCACTCTGCAAACAACCAACATTTCGACAGTAATTTTTCTAATCTTTTGCCTGTGTGGGATCATCTGATGAAAACCTATAAGGAAAAGGAAGTCGTGGAAAAGGTTGGTATTCCTGATAACCCGTACAATCAAAAAGGAATTTTTTCGGATTTATGGATGACATATAAAGATGTGGTAGGATCTCTTTTTGAGAAGAGAAATTAAAGTCTTTCTTCCTTCAACAGCACATTTATATCTTCTAAAACTCTTCCTATATCCACTCTCTGTGTTGCATTGTAAATCCCGCGCAATCTACCTTTTCTGTCTACCAGCAACATCGATTCAGTATGCAGAAATTCATCATTTGTTTTTTGCAAACCCAAACCCTTCTCCGCAAAATAAGATTTCCGCGCCAGTTCATAAATGCGTTCTTTCGATCCAGTGAGCAAGTGCCATTGCTGTGGATGCACACCATGAGCTTTACCATATTCTTTCAAGAGCGAAACACTATCGACCCAGGGCATAACGGAAAAAGAAACCAATTTCACCGAAGAGTTCTTCGCCAGAGAATCTTGGATCACTTGCAAATTATTCTGCATTTTAGGACAGATCGTAGAACAGCTGGTAAAAAAGAAATTGGCCACGTAAATAAATCCATCCAGGGAATCTTTGGTGATGGTATTTCCCAGTTGATTTTGCAAAGAGAAAGTATCCATTGTGTGAATACTGCTGTATCGCGATTCTGCAGGATTGATCCACTCTGCATCAAACTGCGCATTGTTGTAAAAAGGTAAAATTTTCTGCTCTTTTTCTTGACAGGAAAAAAGAAAAACAGAGAACGCAACAAAGAAAAATGTTTTATTCTTTGTGTACCGACATACAGTCAAATCTACCAACCACTCCATATAATTTTCCGTTTTTGATTGTGTAATTATTTACAACTCTTCCATCGTCATTTTTTGAGATTTGTTTTCCTTCTTCATGCCCTTCCACATAGTGGAGGCACTGCCATAGATGTCCGCTTTCATAATAAGTGCGCTGTTCTCCTTCCAGTTTATCGTCGCGAAAAAAATATTCGAAAGCCAATGTTCCGCTTTGATACCAGTTTTTGTGATAACCTTCACGGTTTCCATTTGAGTAACCACGCTCATACTTTTTTCTGCCATTTTTAAACCAGCCGTAAGCAACACCATGCTCTTTACCATCGAGCACGGGAAGCTTTGTTAAGATAGCATCGCTGTCTTTTTCCACAATATAACCGCTGAATATTTCTCCGCGATACATCCAGCATCCATTGTTATTTTTCAAATGAACATTTGAACTCAAAACCAAAACATCAGGAGGAAGCTGCACCCCACCACTGGGGTAATAGCAGAATGCAGCTAAAAATAATATGGAAAAAAAACCGCGCATTAATTTACAGTTCCTTTTGTTCCGTAGTATTTTCCACCATTGATGTAAGGCGCTGCTTTGGTAAGTTCGGAAGCAACACTTGAACTTGCCGAAATCACGTGATAGTGATAAATTTTATCGTTAGGATAATCTTCGGTGCTGCTCACGTGACCGTTGTATTCATCCAGCATATCGGTAGTGATTTTCACGCCGTTTTCGTACGGACCGTAGATCGGATATCCATCCAGCAAAAAGCCCATGAAGGCGGAATTACCAAAGGTTGCTGTAAGGTATTTCGGTTCGTAGTGATAATGATATATTGCACCGGAAGTCCCGGCTGAAGGCGTAGGATGTCCGAGGTACTGATCGGCATTATTGATTTCCAATGCATCCAGCGACGCACCCGCACCATTGTATTGATTGAAGAACACCACACCATTTCTACCTATGCCCATGGCACCGCCGCTGGTAGAGGAATGCGTGCTCGCCTTGCTCGGATTCTTCGGGAGAGTAAAAGTGTAGGACTGCGACAGTAACGTAGGATCAGAAACCGTTCCCATCAGGTTAATGGCTGTACTGAAATCAGGATTGTCGCCATTGTACGCTTCGTACTTTGCGTGGGTTTTTCCGAAGAAGGGTGATTTGTGATCGGGAACATCGGTGGTTTTAATTACCACTGAGCTTGATCCGCTGTAATCAATAGATGTTATGTTATACATCTTTTCATACAACTTCGTGAAATCGCTGGTAGTTGCAGTGTCGCTGGAAGTGTCATCTGTGTCGGAATCGTCATCAGAAGAACAAGCCGTTATAAGGCTTAACAATAAAATGGGGATCATTAGCTTTTTCATAATATAGAGGTTTTTGGGGTTAGACGCTTCGGTTATTAAGATCCTTCGCCGGCAGGATGTTTCCTTTTCATAAGTGGGCGCAAATGCTGTATAATTTCACAAATCAGCTTTTCAAATTCTTCTTTCTGTTTTACTGAACACAAGGCTTTGATATCCTGGAAATGATAGTAGTGTATGCGCTCTATCTGAATATCAATTTGTGCTATTTCCATCAACAGAGAATCCTTCTTTCTTTCACCATCTCCGGCAGATATCCCTTGATACAACTGCGATTTCAGTCGCATCATTTCCTTCTCCGCTTTCATAATTTCCTGCTGATGCCATTGTATCGATTCGTCATACAACACCACTTGCTGCTCACTCAATTTCAATTTTTCAATCACTTCTTCCCTGATGTTGGGTGGACCGTGATGTTGTGGTTTTCCAGAAAAAATAAAGCACAGCAAAAGAATATTCGTGAGCAGTAAAACCAATGCGATATAGCTGATGAGTTTTAGTTTATTCATAGTACAAAGTATTGGCTGGCATTAAATTCAACTCCTCAACAATCGTATTCTGATCAGCCTCTCCTTTTGTGCTGCTGCCCACCACCATAAGATTGAGCAACAGCAGTAAAAACAAGGAAAGTACGATAGAGCGCGCTATTCCTGTGTTGTAGTTAAGATCCGCCACACGGTTAATTTTTTGCATAATACGCGAATACAAAAATGGCGGCGGATCTATTTTATTAATGCAATTAAGCAGCTGTATTTCTTTGTAATATTTCTCCATAAGAGCTTATGTTATTCGACGTTCATTCTATTAATTATCCTTCGCTGGGCATTTAATTTTTTCAAAAGATTTTCTTTAGCCCGCCCCAGGAGAGATTCCACTGCTTTAGCGCTTAAATTCATGATTTCAGCGATTTCCGTCTGTGGCAATTTTTCAATTTTACTAAGGATCAATGCTGTTTTCTGCTTTTCAGGAAGCCTGTTGATATGCGCAAAAATATTCTCCAGCGCTTCCTTATTCTCCAGTTCCACACCAGGATGATTAAAGCCGATACTTTCATATTTCACTTCTCCGCTTTCATAAAAAATGCAAGAGAAAAAAGCAAAGCGCTTCTTCCTGTTTTTGAAACGGATGAAATCGAGGGATTTGTTGATGGCAATCCTGTAAATCCACGTGCTGATGCGCGATTGATGATTAAAATTCTTCACCGACTGATACACCGTCACAAAAACATCCTGCGCTACTTCCTGCGCATCTTCATGGTTTTGAAGATAACTCAGCGCAAGGTTGTACACCATGCGCTTGTTCTGTTCATATATTTCTTCAAAGTTCAATAGATGGCTCATTACCATCCAAGAACGTGATGAAAGAAGGGCAAGTTGTTATAGTTTTATGGCGATTTGTTATAAAATTCGGTGGAGAAATTAAAAAGTCATCTCAACCTTAAAATCTCTTTCAGGCGTTTCAGGATACTGTGAAATCCTTGATTTTACTGGAAAAGGATAATATACCGCACACTGCGTGTTGGCTACTTTATACAGGTGTTTTCTTTTATCGGCTGGAGTTGCTTCATATATTCCTCGAAAAACTTCGTAACGGATGGTTTCCGGACCCGCCGTGTAATCGTGCCATACAATAACACACGAATCATCTTTCAAAAGAGAGAAAGCTGTCGCACTATCTTTCAATACACTTTCATAATGGTGATCACCATCAATAAAAACCACATCCATTTTTTTGCGGTAGGGCGCAAAATCAAAAGAAAGGGAATTGCCTTCGAGGTGTTTTACATTCGTTAATTTTTTGGAATAAAATCCATGCAGGTCGATATAGCGCTGATCCAAGCCCATCAACTTCATTTCTTCTGCAGAAAGATTAAGTGTGTAACATTCCTTTGCAGCTGAAGCCACGTTGGCAACACTTTCACCACGCCAGGTGCCAATTTCAAAATAAGTGCAATTGGCTTTTTTCTCGGTGAGGATTTTCAGCAAACCCAAATCTGTAGATAATGATCCTCCTTCCAGAAAAGCGAAAGGAGAAACAGAAATTTGTTTTTTAGCGGTGATATCGGCAAAGGAAATCTGCGGCAAGCCTTTCGCCGTTTCCGGGAATTTTTTCTGCAGAATTTCCTGATGGTATTCCGAAGATTCGAGCACAAGATTGATCAGGTAAGGTTTTTTTACCAGTGCTACAATTCCCTTGATCAGCTTGCCGATTTTGCTCATACTACTTTGTTCTTTCGGTAGTAAAAATAATCAAATCGATGAAAGAAGCACGCGACTCCGAATCGGGAAAAGTCTGCAACAAATCAATCGCCGCTTTCCTGTACAACATCATCTTTTGCTTAGCATACTCAATGCCTCCATTATCCTTCACATACTGAATCAGCTCTTTCACTTTTTGCGCATCTTCATTGTGGTTTTTCATGAGATTGATAATCCATTTTTTCTCACTACGCGGCGCTTTACTCAGCACATGAATTAAAGGAAGTGTCATCTTTTTTTCCTTGATATCGATACCTACAGGCTTACCTAAAATACCAGCCTGTGCCTCATAATCAAAGAGATCATCCTTGATCTGAAAGGCAATACCTACCTTCTCTCCCAGCAGTTTTAGTTTTTGAACCATTTCAGGCTCAACGCCAGCCGAAGCCGCACCACAAGCACAGCAGGAAGCGATGAGCGTTGCAGTTTTTTGTCGGATAATTTCAAAATACACCGCTTCATCAATATCCAGTCGACGCGCCTTTTCAATTTGCAAAAGTTCACCTTCACTCATCTCCTTGGTTGCCGCCGACAATATTTTGAGGAAGTCGAGATCATTGTTATCGGCAGATAATTGCAGACTTTTCGATAAAAGATAATCGCCAACCAACACCGCAATTTTATTTTTCCAGAGCGCGTTGATGGAAAAAATGCCCCGACGGATATGTGCATCGTCCACCACATCATCATGCACCAATGTGGCGGTATGTATCATCTCAATGAGTCCGGCAGCCCGATAGGTACGCTCATTGATACCACCGCACAGATTAGCCGCCAGAAAGACAAACATCGGACGGATGTGCTTGCCCTTTTGCTTTACAATAAAGTAGGTGATTTTGTCGAGCAGGGGCGTTGAGCTCTTCATCGACTGCTTGAAAGTTTTTTCAAACAGATCCATCTCCTTGCTGATGGGCGCTTGTATAGATGCTATCGTAGGCATTGCTGCCGTGAAAGTACAAAAAACAAGGCGGAAGAAACAGCTGCCCCCTGCTATTTTTTGTGCAACTTCAGCGACGACTGATGGAAATTGCTATCGGTGATCATCACCAAATAAATCCCTTCCGAATATTCCGACAAAGAAACCAGGAAACTATTTTCTCCTTTAACGGCAGCATAAAAACTTTCGGAGAGCTGCACACCTCTTGAATTTTTAATGCTCAGGATGCAAGCCCCTGTTTCCCTGGCATCGTAATGCACAACACAATTATCGCTGGCCGGATTAGGATAAGCCTCCGTGGAAATAGCAGGATGAAATTCGGTAGAAATGACCTGCGAAACCATATATCTTCCATCTCTGTCGAATTCCGTCAGCTTATAATATGCTACTCCATCGATGGGCGCTTCGTCTTTAAAAGAATAAACACTAAGACATTCACTAAAACCTTTAGCATCCAGCGTTCCCAAAGGGTAAAAATCAAGTCCGTTCACTGAACGTTCTACCAGAAAATATTCACTATTGACTTCACTGGCAGTGGTCCATCCTAGATAAACCCCATCCATAGTATTTGCAACTTTAAACTCCACTAATTCCACAGGAAGTAAAGTCAAAGGATTAACAGTGCCGTTATTGAACAAGGTGCCTGTATAGGAAATATTACCACCACCGTTGATTACGCCATTATTAGTAATATCACCAGTAACTTCAATTTTTCCATTGACGGTAAAACTGTTCACCGTATTTTCAAGTGTTAAATCGCCGCCGCTCACTTTAAGACAGCCGTTAAACCGGATGTCCCAGGTGCCTGCATCAATAGTCATAGGGCCTCCGGTAAGATCCCATCTTCCACCGCTATATATCGTAACTGTAGGGTTGCCTGATAAAGTCATCACGGCAGAGGAAATAAAGTGCTTCACATATACATTGTCACCATTGGCCAGGTTGCCGGGAGAACAACCACAGTCGGCACCGCCATCGGTATAGGACCATTCGGTGGGACTTATCGACCAGTAATCGATGGCATTGCACAATGAAGCAAAGAGCACTAGGGGTAATAGTAATACTTTTCTCATAGTCTAAATAACTAAGTGTTTATACGTAGGTCGTGTTTTGCGGATGAGTGAAACTACCTATTATTTATTAGAAATAAAAAAATTAGGCCGGCAGAATTTTTATTTAACCCAATGGTAACACGGGATAAAATTCATTTTAACTCTTCAAAGGAAAGGATATCTTAATGTTTATTAGCAAGTTGTCCGCAAGCAGCATCGATGTCTTTTCCACGGCTGCGGCGGATATTCACCACCAGGTTTTTGCTTTCGAGATAAGCTGCAAAGCGAGTTAAACGCTCAGGGGTAGTTTGCTGGAATTCACCGGCCTCAATAGGATTATACTCAATGATATTGATCTTGCAAGGCACATTTTTTGCAAATTTAGCGAGGTCGGCAGCGTCTTCTATTGCATCATTGAAATCCTTGAAAACAATAAATTCAAAAGTCGGACGCGTTCCCGTTTTTTCGTAAAAATATTTGAGCGCCTCGGCGAGAGCTTCCAGGGAATTCTGCTCGTTGATAGGCATGATCTTATTTCGTTTCTCGTCGTTAGCGGCGTGCAGTGAAAGGGCCAGATTGAACTTAACCTGATCATCGCCCAGCTTCATGATCATTTTCGCCACACCGGCAGTAGATACGGTGATGCGTTGTGGCGACATGCCCAAACCTTCCGGAGAGGTGATTTTTTCGATAGATGCCAGCGTATTTTTATAATTCAGCAAAGGCTCGCCCATGCCCATATACACGATGTTGGTGAGCGGTGTATTGTAATGCTGCATTGCCTGGTTTTTGATGAGCACGACCTGATCGTAAATCTCATCAAACTCAATATTTCGCTCCCTTTTCATGCGGCCGGTAGCACAAAACTTACACGTTAAGCTGCAGCCTACCTGCGAGGAAATACATGCCGTCATACGCGTATCGGTAGGAATCAGCACGCCTTCCACGATAAAGCCGTCGTGCAGCTGGAAAGCGTTTTTGATCGTGCGGTCTTTACTGATCTGTGATTTATGAATCTGCACAGCCGGAATAGTGAATTTTTCCTTGAGCTGATTGCGCAGTGGCAGCGACAAGCTGGTCATTTCATCAATGGAAGTACAGGATTTCTTCCACAGCCATTCATAGATCTGTTTGGCACGAAAAGCCTTTTCACCGAAAGAAGCCAGTTCTTCTTTCAGCTCATCTAAAGTCAGACTCCTAAGGTTTTTCTTTTCAATGCTCATAGCCGCAAAGGTAGAGATAAAACAAAAGCCTTTCAATTCAGGTTGAATCTTTCTATTTTTAACAGGTGATTCCAAAGGAGACCATAGACAAGATATTTGAAGAATCCCGCATTGAGGAAGTGATTGGGGAGTTCGTGAATTTGAAGAAATCGGGCAGTAATTTCAAAGGCTTGAGTCCATTTACCGACGAGAAATCGCCGTCGTTCTATGTTTCCCCATCCAAACAAATCTTCAAATGCTTCAGCTCAGGCAAGGGCGGTAGTGTGGTGACTTTCCTCATGGAGCACGAACACTTCACCTATCCAGAGGCCCTTAAATTCCTGGCCAAGAAGTACAACATAGAGATTCAGGAAGAAGAACAGAGTCCGGAACAAATCCAGCAGGAAAACGAGCGTGAAGCTCTTTACCTCATCCACCAGTTTGCAGGAAATTTATACAAAGACAATTTGACCGAGCTGCAGGAAGGAAGGGCTATAGGGATGAGTTATTTTAAAGAAAGGGGATTTACCCTCGATACGATCAAGAAATTTGAATTGGGTTACAGTCCGGAAGATAGGAATTTCCTTGCCAGCAGAGCCTTAGCAAAAGGATATAAAAAAGAATTGTTAATGCAATCGGGCATCATCCTTGAAAAAGGCGATTACCTCAACGATCGTTTTGCAGCCAGAGTGATGTTCCCTATTCACAATTTATCTGGGCGTGTGATCGGTTTTGGCGGACGAACACTCAAAAAAGACAAAACTGTTCCGAAATATGTGAACAGTCCGGAAACCGAGATTTATCATAAAAGCAAAGTCCTTTACGGCATTTTCCAGGCAAAAAAATCCATCATAAAGAACGACCGCTGTTTATTGGTGGAAGGTTATACCGATGTGATTTCCCTGCACCAGGCCGGCATTGACAACGCCGTAGCTTCCTCAGGAACCGCTTTAACTGTAGAGCAAATCAAGCTCATCAAGCGCTTTACCGAAAATGTAACGGTACTTTTTGATGGCGATGCTGCCGGTATCCGTGCGGCTTTCCGGGGGATTGATATGTTCCTCGAAGAAGGATTGAATGTGAAAGTGGCGCTTTTTCCCGACAATGAAGATCCCGATTCCTTTTCGCGCAAAAATCCGCCTGAAGTCATCCAGAAATTTTTAGATGCTGCCACCGATTTCATTCACTTCAAATGCAAGATTTTACTTGAAGAAGCCGGAGGAGATCCTATAAAAAAGGCCGAGCTGATCAGGGATATCGTGACGTCCGTAGCGAAGATTCCCGATCCAATTAAGCGTACAGTTTTCACACAGGAAACCAGCAGGTTGATGGACATTGCCGAGCAAACGCTCATTAATGAAATCAATAAAATCAGAAGCAAGGATTTAAAAGAGCAGCATGCAAAGAAACTCCGCAGTGAAGGAACAGTAAGCCTTTCCCCTCATCCGGAAGAATTGCCACCTGCCTTTTTTGACATACCTCCAGAAGAAATTATTGCCTCTGAAAACAAAGAAGATCTTTTCCTGAAAGCCCAGGAAAACGAGTTGATCCGCATTCTTCTGCAATATGGTCACCACACTATTCAAATTGAAGCAGAAGGGGAAGAAATGATTGATATTCATATTGCGGAATTCATTACGAGTTCCTTGGATGAAGACAATATTACTTTCGAGAACCCTGTTTACCAGGCCATTTACAACGAATACAAAAAACAATTGTTGAGCAATACAGTTCCCGATGACAAGCATTTCCTGAATTCGCAGGATATGGAAATCAACTCCGCCATTATCAACCTGATGGAATTCAAGCATGAGCTCAACAATTGGGAACAGCACAACATCACAGTATTAAAGGAGGAAGACCTTTTATCGAGTGCAGTGGAAATTGCTGTAAACCGACTTAAACTTGCCACTGTGCAGCGCAATATCTACGAGCTACAGGCCAAAATAAAAGAGCAATCCAATGACAGTGACATTCAGGAACTGATGCTTTATAACGAAGCAAAGAAACAGCTTTCGGTAATATTGGGAAGGAATTGATTTTTAGCCCTGCCATCATTGCGAGAAATTCGCCTACCCGAAAATTCGAAGCAATCCTTCCTTCTTTTCAAAAGAAGCAATGACTTACTTTTTTGTCTTGAATCAAAAAAATTCAAGAGCCAGGAGATGCTTCCACCGCACATCGCGAAATTTTTTATCCGTCGGTGACGGAAAAATTTCGCTCTCACCACCGCTGGCCCGCCTCCTGGCTCAGGCCAACACACGAAGTCACCATCCCAAACGCAAGTAGAGTATACAAATATCATTTTTGCAAAATCTGCAAAATATTTTTTTTGCTTTGAAAATTTCAATAAAAATTTCATCGAGTCATCCTTCACTTTTGTCGGGCAATTAAGCGCCCAATGAAAATCAATAATTCAGAAATGACAATGGTATCAGAGCCAGCAAGGGAACAAAAAAGATTTCCTGTAACAGAGAATGATATACGGAATTTTATCTCCTTGAATCTTGAAATTGGTCATCTAGCAGGTCGGGTTTCTTCTTTGCTCCGCGAAAATGAAAATGCGATACGAGAGCTTACAGGATTTTACAACACCACTTTTTTTAAATCTGAAGAACGCGCACTTCGTTTTTTAAGCGACTACTACAAAAAGAAGGCCCCTGGTAAAAAAGTATTGTACCTGGGCTTTCCGCAAAAAATTTCACCGCCTAACTTTTCCTTTATATATCAGCTTCGTGGCGCCAAGTCTTTCATCACCGAAAGATTTGGCGACGTGGCTGCCCTCATTTTAGATCCGTTGTGGATGATCCAGAAATCCCACGATTATACACAACGGATATACTCACTAAGAGCATTGTGTTCCGGGAGTGCTATTCCTTTCATTCTCGATGAAAGGAAGTCTCTCGCTCATGTTCATCAAAAAGGGCTCAACTTTGTTTTTCAATTCGGAGCAAACGCTGTATTGCTCGGAGAAAATTTATCCAATGGCATCTGCCTGGGTGCCTTAGCCCACCCCCCTGATTTTTTTGATGAGATTGCCCTTCCCGGAACATCTGCTCCTAAGGCAGAAAGTCTGCTTGCCTGTAAAAAAATCACTGAAGAACTAATGTATGCTCATCAGCGCTTTTACGCGCAATGGAACATACAGGGCAATACAATAGCCGCAGAGATCAATAAAAAACTGAAAGAGAAATATCCGCAGGGACTCATCAATAACTTCGGAAGCATTTTATGGCTCAATCATTTTGGCTGCACGCGCGCACAAAAGAAATTACACTACCATCATGTGCTGCAAGGCAGTGAACAATGCATTTACCTCCCTCCAGATTTATCGCCAGAAGAAAAAAACGAGTTCATCCAAAAAATTGTCAGCATCCTCACTAAAAGAAAAACCCGCTCCGCAAAAGCGAAGCAGGTCAAAAAAAACAGAATCAACAAAAATCCCTACAATGCACCCAGTGCAATCTCAAGGTCGGCATCGCTGATTTCATCAATGGTGATGGATGGTACGGAGCCAGCAGCAATGTTAAAGCTTACGGTTCCGAAATAAGATTTCTTCGATTTCTGTCCGCGGCCAATCACCACCACCGTCACATCTTCACCAGCCAGCCATACATCATAAACATCCTTTATATCGGAAGTCTCTACAACCCCCTGCAATCCTCCCCAGCCTGTTGAGCCATATTGTTTGTATACAACGTTGATTGCATAATCAACAGCTTCTTTCTCCTTTTGATTGCCCACTTTAAGCTCGCATTTCAACTGACCTAAATAGTTGTCATTATAAATAAATCGATCGCAGTTATAGTAGGAAGTATTATAAAGATTTCTCACTGTAATCATGTATTTGTCCAAGGCAAAATACAATTCATAATCAAAGAAATAATCGGAACTATCTTTGGTTGTAGTATCCTGCACCTCGGTCACATAAGTAGAATCGGCAGGTGTCCAGTTGATATCGCCATTACTTGTGGTATCACCAATGAAAACCTGCATGGTGCTGTCAACCTGATCCGTAGGCCACTCAAAGGTTAAGCCTATACTTGGAGATACATTTAATTTTTCTCCCTGATCGTTTCTTACTTCGAAGAAAAATTCTCCACCAGAGCTCAGTAATTTTCCATCGGACGTTGCTGAAACTCCCGATAATAACTGGTCTTTAACAGAAAGCATCTCCATGAGGGAAACTGTTACATTTCCTGTTACCGCTTTGCCACTGGCATCCACCAGAGCATTAGCAGGAATTTGAATCACCATACCATCTTTACCAGCGATGGTATTGGGTTGAGAAGGATCGATGGTAAAAGATTGCATTTCGGGATCGAGCTGATCAAACAATTGCTCGATAGCTGTTGCATCAGCTCTCAGTTCAATGTCTTCCTTTGTATCCTTCTTGCAGGAAACCGCAACAATGCTCAGCACTGTAAGTCCGACCAAAGTTGCTTTTAATGATTTTAGTTTGTTCATAGTATTCAGTTTATAGTTTTAGTAAATCTTCTAGTAAGACAAATAGAAAAAAGCATTCGCTGCCTGAGGAAAAAAAATGATTGGACCTTGATTGAGAAAAATAAAAAAACCTGCCCCGAGGAAAGGCAGGCTTTTATGAAAGAATTAAAAACAGCAATTACAACTTATCCAACACAGCTGAAAATTCTTCATCACTTAAAGGTTGAATGCTAATAGAAGGATTAAGTCCCGCGCTGACCTCCACGGTCTTTTCACCATAATATATTTTCTTGGAAGTTTTGCCAACACCTATCACCACAACCGTGACTTCCTGGCCAACGGCCCAATAGTCATTCACCTGAATAACAGCACTTGTATTCAGTAAACCATTGGTGGAGCCAGCACCTACCGACCCTAATTTTTTGTACAGCAGTTTCACTGTAAAATCAATGGCTTCGGTTGCATTGGCATTGATGGTGCAAGGCATCGTCCACAACATAGAATTGAGATTCGCATACTTATCAATATTGTACAGGTAAGTCCGATTTATATTAAACACATCCAGTATATATCTATCTGATGCATTATTATTAAGAAAATAAGAACTGTAATACGATGAATCCATATCCCAAACACTATCTTTAGTATTCCAGGTTGAATCCACTATCAACTCCTGGATATTCCACCCTGGCTTCCATGTAGGATTAGATCCCATAATAGTTTGTTCCCACTCATTGCCAATAAAAGGTCGCATGATAGTATCAACATCATCTGAAAATACGTCGAAAGTAATGCCTTTACTTGTTGCCAATCTGATCCATTTGCCATTCTGCGCACGTGCCGAAAAGAAAAATGATCCATCTGAATTTAATAAGCTATCATAAGACACAGCAGGAAGTCCGCCGGTGAGCTGATCCCTCAATTGATACATTTCCTTAAAAGTAATATTGATGTTAGTGGTAACGGTATCTCCATTCTCATCAACAAAAGCATAAGCCGGAATTTTTATAATCGTTCCCTTTTTTGCAACAAAAGTCTGCGCCTGTGAAGGATCAAAAGTGAAAGTCTGAGTTTCGGGAGCAAATTGTTTCAGTCGATCGGGAACAACTGTTGTATCAGCTTGTGAAGTGCTGCTTTCCATGGAATCTTTCTTACAGGATACCGAAAAAATCACCAGAGAAACCAGACAAAAAAACAGAGATTTCATTAGCATTTTCATCATTAAAAATATTTATGAACTCCAACTGTTGCATTAACAGAATGGAGATAGTGCATCACTGGAATCCCTTTGTAAGTAGCGTGTTGTATCACCGGAGTTAAATTCTGGCGGCAAGAAAATTCTCCGGCCATCTTGAAATTATTCTTCAAATCGTATTCAAATCCAACACCTCCCAGCAATGCAAATCCCATCGAGAAAAACTCAAGATTTATTTTTTCCTGCAGGTACCCATCTTTCGTCACTTTTGATGAAGTGAAATAGCTTTTCCCTTGTATACCCGGCAAATTGAAAGAAGTCACAAAACCCGGGAAAACATAAGCAGAGAATTTTTTATGCCAGATGTAGAGGCGCGGCTTAATCACCACATCCAGATATTTCGCTTCAAACTTGTAATGGTAAAGATTGGTATTGGATTCAACATCGATGGAAGCCGGCTCCATAACATACTCATCCACCTTTCTTTTTTGCGAATACATCAGATCCGCTGAAATTCCCAACCATTTGGAATGTCGGTATCCGAAGCTCAAACCGGCACTGTACTGCAGTAAGCCATTACCTTTCAAATGCCCATTTTTCAATAACTCACCAGCGAGCTGATTTCCTTCTTTCAGTGTGTAATTGTTGTAATCGAGAGACAGCTGCAATCCGCCCCACAACTTACGATAGATGGATGCATCAACAACCTCCTCTTTCCTTTCCGTACCTAATGCAGGAGTATCCAGCTTTGCAAAAGTCGTTGATGTATCTGCCGACAAAATACTTACAAGCGAATCCGCATCTGCCTGATTTTCTATATCTGCCTGCATAGGTAAAGATTCAGAATCCCCCATCTTTGAAGCTGTGCCAATAACAGCAACATCCTCCTGCTTTTCTTCCGAAATTTCTTCCAGCTGCAATGAAGGATTTTCTGTTTCCGTTTTACTGCTATTTCCTGAAACCGCAGCAGCTGCATAATTCGGTTTTGCCGACACAGCACTTGTATTTGCGCCGTTCAACTTCGCTACAAATTTTCCTTTAGGTAAAGCTGTTTTAATTTTTTTCTCAGTTTCCTTCTTCAGTGATTTTTCTTCTTTAGGAGAGGAAGTCTTTGAAGAAGTCAGCTCTTGACTTTGTTGCGCACTTTCTTTTTCTGTTCCAGAGGTATTCATCACTACTTCTTCTCTCTCATCGGCAACTGTTTTTAATTCAGTCGTTTCACCATCTTTGCTTCCGTAAAATATAGCCAATGCTGATAATCCACTCAGCAATGCAGCAGAGAAAATCCAGATGAAGAACCTGAATTTCTTTTTGTCCTTTTTAATGAGTCCGGCCGAATTGAGCTCCTTCTTAAGCGCCGACCAATCCTGCTCCGAAGGAAATTCTTCGGGAAGATGGTTGAGTCCGGACTTAAACAAGTCATCCATTTTACTTTCCATGCGCCTCCTGCTTATTAAATTTTACCACTTGTGCATTTACCATTTCCTGCAATTTCACTTTTGCTTTTGCCAGATTTGATCTCGATGTACTTTCAGTGATGCCAAGCACTTCACTGATTTCCTTGTGAGAATAGCCCTCTATTACGCTTAAATTGAACACTGCTCGGTATACCGGCGTGAGATTCTGAACCATGGCCAGCAGCTGCTCAGGAGAGAAATCACCGGAAGAATCATTTTCTTCCTCATGTTTCTCCATGATTACGACCTTTTCATCCTCCATGTAATTCACGATATCCTTAATGTGCTTCCGGTAGTGGTTGATGGCTGTATTTACCATCACCCTCCGTACCCAGCCCTCCAAAGAACCATTGAAATCGAACTGATGCAGGTGTTTAAAAACCTTAATAAAGCCCTCCTGCACGATATCCTTCGCCTCGTCTCTATCCTTGGCATAACGCACACAGGCATGGAACATCTTGCCATAGAAGTGGCTGTAAAAGGTTTTAAAGTCCCTTTCAACACCATTAATACAACCAGTTACTACTTCTCTTTCGTTCATTCAAAACCCACTTCTATAGTACCAGACAAGATAATTGATATAAACGCTGCCTGACCAGAAAAAAAAATTGAAATTATCGCGATTTACGCATCCCAACCCCTCTTTGTAAGGCAACTATATACTATAATAATTCAAGTTGCTATTTTATAAAGTTGTTTAATTGTAAGGCAAAAATAAAAAGCATCAACTTCATTAAGAAGCCATTGATAGTAACAGCATGAATGGCTCTTGGAAATAACTTTTTAATATCGCTGATAGCTGTTTCAA
>JBJTOK010000047.1:0-76107 GCA_046074525.1 Flavobacteriales bacterium
TTAAAACCAGAAAATAATACCTTTGTTTAACCTCCGACGCAGGTTATGAACTTTGAAATTTTTTCGCCACCAAATTAGGTGGTCACTTTGCTCCGGCCTCAGGTGGTCATTTTAACCGGCATTTACACTTATACGTGACCCTGGAGGAATAAAAGTACTATTTCCCTTTAACAATGGTACCAACGCTTTTAACCCTAAGCTCATTTACACCGATGCAAAGCCGAAGCAATTTTGCATAAAAACAAAGCGCTGAATCTCTTCAGCAATTTGTTTCATTTTTGTGGCCCTGTAGTGGTAAAATTAATTTTTTCTTTAACAATGATACCAAGCCTTTTAAAGTAATACACTTTTACACCGATGCAGAACTGAAGCAAGTTTCAGACTATGGCTGAATATCGTGATGTTATTATAATTTTGTAGTTTAATTTTATACCCCAATTTCATTTTTTGTATTTTGCCTGAAATTAGAATAGTTATGCCTAAGTTTTTATCCTTCATATTTCTTATTTTAATTCATTTCAAAGGGTTTTCTCAAGCAGAAGAGTATATTGAAAAATATCCTAATGGCGTGATTAAGGCAAAAGGAAGTCAGCAAAATGGGCAATGGACCACCTATTTTTATTCCGGTCAAATGGAGGCCATTTACACTTATCGGGAGGGATTTATCGACGGAGAATTTGTTCGTTATTTTTCTAACGGACAGATTCAGGTGAAAGGAACCTACAGAGATGGAATTCGAGTAGGGGAATGGATAAGGTATTATGGAGACGGACACCTTTTTATGAAGGAAACATACATGAATAATCCACCCAAAGATTATGAAGGAGTATTAAAAACCAGAGACATGGGATTACTCACGGGAGAGATGATTATGTATCATAATAACGGACGAGTACAAGATAGTGCAACATATGAAGAAGGAATAAGAGTTGGAAAATTAATAAGATACTATGACAATGGCCAGATAGAGGAAAGTGGAAATTATTCTAACAATATTCCGGAAAGTGCTAAACATGAATTGAGGATATGGGATCGGGGCTTATTGGATGGTGAATATATTTTGTATTGGCGCAGTGGAAAAATTCGCAGTAAAGGCAATTGCTCGGAAGGGAGATCGATAGGAGAATGGAATAACTATTATGAGTCGGGACAAATTTATGAAACAATTAATTTTCAGGATGGACTTAGGCAGGGCGAATACATTATTTACTATGCTAACGGACAGATTCAAGAGAAAGGAATATACCAAAAAAATATGAAGGTAGGGGAGTGGATCTGGTACCATAACGACGGACAAATTTTAAAAAAAGAAATTTATACGAATACTGTTTTTACCAATAGCGAAGGAGTAGTGAAACAACGAAATGTGAAAAGCGGAAAATATACGGAATACCATGGCAATGGGCAGATTCTGAAAACAGGAACTTATTTGGATGGTGTAAAAGTTGGAGAATGGTTGAGCTACCATTATAATGGCCAGGTTAAAGAAATCAGTACTTATAAAAATGAATTTCCCGATTCTTTGAAGGAAGAGTTGCTTCGAAATGAAAGTGGTTTACAACATGGTAAATGGATTGAATATTATGAGAACGGTAAAATAGCCGGACAAGGAACTTTCCGAAATAATGTACCTGTAGGGGATATAATTGATTATTATGACAGCGGACAGATTATGGGAAAAACTACATATACAAAAAAGGCCATAAAAATGATTACTTATTATCCCAATGGGAAAGTAGAAGAAAGCGGTACATATAACCTTAATTATGGGAAGGAAGGTACATGGAAAAAATATTACGAAAGCGGTCAGCTCCATATTCAGGAGCAATACAGGGATAGTTATTTAGAGGGGAAAAGTATCTCTTATTATGAAAACGGACAGGTTTGTGAAAAGGCACATTATAAAGAATCGGTTCAGTGCGGACATTTTGTTAGCTATTATAAAAATGGGCAAATTAAAGACATTGGTGTATATGGTGGGAAGAAAGCTCATTGCACTGCCTATGATGAAAAGGGGAATGTGATTTTAAAAAGGTGATCCTGTACAGCAGTTTTTTTATTTGGCCTTTTATAGAAGCTTTCATTTCGTCAATTTGATTCTGCTACAAGCAAAAACAAAAAAAGCCTTCGATTTCTCGAAGACTTCTTATTTCTGTGACCCTGTAGGGATTAATACTTATTTCATCCGCGCCAACGATATCTAATCTTTCTAATAGTTTGAGATTCAAAATGAAGCAATACCGAAACTATACTAGTGGATTGCATTTATTCACACTTTCTATCCATAAAGGAAGCTGTTGCATTTGTGCAAGCTGAATTAAAGTTGGGACTAAAAAACTCGAAAGTGATAGTTGACAGATATCGATAAACAGGTATGACGCCAAACGCGCCAAATATCGCTTCCAGTTAAAAATAATCGGCTCATAATGGGCTCAAAAGGATTAAATATTTATCCGCTAAAATAAATGCACATGAAATGCACAAATTGCACATTGATTGCCTAAAAGGAGGATATTGTGTCCCCAATGAGGACACAATTACCTAAGCCCTTTTCTGTTTTTAAAAATCATTTTAACCTGCTTCAAATTCTCCTCCAATTCATTCGACCAGCTGCGGCTTATTTCCACACCAAAAAACAAAACCCCTGTAAACACAAGGGTTTTGTTTTTTTCAATCCCTTCCCTTCACTAATAAACCACAATACTCTTTCTAAAGGAATATTCGTTGCCATTTATTTCCAATTGATAATACCCTGAAGCCATATTCTGCGGCAGTTGTATTTGCGCAGAAGAAGCGCCGGAAGAAATGCCTGAGGAGTATATCACACTTCCCAGGTAATTGTACAACCTAACCTGCAAATCACCATCTGCCGGCAAATTTTGAATATGGATATTTTCTCCGCTTTTCGCAGGATTAGGAAAAACTATTGCGGATGCATTTTCATGATCAGGAGCAATGCCCGTAGTGAGCAGGTCAAAATTGAGGTAATTCAAGTTAAAGTCTCCCGCATCAATGTAAATGCGCATCACGTGCTGGCCTGCTGTAAGATTCTGCGTTGTTACATTTACCGTTTGATATCCATCCCACGAACCGGTCACTGGAACGGCAATTGCTCCCGAAATATCCACTCCGTCCAATTCAACATGAAAGGACCTGTTGGCATTGGGTGAAGCAACACGGGCCTGCAATTCGTAAACTCCTTCTGTAGTTACATTCACTGTGTATTTTAACCATTCGCCCCAGCCAATAAATCCTACATTATATCCACCTTCCTGACAGTTGCCGATATCCACACCTCCGCTTTGTCGCGATGCTCCGCCATAATTGGCAGCTTCGTTGTCATGGTAAGCCGTTCCCTCGCAGCCGTTATCATAGTCTTCGGCTTCTATTTTACCGGGGATAGCCCACGCTGTTCCTCCATAAGGGGATTGCGATACGATGGAGATGTTTTCTACAACTGCACCACATACTTCTTTGGTGAAGTCGTAGGTTCCGAATTTATTGATTTGATCTAAGTTGATAGTGTGGGAAGTTTGAATAGCATCAAATTGATGCTGGTCGCCGTTTGGCGTATTTAAAACAAGATCAAATGGAGATTTTTTCACATAACTGTGCGTTAAAGACAATTCGTGGTTGATCTTCCATTTGTTGCACAGGTAGCCTTCTAAAAATTCTTTTTGCGCCCCGCTGATTACAGATTCGAATACCATTAATTCACAAATAGGTCCTTTGTGATACCTGTTGGAATAGATATTCCCGGCGGCCGACTGTCCGATATACAACGCGTCATTGATGGTCATGGTAACATTGGCACCTTTGGTGATCACCCTGTCGCTTTTGCCATTGAGATAAAAGGTGATTACATCTCCTTTTTTGTTAATCTGAACAAGGAAGCCGCGATCGAAGTTGTAATTCTGCCCATGCTGTAAATCGGGTCCGATGGCGGCCTGAACCCTTGCAGAAGAACCAAATCGCCAAAACCATCCGTTGGCACCTTCTGTTTTGTTACCGATAACATCTCTCCAGTCATCATTGCCTGTGGGTTTTTGTGCACTTCCGACAAACATAATCGTCCAGTCATTATTCAGGAAATCATCTTCGGAAGTAGAGAACAATTCCAATCCGTCGGCATTATTATCCGAACCAAATACAATAGCTGGTAAGCCATTCATTGCATTGGTAACATAACGTGGCTGTAATTCTGCTTTGTTGGCATTGGCATTAAATCCATTGCCTGATTTGTCATACCAGCTGCTGATTAAACTGTTGTTGGCAGGTTCGTTACCTGGATTTACATCCATTGCATCCAACCATTGTTTCGGCTGGATGTCCATATCAATATTCAATTTCAATTCCAGCTGATCATTGGTGCAGGCAACTATGTTTTCAAGAGCTTTAAAATCGGCATCACCTGTTTTTTTCATGGTGAGATGATATCCCTTCGAAGGCACAACAAATGTGCTTTCCACGCTGTTATTCAACAAACAGGTGGAGTTGCTGGAAATCTGACAAGTGACGATATCTCCCGGCTGGAGATTAGCCGTAGAAAATTCATCGCCGGTACCTGCTGCGGTGTTGCCGTTCACTTTCCAGTTGTAGATGGTGTTTGCAGTAACATTTGTTGCAATGGCTTTGATCTTGTTAGAGGAAGAACAAAATTGTTCATCGGCCAGCAGGAGATTCAATTGCATTTCGCCTTTGTTACTGAATACATGCCAGTCAATCAGGGGCCAAGCTTTCTGGCACCAGTCGATCACATCTTCCATAATCTGGCAATCTACACCCAGTTTTTGGAAGCGCGGTATGTAGTAATAAAATTTAGCTGCATAATGCCCGAAGAAAGTCTCGTATCTTTCTGTGCGCTGCACCGCATCAATAATGTCGGCATAGGTTTTATCGGCGCGGTCCAGTTCGTTATCTCCTCCATCTGCCGATCGATTCCAGATAGCCAGATCGTTGAAAGGCTGATTCACTTCTTTTAAAAATTGTTTCAGCATGGCATTCAGCACCCATGCTGTCATTCCTGGCTCAACATCGTCTAACAGTTTAGCAAATTCTCCCGATGCAAATCCGTTGAACTGATTGCCATCACTCACCCCGTAAATGTTCCAGGGCCCCATTACCCTGATCCTGAATCCCAATCCTGTGTTGGGCGACTGGCCGCCGATCCAGGTTCTTGTTTGGTACATTGCATTCATGGAATGATAATATCGCAGGGGTTCATAAATCCCCGAAGAGTTACTGGCCTTGGTCATAAAATCAGGATGGTAGTTATAATCCACCGGGGAGTTCCACGACATCATTCCCTCACCTCCATTCAAAATCAACTGAAGGTGATACCAGGTAGTGGATTCGTAAAATCCTGTTTCAGTAGGTTGGCCCATAAACTGATTACAATCGTTATTGACACAAGCCTGAAAATGCGCAGGGATTTCGAACACCTGGTAGTTTTCACCGAACCATTGCCTGTCCTTGGATTGATCATTTGGTAATTCGCCGGGCTTGGTAAACCATTTTGCCTTATCCTGAAGGTTAAATTCATTCATGAATTCGAAGTATTGCACAGCCATTAAACGCGCTAAGCTGGTTGCCGCCCACTCTCTTGAAACTCCATCGGCCAGATTTGCTGTTGCACTTCCATTTTTTGTCCGCCAGTGATCCCAGGTTCCGCCTTCTGCTAAAAAGCCCCTGTACTCCAACCAGAAATCACCGTTTTTCTGCATCAGTTCCGCCTTGTTTCTGTTGGCCGGCGGCATGGCAAGAAGATAATTCCGGAAATCTATATAGCCTTGTTTCGGATCATATTGTCGTCCCGGACTATTCCAGTAATCATTTTTAGAATAGGCATCCATGGGGTGAATCATTGGTAACCAATGTTTCCAGTCGGGGAATTGAATGGCTAACGGAAGCGTGGTTCGGTCCAAAGTTTTTTCTGAATCAAAGTGTTCGTAAACCTTTTGCTGATCCACCCCGTTGGGAAAAAGGTAAGGCAGCATGTCTTTGTCTTGTTCCAGCACGGCATCCAAACCAGCACCTGCAGCCCATTGTTCAACAGGGAGTTTAGCTACTGACGGACCCGGCTGGTACGGAGGATTCCATGGGCGTCCCCACCGGCCTACATTTGATTTTGTTGCAGAAAGGGAACGGATGTATGACGCTATTTTTTCGCCTTCATCTTCCGACAATTGATGGAATTTCGCCCGCTCTACGATGGCCTCATTGGAGTAGCTGAAAATTTCCAGGTCGCGACCATCCTGCACGTGGCAAGAGCTGCAAGTAGCTTTAATGGGCCCACCGGGATTGATTTCGGCTGTGTACCAAAAGCCTTTTCTCACGGCAGGTAGGTAATTGCTTTTCAATGGAGCATTGTACCATAAATTCTGACCTTCAGCGATGGAAGCGGCATCGGTATATTTTCCAACCCAGGTGTTGGGATCATCTTCCTTAAACCGGCCATCTGCCAGGATTTTATTGGCATTCGAATCCAGTAAATTGAATCGTACTACCCGGTATCCATTTGAAATCGCATCAGATAAATCAAAGCGGAATGAGATGGTATTTGCGCCGGGGATTATTCCGGTTGAGGGAATAGTCAGCCGAATAGTATTAAATCCGCCATGCACCATTCCTCCCCGCGCTTTTTCCTGTGCCTGCATGTTTACTGTTTGATGGTTCAGGGGAAGCCATGACCCATTGTTGATTTGGATGGAAGCTTTATTCTGATAGCTCAGATTATTGATCTGAAGCCAAAGTTTAACAGAATTAGTTGCTTCTGTGAGGGAGAGATTAAAGGTGCGGGTAACCACTTTTCCTTCTGCTCCCAAAACTTCTACCGGCAGGATAATTTGCTGGGCGTATAGGGAGGAAGTTGAAATAAGCAGAATAAAAATCCAATGGCTGATGAGCTTCATTTTTGTTGTTTTGATTCAAACATAGCTCATCAGTCAAAGCGAGTCCAGTCGGGTAAAAATTATCAAGACATAGGAAATGGGGGCCGTATTCAAAACATTGATTTACAGCGTTTTTGTTTAAAGACAGCTTACGAAAATCCAGCTATAAATCAAGGGCATATAAATTCGTCCTTATCTAGATTAATTGAGGTACTTAAGAAATTAACAATCACATTTTCAACATATTGAAAAATGAATGATCAATATTTCAGGTGATCAAGCATGAAAATAATGGATGCTGCTTTATAAAACAATCACTCCCCACATCCTTCCAGTTTTTCCGTTATCCCTGCGGTAGGAAAAAAAATCTTTTTCGAAGGTGCAGCGCTTGAGCGCCCATATGTTTTCATTGGGGATACCGCTTTGCAAAGCCACATTTTTGTTCACTTCAACAAGATCGAGAAGTCGGCCCTTAAAACATTTTTCAGGAAATTGTGCGTTGCGGAAGAGCTGGATCACTTCTTCACTTACTTCAAAATTTTCCTGGCAAATACCGGGGCCGATAGCCATTTGAATGTATTTTGCCTCAGCGCCAATGGCGATCATTTCAAGAATGGTTTTTTCGGCGATGCGTGCGAGTGTTCCGCGCCAGCCGGCATGTGCAGCACCAATCACATGATGCACGGGATCGTGAAACAGCAGCGGGTAACAATCAGCAGCAGCTACCGCCAGGGCAATGCCTTGTTCCCTGGTCACCAATGCATCTCCTTCAAAAGTTCCGGGTGTTGCTTTCACTACTCCACAGCCATGAATCTGTTTGAGATTAGCGATTTGAACAGGCTGTATGCCCAATGCTGTCAGGGCGATTTCCCTGTTTTTGCGGATGTTTTCAGGATCATCATCGTGTCCTGCGAGATTCAATGAATCAAAAGGCGCCGGTGATACACCGCCCTGTCGCGTTGAAAAACCGTGTTTTACCGAAATATTGGGTGCGAATAGCCACATGTTCTAAAAGTAAAAAATTATCGCCTTTTCATGGTATTGTCATTCTCTTTTCTTTCCCTCATTTTTGCGGAGCAAAAATGAAGCTGTCGGAATTAAATAAAGAGGAAAAAGCAGTAATCACGGGAGTGAGGGGGCAGGGAGCTTTCCGCAAGCGTATTACGGAGATGGGCTTTGTGAAGGGAACCGAAGTTACACTTGTGAAGCATGCACCACTGCGTGATCCGGTGCAATATGAGCTCATGGGCTATCAGATTTCTCTTCGTAGAAGCGAGGCAGAATTGATTGAAGTACTTACGAAGGATGAAGCGGGAAAACTCTTTAACGCTGATTTTTCGGGCACGCTGCCGGATGCGATTTTCAAGAGAACCGTCAACAGTAAAGCAAAAACGATCAATGTTGCTTTTATCGGCAATCCCAATTGTGGTAAAACAACGCTGTTCAATGCTGCGTCGGGTGCGCGACAAAAAGTGGGCAATTACAGTGGTGTTACTGTGGATGTCCACACTGCAAAGTTCCAGCAGGATGGTTATCTTTTCAATATTACCGATTTGCCCGGGACTTACTCCTTATCGGCCTATTCTCCCGAAGAAATTTTTGTTCGGCAGCATATCATTGAAGCGCAGCCCGATGTGGTGGTCAATATCGTAGATGCAACAAATCTCGAAAGAAATTTATTCCTCACCACGCAGCTCATCGACATGAATATTCCGGTGGTAATGGCGCTGAACATGTACGATGAACTCAACAAAAAAGGAATAACGCTGGATCTTCATCAGCTGAGCGAAATGCTGGGTATTCCTATGGTACCTACGGTGGGATTCAGGAAAAAGGGCATTGAGGAGCTCTTTAAAAAAGTGATAGAAGTTCGCGAAAGCAAGGAAGAAAAGCACGTCAATATCAGTCACGGCCGCTATATCGAGGAAGAGATAGAAGCATTGGAAATGCTTATCAGCAAAGAAGAAAATAAAAGAATTACTGATGTCCTTTCGCCCCGATTTATTGCGGTAAAGTTGCTTGAGAAGGATGAACTGGCATTGAAATTACTCAAGCAGGCTGAAAACCGGGAAGAGATTCAACGCCGCGCCCTGTCAGCTATTCAGACCTTAGAGGCTGAATATAAAGAAGACAGTGAAACTGTTATCGCTGATGCAAAATACGGTTTCATTTCGGGCGCCATGAAAGCTACATTCACCCGGGAGGGAATTGATAAGCGTCATCGAACAGAAATCATAGATTCCTTCCTCACCAATAAATACTGGGGTTTTCCAGTGTTTATTTTTTTTATGTGGCTCATGTTTCAGGCTACTTTTACTATCGGACAGTATCCGATGGACTGGATAGATACGCTGGTGGGCAGCTTTGGTGAGTTGTTGCAGGGAAGCATGGCCGACGGGCCGCTCAAGGATTTATTGATAGACGGCGTCATTGGCGGGGTAGGAGGTGTGATCGTTTTTTTACCAAATATTTTAATTCTTTTCTTTTTCATTTCCCTGATGGAAGATACCGGGTACATTGCCCGCGCGGCTTTTATCATGGACAGGTTGATGCGGGCCATTGGTTTGCATGGAAGATCTTTCATTCCACTGGTGATGGGCTTTGGCTGTAATGTGCCCGCAGTAATGGCCACCCGTACTATTGAGGACAAGGAAAATCGGTTGCTTACAATGTTGATAGCTCCATTCATGTCGTGCAGCGCGCGTTTGCCGGTGTATATTTTGCTTATTGGCGCTTTCTTTCCGGAGTATCCCGGTACTGTTTTGTTTTCCATGTATTTTATAGGAATTATCCTGGCGGTGCTGGTAGCGCTGCTTTTCAAGAGATTTATTTTCAAGGCTCCCGCTTCTCCTTTTGTGATGGAACTTCCGCCTTACCGCATTCCTACCGGGAAAGCACTTGTGCTGCATGCCTGGAGAAATGCGTATCAGTATTTGCAGAAAATGGGCGGGATGATATTAATTTCTTCTGTGATCATTTGGGCACTCACTTATTTCCCCCGCGATCCACAGCAAAGCACAGCGCAGCAAATGGAAAATTCCTTTATGGGAAAAATGGGTCATGCGATTGAACCGGTGATTGAACCACTTGGCTTCGACTGGAAGATGGGGGTATCTCTCATTACAGGAATGGCGGCTAAGGAAATTGTGGTAAGTACCATGGGAGTTTTGTATCAGGGAGAAGGCGGGGAGAATGAAAATTCTGCTACCTTGAAAAAGCGTTTGCAGGAGCACACTTACCAACAGGGAGAGAAGCAGGGACAAAAAGTTTTTTCGCCTCTGTCGGCTTTTGCCTTCATGCTTTTCATCCTCATTTATTTTCCATGTGTGGCAGTAGTAGCAGCGGTGAAAAAGGAATCGGGCGGGTGGAGATGGGCCGTTTTCATGATGGTTTACACCACCGGAATGGCCTGGATTTTATCCTTTTTAGTGTATCAGGTAGGAAGTATATTTGTTTAGCATGACGCAGTACATCATTGTATATATTATTGTTGCAGCGGCACTCATAGTAGGCGGCTACAAATTTTATAAAGCTGTTTTCGCGAAGAAGGAAGTCGATGAAAGCTGCGGCAATTGTGGTTGTGGTGAGAACTCCTGTAAGACATCTGAATCTTGAAATTTCCCGCAGATTACACAGATTTTCACAGAGTATTTCTGTGTTGATCTGTGTAAGCTGTGGGAAATGAATTTACTCAACCACTAATTTATTTACACTCCAATCATTATCGTGATTCATTCTCACCATGTACATTCCAGGTGCAAGTTGTTGTGAGAAGTTGATTCTCATGGCGCTTCCCGGTGCATAGGAAATCATGACTTCATCCAACACATTATTTCCCAGGTTATCAGTAATGGAAATGTGTTTCACGTTTTTCTTTTCGCTGCTGATATCAATGTATTGACAGTCGGCACAGGGATTCGGAAACAATGAAGTTGCGCTTTTTTCCTTGCCCATGTTCACTGCCTTCATAGGAAAAACCTCAGTTGTACCATCGTAATCGCTTTGTTTCAATCGGTAATATACCGTGCCTTTCGGGGTGCTCTGATCTATGAACTGGTATTTCGATAACACCGAGCTATTGCCTTTTCCGGTGATGGTGGCGATACTTTCAAAATCTTCGCCATTGACAGAACGCTCGATGGTAAAATAATCGTTGTTGATCTCGGCACCCGTGCTCCAGTTGATTAATGCGTTGTCGCCTTTTTTCTCCGCAGAGAAATCAATAAGTGTTACCGGCAATGAAATGGAAGTCACCATGCGCAATACCATTTCTGTTACTCCGAAAGTTTTCGTGTCACCTGAAATAGTAAACGGACTCGTTTGCGTGCTCGATGTTCCTGTGATGTATTGCACGCCAAGGGCATTACCGTCTTTTTCTGAGATGGACGCAGAGGTGTAAGTACCGTTGGTGTTGGTTGTTGTTGTGCTGCCCACCAGAGTATATCCTGCACCGGCGGAATAAGTTCTGTTGCTTCCTGCAGCACTGAGCGCAATAATGGCGTTATTAGCGCTCAGCGGATCCACAGCACTGGTGGAAATAGAAGTACAGGTACCGCAGGCTGTATAAGTGATGTTGGACACGCTGTTTACGTTTTCAAATACCATTGCAGCAAATATGGATTCGTCGCCCGCATTGACAGGGTTGTTGTAATTGCTTGCAATAGTGAAAGTGTTGGAACCTGCAGGAATGCTGGCTTCGGGCATAGCGTACACCAAAAGCTCAATACTTATGTTGGTGGTGGTTTCGGAAACAGGTGCGTTGGCCCAGTAGGAGATTGACCAGCCCAGCAGCGTTAAGTTGGTGCCGCCAAATGAAACTACGGGTGTACTTCCGCCCAGCACCGCGGGGTTGGCCCAGTTGTCGCCCACTGGATTCGGCTTGTGGTCACGTTCCACCGACATGGTGAAAATCAACATCCTGTTTGAGCCTGCCGGAGCAGTGTAAGTTAAACTCGCGTTACCGCCCGCACCAGTCCCTGTTGCAGTGGCGGTGCTATAACTTCCCGCGATTAAACTTATGGCTTGTGATTGCGCTACTTCAGAATAGAAAATAGCCAATACTAGTAGTATGTTTATCGATCCCCTCATAATCCCTCCCTCTTTCCTAATATAACGATATGAAAGATGGATAGTTGCTGTAATTGCAGTAAATTATTTTGAATTATTTTCTATAATAGCAATAAAAAAAGCCCTCTCCGAAGAGAAGGCTTTTTTTATTGCTATTTTGATTTTAGTTGTTAATGACCACCGTAGTATCACTACCTGTACCTGTACCACCTTCACCGCCGCCGGCACCACCACCACCAGCGCCACCACCATCAGGAGGCCAGTTGCCCTTCAAATAATAATCTGTATGCCAGATCAGGAAGGCCTGATACATTACATCACTTGCAGTTTCATCTAAAGTATAATCATAAATGATGTCCAGTAGCGGACCTTCGACGTCGCTGTAGTAAACGCCTAAACTAGGATCACAGCTGAACAATACATCACCGTTCTGAAAATAGTCGAAAGCTACAGGATAGGTTACGGAAATCACTGCGCCGTCGTGACAAACAGCCATCATCGGTTCAGTTGTTCCTCCACCTGAGCCGCCATCCGTATTGCCTGTGGTATCACCACCTGTTGAACCACCATTATCACCACCGCCAGCTCCGCCGCCACCGCCATTATCAACAGGAAGCGGCCAGTTGCCAGTTAAGTAATATTCATTATACCAGATATTAAAGGCACGCTGCATCACTCTTTGCTGATTGCCACGCAGGTTTCTGTCGTGAATAATTTTATTCAATGTGCCGATGATATCGTCATAAGTCACGCCTTTTGTAGCATCGCAACTGAACAACATATCGGTGCCATGTTGCTTGAAGTGATGGAATACTGCGCTTCTTGCAATAGTAATCATATGACCATTGTGGCAGATGGTAAGCTTATGACCATGGTTACCATGGTGATTACCATTGTTGTTGTCGTTGTGATCACTTCCACTGCAGTTGTAATAGGGTTTTGACGGACCTTTCTTTTTTGAAAAATCATCATTGAATGAATAATCCTTGCCTCCTTTTTTGCCCCCTCCAAAGTCGTCCTTCTTGCAGGCGGCAAACATCAAGCTTAACACTAACAGTGTCCCCATCAATCTTCCTAGCTTTTCCATAACACATAGATTTAGTTTTACAATCCCGACCTTTGGATAATACGCTGCCCCATTTCTATCGTTACATGTTGATTTTGAAAATACTGGAGCTTTTGCTGCAAATTTGCAGTAACGCAACTTCTTTTATTTTCCGTCGTACAATGAGGCCGGGATTTTAAAAACTCTAGACTTTTCTCTATGCAAAAAAGAATTTTGATTGTAGATGACGAGGTTTTCACACTTCGCCTGATGGAAAGGAAACTAAGCAACTACGATTGCCTCGTGGAAACCTCCACCACTAGTCAGGGTGCTATCGATAAGATCAATGAAAAACAATACGACGCTATTATCCTCGATGTGAATATGCCGGAAATTTCCGGACTCGATATCCTCAAGCTCAAAAATGTATCATTAAATGAAATCAACAGAAAAACACCAACCATCATGTGTTCTTCTTCTGTGGATTATGAACTCGTTTCAACAGCAATGGAAAACAAGGCCTTTGACTATATCATAAAGTCTTTTCATTTTGATCGCCTGACGGATATCATAGATTCCATTGATCAAATGGCCAAGGCAAGAAGCAGCAAGGCAATTTAATTTTCTGCCTTTTTTTCTTAATCAAGACGTGCGTGTAAAAGTGCTCTGCGGGTAATTATTTTAGGGGAAAAAATACATAGCCGTCAACTTAAGCAATATTTCATAATATTCATAGGGGTTTGACGATGCTTTTTAAATTCTTTTATACAGGTGTTCCGGAAAACAGAATTCATTTTCATTAATACTACTTCAGAGGTTGCTATTTGCTGAAAAATTAAATCATGAACCAATGATTTGTTTCTGGCCAAAAATTTCATTGCTTTTAGTTCGCTGAGTTCGACTTCATATTCACGCCAATACTCTTGTTTACAAGCATAAAATATTTTGCCGCACAAGAGAATATAAATGAGAGTTCCGTAGTGATGGCACTCAAATCTATACCGATTCATATGAAATATTTTATCAATGTTCATAAACGATTTCCATGTTTTAAATTGTATTTCGATTTGCCATCTTAAACTATAAATTTTCCGGGCATTTTCTTTAGTCAATATTTCCGGCGGAACATTACTGATATGCGCACTGAAATCACAGGAGGTTAAGTGTTTTTGGGTAGGAATCCTGCCGTGCCGCTGAGCATATCGTTTAACTTTTCTTCTTTTTTGTGCTGAGGAATTTGCGCTGATTTTCTCAATGAACAATCTTGTTTTCACTTGCCGATCCTGTCCCAAAAAAACTTCTATTTCAAGCGTTTTATGGCCTCTGTGCAGCTTTGCAATTTCCCTCCATGTTAATTGATGCCATTGATTATTTTTCCGTATCCATAGCAAGGTATTTACTTTTAACCTACACAGATAAAACGCTTTCTTTTGTTCAAATTCATTTAGGCGGGGAAAGCTAAAATAGCCTAAATCAAAAAGATGTAATTCTCCTTTTTTTGGTTGAATGATTTCTGTTTTTTGATCTGACTTCGCCGCAGAAACCGTATCCATTTTTACTTTTCCATTTGTAAGCGACATTTGATACTGAACCTTCACCCCGCCTCGTATTCCGTGATTACCACCAAAGCCTTTAAAGCTGTCGTTTAATCTGCCTGGTAATTGAAAACTGGTGGAATCGGTTAAAATGATTGAACTGAAATCATTAGTTGTTGGATAAAATTGAAGTAAATTCAACTCCATTATTTCTCCTAAGATCAGCTTGATCATCACAACTGCTTTGTCGTTAATCCGCTTGTTGATTCCTTCTTTGCTAATCAGCAGATCATCATTAAAAAGCTCTTGACGCATATCGTTTAAGCTTAAATGATTGTTGGGGCGCTGGCTAATAAATAGGTTTAGAAATTGAAACAAATCGAGCTTTCTACTGCGGGTTTTCCAACCTGCTTTTTCGCTGTTAAAAACTATTCGTTGTTCGCTTAATTGCGAACGTAATTTTTTAAGATCTTTGACATACATTTTTTTTATGGGAGTGGTTTTTGACCAAAAGTCAATTTTTTTCCACTCCCTTTTTTATTTCAAAGACTGAATTATCAATAGATCCCGGTGAATTAATGGCTTAAGTTGACGGCTATGGTGTTTGTCCCTATTTATAAAAAAAATGCACGCTCAGCGAAATGGCGGAGTAGGGTTCCTTCGGGAAAGAATCTGAAAGCTTCCACGTGTATTTGCTAAATCACCAAGTTCGCTCAGCTGTCCCTATTTTTTATTCAATATTATTTTAACAGGAAATTAATGTATCTCGTTGCGAGTTTCATTTGTTGTAGCTCTTCCTGCGATAAGTCCTGGCGGGTTTCGGGAAGTTTTTCTGCAGGGAATTTCTCCGGACTGGTCCATGGCTGAAACATATTTTTGTCTCTTTTTTCCTGGAATTTATCCAGTATTTTTTGCGCGTCTTCGGGTGGCATTTCTTTGCAAAAACCATGCGAAAATTGTCCTTGGGATTCAATCATGAGATCAGCAATAAACGTGAAATTATCAATCGTCCATTGGCCATCAGCTTTCTTCATCACCAAAGGAAAATAAGGCGCAATGGCAGGAAAAAGATGATTGGCGTACAGCTCGCAATGGAAATATTTTTGTTTTACTTCAATGTATTGCTGAAGGGTGCTGATCACAGAAAAACCGGAATCTGCAAGACGGCAAAATTTTACTTTGTCGTTTTGCGGTAGTACCGCGTCATTCGCCAGGTCGAGATACCATGACCCTACCTGTATTGCTGTTTGAAAATAAGCACGGTTTACTTCCCCCTTAATGATCTTAAAAATTCCTCCGGAAGCAATAAAATGGAGAAAAGGAGAGCCGAACAACGTAAAATAGTCGTGGGCTATTTCATTGATAATATAGCACAGAGACCTCGGATAATTTTGTATGTCGGCAGCTGTAAGGTTTTGCCGGTGATGCAGTATGCGCTGGTTCAAAAACGAATTTTGTTCATCGCTGAGTTGCTGAGATGTTCCTGTTTTCCATAATTCATCCAATACCAGGCGGAAGTGGAGGCATTCGGAAAGAAAGTTACTTTCCTTTGAGAAGAAATGATCTTCCGACAACAAAACCTGGGCGGCATTCGGTACATCGATGTCAAACCCTTTATGTTTGCCGTAAATATTCACTTATCCTCTTGTTTGCATCAGGAAATCCAGGTTGGTCCTTCAGGCCCCATAGGCTTAAATCCTCCTTCTGTTTCGGAAATTGCATCAAATACTATTTCCGGACTTACCCATTGTTTTTTGTTTTCTGTGTTCATTGTAGTTTAATGTTTTGCGGATTAATGCGCTGAAATTAAATTAATTTTTTGAGAATAGTGCTACGGGGGAACAGCGCCTAATTAAATAATGATGGTCGCTGTCTCTTGTGAAAAAAGGAAACCGAAGGCTTAAGGAGTGGAAAATCGCTTAGGCAAAAGAAAATGCAGCCTAAGCGGGGGTTAAAAAACATGCCCTAACTTTCACTTTCTTTCTTGAATCGGTAAAAACCTTTGATAATTTTCTTTTATATATTCTTCGCTATCAATATTCTTAATTGAAGCCCTAAATCTTTGGAAAACAAATTTATTAGCCACTTCTAATGCAAATTGATCGATTTTTCCATAACGATTATATAATTGCATAACGGAAGAACTTCTATAATCATCAGCATTAACCTGATTAACTATAGTCTCTTCAATATTGTTCACTATTTTACTTATAACAAGTTCATACCATTTTTCCTTTTCGAGATCCCTACTGTTTTCGCTCAATAAGCTAAGCTTTTGTTGAACATCAAAATGAATTCTATGTTTTTGTCCGTAAGCAACATTTGCTGATGCTAACTGAATAATTTTTTCAAGACAATTTTTAGGCTTATTCACACCATCATTTGTAATTGATTTTAATGAATAATCAAGCCCTTTAGACTCCATTAAAGTCCATACTTTCATACTATCCTGAATACCCGAAACATTCTTTGCCTCGATTAAGTCCCTGATCGATTCCAGTAAATCAAAAAATACCGGCTGGTGATTTGTCCGAGCATGAGAAGTATCAATATAATTGATATCAGCTCCCAATTCAATTAATTCTACCGCTATTTTAAAATTAGAAAATCGAATCGCAAGCATTAATGAAGAAAACCCATCTATTCCCTTCGATAACCCTGAAACTATGGCATTCGAAAGTTCAGGAAATTCATAAAGTATTTTAGACGCCTCGACATATGTATCTTTTTCCTGCTCCTTCACTAAGTTGAAGAATGTGTTTTTTATTGCCTTTGTTAATTTCATAAAGAATATTATCCTGAAGTTTCAAGTATAGTAATTTCAGATTTTAGCGCAGCGGAGGTTATTTATTATTAACCAAGTACAAATCAATTTTTCTTATTGTTTCATAGCAACGTTTGATTGAATCTTTGTTTGTGTTGTTGTATTCTGCAGAAAGACAAAATCTAATGCTTTTTTCTGCACATTCTTTTCCGGTAAGAAGTAAGTCTCGAAGTTTTTTTTCGCTATTTGGAATTTGTATCGTACCTCCAAAAAAATTAAATCGAAATAAATTTACATCAGCCAGTATTTTTATTGAATTCCATGCTTTGATGTTAGTAGCTTTTGGAGCACGAAAACGAATTCCAATGTATGTCGACTCTTTTCCACAGTCAGGACATTTTGCTTCGATTTTTTGCAATTCATCCTCACCTGTTAAATCCTTCAAAACTTTTCTTTTGAAGGATTTCCTGCAATCAAAGCAACAATATTTGTGTTTATGTATTCTGGGGCTGTCTAAAAATTCCCAACTCATATTTTAACTCATTTTTATATCACCCTAATATTCATCTCCTCCACCTTCTTCTTCGGCAGTGGAGAAGGGGAGCCAAACATCAAATCCTCTCGCGAACCAGTTTTTGGATAAGCCATTACTTCGCGAATAGAAACTTTGCGTTCGAGAATCATCATGAGGCGGTCGAGGCCCCCACTGCTTCGCTTAGCGTGCATTTTCTTTTCGCTAAGCGATTTTTCTACTCCCAAAGCCTTCGGCTTTCTTTTATATTCTCTCCACACCGATTCTTTCCATTATTTCTACATTGACCAATCCTTTAATTTCACAGTAGTCACAAGCACTGCTGTATAGATAATTTTCGGCCTTTGCTACTATTCCGGCTTCAGCTGGATTGTTGTGAATGTAATCAATTTTTTGATCTATAACAGCATTGCTGAATACTTCGATAGCATGATTATCATGGTGCCATAATTGAAAATATTTATTGCTTGCGTTGTTCTGTCCGGCCATGCCAAAAATCGTCAATATCCATTCTCTTCTGCTTTCAGGGTCGTTCATAATGCTCTTCAGAATTTGTTTGGCTGTAAATCCTTTAAAATCTCTGATGGTTCCCGATAAATTTCCGCTTGTTGATTTACACACCAGATGAACATGATTGCTCATGATCACCCAGCTATACACCACAAATCCTTTATTTTTAATGCAGAAGTTTAAACTGTCAACAACAATGTCGCGATACCTTTGCCTGGTAAAAATATCCACCCAGCCGATGGTTGCGAAACTTAAAAAATAAATACCTTCCGGGTTGGAAATACTGTACTTGCCATCCATGTGTTTTAGTTTAGGTAGAACGAAAGTAGAAAATTCTCTTTAAGTATAAGTCGGCTTAGGTTTCTAAAATCGAAAGTTCTTTTTACGTGTTCACTCGCGTCGCTCCGCTTAGACTTCTAAGACCGAAATTTCACACTGCTCCGCTTAGAAGCCTAAGCGAAGCGGGGGATTTTCTGTTCTATTACGAGAGATTTGTTTTTGCCGTTTACTTCAAACTCAAAGTCAAAAAGTAATTCCACTTTAATTTGAGTTTCTAAGTTGTTGAGGTTTTGTAGTTCTATTGATTTTAAGTAAATGGGGTTGTGAGAATGAAATAAATAGATGCTTTCATCAAATGCATCGTTCGTAAATTCAGTTTTTGACTCTTGTATGTTAATGGGGCCAAAAATTAAATTGCGTGCATCGTAAACATAGTCATCAAAGATGTAGGATTTTATTTCTATGCTTAAAAAATATAATCCTTCTTCTGCGAACATAGTTATTTCACCGAGTGGAATTTGTTGTACTGTTGTGAATGTTGTTAAATCTGCAGAAGCTGCGGCTCTTTTTGCTCTTTCATTTTCGGCCTTTTCATCAATCAACTGTTGCGGACTTTCCCCGTTTTTAAAGCGCTCAAATATTTCTTCAATGAATGGCGATTCTCCTTTAGCTCCCATTTGCCAAAATAGATAAAGGGCTTCAAAGTTTTCACTCCAAGATGCCTGATTTGTTTCTTCTTCTATATCAATGTCGAGGTTTAATCCTCTTTTGAATTCATCAAGAATTTCAGCGTATTTTCTATTTTCAAATTTTGTGTAGAATTCTTCTCGTGTCATTATTTTAAAACATTATACTACCAATATTATTCTTGTCGAACCTATTAAAGAATTTAGTAGTGATTTCTTTTTCTTGCATTAGGAAGTTGAGCAGTAAATTGTGAATGATATTTGCGGCCTGTTTTTTTACTATTTCATTTTCCAGTCTTTCTTTAAAACTACCGCCGTATTCAAATTTTTTACCCCTTACAGTGGCTACAACGATAAGTCCGTTCAATATTTTTTTTCGGGTGATTTTCATCGCTTTCAATTTATTTTTTTTTGAGTAAGTTTTAAAAGCGCTGTAAACTCCTTCTACAATTCCGTCTGATAAAGAGCCTCCACATATGGTATGTACATCATTGGCAAAGGTGATGATGTTGGGGTTTGGACACCAGTCAGTGCTGTAAGCGAGTCCGATTTGATAGTGGTTTTCTTCAATTTTCTCATCGAAATGCAGTTTAATTTCTACCTGGCCCCAACTTTTTTTCGCCGCTCTGTCAAATGCGTAAAAAACACCTTGCGGAAAATGAAAAAACAGCTGATTGTGATGTTTCTGCCTCCGGTCGATAATTAATATTTCGCTTTGCCTGTTTAACAAGGCAATCTGTGACGTTTTTTCAATGAATTCCATAAAATCAATAGAGATATCTGTGATGATGGAAGTGTCTATTGAAAACTGAATAGTTGTTGTTTTTTGTTTGAAAAATTCAAAATCCTTTGATACTATTTTTAATATTCTCGGGAAATAGAGAGGGAAAGGTTGCTTATTCTCAAATTGTTCGATGAAAGACCTTAAATCAGCTTGTGTGTCAATTTCAATTGAAAAGCTGTTTTCTGCTTTTATGGTAAGGGTAAAAAATATCTTGTCGGTTTTGCAAAGTTCAATACAATCAAGGAGTATTCCTGTAAAGAGCCCTGGAAAGTCACTTATGTACATGAATGGCCGTTTCCTAACGGATTCATCCAATGAAAGAGCTTGAATGTTTTCAGACATAAAAGATGGTAAATCTTATCCAATTTTGTTGCACTAAATATACTGAAAATTGGCTGATTCCATCACTCCGATTACACTACTTTTTGCGCTAAGCGGTCTTAACATGGTAGAGGCTTCGCCTCGTTTTTATTTGATTAGGAAAGAAAGCCGAAGGCTTTGGGAGTGGTAGATCGCCGAGGGAAAAAGAACCCTCGGCGGGGCGGAGGCGATCATTCGTTACTTCTTTTGTAACCGATGCGCTTTCTTTGTTTTTGTTCATTTTCCTGTTGATCTTTTTGCAGTAAATAGTTTATTGCTTCGTGCACATCTTTGAATTGTTGGTTGTATTTTTTTTCTAATTTCTTGATTTTGACAGAAAGTTCTCTGTTGTTTAATGCATATTGTCGCAATAAGACAAAAGCCCGGATAATGGAAATATTTACTTCGATAGCCTTCTTGCTATTCAGTACACTCGATAACATGGCTACACCTTGCTCTGTGAAAGCGTAAGGCATGTAACGAAGGCCTCCTCGCTTTGAGGTGCTGAAATTGCACCTCAAACTATCCCATTCTTTCTTAGTCAGTTCAAACATAAAGTCTTCGGGAAATCTTTCAATGTTTGATTTTACAGAACGTTTTAAATACTTAGTCTCCGTTTCGTAAAGTTCTGCTAAATCGAAGTCGAGCATCACTTTCATGCCTCGTAATTCATAAATTTTGGTTTTAATGATTTGTAATTCCATAATAGGTTTAGTTAAGATTTTTTAGTTGGCGGACTAAAAATAAATAATGTGATCATCGATGATTAAAGAAGTTGTTCAGGGATTTTGAACAAAATGGAAAAGTTATTTGTGTTTCAAATAAAAAGTATCAGGTTAAATACGTGCTCCGCTTAGGCTTCTAAGACCGAAAGTTCCTTTCTCATCTTAATATCAAATCTAAACGGTCTTACTATTTTAGAGGCTTCGCCTCGTTTTTATTTGATTATAAAAGAAAGCCGAAGGCTTTGGGAGTGGAAAAATCGCTTAGGTAAAAGAAAATGCAGCCTAAGCGAAGCGGGGATGATTAATTTAATCAATCGAAGTATGTAACATATAAATAGACCATATTAGTCTGCCTATTGATCCACAAATAGTATTCACTATGGCTATGATGTAAAAAGTTTTCTTTAAAATATATCTTCTCGATTTTACTGTCAGGACAAGTGAACCAGTCAGGGGTATTCGTGTGTTTTTTTGCGGATTCAACTTTTGAATAAAATATCCTTGAGGGTCTTAAAGCTGTGTCCAAAGGTTGGTCATGGGCCAATATTTTTTGAAAAGAAATTGAATCATAGGTAAAACACATGTAATGTAAATGAGAATCAAAAACCGACTGATTTTTATGCATGATTTCTTTTACTGCCTCAGGAGGATTAAAACCAAAATTACTACTGAAGGCTTGAACAGAACTTTCGCGGTCTTCAGTCTCCCTTGTGGATGGATCAATCGTCCAAATTAAAATGGAAAAAATAATCGAAACTGCTGATAGTGCAATAAACCGAGCTGCGCTTCCCGTTTTTTTTCTTTTTACAATAGCAAGGATGATAAAAACCAAAGCAGCAATAGATAAACATGCAATAACTGCTAGTTGAAATAATATATAAAATATCTGAGACATTGCTGAAATTTAGAGTTATTAAATTAATATACGTCTGTCCTTATTTGCACTTTAAACCTTCAGTCTGCAAGTTGTTTTTAAATGAATTTGTATCTGAACTACAGGAATAGCTGAGAATAAGGAATGGCAAAATCCATTTTAAAATGCTTAGTGGCTTCATGTCTTTAGGCGATTACTGACGCCCCTAATTTAAGGAAAAGGAACTTGAAAAATAATAATCATCTATCTCTAATTTTTTATCTGTTCTTATTTTTGATTTATATTGGCTGACATGGGACTCTTCAATAATATATTCAAAAAAAAGCGCTCGGATTTCGTTCCTTCTGCTGATTTAATGACAGAAGACCGGTTTTGGGGTTTGATAAAAACGTCATTCGAACGGGCTAAAGGAGATTATGAAAATCAGCAGGCAGAGCTGCCAAAGCTATTGATGGAGCTGAATCTACAGGATATTATTTTGTTTGATAATCGTTTTCGACAGCTTAGAGGTGAGGCGCTTGACTGGAATCTTTGGGGCGCTATTTACATCATCAAAGGAGGTTGCGGCGATGATGAGTTCAGCGATTTCAGGTCGTGGGTAATCGCTAATGGGAAAGATTTCTATTACCGGCTAACAAAGAATCCGTCTTCATTACAGGATGATGTGGTAGTTGAAGTGGATTATGAAGGGATTTCCTACATCGCTTCGGATGTTTTTAAGGAACTTACAGGCAAGATTATTCCATCAGATTTTCAGGAAAATATTGATGTAAAAGGAGAAGAGTGGAGTGAAGAAGGGGATGATTTGAAAAATAGGTTTCCGATGCTTTGGGAAAAATATGCGGAGGGTGAGTTGTAGTTATAGAAAATAGTGTCTGTCCCATAGCCGTCAACTTAAGCAATATTTCATAATGTTCATAGGGGTTTGATGATTCTTTTTGACTTCTTTTATACAGGTGTTTCGAAAAACAGCATTCATTTTCACCAATACTAATTCAGAGTTTGCTCCTTCATCAAAAATTAAATCATGAATCAATGATTTATTTCTAGCCAAATATTTCATTGCTTTTAGTTCACTGAGTTCAACTTTTTTTTCACTCCAGTAATCTTGTTTGCAAGCGTAAAATATTTTTCCGCACAGGAGAATATAAATGAGTGTTCCGTAGTGATGGCACTCGAATCTGTGGCGATTAACATGGAATACCTTGTCGATGTTCATAAATGACCCCGCTTCGCTTAGCGTGCATTTTCTTTTCGCTAAGCGATTTTCCCACTCCCAAAGCCTTCGGCTTTATTTTATATTCTCTCTACGCCACTTCTTTCCATTATTTCCACATTTACTAATCCTTTGATTTCACAATAATCGCCGGCACTGCTGTATAAATAATCTTCGGCTTTTGCTACTATTCCGGCTTCAACAGGATTGTTGTGAATGTAGTCAATCTTCTGATCGATTACTGCATTAGAGTAGACTTCAATAGCGTGATTGTCGTGCCGCCAGAACTGAAAATCTTTATTGTTGATATTGTTCCTGCCAGCCATATTGAAAATAGTCAACATCCACTCTCTTCTGCTTTCGGGTTCATTCATGATACTTTTCAGGATTTGTTTGGCTGTATAGCTTTTGAAATCACGGATGGTTCCAGGCAAGTTTCCGGTTGTTGATTTGCATACCAAATGCATGTGATTGCTCATGATTACCCAGCTGTAGACTACAAAGCCTTTATTGCTGATGCAGAAATTCAAACTGTCGACAACAATATCACGATATCGTATTCTTGTAAAAACATCTACCCATCCAATGGTAGAAAAACTTAAAAAGTAAATGCCTTCCGGTTCGGAAATTCGGTACTTGCCATCCATGTGTTTTAGTTTAGGTAAAACGAAAGTAGGATTTTCTTTTTGTGTACGCTCCGCTTAGGCTGCATTTTCTTTTGCCTTTTTACACACCGCTCCGCTTAGGCTTCTATGACCGAAAGTTCCTTTCTCCTCTTAATATCAAATCTAAGCGGTCTTAACATGATAGAGGCTTCGCCTCGTTTTATTTGATTAGGAAAGAAAGCCGAAGGCTTTGGGAGTGGTAGATCGCCGAGGGAAAGAAAACACCCTCGGCGAGGCGGGGGGGACTATTTTTTTGGCTTTATTTTTTTCTTTTTTACAACCTTTTTATTTGTAATCGGTTTCCTAATAAATTTTTTGTGAAGCTCTTCTGCATTAATTAAAGGGATCTGATGTGCACCAGAAGCCGTCATGGAAGTTATATTAAATACTGCCGTCCTTAGAAAGGATAATAGAATTGATAAACTCTGAAAATGTTTTGTCTCATCAATTAATTTTCCTTTAATTTCTTCAGAAATCTCAAAATGCCCTTCAACTATAATATGAAATTCATTTTTGTGTTCTTCTTTACTAGGTTCTATTACATTATATTCCAAAAGAATTATATGATCTCTTGTGTTCTCTTTATGACTCAAAACATCATATTCGCAAGTAAATTCTAAATTTTTATTTTCTTTAAAATGTAAATCTTCCCCAAATTTGGTTGTGTAATAAATAGCCTTAATACTTTGGCTATGTATAATAATGTCTTGATTGAATAATCTATTTTTAGTCATTTTCTTTATATTGATTGAGCTTTCTTAATAACATACGAAGAGGATTCTGAAATTTTCTTTCCTGAATATGGTTTAGAAACATTGTGTCCTCTACTTGTGATATAAAGTACCTTATTTCGGTTTTTTGAGTAATGGTGAAGCGCGTTTATTGGGTGAGTGTGGTAAATGCTTTCAAATAAAACGTCCGATGGTGCATCATACTCTTCTTTGCTATAGAATTTAGATTTATGCTCTTTTCCCGTTAATGTAGTAGGTGGTTGAAGTATGATGCCCAGCGCTTTTTGAAATAGGGCTATATGTTCCATATTTAGATTTTTCCTAATATTTAGAACAGCACTAATGAATGGTTGTGCCAGTCCAGTTTTTTCAGCAAGCTCTTCTTGAGTTATGCCTTGGCTTTCAATAGTTTCTATAATAGGACTTAGTAGCCTAGATTGAACCATATTCGATTCATGTTCAATATCAAAGATATTATCATCGAATTCGCTTTGTATTTTATTCAATAATGTCATAGCTATAAGTTGAAACAATATGATATCTATTTGTGAGCTCTTTGTTGTTGCCTTGGGATGTTTTATGTAAGTATAATTCAGACATTACAATACATTGCTTATTGCCTTTTCTCCTGGTTACGTTGCATATTATCCTATCATTCTCTCTATTCATAAAGGGTTTCATAGCTTTTGTGCCGAAAGATTCGTCGCCATATTTTTTAGTTTTTAGACCTTCTCTAACCTGATCAAAAATTAGTTTAATCTCTTTGCCGTGGTTTTCGTCCTTTAAAAGATATTCCATAAATTCAGTTAGAAAATCTATATCACAACAAATATTATATTTTGTGCCTTTAGCTAATATGACTGCTTTTTTATTCAACGTAAATATAACCTATAAGTTATAATATTATTCAAGATTATTTCTTTTTTTTCTTATTTTCAATAAAATTTAACTGTTATTGTCATTTAATTTGAGAGGTTCTCTCTTAATTATATGCTACACAGTTATTCAAATCTAGATCACCCTAATATTCATCTCCTCCACCTTCTTACTCGACAAAACACTCGGACTATTAAACATCAAATCCTCTCCCGAACCGGTTTTCGGATACGCCATTACTTCACGGATAGAAACTTTTCTTTCGAGGATCATCATCAAACGGTCAAGGCCCCACGCGATACCGCCGTGTGGTGGTGCGCCGTATTGGAAAGCTTCGTACATGTGGCCAACGCTCTTCTTCATTTCTTCCTTGTTGTAACCCATGTTGCGGTAAGTAGCTTCGAGGATTTCCGCTTTGTGCGCACGTACAGAACCGCCACCGATTTCGTAACCGTTGAGTACCAAATCGTATTGTTGTGCGATGATGTCGCCAACGTTTGTGCTGCTCATGTGTTTGTCGAGATCCTTTACTTTCGGCATAGAGAAAGGGTTGTGCGTGAACGTCCATCTTCCTTCATCGGTTTTTTCGAAGAAAGGAAAATCAACTACCCACACCGGCGCCAATTCTTTTGGGTTGATGAGATTAAGCATTCTGCCCAATTCCTGTCGCACCTGATCGAGCGCTTTGTTTGCAGTGGCATAAGATGCCGCCGAGAAGAAAACAATGTCTCCTACCTTAGCTTTTGTTGTTTTGATGATGTTGGCTGCAATTTCTTCGCCGAGGAATTTGATGATAGGCGATTGTAAGTCGTTTTCGTTCACGATGATATAAGCCAATCCTCCCAAACCATTTTCCTGTGCGAGAGCAGTGAGTTTTTCTATTTGACCTTTTGATAATCTTTTCTTTTGTAATTCAGCATCCACCTTGATGCATTTCACTACGCCGCCTTCTTCGATAGGTTTGCTGAACACCTGGAAAGTAGTGTCTTTCACGATGTCGGTGATGGTTTGTAATTCCAAACCATAGCGCATATCCGGACGATCGCAACCGTATTTTTCCATGGAATCCCAATACTTAATCACCTGGAAAGGCTTCATCTTCCATTTGTCGGAATAGAGTTCCTTCACCACCGTAGTGAGTAATTTTGTGTTGAGGTCCATGATGTCCTGCTCGCCGAGGAAAGCCATTTCCATGTCGAGCTGCGTAAATTCAGGCTGACGATCACCGCGTGAATCTTCATCGCGGAAACATCTTGCTACCTGGAAATATTTCTGGAAGCCACCTACCATCAGCAATTGCTTGAACTGTTGCGGCGCTTGTGGAAGCGTGTAAAACGAACCGGCGTATTTACGGCTCGGTACAATAAATTCACGCGCACCTTCTTCGGTACCGGCAGTTAAAACCGGTGTTTCCACTTCAATGAATTCTTCTCGGTCGAGAATATCTCTCAACAGTTTAATTACTTTGTGACGGTTGATAATCGCTGTGCGATTTTCAATGCTTCTGTGATCGAGGAATTTGTATTTTAATCGTGTTGCTTCGTTGGTTTTTGCTGCACGTTTTATTTCGAAAGGCAATGTTTTTGCCAGGTTGAGAATATCAATTTCCTTCACTTCCATTTCCAGTTTTCCTGTGCGGATGCTGGAGTTGTAATCGTCTTCACCACGCAGGATAATGTTGCCCGTTACCATAATCACCGACTCTGGTTTCAGTTTTGCAAACTGATCCAGCTGCGGAAAAGTTTCGCGTTTCAAACTCAGCTGCAATACTTCGTAGCTTGCATCGCGGAAGTCGATGAATACTAGGTCTCCGTGGTCTCTCAAGCTGGATACCCAACCCGAAAGTGTAACACTTTTTCCTACAGAATCCTGTGAGATTTGCGTCACCACATGTGTGCGGTATTGGTCTTTGATGATCACTGGAATGGCGCGCACGGCTTCTTCATCATCGCGTTGTTGCGCTGCAGAAACTTTTACTTCTCCACCTTCTTCTTCGGATTTAGTTTCAGAACTTTGTGAGTAATCTCCTTCACCTTGTAAAGTTTGCAGAATGATTTCCCTAACTAGTTTTCCGTTTACTCCCTTCGTAAGCTTTTGTGTTACTTTCCCAACAAGAACTCCGGCTTTCCCTTGATTACCAGCTTTAATTTCTTTAGCAATTTCAGGGTTTTCGTTGATTGCTTCTAAAACAGCATTCTTTAATTTTTCTGGAGAGAAGGTATTGTCGACAAAGTATTTCTCATAATTAAAGGACGAATCTTTGATCAATTCTTCCAATGCTTTCTGCACTAAAATAATCGTGATTTTTTCGTCTTTGTATTGCCCTAAAATATCAGTGAGCACCTCCACTTTAATTTTCGGATAATCTTCCGATTTCAGGTTGTTGCGCAGTGCCTTATCAATAAACAGCGGATCGTTCAGCTTTTTATTGATGGCGATGAAAGTCTGCAGCAGCACAGGATCACCGGTATGGTATTTTGCGTCTTGCGGGCGAACACCGGCCTTGATCATGATGGACTCGTTGGCGTATGGCAATAAATTCTCGTCGACCGTAGTGTTTTCTACTTCCTTTTTGATGTTTACGAAAGGAATGTCGGGCTCCAGCGCATAGCGGTAATCGGCCGCAAATTCCTTTTTACGCATCGTTTTGGTTTTCTTCAAATCGGCGTCGAAGAGTACCGTAGTTTGGTCGGGACGGAAGGCATTGTGCTGTGTGTAATAATCAAGTTGCTTGGTCACCTCTTCTTCCAAAGCTTCAATCATGAACTTGAAAGAGTTGAGGTTTTTTATTTCGGTGCGTGGGTTGAGATCCTGTGTTCCTTTTTTGCGCAGCGATACGCTCACGTCGGATTTGAATTCACCCATTTCGAGGTTGGCTTCGGAGATGCCCAGGTTTTGCACGATGCGCTGCAGGTATTGTGCATACAGCGAAGCATCCTTCAATTCGCGGATGCAAGGCTTGGTCACCACTTCAATGAGCGGCACGCCCGACTTGTTGAAATCCACGAGCGTTTGTGTTTTTTCGTGCATCAGCTTTGCCGCATCTTCTTCCAAATGCACTTGTTCCAGCTGTACCGAAAATTCGCTTCCGTCTTCGCGGAAGCATTTCACTTCGCCATCGGGAATGATGGGCTTTTGAAACTGCGTGAGCTGAAAGTTTTTTGGCTGGTCGGGATATTCGTAGTGCTTGCGGTCCCAGCAAATCACTTCGTTTTTAAAAGATGATTTTACGGTTTTACCAAAAAGTATGGCTTTGCGAATGGCTTCGCTGTTGATGGCAGGAAGCACGCCCATTTGCCCTGTACACACCGAGCAGATATTGGCATTGGCAACAGAACTTTCCTGGTTGGCGCAGGCGCAAAACAATTTGGTTTTGGTGTTGAGGCGGATGTGCGTTTCGAGTCCGATCACCACTTCCAGCCCCAGCTGATCTAATTTATGCGTGAGTTCCATTACAATGCTTCGTTTAAGAATTTAGCGAATTTCAAAGTGAGTTCATCCTGCTGTTTGGCAGCAGTGATTTGTATGCCTGTAGCTGTTCCAACAGGTGAAGCCAGTGTTGGCAATTCACCCAGACTAAAACCAATCGTGTAAATATCCGACAGGTACATGGCCAGCGGATCTTTTAAGCTGCCGCCGATCGCTGGCACTGCAGCAGGCGATACAGGAGAAAGGATGATGTTTACTTCCTTGAAATCCTTGTTAAAGTGTTCCATGATTTGCGTGCGCAGGGCACGTGCTTTCAAATAAATTTCATCGGTGTGGCCTTGCGACAATACCTGGTTGCCGCCAACGATACGGCGCTTGCTTTCTTCGCTGAATCCTTCGGAGCGGGAGAGGGCATAGCTTTCTTTCAGCACATCGGCGTTCATGCGCTCGCCGTACATTGATCCGTCAAGGCGCGCAAGATTGGAAGCTGTTTCGGCCATGGCCAGCGCGTAGTAAGTCGACACCAGTGTATCAGCGTTTTTAAAGCTGAGCGGCGTCACTTCAACGCCTTTCGCTTTCAGTTTTTCAATCACTGCAAGGAAATCTTTTTTGATGTTGGCGTCGAGGCCTTTGTTGTCGATAAAGTCGGCGTAATAACCAACTTTCACAGTCTCGGGAGTGAGAGCGAGTGTGAGATCGATAGGCTCAGAAGCGTAAGTCGTTTGATCGTGGTAATCTTTTCCGCTGATCACGTTCATCACAATTTCAATGTCTTCCACGCTGGAAGCAATAGGTCCCACGCAATCCGTTGAAGAAGCGTAAGCCATGATGCCATAGCGCGACACGCGGCCGTAAGTGGGCTTGAGTCCGTAAACTTTATTGAAACCCGCGGGCTGGCGGATAGAGCCTCCAGTATCGCCACCAATGGAAAAAACAGTGTAGCCCTTTGCTACGTTCACTGCGCTTCCGCCGCTGGATCCACCGCCTACAAGTGCTTCGTTGTGCGCATTTTTCACTGCACCAAAAATGGTGTTCTCGCTCGTGCTTCCGTGACCAAAGCTGTCGGCATTTTCCTTCACCAGCGGAATAGCGCCGGCGTCAATCAGCTTTTGAATGGCTGTTGCGGTGTACGGAGAAATGTAATTTTTCAAAAATTTTGAGCTGGCAGAAGCATGCTGTCCTTGCAGCAAAAACACGTCTTTCACACCGAAGGGAATGCCTTCGAGCAAGCCGATTTTTTCGCCTTTCGCAATTTTAGCGTCTACTGCTTTTGCTTTTTCCAGCGCTAAATCGCTCAGCAAAAAGTTAACAGAGTTGTATTTGTTTTTGCCCAGTGCATTCAGTTTTTCCTGAACGAGCTGAACACAGGAAATCTCTTTCTTAACGAGCTTTTCGTGTATGTTTTTTATTTCAGAAGCCATTAGCCTTCAATTACTTTTGATACTACCAGATAACCATTTTTCTCCTTCGGGAAATTGCCTTTGATGAGCTTTTTCTCCAGGTCGGAAGAGTTGTGTACTTCGTCGGGACGCAGATCACTTATTGCAACTGCATTGGCGCTTAAATCATTATTTGTAGCAGGAAGCGGAGCGTTTTTAATAGTTTTAAAAAGCTCGTCTACTGCTTTGGATGAAGTTGCGCCTTTAATGCTGGATAAATCTTCCAGCGACATTTCTTTTGCCATAATTCAATTTTGCTTTGCTAATCAGGGACTTAGGCGTCCTTTTTAGCAGTCGCCAAAGATACCAAAATGAAAGCGACTTACAAAGAGGGAAAGGCAGGGGATTTTTTCACCACGGAGACACAGAGATTTTTCACAGAGGACGCGGAGTTTTGACGAGTTTATTTGTTCGCAGAGAGCTTAAGGCTTACAGAGTTCACAGAGGGTAAGGCGCATTTAGACTCCGTGACCTCTTTAGGCGTTAAGCCCTCCGGGATCTTAAACCTCAGTGATCTCTGTGAAAAATCTCTGTGTCTGTGGTAAAAAAATGGAGATTTATTGTATCGAAAAACTAAGTGCTTCTTCCTTAATCATCACCGAAACTAAGCCAGTACAGCCATTGCCATAATCGAGATTGCGCACATCGAGTTTATTAGGTTCCACGGCCATTTTTCCCGATGTGATGAACCAGCGGCAATTAGGATCTACCGTCATAGCAGAAGAAATAGCAGCAGAGAAATCGGTGCCTTTAAAATCCTTTCCTGATGCGCTTCCGGTGAGCGAATAAGTATTGTCGAAAACGGTATTGGTAGTAGCGCCGGCAGTGAGTTCCAGCGTTTCAATGCCGTCCCACGACATAGTGCCGTTGCTGTTAATAATAATTCCTTCCTGGGCGCGAAGATCAAAGACGTAATTGTTTTTACTGTTGAGTCCCTGATTGACGATATTGAATTTCCCCAGCACATTCGACTGGTTGAGGTAGAAGTCGCTGAAGGAAATTTCCATTTTATCAATGGAAGTCATAGTGTTGTTGTAACTGGCGGCACTCACTTTTATCACCATATTTCCCCTACGGTATTTATTGTCGTAACACAGCACGTCGCTGTTGCCATGAACAACAGTGAGTGTGAAAGGAAAGGTAGGACTTGCGGGATTGGCAGAAGTTACAAATTTAATAGCGGTGTCGCCAGGATTTTGCTGATTCAGAAAAGTACTCACGTAATATTGCGATTGCTTGAAAATATCGAGATAGATGACTTGCGCCAAAGCATTGTCTTTACAGGAGTTGAGCTCGTTATTGGTTTTATCGGTTTTGCAGCTGAATAGCGTTGCGATAAACAAAAAGGCAAATAAGTTTTTCATAGTTGCTATGGAATAGGTATGGCTTAGACGAAGAAAAATGGGAAAAGGTTGTGGAAAATGCGTGGGTTAATCCCGCAAGTGAGTCATTGCGAGAAGTCGGAAACAGAGCTTACCTGATTCTCACCAGCTCATAAAAAGTACAGTCGTACTTATTTTTCTCGTCCTTCTTGCAATAGATTTCGGAGGTATTGCGCCATTTGGTCATATCCAATTCGGGGAAAAAGGTATCGGCGTCAAAGGTTTCATTGACGCGGGTGAGGTAGATATGTGTGACCAGGTCCTGGTCGAGGCATTGTCGGTAAATTTCACCACCGCCAATCACAAAAAGTTCTTTTTCACCACGCTGGCGGGCAAACTGGATGCCTTGTAAAATAGAGGTGGTAACGAGGCAGCCCGGTATTTCCAATTTAGGATCCCTGGTAATAACGATGTTGGTGCGGTTGGCCAGTGGACGGTATTTTTCGGGAATGGATTCGTAGTTTTTTCGGCCGGTCAAAATATGGTGTCCCAATGTCCTGTCCTTGAAAAACTTCATGTCGGTAGGCAAATGCCACAGCAAACCATTGTCTTTACCAATGGAATTGTTCAGTCCTGCTGCAACAATGATAGATACCTTCATTTCGTATTAATTATACCGCCACCGGAGCTTTAATGTGCGGGTGCGGATCGTAGCCCAGCAATTCAAAATCCTCAAATTTAAAGTCGAAGATATTTTTCACTGCCGGATTTATTTTCATTGTAGGTAAAGCGCGAGGCTCCCTTGAAAGCTGCAAATGGGTTTGTTCCAGGTGATTTTTGTAAAGGTGCGTGTCGCCAAAGGTATGCACGAAATCCCCGAGTTTAAGATCGCAAACCTGCGCTACCATCATAGTGAGCAGGGCATAGGAGGCAATATTGAAAGGTACGCCTAAAAATACGTCGGCGCTGCGTTGGTACAATTGACAGGATAATTTTCCGTCGGCCACATAAAACTGAAAAAAGGCGTGGCAGGGTGGGAGTGCCATTTTCTCAATTTCCCCTACATTCCATGCGCTAACAATGAGTCGGCGGGAATCAGGATTCTTCTTTATTTGCTCGATGAGGTTTGTGATCTGATCGATATGGCGGCCATCGGGAGTAGGCCAGGAGCGCCATTGGTAGCCGTAAACCGGACCCAGATTCCCATTTTCATCAGCCCACTCGTCCCATATAGAGACATTGTTTTCCTTAAGGTATTTGATATTGGTATCGCCCTGCAAAAACCACAGCAATTCGTGGATAATGGAGCGCAAATGGCATTTTTTGGTGGTCACCAGAGGAAAGCCATCATTAAGGTTGAAGCGCATCTGGTAGCCGAAAACACTGATCGTTCCTGTGCCGGTGCGGTCTTCTTTGGAAGTACCGTTGTCAATGATATGTTGCAGGAGATCGAGGTAGGCCTTCATTTATTAAGATTCTTTTCTTTTGTTCAGCTCGTCGCGGATTTGTGAGGCTCTTTCATAGTCTTCCATGGCAATGGCCTCTTCCAGGTATTTTTCCAATTCTTCGGGAGTAGCCGTTTTGAGGTCCTTGCTGCTTGATTGCAGGAGTTCTTCCACCGGATCTTCCAGATTATCTTCCTCTTCAGTTTCGTTGGCCGCCTGCTCGTCTTCAAGGAGGATGCCGGCAGTGGAGAGGATGAATTCGTAGGTGGATATCGGACAGTTGAATCTTACTGCAAGAGCGATAGAATCGGAGGTACGGGCATCAATTTCCACTTCTTTACCGTCTTTCTCGCAAATCAGCTTCGCGAAGAAAATGCCTTCCACCAGGTTGTAAATGATCACTTCCCTGATATTGATATCGAAAGTATTGGCGAAAGTTTTAAAGAGATCGTGGGTGAGCGGACGGCTTGGCGTCATCTTTTCAAGTTCGATGGCAATAGCCTGTGCTTCAAAGCCGCCAATGATGATGGGCAATCTTCTTTTGCCATTGCGTTCTCCCAGTACCAGGGCATAGGCGCCCGTTTGAGTCTGACTGTAGGAAAGTCCTATTATGTCTAAATTAATTTTCTTCATCAAGTCCCTTCAACGAAAAGTTAAAAGGTAAAAGTAAAAAGCCAAAAGCAAATAACATAATATTTTGCTGTTTGGCTTTTAGGAGACGCAAAATTTTGCGTCTCTACCTTAACCTTTTAGTTTCTTAATAGCTTCATTCAATTTCGGTACCACCTGCAAGGCATCACCCACAATTCCGTAATCTGCCGCTTTAAAGAAAGGAGCCTCAGGATCGGTATTGATCACCACTATTTTTTTAGAGGAGCTGATACCTGCCAAATGCTGGATGGCTCCTGAAATACCGATAGCAATGTATAAGTTTGGTGCAACGGCAATCCCTGTCTGACCAACGTGTTCGTGGTGCGGTCTCCAGCCGATATCGGCTACTGGCTTGGAGCAGGCTGTTGCTGCACCGAGCGTTTCGGCGAGCTGTTCAACCATGCCCCAGTTTTCAGGGCCTTTCATACCGCGACCGGCACTTACAACGATTTCTGCTTCGGTGAGGTTGATTTTACCCGAAGTTTTCTGGTATTCTACGTGTTGCAATGATTTGTCTTTATCGCTTGGGGCTGCGCTGCCTTTTTCAACAGCTGCAGCAACTGCGTTTTCTTTTATTCCAAAGGAGTTGGTGGAGAGTACAATCACTTTTACATCACCTGCCAGTTCCACGTGGGCAAAAGCTTTTCCAGAGAAAGTCTTTTTCTTCACTGTGAAAGGAGCGGTACTGCTTGGTAATTCTACCACTTCGGTAACGATAGAGGCATTTAACTTTATGGCCAGTCTTGGTGCCGCACCTTTGCTTTTCCATGTGCCGTTGAACACGATGAATTTAGCGCCGGCAGCTTTTGCTGTTTCGGCTATGATGGTGGCCACGCCTTCATGGTTCGTGTCGCCATCGATATGAATGACTTTGGAGGCGCCATATTTCCCTAGGGAAGCAAGATTATCGGCGCTTACATTACCAATGACCACAGCAGTTACGCTGCCGCCCACGGCCTGCGCTACTCCTGAGGCATAAGCCACGCTCTCGAAAGTTGATTTCTTGAAATTCCCGTCCCAGTTTTCTGCGAATACTAATACTGACATATCTTATATTTTATCGGATGATTAAATGACTTTTGCTTCTGTGTGTAATAAATTCACCAGCTCCTCTACGTTGTCGGCAGAAACCATTTTGCAGGCTGCTTTAGGTGCAGGTAAATCGAAGGTTTTGAATGTGGCATTTCCTGATGCTGATCCAGGGATAACTGCCAGTGGTTTTGTACGGGCAGCCATGATACCACGCATATTTGGTATGCGGAGTTCACTTTCTTCTACCATGCCTTTTTGAGCGGCTGCGACAAGTGGGAGAGTGGACTTAACCACTTCCTTCCCACCGTCGATCAGCGTCTGCATAGTAGCAGTAGATCCGTCGATATCGATTTTCACGCAAGGTGAAACAGAGTTTATTCCCAAGAGTTCGGCGAGCATGCCCGGAACGGCGCCACCGTTATAATCAATGGATTCGCGACCAGTGATAATGAGGTCGAAACCTTTGTCTTTAGCATAATTAGCGATTTCAGTAGCCACCTGCAGGGAATCTGTAGGATCGGCATCGATTCTTACCGAATCATCGGCACCGATGGCCAGGGCTTTGCGGATAACAGGTTCGGTGTCGGCGCGACCAACGGTAACGGTGGTCACTGTGCCACCTAAAGTTTCTTTAAGCTGCATAGCGCGGGAAAGACCAAATTCATCATAAGGATTGATAACAAACTGCACACCGGCAGTGTTGAATTTTGTGTTGCCGTCGGCAAAAGTGATTTTAGTTGTGGTGTCGGGAACACTGCTGATACATACAAGAATCTTCATAAATCGACTGTAGAATTAAGTTGTTCAATGATAAACTTTGGGGCTTTACGATGGGATGAAGAAAAGGTTTACAAAATTGAGGGAAAATGAAGAAAAGAGCTTTGTTGGTTTTTTTGTGGCGTGGGTTTCCCTCTTGGAGAAGAGGGGTGTGAAGGCCTTTTTGCGCGGAAGCAGTGAGATGGAAACACCATAAGTGTCCATCTCACTGCTTACACACTTTCCAACGCACCCCTCTTCTCCAAGAGGGAAACCCACACCGCAAAAATCCCACATATCAGCCCATCCATTCTTATTTATTACAGATAATTCCTATTTTAGGCCCCGCGTAGAAAAAAACCTAATAATATATGAGAGTAATACAATTCAGAGAGGCCTTGCGTGAGGCGCTTACAGAAGAAATGAGAAGAGATAAATCGGTTTATCTCATGGGAGAGGAAGTTGCAGAGTACAACGGTGCTTATAAAGTGAGTCAGGGAATGCTTGAAGAATTTGGCGAACAAAGAGTAATTGATACCCCTATTGCAGAGCTTGGTTTCGCCGGAATTGGCGTTGGTTCTGCAATGAACGGTCTTCGTCCGGTAATTGAATTCATGACCTTTAACTTCTCACTCGTGGCCATCGATCAGGTGATCAACAGTGCAGCAAAAGTATATTCTATGTCGGGTGGTCAATTCAACTGTCCGATTGTTTTCCGCGGACCTACCGCTTCTGCCGGCCAGCTGGGTGCCCAGCACTCACAGGCTTTTGAAAGCTGGTTTGCCAACACCCCAGGATTGAAAGTCATCGTTCCATCTACCCCTTATGATGCCAAAGGCCTTTTGAAATCGGCCATCCGTGATAATGATCCTGTGATCTTCATGGAATCGGAACAGATGTATGGCGACAAAGGTGAAGTGCCTGAAGGCGAATACCTCATTCCTATCGGAGTAGCAGATATTAAGAGAAAAGGAAAAGACGTGACCATTGTTACGTTTGGTAAAATTGTTCACGTAGTGCTTGCTGCCACTGCCGAACTCGAAAAACAAGGCATCAGCGCTGAGGTAATTGATTTGAGAACTGTTCGTCCGATCGACTACGAGGCGATTTACGAGTCCATCAGGAAAACCAACCGCCTGGTAATTGTGGAAGAAGCATGGCCATTGGCTTCTATCTCCGGTGAAATCACTTATAAAGTGCAAAAAGAGGCTTTCGATTACCTCGATGCTCCGGTGCAAAGAATTACTTCCCGCGATGTGCCTCTCCCTTATGCCATGAACCTTATCAACGAGGCTTTGCCAAACGTGGAGCGTATTGTTAACGGAGTAAAGAGTGTATTATATAAGTAAAAAATAGAGTTGGAGGCATGATTTGGTCAATTACATTAAATAATTAACTTTGCCGACCAATTTTGAAAACGAAAAATTATAACTAACAGTTCGAATTTATGGAATCAATGATGATTTATGTGCCAATTGTTATGGCTTTGATAGGTTTAGCTTTCATGGCTATCAAAAGATCTTGGGTTTTAAAACAAGATGCTGGTGATGGTAAGATGAAGGAAATTTCAGAATACATTTACGAAGGTGCATTGGCTTTCTTAAAAGCGGAATATAAATTATTGACTTTCTTCGTAATTGGTGCCAGCATAGTATTGGCAGGTATCTCTTTTATCGTTCCTACCACACATATCATGATCGTAATTGCTTTCATCTTCGGAGCATTTTTCTCGGCACTCGCCGGAAACATGGGGATGAAAATCGCAACCAAGACTAACGTTAGAACCACACAGGCTGCTCGTACCAGCTTACCACAGGCATTGAAAGTTTCTTTCGGTGGTGGTACTGTAATGGGCTTGGGTGTTGCCGGTTTGGCGGTTTTGGGATTAACTTCCTTCTTTATCTTCTTCTTCCATTATTTCATGGGCGGTGTTTGGGCGCCAGCTGAAATTGGCGGTGTTATGAAAACGCCAAGTGAATTGATGACAATCGTATTGGAAACATTGGCTGGGTTCTCTTTAGGAGCTGAGTCTATTGCATTGTTTGCCCGTGTGGGTGGTGGTATTTACACTAAAGCTGCCGACGTTGGTGCTGACCTTGTAGGTAAAGTAGAAGCTGGTATCCCTGAGGATGATCCGCGTAACCCTGCCACTATCGCCGATAACGTAGGTGATAACGTAGGTGACGTTGCTGGTATGGGTGCCGACTTGTTTGGTTCTTATGTAGCAACAGTTCTGGCAGCCATGGTATTGGGTAATTATGTGATTACCGACATGGGTGGTGATATCGTGAAAGAAGGATATAATGGTATCGGACCAATCTTGTTACCAATGGCCATTGCAGGTTTTGGTATCCTCTTCTCTATCATCGGAACTTTACTCGTTAAAATCAAAGACAATAGCGCTAAAGAAAAACAAGTACAGGGCGCATTGAACCTTGGAAACTGGGTTTCTATTGTATTGACCGCTATTGCTTGTTATTTCCTCGTAGATAATTTATTGCCAGCAACAATGCAGATGGAATTCTTTGGAGAAGGAGTGAAAACAGTTTCTTCTATTAAGGTGTTCTTCGCTGCTATCGTTGGTTTGGTAGTAGGTGGTGTGATCTCTTCTGTTACTGAATACTACACTGGTTTGGGTACCAAGCCGGTTTTGAAAATCGTTCAGAAATCTGCCACTGGTGCCGGTACTAACGTTATCGCTGGTATCGCAACTGGTATGATTTCTACCTTCCCTACCGTATTGTTGTTCGCAGGTGCTATCTGGGCGTCTTATGCTCTGGCTGGTTTTTACGGTGTGGCTTTGGCCGCTTCTGCAATGATGGCTACAACGGCTATGCAGTTGGCGATCGATGCTTTCGGTCCTATCTCTGATAACGCTGGTGGTATCGCCGAAATGAGCGAATTGCCTAAGGAGGTTCGTCAGCGTACAGATATTCTGGATTCAGTAGGTAACACTACTGCTGCAACTGGAAAAGGTTTTGCGATTGCTTCTGCTGCTTTGACTTCATTAGCACTCTTCGCTGCTTATGTGACTTTCACAGGTATTGACGGTATAAACATCTTTAAAGCTCCGGTTTTGGCGATGTTGTTCGTAGGTGGCATGATCCCGGTAGTGTTCTCTGCCTTGGCAATGAACTCTGTAGGTAAAGCTGCAATGGATATGGTGTACGAGGTTCGTCGTCAGTTCAAAGAAATTCCAGGCATCATGGCCGGAACAGGAAAACCTGAGTACGGTAAGTGTGTGGAGATTTCTACTAAAGCTGCATTGCGCGAAATGATGTTGCCTGGTATTTTGACGATCGGTTTCCCTATTGCCATTGTATTGATAGGTAAGTTGGTTTACCAGGATAACAACCAATTGATTGCTGAAATGCTGGGTGGTTATATGGCCGGTGTTACTGTATCTGGTGTTCTTTGGGCTGTGTTCCAGAACAACGCCGGTGGTGCATGGGACAACGCTAAAAAATCATTTGAAGCTGGTGTAATGATCAACGGTGAAATGACTTATAAAGGTTCTGATGCGCACAAAGCTGCGGTAACTGGTGATACAGTGGGTGACCCTTTCAAGGATACATCTGGTCCGTCAATGAACATTTTAATCAAATTGACTTGCTTGATAGGATTGGTAATTGCTCCTATCCTGGGTAGCGGAAATTCTGATGGCGCTGCTGCTGGTTCTTGCCACGGTAAAGAAACTGTAGCTTGCTGCAAGAAAGAAGGTGAAGGCTGCAAAAAAGACGCTGCTGCTTGTCATGGTACTGAAGAAGCTGCTGCTTCCTGCCACGCAAAACAAGAGAAGCCAGCTTGCTGCCACAATAAAAAGGATTCTGTAACTACTATTGGTGGCGGAATGCATATTGAGCCTACACAACCTACATCACAAGAAGTTCATCCTTAAGAAGGAGCTTACGATAAGAAAAGCCTCGGAATTTTTCCGGGGCTTTTTTGTTTCTCCAATCGTTATCCCCTCTAACGTCATTGCATTAGAGATTAAGAGGAGAAAGCATATTAGTGCTTTCGGGATTATTTTGTATTCAAAAATGAAGCAACCTCCTTGTGGTTTTTCTCGCGTATGTCATCCTGAGGTACTCCGAAGGACCTATAGCCCTTCTTGTCATTTTCTCTTCTTTTCAAAGAAGCAAAGACTTTTAAGAGTGGGTCATCACCTTTTTCAAGAAGGAGTACCCGATGGGGGAGGTGGTTAATTTCAAAAAGTTATCCTTGCTTTCGAAGAGTTGCTTTGCTATATGGCAAAAGCACATGGGTTTTCCTCATTGCGAGAAATTATTGTACTCGAAAATTTGAAGCATTCCTATATCTTTAAGCGTGTTATGGACTTAAAAAAACAGTATAGAAATGGTGTACTCCTTCCCGCCGGGATAGCTTTTCTAATAAGCATATTTTATGCTACATTCGATAATCAAGATTACGAAAGCGAGTGGTTAACCAGAGAAAGTGCTATATCAATATGTGTAATGTTTTCAGGTGTGTATTTGACTTTTCTTTGCTTACTTTCCTCCACGATTTTTCTTGTCAGAATAGAGAAAATCAGAAATAATGGATTTTGGATTTTATTGTCTTGGTTCCTTCTTCCATTTAGTTTTATTGGGATTACAATCAATCATGAAGTTCAGTTTATGTTGAAATATGAAGGAGGGTTAAACAAGGGTATTATTCCGACATTAATAATGACTATACCAATGACTGTTGGATTAATAATCTCATTTTATAATTACAATCGAAGTAGTAAAATTTAGGGGGGGTGCTTCGGAGTTTTATGATAATAGTTGGGACTAATTCCTATCGGTAACCGCTTCGCTTACCTTGATGATATAATCACCAATGCGCTCGCAATTAGAAAAGAGATCCTTGTAGTACATTCCGCTCTTGTAGCTGTAATCGCCTTTTTCCATGCTTTCGAGATGTTGGTTTTGCGCGTTGTCGCGGAGTTTATCGATTTCGTCTTCGGCAGAACGTGCTTCAGAGATAATCACTTCTTCGTATTCGCTGCTAAGGTTGCGGATCATGATTTCAAAAGCCTTATCGAGTTGATCCAGCAGGGCATTGAGATTATCACGTTGCTCCTGTATGAACCAAACCTTGCTTTCTTTCTTCCTTTCCATGATAAGGGCCATGCTATAGAAAATATCGCCTATTTGCTCCAGATCACCCACGATGCTTAATAAGCGGCGGATTTCAAAGGAGTTTTCCTCGGTGAGTTCTCCTTGCGAAACCTTAGTGAGGAAGTTGGTGATTTCTTCATCAAAATTATCGGTGAGATCTTCATATTTCCTCATCTGCGTGATGAGATTTTCAAAGGCTTCATTTTCCTGTTCTTTCAGCAATTGGCGGAAAGAATCGTTCATTTTTTTGGTGAGGTCGGCGAATTTCACCAACTCTTTTTTCGCTTCCGAAATTGAAATTTCAGGGGAAGTCAGGAGTCCCGAATCAATGAATTCCAGGTGGTATTCTTCATCCATGTCGCCTTTCGATTTCACGGATTTTGTAGCCAGGTCGGCCAATGTAGGCAGCAGCCACATCATGATCAACACGTTGATGGCGTTGTATGAGGTGTGGAAAATAGCAATACCAATTGGCGCTCCGCCGTGTGTGCGAATGTCATCTAGTCCGAGAATACTTTCACTGATATAATTGATTTCAGGGGCAACGAATGGCAGTAAAATAGAAGCCCAGCCTACGCTCACGATATTGAAAATAGTATGAATACGCGCTGCTCGTTTGGCATGAACATTACCGGCAACCGCAGTAATTTCGGTGTTGATGATGGAGCCCAGATTGTGGCCGAGAACCATTGCCAATGCAGTTTCAATAGGAATAATTCCTGTGAAAGCCAGTGTTTGTGTAAGAATAACAGCCACTGCCGTGGATTGCAGGATGAAAGAAAAAATGCCGCCAATCAGGATAAACGATAAAGTACTCAGGAAGCTTTCGCTGTTGTCCTGCAGGAAGGAATAAATTTCCAGCAAATCGGGATGCGACACCGACAGTTTTAAAAAGGAAAGTCCGGTAAAAATAACAGCAAAGCCAACGATGATTTCGCCGATGAATTTCACTTTTTTCTTTTTGGCAAAGAGAAAAGGAACGCCCAAAGCAATTAAAGGAACAGCCACAGCCATATCCAGATTCATCCTGAAACCCAGTACGGCAATCATCCATGAGCTGATGGTGGTTCCCACGTTGGCACCCAGGATTACTGCTCCTGATTCAACCAGGGTAAGAATGCCCACATTCACCAAACTCACTGCTACTACTATTGTGGCAGAAGAGGATTGGATCAACGCTGTGGTAAAGAAACCTTTAAATATCCCGCGGAATTTGGTCTCACTGGATGATTCAATAATACGTCGCAAACTATCGCCCAATACCTTTTGGATGGCCTCGGTCATCATCTTCATTCCGAAGATGAGGAAGGCGAGGGAACCCAGGAGGAATAATATGTTCGACAGGTCGGAGTTCAATGTTTATTTCTTTTTATTGTGGCGTAAAACCTTTGCTTCGATGTAGAAAATAATTTCCTCAGCCATGTTTTTGGTGAGATCACCCATGCGTTCAATTTTTCGCAGTGCACCCATGAGGTAGAGGATTTCCTCTGCTTTTTCAGGTTGCGTTTTAATGAGTTCTATTGCCGTTTTTGTTGCTTTACGGTTGTACTCATTGAGAAGCTCGTCGAGGTTAAACACCTTTCTCGCCAGTGAAGGATCTTCCTGGCGGTAGGAATCCATGATGAGGGAAAACATTTGCAAGCAGCGGTCGCAAGCAGAAGCGAGGTTAAATTTTTCAATGATTTCCTGAGGGAAAGCACCTGGGGAAATATTCACGTAAACAGCCAATCCTTCGGCATTATCACCGATTCGTTCCAAACTGTGATTCATCTTGATACAAGCCAGTACGAAACGCAAGTCGATAGCTACCGGATTGTATAGCGCCAGGATATTCTCGCAGTCGCGGTCGATTTTCAGCTCGGAAGCATTTACACGTTTGTCATTGGCTACCACGTGGCTGGCCAAATCTTTATCGCTTTTCAAAATGGCCTCCTTGCTTTTCTCAATTTGAGAGTGTACCAGCTGAAGAAGTTCGAAAACTTCATTTTTCAATTGGACTAATTCTGATTCTAAATGCGACATAGTGTATTTTTAAAGTTCGTATGCAATGCCCGCCACGGCTCAGGACTAGCCGAAGCGACCTGTGATATAGTTTTGTGTTCTTTCCTTTTCAGGATTGGTAAAAATCTTTTTTGTTTCATCGTATTCCACAAGGTCGCCCATGTAGAAAAAAGCTGTGTTGTCGCTGATTCTGCCAGCTTGCTGCATGTTGTGCGTAACAATAACGATGGTGTATTTTTCCTTGAGTTCCCAGATAAGATCTTCCACCTTTGAAGTTGATATAGGATCGAGGGCAGAAGCCGGTTCATCCATCAGGAGAATACTTGGTTCAAGCGCCAAAGCACGTGCGATACACAATCTTTGCTGCTGTCCGCCCGAAAGGGAAAGCGCCGATTTTTTCAAATCATCCTTTACTTCTTCCCACAAAGCCGATTGTTTGAGTGATTTTTCTACCGTTTCTTCAATCACTCTTTTGTTCTTGATGCCTTGTATTTTGAGGCCATAGGCCACATTTTCAAAAATTGATTTAGGGAAAGGGTTGGGTTTCTGGAATACCATGCCCACCTTTTTACGGAGCTCTTCCACGCGGATCATCTTCTGGTAAATATCTTTCCCGTCGATGATGATATCGCCTTCTTTGCGGAAACCTTCCACATAGTCGTTCATGCGGTTGAAGGTGCGAAGGAAAGTGGATTTACCGCAGCCCGACGGACCGATGAAAGCCGTCACCGTGTTGGCTTTGATGGCCATGTTTACATTTTTGAGGACCTGTTTCTGTCCGTAGTAAACATTGAGGTTGATGGCCTCGAGTTTCTTTTCTTTGATGCTCAGTTTTTCCATAAAAATATTTTACCACTTCACTTTTTTCTGCCATCTGTTGCGCAGATACACAGCGATACCGTTGAGTAAAAAAGTAATGCCTAATAAAACAATGATACCAGCAGCAGCATTCTTCGCAAATTCAGGATCGGGCCTGCTTATCCAGTCGTACACCTGCATGGGAAGTACCGTAAATTTATCCATCGGACCTTCGGGGATGTAGGTAATGTAAGCCGCAGCGCCAATTACGATGAGTGGCGCAGTTTCGCCAATGGCGCGGGAAATAGCAAGAATAATACCGGTGATGATTCCTCCTGCCGAAGCCGGTAAAACCTGGTGCCATATTGTTTGCCAGGTGTTGGCCCCCATGCCGTAGGAAGCCTGGCGAATGCTATCAGGAACAGCTTTAAGCGCTTCACGTGTGGAAACAATAATGATAGGTAAAATCAGTAAAGCGAGCGTGCAGGCTCCGGCCAGGATACTGGTTCCAAAGTTCAGTGTGCGCACAAAAATCTGCAAACCAAGCAAACCATAGATAATGGATGGAATACCCGCGAGGTTGGCGAGGTTGATTTCGAGAAAGCTCGCCAATTTGCTTTTCTTGGCATATTCCTCAAAGTAAATTCCGGCGGCAATACCAATCGGAATAGCGATAAGAGCGGTGAGTCCGAGAATCCACAAGGTGCCAATCCACGCAGGAAAAATCCCAGCTCTTTTTGGCCGGCTGGAAGGGAAATTAGTGAGGAAGTCAAAATCAATTTTATCCCAGCCTTTCATTACAATATCAATCAGGAAAATGAGGAGCATGATGATACCGAAGAGGGTACAGGCCATTCCGAAATAGCCAAACAGCTTGTCTTTAATTCTATTTTTTTCGGCGCTAGTCATACTTTTCCTGGAAGCGTTTTTTGATGTAGAAACTGATGCTGTTGAGCAGGAAAGTGAAAACAAACAGGGTCACTCCTGCAGCAAAAATAGTTTGGTATTCAATAGAGTTTTGAGGTACGTCCCCGGTGCTCATATTCACGATGAAAGCTGTAATGGTAGCAACAGTTTCACGCGGATCGGCAGTGAGGTTGGCCATGTTTCCGGCAGCAACAGTAACAATCATTGTTTCGCCTACAGCCCTTGCAAAGGCGAGGATAATAGAAACAATAATTCCCGAAGAAGCGGCAGGTAAAATAACGTTGAAAGAAGTTTGCAATCGTGTGGCACCCATTCCGTAAGAACCTTCGCGCAGTGATTTAGGCACAGCGTACAGGGCATCTTCACTCAAGGAGGAAATCATCGGGATGATCATGATGCCCATCACCAATCCGGCGCTGAGCGCGTTGAATCCGGCGAGGTTGGGAATGTATTGCTGCAAAAAAGGAGTCACCACTGTTAAGGCAAAAAAACCATACACTACGGTAGGGATGGCCGCCAGGATTTCCAGCAAGGGTTTAATATAATACCTGAATTTTTTAGGAGCGTATTCGCTGAGGTAAATCGCGATGGTAATTCCCATGGGAATAGCAATTGCCATGGCAATGATAGTAGTCATTAAAGTTCCTGATAAGAGGGGAAGGATACCGAAATGTTTTTCATCGGCTACGGTCGGACTCCATTTCGTATCGGTAAGGAAATCCAGCAGGGAAACATGCTGGAAGAAGTTATAGCTTTCAGAGAAGAGCACCCATACAATCCCTGCTGTAGTAAGGACAGTGATGATGGCGCATATCATTAAAATTCTCTTCATTACTCAGTTGTTCTTTTTAACAGCGAAACCTGCCACCAAAAATCGGCGGCAGGTTTCAAAGATAGAATTTAATCTAAATTTTTATTTCAGTCCTTTTACAAACGCGTCCCATTTTGCAATTTCTTCTTTGTATTTGTCGGCAGGAAGTGCAACATAATGAGCTTCTTTCACCAGCTCAGGAGCTTTGGTCATATAGTACTGAACGAAAGCAACTACTTCTGGTTTCTTTGCAGATTCTTCGCTTACATAGATGAAGAGCGGGCGGGAAAGTGGAGCATAAGTTCCATCCATGATGGTAGTTTCGTTTGGTGTAACAGCACCCGCACCATTGTCTACTGCAACAATTTTAAGTTTGGTTTTGTTGCTTTCATAGTAACCGTATCCGAAGAAGCCCAAAGCATATTTATCGCCGGCAACACCTTGTACCAATTGATTGTCATTTTCGCTGGCGTTGTAATCTGTACGGCAGGCGCCTTTTTTTCCATTGATGGCTTCAGTGAAATACTCGAAAGTGCCAGATTCGTGACCCGCTCCGTGGAGGTTGATAGGCTCATTAGGCCATTCTTTGCGGATTTGGTTCCATTTCTTGATTTTACCTTCAGCAGCTGGTTCCCAAATCATTTTGAGTTCGGCAACAGTAATGCTGGTGAGCCAGGTGTTTTGTGGGTTAACAACGATGGATAAGCCATCTTTACCAATTTCGAGTCCGAGGTATTTAACACCCAAACTGTCGCATTCGTGAGCCTCAGCATCTTTGATGGTTCTAGAAGCATCGCAGACATCAATTTCTTTTCTGATGAATTTCTTGAAACCGCTGCCTGTTCCACCACCACCAACTGCCAGTTTTACGCCAGGATTTTCTGCTTTGAAATCTTCTACCACCAATTCAGTGATAGGCTGAACAGTGCTTGACCCATCGATATTTACGCTTCCTGAAAGTGCTACTACTGAATCTCCTCCTTCAGTTTTACCGTCTCCGCTTCCTCCGCCACAGGCGCTGAATATTGTGGTTAATGCCAATGCTGATACAAATAATCTTTTCATATTCTAATTAAGTTTAATGCAACGAAAATAGGAAGTAATTTATCCTTCTGCTGTCGTTCAATGTTAAGTAATAGTTAACTTTTAGTAGTTTACCTGCAATTGAATTCTTAATAAGTTTCCAACTTGTTGGTTTACAGGTTTTTTAGAGTCTTCGAAAATTCTGTTGGAAATATCGTAAGCTACCGTCAGCTCAAAGTTTTTGTAAGGAAGCCACTCTACTCCGAACTCGGTTTCATGTACCATATACTTGCGCGCATCGAGCTCGTGTTTTTTGCCCCCCTGGTAGTACTGGTAACGCACATAAGGAGTAATAGTTTGTTTGGCCAAATCCAGTTTATAGCTTCCCTGTATGTAACCACCCTTCAAAGGCTGAAGAGTAATAGTGCCTGTGGCGGGATCGAAACAAGGACCATTTCCTACAGTGTATTCGGCCTGGATTCCAAAAGGTTTTGGATACAATACTGTTGTAACGCCGGCTCTCTGATCGATGAATTCTCTTGCAGTAGTTTTAGTGGTATTCACGCTTTCCAGAGTATAAATACCTGAATAAGCCTGGATGCCCGCTTCAAAAATCTGCTTGTTCTTGAATTCAAAAGGATAACTCGCTTTGGCCACATAGTGGAAGAAAGGATTTAAATCCGCACGGTTCATGGTTTGACCGGTATAAATACCGAAAGCCAATACTCCATAGTCGCCCGAGCCTTTGAGTCCGTCTTTCACTAGGGATTTGAAACGTTTTTTAATTTTTTCAGGCGTATAATAAAGGATCATTCCAAGGTCGCGTTCATTCCAAAGTGCACTGTTCAGGGCATCGGAACGATCAAGAGCTACGCGATTCTGGCTCGATTGCATGTTGTCGAATCCGAAAGGGATTTTCTGTAAGCCGCTTCTTAACCACACTTGATTTTTTTTGTCGAGGCCTAAATCAAAATAAGCATCGCGAAGCTGGAAAAATCCGCCTACCGAACCACTGCTGGTAGTTACCGAGTTAGCCAGATCTCCTTGAATATAAAAGTAAACATGTTCATGAACCTGTCCGCTGAATTTCCAGCGGGCGCGGCGGATCAAAAGGCTACCACCGTCACCAACAGATTTATCACCTTGTTCCATTTTAAGGTTCTTGTTGGTTTCAAGCAAACGGCTGTAACGTATTTGGGTGTAGCCTCCAAATTCAATTTTATCATACCAGTGAGCTTTCTTCTCTTCTGGTTTTTTTTCTACTGCTTTTGCAGAATCATTTTGAGCAATGGCTGAAGTGGATATCATTAATCCCAGGGCAGCACTTAACAGGTGTTTTACATTCATCTTACATTGATTTAACTTCGGCAAATCTATTTCAACAATTTCCGAACAACGTTAACAAAAGGTTAAGCAATGGTTAACCTTGTGTAAGTGCTTGATCCTCCTTTCAACTGTACTTAATTTAGAGCAAGTGTTATTTAAAAATGTATTTTTGAAAAGAGAACTATGGAAGCATTAAAGGAGAAAATATTGATTGTGGACGACGACAGAGATATTCTGGAGTTTCTCTCTTACAATTTGAAAAAGGAAGGTTTTGAAGTGTTTAAGGCCGATAATGGGAAAATAGCTGTGCAGACTGCCCTGAAAGAATTGCCGGATTTGATTTTGCTGGATGTGATGATGCCCGAAATGGATGGCATTGAAACCTGTTATCAGCTGCGTGAAAAGGCTGAATTGAAGAATGTAGTGATTGCTTTTCTTACTGCGCGCAATGAAGATTATTCGGAAATTTCGGGACTGGAAGCTGGTGCCGATGATTATATTTCAAAGCCCGTTCGTCCGCGCGTACTCGTTAGCCGCATCAAGGCTCTGTTGCGTCGAAAAGGAAAAGGCGAGGCGGTGGAGATAGCCAGTGAAACTTCTATTAAAATCGACAGCATACGCTATCTCGCGTTTAAAAATGGCGAAGAAATTATTTTGCCCCGCAAGGAATTTGAATTGCTGAAACTCTTATTGTCGGAACCAGGAAAGGTTTTTCTTCGGAACGAAATACTCGATAAAGTATGGGGAACCGAAGTGGTGGTGGGCGACCGCACCATTGATGTCCACATCCGTAAATTGCGCGAAAAAGTGGGAGATGATTATATTGTAACCGTAAAGGGCGTTGGCTATAAATACGAAGAACAAAACGATGAACTTCTCTGATCCAAAAAAACTGGTTCTGGCATTATCAGTGACTATTACGGCACTATATGCCGTTCTTGTTTTTATTTTTTTTCCTGCCGGAATCATCGTTTACAAAATCGTGAGTGCTTTGCTGTTTTTCTTGCTGGTGTATTTGTTCACTTATTATCTTTTTAAAAAATTCATCGTCGATAAAATCAAAGGCATTTACAAAAACATTACTTCACACAAATCCGATGAATTGTTTGAAGCAGATATACAGCGCTCCTGGCAGGACAATCCACTGGAAGAGGCCAATCAGAAGGTAGGCCGCTGGAGTGAAAAGCAGAAAATAGAAATTGCTACTTTGCAGAAACAGGAACAGTTCCGGCGTGAGTTTTTGGGCAATGTGGCGCATGAACTGAAAACACCATTGTTCAATATGCAGGGTTACATTCTCACTTTGCTTGATGGTGGGATGGAGGATGAAAATATTAATGTGGATTACCTGAAGCGCGCAGCCAACAATGCTGAGCGCATGATTTCCATTATTGAGGATCTTGATGAAATTTCACGGTTGGATTCAGGAGAAATTCCCTTGCACAAGAGTTCTTTTAGTATTACCGAGTTGGTGGTGGAAGTTTTCCATTCCCTGGAAATTCAGGCGAAGAAGAAAAGTATCGAATTAAAATTCGAGAAAGAAAAACCAAAGGATATATGGGTGATTGCCGACAAGGATAAAATCCGACAAGTATTGGTAAACCTCATCTCCAATGCCTTGAAGTATGGTATCCAGGGTGGATGGGTGAAGGTGCAGTTTACTGATTTGGAAGACGCAGTGATGATAGAAGTGGAAGACAATGGCATTGGCATTGAAGAAAAACATTTGCCGCGCTTATTTGAACGTTTTTATCGCGTAGATGAGAGTCGCAGTCGCGAACTTGGCGGTTCTGGTTTAGGACTCGCTATTGTAAAGCATACTATTGAAGCGCATCAGCAGAAGATAGGGGTGCGCAGTTCAGTGAAATCCGGAAGCGTATTTCACTTTACTCTGGAGAAGAAAAAGAAGTAACTCCGCTTCGTCACCTCCTGCATACAATCCACTCGTTACCTCTTTACGTCATTACCCCAATCGTCATTGGTAAATTTTCGTGCCCAAAATGAAGCAACCTCCTCGTGGTTTTGAGTATGTCTCACGAAGGAAGGACCTATCGTTCCTCATGTCATCTTCTTTTCCAAAGAAGCTAAGACTTACTTTTTTGTCTTGAAACAAAAAAGTAAGCAAGAAAATTCAAGAGCTAAGAGATGTCTTCCGCCCGAAGTTACCAGTCCATTCGCAACTTTACTCGTACTCCCTCTCACGCTGATTCTCTCTGGCGCACTTTTTTACTCTTTTTGTCATGAAATTCCTCACCGCAATATTTATTGTTTTTCTCTGTGACTCTCTTGGTGCACAGGACACCGCCACTGTTACGATACCAATTAAGCAAGGCTTTAAGCAATGGACCAAACCCGAAATGGCTGGGCGTTTCGGTATAGGAATACAGAAGGCATTTTATACCGAATTTGGGGTGTCGGGCTACAGTTTTTATTACAATGACCGTATTTATTCATCGGCCACATACTATGGAGCTTTCGAATGGTCGCAGCCCAAAGATGTATATGGTTTCAAAGTGGGTTATGAGGCCAATGCCAGTTTGCTGGCCCTCGGTTTTGAAAGCAAATACCAATTCAATCGCGAAAACCATGATTTAGTACTTACACCTAAAGTTGGCATTGGTGTTTTGGGCATTTTCAATATTTTTTATGGCTACAATATTTCCCTCAATAATCGACCATTTGATTCTATCGGTCCGCACCAGGTCTCTATGATTTTCAACTTCAACAAAAAGATGTTCAACCGCTACCAGCCTAAGAACCAAAGCTCGCCTCCTTTGCCAGGACCTTGATTTTAGTAAGGTCTACACTTTCGGATGCTGCATAGGTTTTAAATTTTCTAATTTTCTTTCTAGAGCTATTCTCACTCCCAGGGGAGCGTAGCTTTCAATATTTCCACCGGCCAATACAATTGCCTTTACAGCACCTGAGCTGATAAAACGTAATGACGCAGATGCTGGAATAAAAAGTGAGTCCAGTTCAGGATTTTGATTTTTATTGATTTCGTGTAAAGTTCTTTCATATTCATAGTCTTCAATATTTCGGAGTCCTTTTAAATTAACAGTAATATTTTCCTGCTTTGCGAAATGACTGAACATGCCTTCGAAAGTTTTTATCTGCACATTGTTGAGGTGTGCGAGCGCCTCTATAGTAAGCTTTTCCCTTTCTTCAAGAGAAAATAGATGTTTTTTGGCTGGATTTTGGCCGATAGCCACAACAACATGATTGAAAATTTTGGCAGCTCTTTCAATAATATCAATATGTCCGTAGGTAATCGGATCGGCAGAAAAAGCATAAATTGCGCTTCCTTTTTTCATACTATTCTTGTTTTAATTCATTGGAAATATTGGTTCTCGCCCGTTGTTCATAGCGCTCCATGAATTCGTTGCTCTGGAATATCTTTTCTTTACTGAGCAGGCTTTCCATTGCTTTTCTTCTCCCTGGGCGATAAAGGATATCGGGGTATTTAGCGTATTCCTTGCGTATTTTTTCTGTGTATTGAAGGTATTCCTCTTCCGTGCTTCCAAGAATCTGTAGATCAAGGTCGCAAAATAGTTTTTGTAAATCATCGCCTTTTTCTGAATTGTGATTTTGGGTGATTAAGATAGTTTGTGAAACCCATGCGCAGAAACCATTGTCAAATCCAATTTCCCTCAAATCTTTTTGCGCAAGTGCAGCGCTTTTTTCTTCATTTTTTTTATCTCCCGGATTATATACTGCATCGTGGTAAAGTGTAGTGATGAATAACTTGTCCTTATCCTGTTGATTAAGCTTCAATTCCTCAATGTTTTTTAGGATGAAAGAGATATGCTGCCAGTTATGATAATGACGGTGCTTTTCGCTGTATCGGAGATGTAATTGCTCAAATTTCCGTTCGCAAAGTTCTTTCTTATTGTGGCTTTTGCATGCCAACAGCCATAGGTCTTTTATTTTTTCCATAAGGAAGTATTGATAGTTCAAAGCTATCAACACATTTGGGGAGAGTCATTGATGTATGATAAGATTTTATTTTTTCAGGAGATCTTTCCTTATCCTGCTCATCGACTCTGGTGTAATGCCTAAGTAAGAGGCAATGTAATGGTGAGGAATACGATTCAAAAGTCCAGGATAAATTTCCATAAAAATCCTATATCTGTCACTTGCCGATTGGTATTGCAAAGACTGTATACGCTCCATAGAAAGCAAGTAGTTATTTTCGGCCATTATCCGCCCAAGCCGCTCAAAGTTTTTGCTGGTCTGGTAGAGAAAGTTGAGTTGTTGAAAATTAACTGTCAGCACTTCGCTGTCCTCCAATGCTTCTATGTTCTCGAAGGAGTTATTTTGTTTTAAAAAACTTGGGAAAGAGGAAACAAACTGATTACGTTCGGAATAATTGAAATAAGAGGTGAATTCTTTTCCATCAACGAGCTGGTAGACCCTGAAAATGCCAGAAAGTACAAATCCTATTTCCCTGGCAATCTGACCTTCCTTTAAAATGAATTCACCTTTTTTTACCGATCGCAAAGTCGAATTTTCACCAAGAATTTTTGTGTCTTTCGAGCTGATGGGAGAAATACCATTTAATTTTTTATGTAGATGTTCAAGGGGGTTCATTGATGTTTTTTCATTAAATACTCCTGTTCTGTTTGTCCGGGTGTAGCCACAAATTCAGCTTTCAATCCCAATACGTGCAAATCCATGATGCTGGAATATCCCGATCGGCAAATTATTTTTTTACTGGAATACAAAGCCTTCACAAATTCAACGTCGTTAAGGTGATTGACTATGTTGAGTTCTCCATCACGGATTTGAATTGTGCTTTCCGGTTGTCCTGAAATAAGCAGTGTTTTCCCTTTTATTTTTGCGAATTCATTTTTCAGTTTTTCAAAAAAGAAAGTGCGTTGTGGTTCAGGACCGGAAACAATTCCAACACATTCATATATTTTTTCCCCTTCAGGATTTCCTTTGCTAAAGCGCGATTGCGGTCCGATATATTTTATGTTGTCCGGGAAGTTCTTTTTGTAATATTCATTCTTCGGATGAGAGAGATCTCCAGATAAATTGTTTTCGTCTTCATAGTCGGGAACCCAGCATTCATCGTATTTGCAGATGAACCAACGATTTATTTTGAAAAGCATTTTTTCAAAAATGGGCGATTGAATATTTATCTGGTGGGTAATAAAAATCGAATGGATTTTCTTATTCCATAAACCATATCGATTGTCGGAAATCACAGTTTCAATAGCTTCTTCAGCAATTATTTTTTTTAGCTCCTTATGTTCCCTGTAGATGGAAAAGAGGATTTTTGGTACTTGGAAAAGCATTGCCAAAACCATCCATTTCGAGTAACTGATTCTACCTCCTTTTAGCACAATAAAGCGGCAATCAGGAAAAGTTTTTTGCAGCAAAGAGAGCGGTCCGCCATCGGCAGCAATGATTACTTCATTACCCGCCGACAGCTGTTCACGGATAATGGGAACACAGCGTGTGGCGTGTCCCAATCCCCAATTCAGCGGCGCAACCAGTATTTTCTTTTTTTTCTTCAGAAGCGGAAAGTCTTTTCTAATTTAGCGCAAATTAGCAAGATTAATGGCGAAAAGAAAGTTACAGCGCTTTGCAGATGTTGCCACCTTTGATAACGTGGCGAAACCCACTACTGATCAGGCGATGAATGATACCTTTCCATTGAAAGGAAAATGGCATGCGGATTTTTTTAAGAATGATCATCCTATTGTGCTGGAACTGGCTTGTGGGAAGGGGGAATACACAGTCGGACTCGCAAAAAATTATCCCGATAAAAATTTTATAGGTATTGATATCAAGGGTAACCGTCTCTGGCATGGAGCCAAGTACGCTTTGGAAAATAAGATGGCTAATGTTGGATTTTTGCGCACGAGGATTGATTTTATCACACAATTGTTTGCTGCGGGTGAAGTCAGCGAAATATGGATCACCTTTGCAGATCCGCAAAAGGAGCGTCCACGCAAAAGACTGACCAGCGAAATGTTTTTGAATCGTTATCGTAAAATCATGGCACCCGGAGGAAAATTGAATTTGAAAACCGACAGTGATCTGTTGTATGAATTTACCAGGGAAGTGGCTGCGGAAGGCAAGTTAAAGGTAGAGGTGGATTCGGCCAATATTTACGAAGAATTGGTGCCATCGCTGGGGGGTGCGCCATTGGCGAAAGATTTATTGATACGCACTTACTACGAAACGCGCTGGCTGGGCGAAGGGAAGAAAATTAAATTTATTTCCTTCATACCCTAGTTTTATGGTTAATTTTGTTCACGAATTTTAATTTATTGATATGTTTCAAATCGCTGTGATTGGTGCCGGACAGCTGGGAAGCCGGCATTTGCAGGGCCTCGCAAAAGGAAGTTTTTCGGCAGAAATATGGGTAATGGATCCTTCTGCAGATTCTTTGAAAGTTGCTGAAGAGCGCTACAATGAAGTGAAATCGGATACCAAGAAAGTTTTTTTCGTTAGTTCTGTCGGCAATATACAAGCGAAAAAACTGGATCTTGTCATTGTGGCCACCAATTCCTTTCACCGACTGGAATCCATTAAAAATTTGGTGAATCATTGTGCTGTTTCTTATCTGGTGCTGGAAAAAGTTTTGTTTCCTTCTGTTGAAGAATATGCAGCGGCACAGCAGTTGATCGCTGATCATAAAATCAAAACCTGGGTGAATTGTCCGCTGAGGATGAATGAATTTTTTGCAGAAGTGAAAGCGAATATCAAAGGAAAGTTCTCTTACGCCATCACCGGAAATTCATGGGGTTTAGGTTGCAATACCATTCATCATCTTGATTTATTTTCTTACCTCTCAGGCAGTACCGATGTACAATTGAACAGTTTTATTTCTTCCGCTTTTCCTGCGAAAAGAAACGGCTATATTGAGTTTGAGGGAAGTGTGAAGGGAAGGGATGAGAAGGGAAATCTTTTTTCATCATCGTCGGTTGAAGCGGGTGCGATAGAGGTTTTGATTACTATTCATGGGGAAGGCCGGGCTTACATGATAGACATGATTTCGGGAGCTGCATGGTTGAAAAGTGCTGAAGCAAATAATCAATGGGAACAGAAAAAAATCCGCATCGCTTATCAAAGTGAACTCTCGAAAGATTTATCGGAAAGCATATTTAACACTGGTACTTGCGGACTCACGCCTTTTGAAGAATCGGCGAAGTTGCATATTGCTTTCATTAATACATTGATTCAATATCTACAGCAAAATTCATCTGAAAAAATTACAAAATGTCCGATCACTTAAATAAGAATGTGTTGTTGATAGGAACAACGCAAATGGCAATGGATTACCTAAAGGTACTCAATGCCCTTGCCTGTAAAACCATTGTTGTTGGTCGCGGAGAAAAGAATGCCGCCGCTTTTGAAGAGCAAACTGGTGTGAAGCCCGTAACGGGCGGGATAGACGATTTCCTTGAAAAAGTTAAGGCGCAGGATTTTGATGCTGTTATTGTTGCTGTTGGCGTTGAGAAACTAAAGGAAGTGACTGCAGCACTTATCAATAAGGGATTTCATAATATTTTACTGGAAAAACCTGGCGCCCTCCACAAAGAGGAAATACAATCCTTGGCTAAGCATGCTGCAGCAGCAAAAGCTTCGGTGCTCATTGCCTATAACAGAAGGTTTTACTCATCTGTGCTGGAAGCTGAAAAAATCATTGCAAGGGACGGAGGAGTGAAATCTTTCAGCTTCGAATTCACCGAATGGTCTCATGTTATTGAAACCCTAGGCAGTCAGGATATTGTTAAGGCCAATTGGTTTTTAGCTAATTCCACGCATCCAACTGATCTTGCTTTTTACCTTGGAGGCATGCCTGTTCAGATGAAATCTTTTTCCGACGGGCATTTGGCGTGGCACAAGAAAGCGGTTTTTGCTGGTGCAGGGATCACCGATAAAGGAGCGTTGTTTTCGTATAGTGCTAACTGGGCTGCACCGGGAAGATGGGTGGTGGAAATTTTGACGGATAATTTCCGACTCTATTTCAAACCCATGGAGGATCTGCAAATACAGAATAAAGGAAGTGTTGCCGTGAATAAGGTGGAAATTGATAATTCGCTGGATGTACAGTTTAAACCTGGGCTGTACCTGCAAACGAAATCTTTCCTTACTGCTGATTACTCCCGTTTTTCTACCATTGGGAAACAAGCTGAAATGGCTGAAGTTTACGAGCACATTGTCAATGGCAATTAGAAAATCAAAAATTGAAAAACAGAAACCAAAAGGAGAAAATGAAGATTTTTTCCTGATGGTATACCAGGTGGTGCGCCTCATTCCTAAAGGACGAGTGACTTCTTATGGCGCCATCGCCAAGTATCTTTCGGCTCCAAAAGCATCACGCAGTGTGGGTTATGCGATGAATGGCTCACACCGGCAAAAACCGGCTGTGCCGGCGCATCGTGTGGTAAACCGTCATGGCTTGCTTAGCGGAAAACATCATTTTTCCCCACCTGAGAAAATGCAGCAGCTGCTGGAAAAAGAAGGTGTGAAGGTGAAAAATGACCAGGTTGTAAATTTTAACAAACTGTTGTGGGACCCAAGCGTGGAATTGTCCTTAGATTAATTCTAAATAATGGCAGACAATTCGTAAATTCGTTGCAGAATTTTACGCATGAGTATTTCAAAAGAAAAAGTAAAAGAAGCCCTTTCTTCCGTTCAGGAACCTGATCTGAAGAAGGATATCGTGAGTCTGAACCTTGTTTCAGACATCGTCATTACAGATAAAAAAATCACCTTTTCATTAAAGGTCCATAATCCGGCCCTGCACAATAAAAAGAAAATGCAGGAGGCTTGTGAGTTTGCTATCCAGCGCTACATTGCAAAGGATATTCAGGTGGAAGTGGATGTTATTCCACTGCCAACCGATCGTCCGGCTGATCAAAGGAAAGTATTGCCAAACGTTAAAAATATCATTGCCGTTTCTTCGGGAAAAGGTGGGGTAGGAAAATCTACTGTTACTGCGAATCTCGCAGTGGGTTTGGCGCAGAAGGGATATAAAGTGGGATTGGTTGATGCCGATATTTACGGTCCGTCCATGCCGCTCATGTTCGACTGCCTCGATGAAAAGCCGGAAGCCTTTGAAAAGGATGGCAAAACATGGATTAAGCCAGTGACCAATTACGGCGTTAAAATGCTGTCGATAGGTTTTTTCGCCAATGCCGATCAGGCCATTGCGTGGCGCGGACCGATGGCTTCGCGTGCAATGGGACAAATGTTTACCGAGGCATACTGGGGTGATCTGGATTATATGCTTATTGACCTTCCTCCCGGAACCGGTGACATTCATCTCTCTCTTGTGCAAACTATTCCCGTTACAGGTGCTGTGATTATCACTACTCCCCAGGGCATTGCTTTAGCTGATGTACGCAAGGGTGTAGCGATGTTCAAGATGGATAACATCAATGTGCCGGTTTTAGGTATCGTTGAGAATATGGCCTGGTTTACGCCTGCCGAATTGCCAAATAATAAGTATTACATCTTCGGAAAGGAAGGTGGAGTAGCACTCGCTGAGAAGATGGGCTTGCCGCTGCTGGCACAGATTCCTTTGGTACAAAGCATTTGTGAATCAGGCGAAGCAGGCCGACCGGCAGTGTTGCAGGAAGATACCCCGCAGGCTTTGGCTTTCATGCAACTGGTGGATAATGTAGTAGCTGCAGTGGAAAAAAGAAATGCAACACAGGAGCCAACGCAGACTTCAAAAATTACGCGCGGACAGCATTAAACTTATGATATGAGCTATACCGAAGTTTTGCAAAAAGTAGAAGAATCACTAACCAAAATCCGTCCGTTTTTACATGCGGATGGCGGTGATGTGCGTGTGGTGGAGTTCACTCCTGATTATATTTTGAAACTCGAGTTTATGGGAGCCTGCGCAGGTTGTTCCATGAACCGTATGACCTTCAAGGCGGGTATAGAAGAAAACATCAGGCGCGATGTGCCTGAAGTGCAGAAAGTGGAAGCAATAGGTGTTGATTAGGCAAAAAATCGGCTAAGAAAAAACGCCCTGCTCACTACTGAGCGGGGCGTTATGTTTTTGTAAATAGAAAGAAAATTCTACATTAAAGCTAAGATAATCGCCTATGAAACAACTTTTCCTGATGCTTGTAACTGCCATGACTGTTTTTTCTTGTACCAAAGAGGAGATCGATTTTCGTGATGATATTGTTGGGGATTATCATGGCGTGAGAAGCTATTATAGTGCACATTTGAATTCGGGGGCTGGGGCCATGTGGGCAGTGGAGCAGGATGATGCGCTCCATCAGACTCTCCATGTAACCAAGGGAAAGGGGATAATTCAATTGCGATAGGCTATGATACTTATACCGATACTCTGAAAATTTCTTCCGATGAATCTTATAAGAACAATCATACGGGCTATAACTGGTATGAAGTGAATTTTTCTTCAGATAGCCTGAGAATTGTCAAAGGCCGGAGCGGGTCTACATCCTCATCCAGTTATAGTTTTTCAGGAAAAAAGGTAAATAGATTCCTTTAGAAACTTCAAACTGAAAAATAAAAAATAGAAATTTTTCTTTCTTTCCTTAATCCAGCGTTGTTTTATTGCCTACTTTTGGACTTCTAAAATTTTAAAATGACTGCTGTTAAAGAGATTAAAGACGTTGTGACCATCTTGTTCGCGGGGGATTCCGGTGATGGTATTCAGCTCACAGGCGGACAGTTTACAGATACTGCTGCGCTGCTGGGTAATGACATTAGTACTTTTCCTAACTTTCCTGCCGAAATCCGCGCCCCGATAGGTACCGTAGCCGGTGTGTCGGGCTTCCAGCTCAACTTTGGTAGTGTGGAGATTTTCACTCCGGGTGATCAGTGTGATGTGCTCGTGGTGATGAATGCTGCGGCATTGAAAGTAAACCTGAAAAACCTGAAGAAAGGTGGTGTAATCATCGCCAATACTACTGGTTTTGATAGCAAAAACCTTCGTCTGGCCAAGATGGACGAAAATTATACTCTGCAAGGAGATAAAAGACTTGAAGGCTTTAAGGTGCATGAAGTGGATGTGACGAAGCTCACCCGCGAAACCCTGGAAAATTCGGGCCTGGGAACCAAGGCAGTCGACCGCTCCAAGAACATGTTTGTACTTGGGTTCTTGTACTGGATGTATGACCGCACGATGCAGAACACCATTGAGTTCATCGAAAATAAATTCAAGGGCAAACAGGAATTGATCGATACCAATATCCAGGTGCTCAAGGCGGGTTTCCATTATGGTGAAACCTGTGAAGCTTTCCCAACTCAGGTTGTTGTAAAACCGGCCAATATTGAAAAAGGAACTTACCGCAATGTCATCGGGAACCAGGCTTCGGCACTGGGCTTGATTGCTGCTGCAAATAAGGCCGGATTGGAATTGTTCTACGGAACTTATCCTATCACTCCTGCTTCTGATATTCTGCATACTTTATCACGACATAAAAACTTTGGTGTTAAAACTTACCAGGCCGAAGACGAAATTGCAGCGATTTGTTCTGCAATAGGTGCTTCTTATGGCGGTGCGCTTGGAGTTACTGCCTCATCTGGTCCGGGTATCGCTCTCAAGGGAGAAGCCATCGGATTGGCGGTTTCTTTGGAATTACCACTGGTAATCGTTAACGTTCAGCGCGGTGGGCCGTCTACAGGTTTACCTACTAAAACCGAGCAATCCGACTTGCTGCAGGCCATCTACGGAAGAAACGGCGAAGCTCCTGTTCCGGTTATTGCTGCCCAATCTCCAACCGATTGTTTTGATGCTGTATATGAAGCTTGTCGCATCGCGGTAGAGCACGTTACACCAGTATTCTTCTTGTCAGATGGATACATTGCCAATGGTTCCGAACCGTGGAAAGTGTTGAAGGGAGATGATTTGCCGAAGATCACTGCAAAATTTGCCCCTGAAAGAAAAGAAGGCGATGCTGCTTTCCTGCCTTACAGTCGCGATGAAAAATTAGCGCGTCCGTGGGCTATTCCGGGAACCAAAGGATTGGCACACCGCATCGGTGGTATTGAGAAAGAAAATCTTACAGGAAATATTTCCTACGATCCGGATAACCACGAATTGATGACGAGATTGCGTCAGGAAAAAGTGGATAGAATTGCTGATTATATCCCTGAGCAAAAATTGGATAGCGGTAAGGAAGGCGACAAGTTACTGGTGCTGAGCTGGGGTTCTACTTACGGTGTGGTAAAAACTACCGTGAAGGAATTACGCGAAGAAGGAAAATCCATCGCCCATGCCCACGTACGTTATATGAATCCGCTGCCGAAAAACCTGGGTACTTTGCTATCGAAATTCGATAAGATCCTCATGCCCGAAATGAATAACGGGCAATTCGTGAAGATCATCCGTGATAAGTTCCTGGTGCCGGCAATTCCATACAATAAAATTCAGGGTTTGCCTTTCTTCACCCATGAATTGAAAGAGAAAATGACCGAAGTGTTGAATGCTAAATAGTTGACGAAAATGACAGAACAAACTATAATAAAGAATTCAGGAGCCAAATTGGCTGCCAAGGACTATGCCACCGATCAGGATGTGAGATGGTGTCCTGGTTGCGGCGACTATTCTATCCTCAAGCAGGTACAGAGTGTATTTGCCGAGTTACAACTCGACAGGGACGAAACGGTTTTTATTTCGGGAATCGGCTGTTCATCACGCTTTCCTTACTACATGAATACTTACGGGATGCACAGTATCCACGGAAGAGCTCCGGCTTTTGCGAGCGGTTTGCGTTCGGTAAACCCTGATTTGAATGTGTGGGTAATCACTGGTGATGGCGACTCTTTGTCGATTGGTGGTAATCACTTCATCCATGCGCTCAGAAGGAATTTTAATTTGAATATTCTTTTGTTCAACAACCAGATTTATGGTTTAACTAAAGGACAATATTCTCCAACATCTGAAAAAGGAAAGGTGACTAAATCCACGCCAATAGGTTCTTTGGATCATCCGTTCAACCCATTGGCTTTATCGCTGGGTGCCGACGGGACATTCATTGCGCGTTCTATGGACCGTGATCCTAAGCACATGCGTGCCGTATTGCTGCGTGCTGAGCAACACAAAGGAACTTCACTGGTAGAGATCTACCAGAACTGTAATATTTTCAACGATGGTGCTTTCTTCACTTTTACTGAAAAAGAAACCAAGGGTGATACAGTGTTGTTTGCTGAGCAGGGGAAACCACTTGTTTTTGGCGCCAATGCCGACAAAGGGATTAAGCTCGATGGCTTCAAACCAGTGATTGTAGATTTAAAAGATCATTCTGTGAATGACCTTTGGATCCACGATGAAACAGATCGCGTTAAAGCTGGTATTCTTACCCGTTTCTTTGATGATTCTTCTAAAGAAGGGGCTTTGCCGCGTCCGTTCGGAGTTTTCTATGTGGAAAACCGCGATAATTATGAAGATGCATTGATCACTCAGCTCAATAAGAGTATTGAAGCAAAAGGTGCAGGAAATCTCGACGATTTACTCAAGGGAAGCAATACCTGGGAGATTAAATAGTCTGCAAATTGAGACAAAAAAAATCCCGATGAATTTTCATCGGGATTTTTTGTTTTAATAGATCTACTTAAGCTTTCGCCAGGATCTCTAAAATCTGTTGTGAAGTAGTGCCGTTTCCGTAAGGATTTACGCTGTTGGCAACGGAAGCATAATGAGCCTTATCGTCGATAAGCTTTTTGGTTTCGGTAACAATTTTCTTCGTGTCGGTACCTACCAGTTTCGCAGTTCCGGCGTCCACACCTTCAGTTCTTTCTGTTACTTCACGCAGCACCAGCACTGGTTTTCCAAGGCTAGGTGCTTCTTCCTGAATGCCTCCCGAATCGGTTAGTACCAGGAAAGATTTATTCATCAGCCAGATGAGGTAAGGGTACTCCAGTGGAGTAATCAGCTTGATATTTTTCTGTGTGAGGTACTTGTGTGCATTCTCTTTGATGTTCGGGTTCAAATGCACAGGATATACAATTTCCATATCGGGATAAGTCGCCGCAATTTCATTGACAGCCTTGCAGATATCCTTGAAAGGTTCGCCGAAACTTTCCCTGCGGTGACAGGTGAGGAGAATAATTTTTTTGTCGAAATCGATGCCCTTGAAATAATCGAAAAATACTTTCTGATCCATCGACTCCACTTTCTTTATGCCTTCCAGAAGCGCGTCAATTACAGTGTTTCCAACAACGAAAACATTTTCGTTGATGCCTTCATCGTGGAGATTTTGTTGTGATTTTGGAGTGGGACAGAAATGAAAACGGGAGATTTTTGAAGTCAGGATCCTGTTCATTTCTTCGGGGAAGGGAGAGTAAATATTTCCGCTTCGTAAGCCGGCCTCAATATGTACTACACTTATTTTCTGATAGTAGGCGGCAATGCTGCCGGCCATTACAGTGGTAGTATCTCCCTGAACAAAAACGTAATCGAAAGAATCTTTCAGTAACACTTCATCAGTGATTTTCTGGATTAAAGCTGCGGTGAGTGTTGGCAGTGTTTGTCCGGGCGACATGATATTCAAATCATAATCGGGCTTGATTTCAAAGAAGCTCAGCACCTGGTCGAGCATTTCGCGGTGCTGCGCAGTAACACATACTTTCACGTCGAAATCCTTGCTGCTTTTAAAAACAGAAACCAGCGGAGCCAATTTAATGGCTTCCGGACGTGTACCAAAAATGAACAATACTTTTTTCATGCAGAATATCTGACTCTAATATCTTTTTCCCTTGAAATCCTCGGCCAGTGTCCTATTTTTTATGGTATCACCTGCTTGCGGATCGAGCTTAAAAGTATAATTTTTTTCGCCAGATAGGTAAAGGGACAAAAGTTGGGCATCTCCCACTGTAGGACAAACGATGGTGGAGGATACTTCATTGCTGGCTTCAATCTTCTCGCTGAAAGCCATGTAGGGATTGCTTTCCCTGTGCTTTGGTTCATCGAGATAGAGGCCGTAAATTGAAATAAATCCTATGATTATCTGAATGCTGATTAATGGGTAGGCTAATTTTTTATTCTTCTCCAGAAGCAAAGCAAAGCCAAACGCCATTGCTATGATAGCGTAAGGCGAAGCAAAAATAGAGTAGAGGGGCTGGTAGGAAATAGTGTGGCCGCTACTCATTGCTAGATAGGTTGCAAAGGCATTTTGTGTCAATACAATAATTAGTGCTGCAAAGAGGAATTTTCTTTTTTCTTTTTCATTGCGCAAGGCATAAAAAATGAGGAAGAAAGGCAAAATCAGGAAAGGAATGATTTCCCTAATTCTGAATATAGCCTGTAATCCGTTACCAAACTGCTGCAGCCAAACCTGTATAAGTCCCATGAACATATTGACGGGGGTATTAGGCACTACAAAAGAATCGTCTCCCGGTTGATAATTTTTGGCCATTTCAACATATACGGCACTTTGATGCGATAATATTTCAAGTCCTTCTGCTCCTCCCAATACCATCCAAACAGCCACCATGGCTATGGCTAAACAGCCCCCTGCAATAAAGTGGATCCATTGTTTTGCTCCACGCAGATACAGCAATGCAATCAGGGCGTGGGCAATAAAAACATAGGCACTCAGATAATGGGAAAGTATGCAAAGTCCGCAGAACAGTCCGTACCACAACACGCTGCTCCATTTGCTTTCGCCTTTCACCAAAGTGTTCCAGAAGATATAAGTGGCGCAAAGTGTAAAGAAAAGGGTCATGGAATAATTCCTTGCCTGATCGGCATAGTTCACCGATAGAGCATGCACTGTCAGTAATAGCAATACAAGGAAGGCAATACGGAAGTTGCTATTTTTCAAACAAAGGAAAAAAGCCATTAGTAGTGCAACCAAAGAAAAAATCAGCGATAGAAAACGAATGGCAAAGTCAGAAGATCCAAAAGCCTTGCACCAGTAATGCAGCAGGAAGTTGTAAACTATGGAATTCCCATTGTCTTTAATGGCAGAGGCGAGAACGTTTTCTGTGGTGTTTTTTTCTTTTAATTCCTGGAGGGTGAAGGTGTTTTTTGCTTCGGGATTATCGTTGTATTTGATTCCATTGGCAATAAGAACAGAAACTTTTTCATCTTCCCAGATGCTGTGATTGCTGATATTAAAGATTCGGAAAACAAAGGCCAGAACAAGAACCAGAAGAACTAATACTTTTTGAGTACTATTTAGAACCTGCATGCTTAGCAATGAGTTTTAAAGTTTGCATGATGGTGCGCGACACGTTCATCTTGCTATCGCCTATTTTTCTGTCGTAACGCAATATCATTGGCATCTCGTGAACAATGGCACCTGTTTTGCCCATTTTGATAATGATTTCAGCCATACAGGCGAAACCTTGTTCTTCTATAAGTTTGTCGCCGTATTTTGCGTTAACCTTATTGAGCATATCTACTTTGTAAGCCCTGAACCCGCAGGTAAAATCGCGTACACCTTTAATAGGAATGAAAACACGGAACATCATGCCTGCCGCCCAGCCCGTGAATTTACGGAAACGAGTGAGTCCGTAAGCCCTTGATCCTGGTTGAAAACGCGAAGCAATCACCACATCACTGCCTTCATTCGCCTGTTTCACCATTCTTTCAATAAGCAAAGGGTTGTGACTGTCGTCGCCGTCCAATGCCACTACAATATCATTGTCACCCAATCCTTTTGCTGCTTCTTTCAGTCCCTGGCGCATGGCATTGGCCAAGCCCTGGTTAGGCTGAATGTCCAGCACATTTTTTTCAATAGCCATTTTAAAGTCCCTGGCTACACCAACTGTATTGTCCTTACTTCCATCGTTTACTACTAAAACGCTAAGCTCCACATAAGGCATCTGTTCTGCCAGCTGGCCCACGCGGGTTAAGAGTTTGGGAAGATTTTCGGCTTCGTTGTAACAAGGAAGTAAGACTCTGACTTTCTGCTTCATGGGCGTAAAGATAAAAAAGAACTTGGGAAATGCCAGACCGGGCATTTTTCTAATTATGGGCAGGGTCAGGTCATAGAAATTTCAGAATTTTTGAGTTACTTTGGACACCTTAATTTTTTCGATGAGTACAGATTATAAGAAAGTATTAATTACCGGTGTGGCGGGTTTTGTAGGATCTAACCTGGCAAAAGCCCTGTTAAATAATGGCATTGAGGTAATAGGAATAGATGATTTCAGTCATGGTTTTGAAAGAAACATTACAGAACTTCTTCCCAATAAAAAATTCACTTTTTTAAAGAAGGATGCCCGTGATCCCGATACTTTCAAAGGTTTGAAAGCTGATGTGATTGTGCATCTCGCTTCACAAAAAATTCCAAGATACAGCAGTGCCTTACTGGTGCTGGATGATAATTCATTAATGACAAAAAACATTGTGAAGAAATGTATCGATGATAAAATCAAGATGGTTTTTGCTTCTACATCTGATATCTATGGCAAAAATCCTAAGCTGCCTTATTCGGAGACTTCGGATATGCTGCTCGGACCGACAACGGTAAAAAGATGGGCTTATGCTATTTCCAAGATATATTCGGAGCAATATCTGATTGCTAATCACGAAGAGTTCGGACTCACTTATACCATCATGCGCTTTTTCGGAAGCTATGGTACTAACCAGAATCCAACATGGTGGGGCGGACCGCAATCGGTTTTTATTGAGAAAGCCTACAACGACGATTTCATTGAATTGCATGGTGACGGCTCTCAAACCCGCACCTTTACTTATATAGATGATACCGTGCAGGGTGTGATGAAGTGTATCTTCCACGAAAATTCCACCAACGATATTTTCAATATTGCCGGTGACCCCGATTCGGAAATCACGATCAGGGACCTCGCTCACCTTATATGGGGGCTGATGCGTCCGGGCACCGAACCTAAAATTAAATGTATTCCATATTCTACCTTCGGTAATTATGAGGATGTTCAGAGAAGATTGCCTGACATCAGCAAAATCAAATCCAAGTTGGGCTATGAACCAAAGTGGAAGCTTGCAGAAGGTTTGAAACAAGCCATTGAATGGCAAACCAAATTGTATAAATAGATGATTTATATACTCATCCCCGTATTTAACGAAGAGCAGAACATTGAAAATTTGTTCAATGAACTCAATGCGTTAAAATTGGATGAAGAAGTATTTTTTGTCTTTGCCGATGATGGGTCTTCTGATAAATCCGTTGAATTGCTGGGCTTATATTTTGCAGGAAAAAATCACATCGTTTTAAAAAATGGCGAAAATAAAGGTCCTGGCTATACCTTCAATCATGGCTTTACCTGGATTTTAGAAAACGCTAAATCGGATAGTGATCGCGTAGTGACCATGGAAGCGGATACTACTTCCGATTTAGGTATTTTGCCGCACATGCTCACGATTTCCGGAATGGGTTACGACCTGGTTTTGGCATCGGTGTATGCGCAGGGTGGAGGTTTTGATCAGACTTCCTTTATTAGAAAATTTCTTTCTTCGTTGTCTAATGCCGCCATTCGTTTTTTATTGGGCATTCAGGTGAATACTTATACTTCTTTTTACCGTGTTTATCATATCGGTTTATTGAGGAGAATTAAAAATAAGTATCCGCAGCTGATTACCGAAAATGGCTTCATTTGCAAGCTGGAAATCCTCATGAAAGCTGTAAAAACGGGTGTGAAAATAGTGGAGGTGCCTATGCTGCTTCAGTCCACAAAAAGAAAGGGGAAATCGAAAATGAAAATTCTCAAGACCTCTATCGAATACCTTCGCTTCGCCTTCTTTAAGCGACTGTAGTTTCTTTCATTCCTATCTCTAATATCTCCGACACTTTTTTTGAGTATGTCCTTCCTTCGTCAGAATGACATACGCGAGAAAATGGGCACGAAGGATTTTACGAAAGATACTTGCCTACAATAGGCATTCTCCTGCCCATGCCGAAAGCTTTGGTGGAAACCCTCAGTATAGGTGGAGTTTGATGACGTTTGTATTCGGAGATGTTGACGAGTTTAAGTACTCTTTTTACTGTGGCTTCATCAAAGCCCTGACTGATGATGGCTTCCGGACCTTTACGCAACTCGATGTATTGAAAAAGTATTTGATCGAGAATATCGTATTCGGGCAACGAATCACTGTCTTTTTGTCCCGGACGCAACTCCGCTGAAGGGGGTTTTACAATACTGTTCAGCGGAATAATTTCCATGTTGCGATTGATGTGTTTCGCAAGTGCATACACTTCTGTTTTATAAATATCTCCCAGCACCGAGAGACCACCGTTCATGTCTCCATACAAAGTGCCATAACCCACCGAAGCTTCGCTTTTGTTGGTGGTATTGAGCAGGATGTGTCCAAATTTATTAGAGATCGCCATCAGCAAAGTTCCGCGTATCCTCGCCTGCAGATTTTCCTCAGCGAGTCCGAAAGGCAGGTTTTGGAAAACAGGCGCCAGTTCCGATGAAAACTCAGAGAACAATGGTTCAATTTCTATAGTGTGTGTTTCGGCATTTAAATTTTGCGCCAGTTTTTTAGCGTCGCTAATGGAATGATCGGAAGAAAACTGCGAAGGCATGAGTATGCCCAGCACATTTTCTGATCCCAGGGCTTCTGCTGCGAGTGCAAAAACTACAGCCGAATCAATACCTCCCGACAAACCAAGAACTGCTTTTTTGAAGCCGAGTTTCCTGAAGTAATCTTTGATGCCGAGAATCAGTGCGTGGTGTATATTGTTGGTTTTATCCTGCACTGCAGCAACATCTTTTTTACTGCTGTTAGTGCTGTCAATGATTTTAAAATCTTCCGCGAAATAAGAAAGCTCTTCTGCAACAACCCCCTGTTGATTGATGAAGAGAGATCCTCCGTCAAAAATCAATTCGGTTTGCGCACCGCTGTGATTACAGTAAACAATAGGCATTTTGTATTTTGCGAAATTGCTTTTCAGCACCACGCTGCGGATGTTTGCCTGATTGTAATTAAAAGGAGAAGCCGCAATATTGATCATGAGCGTAGCGCCTTGCTTCACGAGCTCTTCCATAGGATCGGTCTCATACAACTTCTCCGAAATATTCCACAAATCCTCACAGATGGTCAGCGCTATTTTTTCACCTTTGAAATTCAGGATGCTGAACTCACGGTTGGGTTCAAAATAACGGTATTCATCAAAAACGTCGTAATTCGGTAAAAGCGATTTATTCACCACTTTTTCTACTTTTCCATTGTGGAGGAAGAAAGCCGAGTTGTATAATTTTTTTCCGCGGGGTGATGGATTGCGTGAGGGTCCGCCAACAATGGCTGCGATATTCACGCAGCAACTGGCAATCTTATCGATCTGCTTCAGGCATTCGTCAACGAACTCATCAAACTCCAGGAAATCACGCGGTGGATAGCCACAAATAGCCAGTTCGGAGAACACTACGAGATCGGCGCCTTCCTTTTCAGCTTTGGCAATAGCGTTGATGATTTTAGAAGAATTCTCTTCAAAATTTCCAACGTGGAAGTTCAGCTGGGCTATTGCAATGCGCATGATTTAAAAAAGGAAACCTGCTGTTAACGCTACGTATTTTGAGCTGAGGGCCTGTTCGGCAGGAGATGATCCTGAGTACAAAGTGCTGGAGTTTTTGCTTACTGTTGAAGTGAAACCATCAGTATAATGCAAACCTACCAAAAGTGCAGTACTTCCTGCTAGATTGTATTCAATACCTAGTCCTGCAATGATGGATCCGCGGAAGAGGTAAGTGTCGTTGCGCACATCAAGTGTTGCATCATTACCAGAGATTTCTGCCACTCCTTTTTGCGGATCATTGTACTTATTTTCAGAGGCTGAAGCTTTCCACATGATGGAAGGAACTGCACCTACCTGCATCCAGTAAGTGATGTAGCCTATTTCGTTGGTTTTCAATTTTAAGCTGAAAGGAATATCGATAGTTTGGAAGCGGTATCTGCGTGAGATGATATCCAGGTTGGTATTGTTGTATTTTAAAACGATGTTGCTTGCGGTATCAAAAACAATTCCGCCGCTGTGTGAGGAGATATCCACTCCTGTAACGAAAGCTACCGTTTTTGATAAATTTCTCTCTACCACCAATCCGCCGCTGAACTGCAAGCCTGCACCATCAGTGCTCATAATGGATTTATTTGATTTCAGCCAGGAACCACCGAGAGTTCCCTTAACCCCAAACCTCCATTTTTGTAAACCACTTGTTGTAATAGTAGTGGTAGTGGTGCTTTGTGCATTAATTCCCAAAAAAATAAGGAAAGCGGCGATGAAGGAGCATAACTTTTTCATATGGATTTTATACTTTTGATTTTCTTGTTATTCGGTTGAAACAAAGCTAATAATTTTTAAGTTCATGTCAATTTATCGCATTTTCCTTCCACTTATCTTCCTGTTTTTCGCTGCCTGCCAGTCGGATCCGCTTATGGTAGACCTTAGTGCCGTAAAACCGGAGGAAGTTCATGTGTTGCGATATGATCAGGACATTTTCACTGTTAACCGCCAGAATGTGAAAGAACAGCTGGATGTGCTGGCGAAAAAATATCCTTTGCTGATTAATGGGGATTACAAGGATCCTGCCAGAATTTATGGCTTGATGGGCTATCTTGAAGATCCTTTATTTAAAGAACTTAAGGTTAAATGCAATCAGGTTTATCCCGACATGGTTGCCCTCGATAAAATTTTGTCGGAAGGGTTTACTTATTATAAATACTATTATCCTCAGTCTCCTTCACCGAAGGTGTATGCATATATTTCCGGACTCGATCTCGACAATGCTATGTGCTGGGTCGATTCCGCTTCTTCGGCGGTAATGGCATTGGATATGTACCTCGGTCCGGAATTTCCCATGTACTATCAAATGGGTGTGGAGATGCCGAAATATCAAACCTATAAGTTCCAGGAAAAATTTATTCCCGTTGATGTTTTCACTCAGCTGGCACTGGAAAAATATCATTTGGAAAAACAAGGCAAAACCCTGATTGAAAAAATAATTGTGCAGGGAAAGGTTCAGTATTTCGTGAATGCGGTGCTGCCTTTTATTTCTGATTCAACGCGACTCAAATACAATCCAGGACAAATGCAATGGTGCCATGATAATGAAGAACGTTTGTGGCAATTTTTCGTGAAGGAAAATTTATTGTATTCCACCGATTATATGGCGTATAAAAAATACTTGGAAGACGGACCTTTTACATCTTCCCTGGAAAAGGATTCTCCCGGCCGTATTGGCGATTACATGGGCTGGCGAATAGTAAAATCGTACATGGAAAATCATGAAGTAACTCTGGATGCATTGATGAGAGATAAAGATCTCTTGAATATCTTCCAGACATCGAAATTCAAACCTGAATAACATGGCAAAAAAAAATCAACTCAGCTTTACAGTAGAACTCGACGAGAATAATCTTCCTGTCAATATAGAATGGAACGCTGAAGAAAGCTCAAAGGAAAAAATCAAGGCGCTCATGATTTCTGTTTTTGATGCGAATGAACAAATTGCGAAAAGAGTTGATCTCTGGACCAAGGACATGTACATTGAAGAAATGAAGCTGTTTTATTTTCAAACGCTGATGACCCTGGCCGATGGCTTTGAACGTGCAACCGGTGAGACGGAGATGAGCAAAGAAATCCGCGAGTTTGGAAGAACGTTTGGGAAGAAGATGCAGGTGATAAAGTAGGAATAATTGTATGTTGGCAAGAGGGATTTTACCCTGTAAAAACGACAAATCGGTCACACATTCAATTCAAAAGCATAAGAATATGTTGTCCTTAATAGGAATTGTAAATGTGTAAAATTAGATTTATTAATACGCCTAAGCGGTTTTTCTTGTTAGCTTATATGCTCAGTTTAAACAGTCAATTTTTTGCCGCAGAATTTTTTTAATTTGCCTTGCAGAAAAAACTTATGATTACAGCAAAGGAAATTGTTAAAGACCTGAAGGAAATAGCCGACCCTGTTTTTCATGCAGGCTTGTCGCGTTTTGGTATCAATTCGGAAGCAGCTTTAGGCATAAAAATTCCTGTGTTGCGCGATTATGCCAAACATTTAAAAAAGAATCATGAGCTTGCCTTGCAATTGTGGGATAGTAAAGTTCATGAAGCAAGACTGCTCGCCATTTTTATCGCCGATCACAAACAGGTGACAGAAGAGCTGATGGAAAAATGGGTGAAAGATTTTTCTTCATGGGACATTTGCGATCAGGCTTGCGGACTCTTTGATAAAACACCTTTTGCTTTTCAAAAAGCTGTGGAGTGGAGCAAAAGAAAAAATGAATTTGAAAAAAGAGCGGGCTTCGCCATGATGGCTACACTGGCTGTTCATGATAAAAAATCCAACGATAAAAAATTTATTTCCTTTTTTCCTTTGCTGGAAAAAGAAGCCCACGACGAACGCAACTTTGTGAAAAAGGCTATTAACTGGGCTTTGCGACAAATAGGCAAAAGAAATTTGAACCTTAACAATGAAGCCATCGCTTGCGGCGAAAGAATAAAACTGCAACAAAGCAAAAGCGCAAAGTGGATTGCTGCTGATGCGCTGCGGGAGTTGAATTCGGAGGCGGTAATGGGAAGGTTGAGAGCGAAGCTGAAGTAATTACGAAAAGGACCTATCGCCCTTTTCATCATTTGAGATTAATTTTTTCTTTCCCGCTTCATCGACTATATTTAACAGGGATGTTTGTCACTAAATGAGAATATTTTCACTGATATTTTTTTTCACGCTGGTACAGTTGTCTTCCGCACAGCTATATCATGGGCGTATTATAGATGCTGGTACGCGAAAGCCTGTGCCGGAAGCGCAGATTATATTGAAACATGCGAAGTACAAAACCTTTTCTGATGCGAAAGGTTTTTTTTATATCCCAAGAGATTTTTGTTTTAATGGCGATAAAGACACTTTGAAATTTTCTGCATCGAGGAAGGATACCATTGTGATTAGTTCTTCATCTTTTGAACAGGCGCAGTACGCTGTTCATCAGGGAAAGGATTATGAATTGCTGCCTGTAAAGGCTTCCTCGAAGCAGGTAGATTATTTTAATAACATGCCGAATAAAGCGGTGTTTGATTATCTGGATGGGAATCCGCTTACTCAGCCTTTTGGTGAAGTGCGGTCGGTGAAATTCATTTATGATTTTAAAAAGGATCAGATTTATTTTTTCAATTTCAACAAGTATTCCTATCACGCGCATTTTGCTGTGAATGTACTGAAGTTTAACAGTCAGCAACGCTTCAACGCGCAGTATTATAACAGTCCGGAACGCAAGTATTTCATCGGTGAGGTTTGTCATTACACGGCCTCTAACACTTACACTTGTGAATTGTTTGCTGGAAGTGAGATGACTTGTGATCAGCTGAAATTGCTGTACAATAAAATTGCCGATAATTCATTCATTGGTTCTAATCTTCATTACCTTTCGTACAATCGTGAAGACAGGAACTGCGAGGGAATAAAGGGCATTACGCACAATTATGTTTACCGCAATCAGAAATACCAGGCATTGAATTACGGCGTTGGTTATGGTTATCTGCGTTTTGTTGATGTGAATACTTCTGCTTTGTCAACGATTAATAAACACGACATTGTAGTGATGAATGATCTTCCGCTGGATATTTCCGTTACCGCGGGAATGATTTCCAATAAATTCCAGATGCCTTTGGGACATTTGAATGTGTTGAGTCACAACCGCGGCACTCCCAATATGGCGCTGCGCAGTGTGTGGAGCAATGAGAAGATGCGCGCGTTGAACGGCAAATTGGTCTGCCTCAAAGTTTCTGGTGATACATTTTCCATTCGTGAAGTTCAGTTGCCCGAAGCAGAAAAATTCTGGAAAGTAAAAGAGCAGAAAATCCCTCAGAAACTGGAGAGGGACGATAAGGATTCGGGATTGGTTGATCTCAGTAAAAAAGGAATTTTTGATATTTCCCTTATCGGTGGTAAAGCTGCTAATTTTTCTGAATTACTAAAAGTGAAAAATATCTACACGCCTGAAGCGGCCTTTGCGATTCCCTTTTATTATTATGCACAACATCTTAAAAAATACGGACTCGATATTTACATTGATAAAATGCTCGCTGATACTCTGTTCAGCAGCGATAGAAAAGTAAAACAGGATTACCTTCAACGCTTGCAGGATTCTATTCTCCGGTCGCCTCTGGATACCGTGTTGGTGAAACAGGTCATCGCTTTGTTTCAATCGAAATCAACATCCAATTCTATCCGCTTCCGCTCTTCCACCAATGCTGAAGATGTGATTGGATTCAATGGTGCAGGATTGTACGATTCCTACACGGGGAAAATCGGCAGTGCTAAAAAACCAGTCGATCTCGCTATCAAGAAAGTGTGGGCCAGTTTGTGGAATCTGGAAGCTGTGGAAGAAAGAGATTATTTCAAGATTGATCAGCATTCGGTAGCCATGGCTGTATTGGTACATCGTAATTTTCCCAATGAAGATGCCAATGGTGTGGTGATTACGGAGAATCAGTACAATGCTACTTTACCGGCTTATGTGATTAATGTCCAGGCCGGAGAACTTCCCGTGGTAGGCAATTTCAAGGATACCGTTGCCGATCAGATTATTCTGTATCTCTTCAACACCACTCCCGATAAAGATTATTCCGTTCAATATGTTACCCATTCCAATCTCGCTGGTATGGAAGATTCAACGGTTTTATCTGAAGCGGAGTTGGTGGAACTGCGAAAAGCAGTAGACAAAATCTATGATCATTATTGCACTATTTACCGTGGCTGCAAGCATCTGGATATTGAATTCAAGCTGGAATCAACGGAGGAGTATAAAAGGAGGTTGTACATTAAGCAGGTGCGGGTGTATTGAATTTTATTTGCGTTTAAATTTTTTCTTGCTACTTCCTAAACCCTATCGTCATTGCGAAATTTTTGTACTCAAAAATGAAGCAAACTCCTCTTCGCGAATGTTTTTTCTCGCGCATGACATCCTGAGTGTACTCACGAAGGACCTATCGTCATTGTTCTTTGAAGATATTTACCACAGTGTGTATGGGCGAGGGTTACGTTGATTAATAGTTGTGATTTGCTTTCAAATTGTTCTTTGAAGATATTTACCACAGTGAAATTACTGGACCGCGCATGGCATTGGTGGTTGTGATTTGCTTTCAAATTGTTCTTTGAAGATATTTACCACAGTTCCTGGCCGATATACATTGACTTTCTCTTCGTTGTGATTTGCTTTCAAATTGTTCTTTGAAGATATTTACCACAGTATCACTACTTGGCAACACCGGCGGTTTTAAGTTGTGATTTGCTTTCAAATTGTTCTTTGAAGATATTTACCACAGTGCCAATACCCATTCCTCCGGTAACAGCTGTGTTGTGATTTGCTTTCAAATTGTTCTTTGAAGATATTTACCACAGTCAAAAAACAGCTGAAATGCACGAGAGGGTCGTTGTGATTTGCTTTCAAATTGTTCTTTGAAGATATTTACCACAGTTGTTCGGTGTTCCGCCGATTGTGCAGGTATGTTGTGATTTGCTTTCAAATTGTTCTTTGAAGATATTTACCACAGTCCCTGTTGCTTCTGATGCAGCAACCTCATCGTTGTGATTTGCTTTCAAATTGTTCTTTGAAGATATTTACCACAGTTATAGGCTATTTTAAGAAACCTTGTTCTTTGTTGTGATTTGCTTTCAAATTGTTCTTTGAAGATATTTACCACAGTAACATCTCGTATTTTGTAATCAAGAGCCGAGTTGTGATTTGCTTTCAAATTGTTCTTTGAAGATATTTACCACAGTCTTAGGCTTATGTTTATAGGTGGCTTACACGTTGTGATTTGCTTTCAAATTGTTCTTTGAAGATATTTACCACAGTTGATAAAACAATTGAAATGATCGACGCGAGTTGTGATTTGCTTTCAAATTGTTCTTTGAAGATATTTACCACAGTTATTGCCGTACTCAACTATGACTACTCCCAGTTGTGATTTGCTTTCAAATTGTTCTTTGAAGATATTTACCACAGTTTAGCCTTGAGAAGAGGTGAAGCAAAAACCGTTGTGATTTGCTTTCAAATTGTTCTTTGAAGATATTTACCACAGTTTTCACCGTCTGCGAGTATCTGAAAACATAGTTGTGATTTGCTTTCAAATTGTTCTTTGAAGATATTTACCACAGTTATTAATGCAATTAACTCAGGACCGCTGCGGTTGTGATTTGCTTTCAAATTGTTCTTTGAAGATATTTACCACAGTTTTGGAATTGAAAGCGCTTTCTACACAGTGGTTGTGATTTGCTTTCAAATTGTTCTTTGAAGATATTTACCACAGTTCTTTCATCGTAAACATATAATAACTTGCTGTTGTGATTTGCTTTCAAATTGTTCTTTGAAGATATTTACCACAGTTTTCATCACCCTTAAGCCGAACAGATTCTAGTTGTGATTTGCTTTCAAATTGTTCTTTGAAGATATTTACCACAGTTATTTACTAAACCACGGCTTCCTTGTGTCTGTTGTGATTTGCTTTCAAATTGTTCTTTGAAGATATTTACCACAGTCTTCGCCTGCTCAACCCTGCTATTTGCTTTGTTGTGATTTGCTTTCAAATTGTTCTTTGAAGATATTTACCACAGTAACCGAAAGATCTTACCTGGAATGGATGTTGTTGTGATTTGCTTTCAAATTGTTCTTTGAAGATATTTACCACAGTGTCCGATGACCGAGAATGGAACCTGGTGAAGTTGTGATTTGCTTTCAAATTGTTCTTTGAAGATATTTACCACAGTTTCAGTGGTTACGTCCACCTTTTTAGACATGTTGTGATTTGCTTTCAAATTGTTCTTTGAAGATATTTACCACAGTCACCGTTGCTGGGCAGGATATACCGAATTTGTTGTGATTTGCTTTCAAATTGTTCTTTGAAGATATTTACCACAGTTATGACCTATAAGAATGCTGAGTACGCCAAGTTGTGATTTGCTTTCAAATTGTTCTTTGAAGATATTTACCACAGTAGGTACGCGCAAAATGCTTAATCAAATCCTGTTGTGATTTGCTTTCAAATTGTTCTTTGAAGATATTTACCACAGTCTTATCTATCTCTTCCTGCTTTCCATCATGGTTGTGATTTGCTTTCAAATTGTTCTTTGAAGATATTTACCACAGTCCAGTGGGGACCTCGCCTATCAATTAATAGGTTGTGATTTGCTTTCAAATTGTTCTTTGAAGATATTTACCACAGTTAGCTGGGTTCTTCTCCACTTATGCGGCCAGTTGTGATTTGCTTTCAAATTGTTCTTTGAAGATATTTACCACAGTGTGAAGTTACTGTATAATGATCTCTTTTAAGTTGTGATTTGCTTTCAAATTGTTCTTTGAAGATATTTACCACAGTATGGGTGGTGCTTACTAAAAGACAATCAACAACTTAAGTGCTGAATTAGGATTGAAAATGTGGTAATGTAATAAGGAGGTTTCCGAAAGGAGGCTGAACTTACTACATTTGAATGGACACGAAGTTAAGGTCAAATTGTCAAACAATTAATACCTTAATCAAATGAAAAAAGAAAGAAAAAATTACAGCAAGGAATTCAAACAAAAAGCAGTTGAATTAAGCAATGTTCGGG
>JBJTOK010000048.1:0-3800 GCA_046074525.1 Flavobacteriales bacterium
TTCAGCAAATAGCAACCTCTGAAGTAGTATTAATGAAAATGAATTCTGTTTTCCGGAACACCTGTATAAAAGAATTTAAAAAGCATCGTCAAACCCCTATGAATATTATGAAATATTGCTTAAGTTGACGGCTATGGGACAAACACCATAGTTGTCATGAATCATCCTGTAAATATTGTAACAGAGATGAACTCCATTTGTTTAAATTATTTTTAATTTCGACCCATAACCAAACTAAGGGTAGCCGAAAACTTAACTAGAGTAGGCAGTTTAATTAAATCACGATTATGGTAAAAGGCTTTGTTTATGTCTTTTTAAGAAAAGACGGAGCCCCTGTTCCTACAGGCTGTGCCGGACATGTAGGATGGGGATTTGCAATTGAAAACGGACCAAACGACATTGATGCCGTTTGTGGTGCAACCGAAAATTACAAAGGTGAATTTCATGTAGATAAAGGAGGGGATATTGGTTTCTGGTGGAAAAGATTCAATCATGAAGCCGAAATGCTACAGGAAATGGCTCGTAGAAATTACGATGGTGTAAAAATGGCCACTGTTCGAAATTTCAATTATCAAGCAGCTATTGCGATAGCTCGCGACACCGCCAATCGCGGATACGATGTTTTGGGTAACAACTGTCTTGACCACACATTTGCAGTTCTTGAAGCGTATGGTGTTAAAGATTTACCTTGGAAACAAACCCATCCATCACCAAACGATTGGTTTGCTCAATTCAATGGCGAGTACAAAAATTTATAAATGAGGAGAAAAAATATAGTGGCAACGATCACATTTTTTTACAAAAAAAAGGGTTGTGTCACTATATTTCTTAACCCTACATTAACTTGAACAACTAAAAATTAAAAAAATGGCAAAACAGATTTTTATCAATTTGGCAGTAAATGATCTACAAAAATCCATGGCGTTTTACACTGCATTAGGATTTACTAACAATCCTCAATTTTCTGATGATTCAGGAAAATGTATGGTTTGGAGTGAGAACATTTTTGTAATGATCATGACACATGAAAAGTTTAAATCATTTGTAACAAAACCCATTGCTAACACAAAATCAAATGTGGCAGGAATTTTTTCATTATCGGTTGACAGCGTTGATCAAGTAAACAGCATTCTTACAAATGGCTTAAAAGCAGGTGGAATTGAACCAAACGAAATGAGAGACTATGGTTTTATGCAACAGCGCACCATTGAAGATTTAGACGGACACACCTGGGAAGTTTTTTACATGGACATTTCAAAATTCCCATCAGCATAACTCTACAAACAAATATTAAACTAAGAGACTGCAACCCAACTTTTAAATAATTATTTTGCTTTCACTACTAGCACTATCGCTGCACTATAACCTGCCTTGAAACAGTTTCACCTCTCGGACTCACAATTCTCACAAAATAAATTCCATCACTGAAATTTTGAGTAGCTAACTGAAATTGATTTTCTCCTTTCAGTGCTGCTACCTTCGCCGAATAAACTTCATTTCCTTGTGCATCATTGATAAATAAAAAATGTGCTGCAGCTTCCTCCGATTGAAAATTCACCGTCATAGAAGCACTGGTAGGATTAGGAAATAGCGCATTCATATTAAATTCACCGCTATTATTGTCAATTGCAACAACGTTAAAGGTTTCATATTTACCGTCGTAATCGAATTGCTTTAATTGATAGTAGCTAGTTCCATCGTTTTGCTCGTGATCCACAAAAACATAACTCAATAAGTACCCCGTGGTTGCATCAGTAGAAAAAGTACCACCATTGGCCTGAAGAGTGCTTGAACTTGAAATTCTTTCTGAAGCCCCGAGCTCCAATTTTCCGGAGTTTAACTCTGTATCACCAGTATAGGTATTGTTACCTGATAACGTCCAGGTTCCCGAGCCGTATTTCCTAAGCTGAGGAGAAAAACCAGCATCGACTAAGGCGCCACTAAAAGTTCCATTTGCACTTCCGTCCAAACGCATATATCTACTGGCTTGATCGGGGGTGTAAGTCCCAGTTAAAGTCAATGTTCCCGCATTCACTTTATATCGGGTACCACCTCCTCCACCTGTTAATGTCATATTTCCATTGATAGTATTATCCCCTGCTATGTTAAAAAAACCTCCCCATGTACCTGAATTTGAACTGGAATAAAAGGAATTATCAGAAGAGAGCTTAATATTCCCACACCATCTAATCGCAAATTATCTTCACCTGCAGTTCCGTTTGCTATATCATTTGTTTTTGCACCTGAACCCAAGCCACTGGCATTAGTGATTTGCAAGCCTCCAGTTTCAATTCGGGTTATCACTGTAAAAGTATTAGCACCTGAAAAAGTGGTTAGATTATCAACGGCTGTATCAATCCAAACTTGTCCTGCACCGCTAATGGTAGTTGCGCCAGTACCGTCGATGGTAAAGCGAAAACCGCCATTATCCACTGTTCCAGATATAACCAAATTCCCACCCGAAGTTGTTGTAATTGTTGCGTTCGCAGTAGAAATCGTTAAACTCAAAGAAATTGTCATTGTACCACTGGTGTGATTGCAAACAATTGACGAAGCACCTCCTGCAAGGGTTAAAGCATTCCCAGCCAAAGTATAATCTGATGCTCCAAGTCCGAAAGTAATTGAATTAAAACTTGTTCCTGCTGCTATATCATTGGAAGTTGAAACGTTGGCAGCCCCTGAAGGAAAAACCAAATCCGACCCGGCTGGGGGCACAGCATTTAAATCCCAATTGGCTGCGGTATTCCATAAGTTGCTTGAACTACCGTCCTAGGTATAGGTGGCGGCCATTGCATTTAACCCAATAAATAATAAACCAAGAAATATGTACCAAAAAGTATACTTCACAACTGTTCAATTATACAAAACCCATATTAATCCAACAAAATGGACGTTTTTCACGCAATCATTTTTTATTGGTTACTATTATGCAAAAATAGATGTAAAATCCCTGTTTTCTGTAGCTCCGGGCCTCATCATGCTTAGAAAAGCGAACTTGGCGATTTAGTGAATATTCATAGAAGCTTTCAAATTCTTTTCCGAAGGAACCCTACTCCGCCGTTTCGCTTAGCGTTCATTTTTATTAGATTACCCTATTTTATTGTAAATTAGTCACGACCGTCTAACTGCTCCGTGAATAAAACAATAAAAAAATATCCCTTAGCCTCATTAATAGTAACCGCTATTCTTTGCGGATTTTTATGGAGAGTAGAAGTTGAATACCATGGCTGGCAGGGACTGATATGGATCAGCTATTTTCACATGGCTATTCCTGTTGGATTTACTTTGTTTCTGTTGTGGACAAACCTGCTATTGGACATGAGCATCAAAAAACGTATGCTTTTTATTGCTACTGCTCTCTTGTACGGCATTATTATTTTTCATCTGCTTGGCATTTCATTAACCTATATGTTTGCTGGAGGACCTTCGGGATTTTTGTTACTTATGCAAACTCCCCGGTGGTTATTTAATTCACTGCGATATTCTATTTTCATACTCGTCCCTTTTATTCCCACAGGAGCCTACTTTATCATGAGAATTTTCAAGAAAAAAGTCGCAGTAAAATTTCTGCTACTCTCCATATTTGGCTTTGTAGCATCTATCCCAATAGCTATCTTCCTACTCGAAATTATTAACCACAAAGGCGGTGCTGATCCTATACTGAACTTCCTACAAAAAAGTGGACTTTAAGTTAAGCGACATTTTTAAGTTGCGTTAATAATTCAAATTCTTTGATGGTTAAATTTCCTAATGCCGAGTGTCTTCGATTTTTGTTGTACCATGTTTCAATCCATTCAAAA
>JBJTOK010000049.1:0-8559 GCA_046074525.1 Flavobacteriales bacterium
GTGAAATGGTTAAGAATACGCTTAAAAAGAATGCTTGTCAACCACACTACAGCCGCAAGCATTGCGGCTACGGCACACAAATCCTTGTCTTGCCTTAATCTGGGTTCCCGAATAAAATAAGTGAGTTAAAATATCCTCGCGTCCCCGTTATTATCAGTGAGCACAGCATAATAACTAGGTTTTATACCCATCAGGTAAGGAACAGCACGCAACACAGCAGTCTTGATTTTGTATTTGATATACCCGCTTTTGTTGTTCTTAAACAAATGCTTGTTCACCTCATCGGGATAGAGACCGCATTTGTCCTTCAAAACCTTGTGTCCTTCCGATAAAATAAGGTAGCGAAACAAAGCCGGCGTGAAAATATTGATGTGTCCGTACGACAAAAAATGCTTGATTTTTCTATCCACATAAAAGGAAAAATCAATCGGCACTTCATAAAACTGATGTTTGGAAACCCTTTTGATTTCGCGGATCACCTGACGCGGAAACTCAACATGTTCCAGCACATGCGAGCAATACACCAAATCAAAATAATTATCGGGATACGGAATTTTATAGCCATCAAAAACCTGTACTTCTTTCAAACTCTTGATATTCTTTTTCTTCGTCTGCGCTACACCACTTTCCGAAATATCAATGGCGTACAGCTCCTCACAGAAGTTCCACTCATCAAGCAATTTCAAAATACTTCCCTCACCACAACCCACTTCCAATACTTTTTTTGCATTAAGATGCTTCGTCAGTTCCACTACATTTTTAGCCTTGTAATTCGCTCCGGCCTGGCGCCATTCGCTTATGGAATCCTGGTATTGATTGTCGTAAGATTGCTTATAATCCGCCTTCGTTTGCATGCTGTAAATTTCAGGAAAGAAAATTACTACATTTTTTCTAAGGTCGCTGCATCAATTTTAACGGCCGCGGCCCATCGGCTTGCCGTGACTGTTTGCGTTGTTGGTTGTACCACCGGACGAGGAATTGTAATTATTATTCGCTGCACTTTCCAGAAGGGCCCCAACGATCTGGAAAAACAAGGAATTTTCCATCTTCTCCAATTTCTCTTGCAGCAATTCCGGATCCTGCATCAACTCGTTCCAGTTGATACGTGATGAAGGAATATATAATGTCCTTATTTGCGCTGTACTATCAGCAGATGCCAATTGCGGAAGGTGATCGGACAAACGCAGCACCAGCAGTTTTTTTTCCAATAATAAACTATCGGGAACACCTACTATCAATACCGCAGGAGCGATTGTTTTTTCGTGATGTATCACCTTTTCTTTCTTAATGATCACAGGACTTTCCTCTACTTTTTTCTCCTCCTGAAATACTTGTTCAACAGGAGCGGAAAGTACTTCCTTCTTTTCTTCAGGCAATATTTTATTGTCTTCTTCTCCGGCATTGAAAAAATATAACGCAGCGAAAATCAACAGCGCCAACACCACAGCAGCAAGTATTTTCGGGGTAGTCCAAAAAACAACAGGTCTCTTCAGCTCCTCTTCTATTTCCTTAGGCACTTCAATATTATCACTGGCAACCTGACTTTTCTCCCACAGCAAAAGCTCTTTCTGCAACTCAGGATTTTGCGCAACAAAATCGTTGAAACGCTCTTTCTCCGCAGCATTCAAAGTACCTTCGAAATAATCGAACAACCACTCATCAAAATTATATGTCGAAATTTCCCTTGTCATAAACTGATGTTCATCAACTTTAATTCATCCCTTAATTTCTGGCGCGCGCGGAAAAGGTAAACCTTCACCTGCGACTCATTTAAACTCAATATTTCCCCTATTTCAAGGTAGTCGTAGCCTTCCATATCCCTCAACAAAATGATGGAACGCTGTACTTCCGGTAATTTCTGCAATAAAAGATCCACTACTTCCTTCAGCTCAAATTCATTGCAGGGCCTCACAGCAATAATTACAGGCTCATCGGAACTTACAAATCGCTTTTCTTTTTCAAAGTGCTTCAGCATGAAACGGTAAGCGGTGGTAAACAACCACGATTTAATTTTCGTCGGCTCAATATTGTCACGATGTTCCCACAGCTTAATGAAAGTATCCTGTAACAAATCCTTCACCACGTCTTTGTCGCGCACCGATTTGTACAGGAATTTGTACAATCCTCCCGAATATTCCTTGACAAGGGCGTTATAGTGAATGGTATCCAATTGGTTCTATGGTGCTTGTGCGCTAAAAGTACTAACAAAAACCTGACCGCTTTCCATCATTTAAAGAACTTTCCATGACCGTTCACTTTACCGTGACTTTGAGGAACACTGTAGTGAAACTGCGGCCAGATGCTAAAGAAGTTCATACCACCTCCGCCATTGCAGCACGAATTACAATTGGAGGAAGAAGAAGTACTATTTTTGAAATCATCCATATCGAGAAAAAACACAAAACCCAGCTTAAAAGCCCACATATCGTAGTTTGCCGCGCTGCTGATCTGGTAATTCACAAACTGGTCGTCGGCATGAGCCGTGGAGAAATCGAAATACGATACACCCTCATTGGATCGTGCGTAGCTGGCACCAATCTCAAAGTTCACGGAAGGATTGATTTCATATAGCAATCCGAAGCTGAGTCCTCGGGTATAACTGCCATTGTCCGACAGCGTAAGCTCTGTAGCATTCTCTTCTTCCCCGGCCACATAAAACTTCTCATTCACGCTGGTGAGGAGTCCGCCTGTGAATACGCCTAAATAAGGCTTCCATTTATACTGATCATAGATGGCCCTCACAAATAAATTACCACTGAAAGCAGTGTTATAATATTCATCTCTATCCTCTCCAAAACGGTAAGTTTTACTGCCCATCACGAGGATTTGTGCATCCAATCCGGCATCAAAGGCAAAGGGACCGAAATCGGCGCGGTACAACAAGCCCATTCCACCACCGCCACCCAGCGGGGAATAAGTAGAAGGACTCAACAAATGGCCCGGCGTGGATATATTTCCAAAAGCAGAAACACCCACCTGCGCAAAAACAATATTTCCCAGTATCAGGAAGAGCGAAGTAATCAGGAGCTTTTTCATAAACTAAACTTTAGAGGTTTAGATGTATGATCTGAAAAAAAGAGGAATGTTACTGGGAGAGGAAAAATAATTGAATTTTTAATTAACCACCTCCCCCTTCGGTTACTCCTCCTTGAAAAAGGAGGAAAGTTAGTTTACCATCCAGTACTCAAGAAAATATTAACCTTTGCGCTGTTTTAAAGAATGGGTCGGTAATTAACTCTCCTCCTTTTTCAAGGAGGAGTAACCGAAGGGGGAGGTGGTTAATTAAAATGAATCACGCGAAAAAATCACTGCAACTCCCCTTCCCTCTCCTTTATCCGCCCAAACGGATCTTCTTTCAAAATCAAAAAGCCGTCAAGGTCAATAAAATCAACACCGCCACACAAGCGCATCGCAGAGCCAATACCAACAGAAGTTTCCACCATACAGCCTATCATCGTTTTCAGATTTCTTTTGCGCGCTTCATTGAGAATACGCAAGCCATTGACATAGCCTCCGGCCTTTTGCAACTTCATGTTCACACCATGGAACTGCTGAGCAATGGAATCCATATCAGGTGCATCAGTGATTGATTCATCACCGATCAGTAATACCTTACTTTTCGGTTTGAGGTATTTATAGTCTTCCACATTTTTAGAAGGCATCGGCTGTTCCAGAAAAAGCACAGGATGATTCTTTATAAAATCGATGTATTTCAGCACAGCATCCGGATGTTCAAAAGCCTCGTTGCCATCAATCATGATAGGCTGTTTGGCTACTTTTAAAACTTCTTTCAAAGCATCCACTCCATTTTCGGCATTGATTTTCAGCTTAAGATGCCTGAAACGTTTAAGCTTGTGCGTTTCATAAAAAGCACACATTTCACCAATAGGCATGATGGGCATGGTGAAAGCTGTATAAATCGCGCTGGCGGGAGCAATGCCAAGATATTTTTCCACGGTGCTATTATCTCGTTTGCACCAATAATTCACGAAAGCCGATTCAATACCAAAGCGCAATGAATTACAAGTGGGCACCTTTGCAAACAGCGCCATCAGCGCATTGTGATCAGCAATCTTCTCCAGACCATTATTCTTCAGCTCCGCAAACTGCGCCAAAATCAACTCACCATTTTCACCGTAACGCACGTTAGGTGCGGTTTCCCCTAAAGCCTCATTCTTACCGTCAGAAATCTTAATGAAGAAATTTTTCTTGAAATCGGAGGCATTCCTGGCGATTTTCCAGGTGAATTGCAGTTCGAGCAGCTGTTCTTTTATTTCAATTTTGAGCATATATCGCATTTATTTAACCACAGGGTCACAGAGCCCATTTTCGACACAGAGGAGGCAACTTAACGTTGGAGTTCACAGAGTGGGCTCCGTGAACTCCAACGTTAAGTTGTGGCCTTTGCAGGCTAAAACTCTGTGATCTCTGTGCCTCTTTGGTTTAAAATTGAGCCTACTGTAAAAGAAGAGAAAATAGGAAATAAAAAAACCGGAAGGTCATTCCGGTTTTTAACATTGTGGTGTGATATAATGCTACTTATTTTTATCGACCCAAGCCTGGAGCTCTCCTTTTTCCCACATCTTGATCACGGTTTCCATGGCCTTGTCTTTTTTGAGTCCATTGTCCTTACTCATCTTGTACACCTTAATAATGCTGAGCATTCCGGCCATGTTGGTTTGCAACTTATCGTCGGCCTGTTCAGGATGTTCAAGAACGAACTTCGCCCATCCGGCATAGAAAATCACGAGCAACTCCGGATTTTTATCAATGAAAACCAATTGGATTTCACTACTTGGCTCAAACTTCTTGATTTTCGGATTGCCATTCAGCCAGTCGAGGAAGAACTGCACCGCTTTCTTTCTCTTCTTGTCGTCAAGATCAAAAGGCGTTGATTCCATCCACGCAATGCAGCTGAGGATGTCTTTTTCGTGGCGGATATAATCCTCCTTTTTCTTGAACTTGTACTTTTTAGGAACTTCAAATTCCTGAGCCGACAGCCCGAAGCTGCACAGCAAGAGTGCCAATACAAAAAAGGAGCGCATCATAACTTTCAGTGATTTGGATTAATATTCTACTGCTTCCAGTTCAAAACGGGTGAGACCAACGAATTGGTCTACTCTGTCGCGAACTTCAGCCGAATGCAAAGTCTCCATTCTTGTTGTTCCGAAATTCTGAACACAGAAGGAAGCCAATGCCGATCCCTGGATCACGGCTCTCTTGAAGTTATCGAAAGACAAATCGCCAGTTTTAGCGATGTAGCCGATAAATCCACCTGCGAAAGTATCGCCTGCGCCGGTTGGATCTACCACATCCGCCAATGGCAGTGCAGGAGCGAAGAACATTTTCTCTTTATCGAATAACAAGGCACCGTGTTCCCCTTTTTTAATGATGAGGAATTTAGGACCCATAGTCAATATTTTTTGTGCGGCATTCACCAGGGAGTACTCACCAGTCAATTGACGTGCTTCTTCGTCGTTTACAGTAATTACATCCACGAGGGCGATGGTTTTCTTGAGCTCGTCCATAGCGATGTCCATCCAGAAGTTCATGGTATCCATTACGATGAGTTTCGGACGCTTGCGGAGGCTCTTGATCACCTTTTGCTGCACCACCGGGGCGAGATTACCGAGCATGAGATATTCACAATCCTGGTAAGATTCCGGCATTTCAGGGTCGAAACCAGCCAGAACGTTGAGCTCAGTCACCAGTGTATCGCGGGAATTCATGTCGAAATGGTATTTACCAGACCAGAAGAAGGTTTTTTCGCCTTTTTTGATTTCGAGGCCGGTGAGGTCGAAATTATTTTTTTTCAGCATGTCGATAGAAGCCTGTGGAAAATCTTCGCCCACCACTGCAATCAGCTTCGGTTTCAAACCGAGTTTGGACGCTGAAAGTCCTACGTAAGTGGCCGATCCACCAACAATTTTATCTGTTTTTCCAAAAGGAGTTTCAATAGCATCAAATGCAACTGTTCCTACGATTACTAAGCTCATGAAGAATTATTTTTTGATTGTGAGGTCCAAATATATTGTATAATTCCAAACTTTGCGCTATAATTGCACTCCCTTTTTGAAAATTCCCGGGTCGCTGGTTCAAGTCCAGCAGGGGGAGCAAGAAAAAAGAGGCGTTCTTAAAAACTGATAACCAGATTAATAAAAATATCTTCCTCCTTAGCTCAGCTGGTTAGAGCATCTGACTGTTAATCAGAGGGTCCCTGGTTCGAGCCCAGGAGGGGGAGCCAAAGTGGGCGGAACGGATTTTTTCGTTCCGCCCCTTGTTTTTTCAGCCTGTAAATGATTGATTTTCAGGAATATCGACTCGATGAGGGTCGAGGTTCCAATGGTTCGATAAGTTTCATTTTCAAAAATTACTTTTTGGGGAAATATCGAACCAATCAATCGTCGCTTGAAATTGAAACTGGCATTAGTAAAGCGCTCTGCAAGTGAAGTGAGGTAGGAAAGCGATGATTCTACGAAGTCCATCGAATCACCTTTGCGAGAGTTGAGTGATTCAAGTTGTTGCTTCAAGCGTGATTGTTCCCGCGTGTAGCGCTCTTTGCTATCGATGTAACTTGCTTTGTCAAGATCGCCGTTGATGTAGAGGTCGTTGATGCGATCAAGCTTTGACTTGATGGATACTAATTCCTTTCCACCAAGAGCGATTTCATTCAAAACACCTTTGCGCTTGTTTGAAGTAACTCACGAGTCATGCCTGTCTTGCGAAGCTCCTTGTCCATGTAAGGAAAGAAGGCCAGCAATTCCCGTTCTTTTTTGGAGGGCTCCGGATTCAACGGTGGTTTACCGAACAGTTCCAGAAGCTGTTGATCGGTCATGGAGCTGACCTCCGAATAAGTCAGTTTTGCCTGGCAAAAGGTCCGGATGTACTTTTTTACCGTATTACGAGCAACACCGGTCTGGTAACTGATGAATTTGGTCCCTTTGCTCTGTACATACAGGCGAAGGATCTGTTTTAGTTTTTGCATACTGATGAGTGTGTTGGCCATTTCTCGCGGGTTTATGACGCAATGTGCGCCATAACCCGCGAACCAATCACTCACTTATCAGCTCTGAAAACAGGGGGTCAATTTGGTGTGAAACACGGGGGTCAATTTCCCGTGAAACAAGGGGGTCAGTTTAAAATGAAACGAGGGGGTCAGTTTGTGTGAAATCTCCATGTATCATTGTTGTTTTTATTTTGATTATTCATATCGCCAAGTAATTAGTTTGTTAAATGATGCAGAGTTTTTTTACAATATCTTTTTTGTGTTTTTTCTTTATGAAGTCTTTTCCGTTTACATTGGGTTGTTTTTTTATTTACACCTCAACATTCTCCCTTTATGATATTGGCGGTTTGATCCGCTGTTCTGGTTTCATTTCCGATCTGATTCATGACTTTTTATTTATATGGAAATGTCAATCCTATTTGTATATGATGTCAGGCAAAGGATATAATGTACCTAATTAAATAAGGATATGGTAACTTTATTTTTCAATGGCATCGCACTTGCGCGCGGATATTGTGGCAAAAAAATATCATGAAACACAATCGCGCATTATACTTCAAAGTATTATTGCTTTGGAGTTGTTTTTCGGGCTTCTTCAATGCCGCCTCACAACCCTTGGAATTGAGTTTCCTAGGAAGGTACTCGACAGGGACTTACGATGCAGGCGGAGCAGAAATATCGGCATTCGATCCGGCAAGTAAACGTGTTTTTTCCGTCAATGGTGCGACAGGGAAACTGGATATCATAAACATATCAAACCCGGCTGGTCCCGCATTGGTCACTTCAGTGGACTTGTCCTCTTTCGGTGCTGCTGCGAACAGTGTCGCAGCAAAGAACGGCATAATCGCCATAGCTGTGGAGGCTACAGTCAAGCAGGATCCAGGAAAGGTTGTTTTCATTGATGCGAATGGGGCAGTCTTGAATAGTGTGACTGTCGGTGCATTACCAGATATGATTTGCTTTTCTCCGAATGGCCAATATGTATTGACTGCAAATGAAGGCGAACCCAACAATGCCTACACTGTCGATCCTGAGGGCTCGGTCAGTATCATCAATATCAGCGGTGGTGTCAATTCGGCTACAGTGGCAACTGCGGGATTCACATCGTTCAACGGAACAACTCTTCCCTATGGAATACGGATTTACGGACCTAATGCCTCTGTTGCACAGGATTTGGAGCCTGAGTTCATCACTGTTTCCCCCAATTCTCAGACGGCGTGGGTCACCTGCCAGGAAAATAACTGTTGGGCAATAATCGATATCCCGACTGCAACAGTGACTTCCTTGGTTCCGATGGGATTTAAAAACCACAACATATCCGGAAATGGATTAGATGCATCTGATCAAAACAGTGGCGTTGTAAACATAACCCAATGGCCAATCAGAGGCATGTATCAGCCGGATGGCATAGCCAATTTCGTTGTCAACGGACAGACCTACCTTATTTCTGCCAACGAAGGAGATGCGAGGGCATACACTGGATTCAACGAGGAGGCTCGTGTCAGTTCGTCTTCTTACGTACTTGATCCTGCAAAGTTCCCGAATGCATCCAC
>JBJTOK010000050.1:0-25917 GCA_046074525.1 Flavobacteriales bacterium
AGTCCTGACCGAAACGGTCTGATTTACGCCACTTGTTCCAAAAAGAAATCTTTATTTTTTTTCTTTTTGGCATAGTTCATTCCGAAATTACTGGCATACTCCACTCCGAAATCAGTGGCATAGTAGTGACCGAAATACACAACCCAGAAGATTATTCTCTATTAATTAAGCCCGATAGACCATCGAAACTCTTGCGCATATCCGTGGGTACACTGTATAAATGAAATCGATGATGGGGCGAAATGGTGAACATCTTAGGAGAGCAGAGATTTAAGAACAGAAATATCCACTCCTGCTGGACATAGCACATGAACTCCATTGGGATAACGAATTTCTATTTGCGCACTCGCGCTATGCGCAGCTGACATCGTTGTTTCTTCTGATAGGGCAATCGGAATGAAGCTACTCACTTTCTTTGCTTTTGGTTTACACTTCTTGCTGGATGGCTCATTACTCATTATCCATAGTAAAAAGGTGCGGTATTTTATGCCCGCTTCTTTACTATACGCTCTTTTGGACAAGCCACTTTCTTGCCATAGCGATATATGCGTCTGCTTTTCTTCTTTGCTGTGTCGTATCATACATTCCGGTTTTAAAACGCGAAAATATGAACGGGTAGTGATATCGAAAATATGCACTTGCTAGGATGCTTACTACTGACGCTGGATTTCGTTGAGAAATTCCAGGTACACATAGTTATCGATTTTAGCGATGGAGAATTCCGATTGCCAGTTCGAGCCCGGCGTCTTCGTTTTGAAATAAAAATCATCCTGGAAATCTAGCACCGCATTACCCGTGATTTTTGGCGTAGTGCCCGTTTTTCCACTCAGCTGTCGCGATTTTAATGTCGTGCCCGCGTAGGACATAAATGACAAAAGCACAAAAACCACAGTGAACACTGCGATCTTTGTGCTTTGTTTTTTATATCCTTGCCGCTTCATTTAAACATTTCTTCCATTCTCTGTTCGTAAGAATATTTCAACGACTCTTCCTTTTCCTCATATCCTGAAACAATTGATATCTCTTTTATCATTTCATATGGAACTATTTCCATCCAATTCTTATTCCCACTTTTGATATACTTTTCCACGTGTTTTTGTGGTACCATATACAACATCAGCATATTATCATAAGGCAACTTTATCCCTATCAAATAACCTTCCGGCTGATACTTACTGTTTACAACTATTTTTACCGCCCTGAAAAAATATTCCGACACCAGCTGATCCAATGGTATTTTTTTCACCACTTCCATTTTTCTTCTTTTTATGCTGCTATCCTGTTAGCATCTCCTTCTTTAATATTGCCTGACCAAAAATATATTTTCACTATTGCTTGCAGCATCGCAAGGCTCTTCGAATAACAAATCGTTTTTCTTGATAATCTTTTTATATGCGTGCGAAGCGTTAAATTTTTCCTTTCTATATGGTTGATCCCAAAACTCTTTACAACATGTAGCTCTTTCGGAACCAATGATTGATAATTATTCAGCTTATCGGTTTTTATCTTCTTCGCTTCCGATAAAACCAAGGTTTCTATCAGTCGCTTCAACACTTTGTTCGTTCTTCTTCCCACTGCTATATCCACTACTCCTTTCGTTTCTTCACAGTACGCATACGCAACCCAGCACTCATTCTTCTTGTTACTGATATATGTCTTTAATTCATCTACCTGATACGTCTTACCCATTGGAATTATACCTGAGTTCAGATTCTTTGACATCGACAGGATTCTTTTCTTCAAAGTGTTCACACTTACTTCTGTGATGTTCGACATACCACGCATTCCTACTCCGTTCCTGATACACTTCACTATCTCTTTCTCCAAATCCAGCACGTAGGCTCGATAACGATATGCTTCCCTTTGATTTTTTCCACAGCCATTGCATTTGTATTTCTGAACTCCTATCGAATCCTTGCCGTTCTTAACACACAATCCCTTGCAAAATCTACATTTCAGCATACTATCATACATTTTGACACACTTAGGACGAACTTACTCTTTTTCCAGCCCTTAAAAGAACGTTTTTTATTACTTCTGGTATTCAATTATCTCCCGCTTGTTTTCTCACCACCTGCTACTTCCCTTTATTTTCAACAACTTTAGCCTTTATTTTTTTATCATCATACAATTTGACACACTACCTTATTTCTAAGCAGCTTTCAATTTTTTAATCGGGTATAGTTTAAATAGAAAGGATATTCGCTACGCGCAAAACTTCCTCATCCACGTAATCCTTCTCCTTAATAGCATCTATAAAAGGAGTGAATACGATATCATTTTTAATGATGCCAGCCATTACATCGCGCTTACCTGCGATAAGTCCTTCCACCGCAGCAACACCTAAGCGGCTTGCCAGAATGCGGTCGAAAGAAGTTGGGTTCCCTCCTCTTTGGATATGTCCGAGGATAGTCACTTTAGCATCATAATAATTTAACTTAGCGCAAACCTGCTGAGCGATATCAGCTGTAGATCCTAATTTGCAACCTTCGGCAACCACCACAATACTTGATGTTTTCTTGCGGATGCGGCCCTTCTCCAGCTTTTCAACGATAGCATCAATACTTCCTTCCCTTTCAGGAATCAAAATATCAACTGCACCTGAAGCCAGACCAGTGTTAGCAGCAATGAAGCCTGAATTACGGCCCATTACTTCCACAAAGAACAAGCGGTTGTGTGACATTGCCGTGTTGCGGATATTGTCAACAGCATTGATTGCTGTGTTGGTAGCGGTGTCAAAACCAACAGTATAGTCGGTACCGTTAAGGTCATTATCAATTGTTCCGGGAATACCAATAATAGGTACATTGTGTTCCTTTGATAATAACTCAGCGCCGGTGAAAGTACCGTTGCCACCAATTGCTACTAAAGCATCAATCTTTCTCGACTTAAGATTTTTATAAGCCTTCAACCTGCCTTCCGGAGTTCTGAACTCCTCGCAGCGGGCCGACTCCAGGATGGTTCCACCCTTTTGAAGAATCTGGTTTACCGAACGAACATCCATTTCATCAATGATGTCGTTCTCTATCATCCCTTCATATCCACGGTAGATGCCTGAAACAGACAACCCGTAAAATACCGAGGAGCGAACGACTGCCCTGATGGCAGCGTTCATTCCCGGTGAATCTCCTCCTGAAGTATAAACTCCTATTTTTTGTATTGCCTTCAACTCTTTATACTCTTATTATTTTTTACCTGTGAAAATCAAAGCCAACTCAGCCATACGGTGAGAGAAGCCCATTTCGTTATCGTAGAAGCTGGTCATTTTAACCAAGGTGTTGTCTCCAGATGGAACCACCAATAAATCATCCATGATCATTGATGAGAACGGCTCACCTACGCAGTCTCTTGAACACTCGTAGAAATCACCGAAGTAAGCTACCTGCTTCAGGATAGTACCGCTGTTGATTTTCTCAACACCAGCTTTTACTGCAGCTGCAATTTCTTCTTTAGAACGTTTTCCTTCAACAAGGTAAACAGCTTCAACCACTGAACCAGTATCGGTTGGAACACGCAAAGCAGTTCCGTTCAATTTACCATTCAAATGTGGCAATACTTTACCTACTGCTTTAGCAGCACCTGTAGAAGCAGGGATAATGTTGTTCAAAGTAGCACGGTTTTTACCACCACCGAAAGCATCAGCCACTTTTTGAGTAGCAGTAGCAGCGTGTGTAGTAGAAATCAAACCAGAGATTACTTTATAAGTATCATCCAAAGCCTTGGTCATTGGAGCAAGACAGTTGGTGGTACAGGAAGCATTAGAAATAATTTTATCATCAGCGTTCAAATCAGTGTGGTTAACACCTACCACTACAGTTTTAGTAGCGTCGTTGCATGGAGCAGAAACGATTACTCTTTTTGCTCCAGCATTGATGTGCGCCTGAGCTTTTTCAGTGGTAAGGTAAAAACCAGTACACTCGAAAACCACGTCAACATCATGGGCAGCCCACTTGATATTGTTAGCGTCTTTCTCGGCGTATACAGTAATTTTATGTGTACCAACCTGAATTACATTATCGGAAACCAATTTAACATCTACCGGAAATCTTCCGAAAATAGAGTCCTTCGGCAAGCCGCTTGCTATTTCTTTAGCTGGTACTAAGTCGTTACCTGCTACGATTTCAATCTGATCGTTGAATTTCTCAACAATAACCCTCATTACGTTTTTGCCGATTCGGCCCATTCCATTGAAAGCAACTTTAATTTTAGCCATGATAGTTTAGAAATTATTAATTGTACATTGTTTTATTCATCCCCTTAAAAAAGCGAAGCCGCTAAAATAGGATTTTCTACAGAATAGAAAAGGAATTTTCAAAAAATTGTTAGGATTTAATAAAAAATTAATGTGGCGAGTCTAAAAATCAGAGTGATAGTGAGCGTGGAGAGTGAAAGCTCGCGACCACTCTCCACGCTCACTATCACTCTGATTTTTCTCAGGACTCACTCTCACACTCACTCTGATTCCTTATATTTACCGCTCAATAAAACGACATCATGAGTCAAACGCTCGACATCCTTGCCTTTGCAGCACATCCTGATGACATCGAACTTTCATGTTCGGGTACTTTAATCAAGCACATTGAAGAAGGTTTTAAAGCAGGCATTATTGATCTTACAGAAGGAGAGCTGGGCACCAGGGGATCACGTGAAATCCGCCGGGAAGAAGCAACCAATGCAGCTGCGCTTATGAAAGTCGCTGTTCGTGAAAACCTGCAAATGGCAGATGGTTTTTTCGAAATATCAGAACAAAACAAACTGCGCATCATTCAAGTTCTTCGCAAATACAAACCGAAAATAGTTTTGGCGAATGCCATCGCCGATCGTCATCCGGATCACGCGCGTGCAGCGCAATTAGTAAGCGAAGCTTGCTTTTTATCCGGACTAGTAAAAATTGATACCGGTCAGCAGCCACACCGTCCTTCGGTGGTTTACCATTACATACAAGACCGAAATATAAAACCCGATTTCGTGGTTGATATCACCGGCTATTTCAATAAAAAAATGGAAAGCATCAAAGCCTACCGCTCGCAGTTTTATGATCCGTCTTCAAAAGAAAAAAACACGCCGATATCGGGTCCGGAATTCTTCGCGCATCTTGAAGGCCGTGCTCTGGAACATGGTCGATTGATAGGCAAACTGCATGGCGAAGGTTTTACTACTGAACGCCCAGCGGGCATCAACAATTTCAACGCACTTATTTAATTGGATTTCCGTGAAGTAAAATACCTTCTCCAGAAAGAGATCCGCATGGAGCTCCGCCGCAAAGCGGGCATCAACAGCATTTTGCTCTTTGTGGTGGCCACAACCTTCGTCACTTATCTTGCTACAGATACCATTGATCATGCACCAACGTGGAACGCGCTATTCTGGATCATCATGCTCTTTGCCTACATCAATGCAGCCAACAATACTTTCCGCAATGACACCGAAAGCACACAACTGTACCTCAACCAGCTCGCCCATCCACAATCGATATTGCTTTCAAAAATCCTGTACAATGCAATACTGATGATCACTACAGGGATTTTAAATTACCTGTGCTATTCTTTTTTTGTAGGCAACCTGATAGAAAATCACGGCTTGTTTATTTTACTGATCATTATTGGCGGACTCGGTTTTGCCTGCTTGCTGTCGCTCACCAATGCCATCGCCTCCAAAGCTTCTTTCAACAATACGCTAATGCCGATACTTAGCTTACCGCTGCTTGTACCCTTCTTCATCATACTTGTGGCGCAAACCAACCATCTTGTAGACAATAAGGAATACCACGATTTTACTTACGCTAAAATGCGCTCGGGATTGGAAACAGAAGTGTTGTGTACTACTATCGACTTCCAGAAAAATCTACGGGAAATAAAATGCAACGAATTCATCGCAAAAGATAACAAAGGAAAAACTTCCTCGGTGGTTTTCTGTGGCGATTTCAGTGTAAGCCTGGAACAAGCCATCATCCTCAAAGGAAAAAATGTAGGCGATGTATTTTTTGCCTCATCAATATGGAACAAAACAAGCGTATCGACCAGCACCAACATCAAGTTTTACGGAGCACTCAGCTTACTCACAATTATTGTTTTCCTGATCGGTCAGTTTTTATTTCCCAAGATTGCAAAATTTTAACAATCATTTCGACTCATTTTAACTAAATTCGCGACTCAATAAAATAGAATGCGTCAACTCTGGTGGAAAATAATTTGTATTGCTCTTCTGGTATACACGGTAACAGCAGGCTTCTTGATCAAAGTGCCTATCATGTACCCCACCTACGAAACACTGCGCAACCTGTTTTTCCATGTACCTATGTGGTTCGGAATGATGGCACTGTTCACCGTTTCATTGGTTTACAGCATTAAGTTTTTTAAATCCCGGAATTTATCTCACGATCTTTACGCACAGATTTTTGCGCATGTAGGCACTTATATGGGAGTACTCGGCTTTGCTACCGGTATGCTTTGGGGCAAATATGTTTGGGGCGACTGGTTACCTAAGGACCCTAAAATTATTGGTGCGGCCATCGCCGTGCTGATTTACTTTGCTTATTTCATACTCCGTTCAGCTGTGAACGACGAAGAGAAAAAAGCACACCTGTCAGCAAGCTACAATATTTTCGCTTACGTGATGATGATTATTTTCACTGGTGTTTACCCGCGTATGCATGACTCCCTGCATCCTGGTAATGGCGGAAATCCAGGCTTCAATGCTTACGATACCAACTCCACCATGCTCATGGTTTTTTATCCGGCCGTTGCTGGTTGGATACTGCTAGGTGTGTGGATTTCCCTGATTAAAATCCGCATCGAATTAATAAAAAGCAAAATATGAAAGAAGTTGCTCAGCAATCGGCTATGGATGCCGTCGATGAAGTAATGTTGTCGAATGGAAAAATATATGTTGTGATGGGCGTAGCCCTCATTATTTTAATTGGTCTCTTTGGCTACCTCTTTTTTACCGAAAGAAAATTGAACCGCATTGAAAAGCAATTGAACAAATGAATAAATCAGCTATCATAGGTTTATCCATCATTGCCATTGCGGTGGTGTTGCTCCTCTTTGTTTTACAAGGCGCAGGTACATATTCTACTTTCAGGGAAGCCGAGCAGAATCCCAATGAAGTCATCACCATCATCGGCACACTCAACAAAAACAAACCTGTAGTTTATGATCCGGTGAAGAACACCGATCTTACCGTTATGTTTGTTTTCGATAAGGAAAATCAGGAGCGCGAAGTGTACTTTCACGATTCCAAACCGCGCGATATCGAAAAATCGGAAAACATTACCTTAACCGGACAAATGTCCGGCAATATTTTTCACGCAGAAAAAATTCTGGTGAAGTGCCCGTCGAAATACAAAGACGGTAAACTCAATCCAGCTCAGCTGGAAGAACAAGAATTCAGCGCTACCCGCTAAATATGGAAACCAGCTATATTGGTGAAAACTTGCAATTGGGAAAATGGGGACACATCTTTGTTCTCATCGCCTTTGTTTTCGCCCTCCTCTCCTCTATCTCCCATTACTTCGCCGTTGAAGGTACAGAAGCCGAAAAAGAAAAGTGGCGAAAAATAGGCCGCTGGTCTTTCTTCACACACGCCTTTGCTGTTGCTGGCATTGTGACTTTGCTCTTCATCATGCTCTTCAATCACCATTATGAATATCATTATGTATGGAAGCATTCCAATAACTCAATGCCGATGCGCTACATCTTGTCCTGCTTTTGGGAAGGACAGGAAGGCAGCTTCCTCCTTTGGGCAATATGGCACGTGGTGCTGGGTGTTATTGTAAGTCTTACTTCAAAGCAATGGGAAAGTCCGGTAATGGCCGTTATTGCCTCCGTACAGGTTTTCCTCATTTCCATGCTGCTTGGTGTTTTCATTCCGGAAGGTCCATACACAGGAGTAACGATTCTGCTTGTCGGGCTCTTCATCCTATTCCTCATTTGGAAAAAATTATCACAGATTGAAAGAATGGCCATCGGTTTCGCTATCCTCGTGATTGGCAGCTTCCTGATGTTTAAACACATTCCCGAATTCCAAATCGGCAGCAGTCCGTTTACTGTGCTGATGCGCGAACATCCCCAATATGGAAAGGAAGAATTTTTCCGCAATCCGCAATATTTACATGCGCTGGATGGCAACGGACTCAATCCTTTGCTACAGAATTACTGGATGACAATACATCCGCCGATGCTCTTTCTAGGCTTTGCATCAACACTGATTCCTTTTGCTTTTGCAATTGCCGGACTCTGGACCAAAAAGCTCAACGAATGGATGACTCCTGCATTGCCATGGATTTTCTTTGGTGTTGCTGCACTTGGAACCGGAATTCTGATGGGTGGTGCATGGGCTTATGAAGCGCTGAGCTTCGGTGGTTTCTGGGCATGGGACCCGGTAGAAAATGCTTCGCTTTTCCCTTGGCTCACTTTCGTTGGTGCAGCTCACGTTATGATTATTCAGCGCAAAAAAGGAAAATCATCTTATATCACCTTCCTGCTCACGATGATTTCTTTCCTGCTGGTACTTTACTCTACTTATCTTACCCGCAGCGGTATTTTGGGCGATACTTCTGTTCACTCCTTTGCAGATGGAATGCCGGGACAATTGCTCATCTATCTCTTTTTCTTCTGGTGGCTGGCCGGTTACTTATTGTCGTGGGGACGCATGCCGCGCCTCATTTACACAGTGATTTCCATCTTCTTCTTCGTGATTCAGTTTTATGTAAAAGATTTAAGAGCGCTCTCCATTATCCTCATCACTTTTTACCTCGCCATTTTCGTATGGAGCTACTTCCGCCACTTCCCGAAGGAGGAAAATGAAGCGGAGGAAAAAGTACTGTCGAGAGAATTCTGGATGTTCATTGCCGCGGTGATGTTGCTCATATCCTGCCTGCAAATCCTTCTCACTACTTCGCTTCCGGTGATCAACAAAATATTCAATACCAACATTGCCATCAGCACCGATATTTTTGAAGCTTATGTGAAATACCAGATTCTTTTCGGTTTCATTATTTGTTTGATGATGGGCTTCGGCTTATACCTTAAATACAAATCCAACGATTTTAAAAAGTTTTTCGCCGACCTGCTGTGGAGCATCGGAGCATCAGTAGCACTGTGCATTATCGTGGCGATTGTTTCACCACTTGAGTATAAAAACAGTCCGTTCAAACTCATCAGCTACTGGCTGTTTTTCTTTGCCGCCAGCTTCGCCATCATTGCCAATGTTTCATACTTCATCAGAGTACTCAAAGGAAAAATCATGCTCGCCGGTGCGCCCATTGCCCACCTCGGATTTGGCATGATCATGCTGGGTGCATTTATCTCCACTTCACAAAGCAAAATCATTTCGGAAAATGCAACACAGCACAACCTGGAAATGGAATTTGACCCGAAAATAAAGAACAATGAAAACCTCCTTCTGGCGATGAGCGATACGCTGCCTTTGGGCGATTATTATGTAACCTACAACAATGTTTACAAAGAAGGCGTGAACATTTATTTTGATGTAGATTACCTTAACAAAGACAAGAAAAAAGAATTCTCCCTCCAGCCTTTCCTGCAGGTAAATGACAGAATGGGCAATGTAGCTGAACCTTCTACACGTCACTTCCTGCACAAGGATATTTATACACATTTGATCCAGTTTGAACTGCCCGGACCGAAAGAAGTGAAGGTAAAAAACAGCGACAGTCTGAAAATTGGCAAAGGCTACGCCATCCTCAAAGATGTGCATGTAGGCAACAACAATGGACAACTCAGCTACAAATTTGATTTCTACTACAAGGTGAAAGGAAAAGTGATGGAAGAATTTTCTCTCATTAATGAAAACAGCCAGATCAGCTCCAAGGAAACCCGAATTAAATCTGCCAATGCCTCTATACGCCTTTTAAACTTAAAACCAGAAGAAGATTCCCTGGTATTTGAAGTGAAAGACGCCAACTCGGGCTACATCATTATGAAAGCCATTGAATTCCCTATGATCAATATCCTGTGGGCCGGCTGTATCATCATGGTGATAGGAAGCGTTATTGCTATTGTCAACCGAAACAAGAACAATAAAAAATCAGTGTATGCCTGATAATTATTTAAACCTGCTTAGCAACATCACTACTTTTATTTTTGATGTAGATGGAGTGATGACCAATAATACTGTAACGATTACTTCCGATGGCGACCAGCTGCGCACTATGAATATCCGCGATGGTTTTGCTTTGCAATATGCAGTAAAACGCGGCTACAGGATTGCCATTATCTCCGGCGGAAAATCGGAAAGCGTGAAATCGCGTTTTACCCGATTGGGTATCACTGATATTTACCTGGGTGTTGCCGACAAGAGGGAAAAGCTCGAAGAAGTGATAGATACATACAGCATCGATCCTAATACGATTGCCTATATGGGCGATGATCTGCCAGACTACGAAGTGATGACAATGGTGGGTTTGCCTGCTTGTCCGAAAGATGCTACTTATGAAATTAAAAACATCAGTACCTATGTTTCACCGAACAAAGGTGGTGAAGGCTGCGTGAGAGACATTATCGAACAAACTTTGAAGGCACAAGGCAAATGGTTCGACCCTACAAAAATCAAGGATAAAGATTTCGTATGGTAATGCATTATTTAAAACTGGTTCGCTGGACCAACCTCGTCATTCTTGCCTTACTGATGGCGATTGTTCGTTTGTACATCTTTGAAAAAGGATTACAAAATTCAGGCGTGCTTTTTACCCTTCAATTTCCTGAAAGCAGTTTCTGGATATTAACGCTATCAGTAGTGTTAATAGCTGCGGGAGGAAATATAGTGAACGACATTTACGATCAGGACATCGACAAGATCAACAAGCCCGAGAAAAGAATTATTGGTGTCCACATCAAAGAAAACCAAGCCTGGATAGTGTATGGCATTCTTACTTTAAGTGGAATCGTTATGGGCTATTATCTTGCCCTCAAACAAGGCGACACTTCCTTCGCGCTCTTTCACTGGGTATCGGCGCTGCTGTTGTGGATTTACGCTTCGCAGATGAAAAAATCGCCGCTGATCGGTAACATTATTATTGCTTTACTGGCAGCAGCTGTTCCGGTTTTGCAACTCACCTTCGAATACCATTCTATGCATAATGAATATGCATTCATCCTGGATATGGAAGGCCTTGCCAACCCTCTTACTTTCATGATGGAATGGTGTTTCTACCTGGCCGTGTTTGCTTTTTTAACCACCCTCATCCGCGAGCTGGTAAAAGATGTGGAAGATATGGAAGGCGACAAAAGATTGGGCGCAAGAACCTTGCCCGTGATCATTGGAATAGATAGCGTGAAACGAATTGCCAGCACTCTGTCCATTATTACTATCGCTTTACTTTATTTTTCACTGTTTTACCTCTCCATTTTTTCGCAAAACAAAATTATATTCCTCATCTACCAGTCCATTACCATTGCTTTGTTGATTGGTTACGCTATTATGAGTCTGAACAAGGCAAGTGCAAAAAATGATTTTGCAAAAATCAGCACGCTCTGGAAACTCATTATGCTGGCTGGATTTGGTACTTGCGTGCTTTACGGACTCCTTTAAAAATCATTTATGATTGCCCAAACGAAAAAAATTATTCTGGCTTCAAAATCGCCACGCCGCCAGCAACTGCTGAAAGAGCTGCACCTGCTGTATGAAATCCGCACGAAGGAAATTGAAGAAATTTATCCGCCACATCTAAAGGGTCCGGAAGTCCCGGTTTTCTTAAGCAAACTCAAAGGTGAAGCTTTCAAGGATGAATTGAAAGAGGATGAGCTGGTCATTACTTCCGACACAATAGTTTGGCACAACAATGAGATTTTGGGCAAGCCTGAAAGTCGCGACCACGCCATTGAAATTTTACGAAAACTCAGTGGCAGCATGCACCGTGTTGTGACCGCCGTGACGCTTCAGGAAAAGCACCACACTACCACTTTCCACGAAGTAACAGAAGTTTACTTCAATCCGATCAGCGACGCTGAAATCATTTTTTACATTGATAACTTCCAACCTCTTGATAAGGCCGGATCATATGGCATCCAGGAGTGGATAGGGTATATCGGCATTGAGAAAATCAACGGCTGCTATTACAATGTGATGGGCTTGCCGCTGTTTAGACTCAACCAGCATTTGAAGGAGCTGGGGATTATTCAGGTGAGGTAATTACAACAACTTACTTCTTTGCTTCAATCCTGATTCATTAAAATCATATTTATACTTAGTATATAGCGTATTGTAGTAATGATCGAACCAAACCCAAGACATTTTGCGATACACCAGGGACTTATACCCAATCCATGGCATAAATTGAGTGGGATTAGTAAATGACACATCATAACTTAAACCTCGCACTAAACACGCATTAGTATTTGAATAGCCCCACGGATTAACCGCCAGCCCGTATCCTATCTTCACATCAAAATTTTCAGATTCAGCCATAAGGCTTAATGACGACAAGCGATGATGTCCGGCATCCCTGATATTTTTCACATACACCCAATTCAATGAATACGAAAACCCATAATTAACAGGAATACCAGAAATACTTCCTTTATATAATCCATAATCCACCACAATCCCCCAACGGAAACCTGCGCCAAAAGTATACCCCATCTCCATTCCTGTGGAGCAATATGAATAAAACCTCCCATATCCGGAAAAGAAGAATAAGACAAATAAAAAGGAAAAGAAAAACTTTTTCATCCAACAGCGATAACGTGACAAATATATAAAACAATCGGGGTTTCAACTCCGTCTGTAGTTTCAGATTACGCTTCGCTAAATCTGAAACGGAATTGTTAGTGATTTTCAACCCCTGGCGATTGCACATCCTCATAATAAATATTTATGCTTTACTAAATCTGAAATCACATACTCAAACAAATCTGTAAAAACAAGGTTTTCAACCTTCCTATCTTAATAAGAAAAACACCTCCCCCACAGGAAACGAGAGTAATCCTTTAATTTTCCGTCGCAAATTTTGCTAACCTTATGAAAAACTGGCTGAGCATATTTTTCCTGCTTTGCGCTATGTTTGTTCGCGCACAAAACCTCAATTACGAAGGTGTGAGCTACTATAGCGAAGATTTGGAAACGAAGCAAAAAACGCAGCAATTTTTCTCCCACAACGGCTTTATCAAGGTACTGGAAAGTGACAATAAAATCATGACAGCTTCCGCCACCTATACTATTGTGAGCAAAAGCATTGAAAACAACACCATCATTTACCATTGCACAGGACGCGACACTTTCCTCAATGAAGTATCCATCCGAATTGAATACGACCGCCTTTATCACCAGGTGAAAATAACGCCGGAAGACGAGCTCATGGCCGGCAATTACTCGGTTTACTTTTTAGTGAAGTAATAGTTTTTTACCTTAGCAGGAAACCAATAAAAAATGCGCAAAACCATACTTGCATCTGTATTCTTGTTTCTTTGTACAGTAAGCAATGCGCAGGTTTATAAATACATCGAAAAAATCCCCTTATTTTCTTTATCGGCAGGTACCTCTTATTTGGTAGATTCCAAAGATTTTGGCGGATTTTTAAAATATTATTTCCCCACCAACAACGGATTGGCTTTTTATGCCCAGGGCGTTGCCCTCTTCCCTACCAGCGAAAAATTCAAAGAGTACCGACTTGAAGCCGGAATAGAATTGGTTTTCTTCAAATACCGAGGCTTTTCCACACATGCCCTGATGGGCATCAATTACGGCTATTGGCAGCGAGAAAACGAGTTTTCCCTCTACTTCAAGAAAGACGTACCCAAAAGTGAGGGCGGCAATCATTTCCACAAAGACAATTCTCATTTTTTTGGAGGAGGAATCGATTTTGAATTCAACAAATACTGCAGTATTTACGCTTCATGGAAAGGCTATCCTGATATCTTTGTGTCGTATGCCGAAGCAGGAGTCCGCTTCAATATTTATTCCCGTGAAGACAAAACAAAAGTGCGCCGCAGAAAACCGAGGCAGTCGCTGATCAGATAAAAGGCATGTCTATCCTTCCTTCCGACATACAACACATCTGGCACCCTTTCACTCAAACTTACGGAAGCACAGAACCTATCGCCATTGTGAAAGGGGAAGGACTTTATCTCATTAATGAAAAAGGCGAAAAAATCATGGATGCCATATCATCGTGGTGGACCTCCATACATGGCCACTGTCATCCTTACATGGCGCAAAAAATTGCTGAGCAGGCTGCCACTCTCGACCATGTGATTTTCGCAGGCTTCACACATCCTAAAGCAGTTGAGCTTTCGGAAAGATTACTAAAATCATTACCTCCGAACTTCTCAAAAATATTTTTTTCTGATGATGGTTCAACTTCTGTGGAAGTAGCCATCAAAATGGCGCTGCAATATTGGTACAACAAAGGCGAGCAAAAAAACAGGATCATTGCTTTCAGGGACAGCTACCACGGCGATACCTTCGGGGCAATGTCGGTGGGTGGCCGCAGTGCCTTCAGCAATCCTTTTGCAGCTCTTTTATTTGAAGTAGATTTCATTGATGTACCTCTTCCGGGCCAGGAAGAAAAAACGCTTTTGCAACTGAAAGATGCCATCAATAAAAACACCGCAGCCTTCATTTTTGAACCTTTATTGCTGGGTACTGCCGGAATGCAAATGTACAGTGTTGATGTATTGCAAAAGATGATGGATCTCTGCCAGGAAGCAAAAGTACTCACTATTGCTGATGAAGTGCTCACCGGCTTTTACCGCACAGGAAAATGTTTTGCCAGCAGCAACCTCAAAAAAGGAAGTGATATCATCTGCCTCTCGAAAGGCATCACCGGTGGCACCATGGCCCTCGGCGTTACTGCCTGCTCACAGGAAATTTTTGATGCCTTTGTATCGGAAGACAAATTCAAAACCTTTTTTCACGGACATTCCTATACCGGAAATCCTATAGCCTGCGCAGCCTCTTGTGCCAGCATGGAACTGCTCGCAAAGGAAGAAACATTGCAATCCATAGCAAATCTTTGTAACGCTCAAAAAGAGTGGATGTTGAAACTAAAATCCCATCCTGCCCTCACTGATGCGCGAAATATAGGCACCATCAACGCCTTTGAAATAAAGAGTGCGAAAGGCTCATCTTACTTCAATAATCTGCGCGATGGGATTTACAACTTTTTCCTTCAAAGAAACATTCTCCTGCGTCCGCTGGGCAACATCATTTACGTGATGCCGCCTTATTGCATCAATGCAGACGAACTGAATATCATTTACCAAAACATCGAAGACTTTTTAAATCAGCACCAAAAAAATATTCATTATTCCAAAAATGAAAATAAATTGATAATGAATATTCCATTTGACCATAAAAAGAAAAATAGAAACAAATGAAAAACATCGGTAAGAATATCGTTTATAAAGAAGATAAAAACGAGTTATATATAGAGATCAAACCAACCTACGACAAAAACAAATACAACCTCGCGCTGATATGGTTTATCGCCTGGAGCTTTTGTGGCGTAATGGTTGTAGCAAGCTGGATTTTTTATGACATGAACCGCGACCAAAAACTCTTCATCCTGGTTTTCATGGTGTTTTGGGCATACTTCGAATACCAGGTGATGCAGGCCCTGCGCTGGAGAAAATCAGGATTGGAAAAAGTGAAAATCACCAACGGTAAAATGCATTATGTAAAAGAAATCAGCGGTCGCGGACTGGAAAAGATTTACGACACCCATACACTAAGCAACTTATTTTACCAGGCCGATGCCAACGAAGGCTTCTTTAATATCCTCAACCAATCCAACTGGATGCCGGGCAATGAAGTACTGGAATTTAAAGCTGCCGACAAAAAACGCCGTATAGGAATTCAGTTAAATAAAAATGATGCTGAACTTTTGGCTAACAAAATAAATTCCTATATTCAGAAGAACAACTTGAAAACTACCTGATTTGAAAAGAGTAATCTATTGGTGCAACGTGGACCAGTTCCCGGATGCAGTGCAGATTGAATCGATGCTTGAAAAGCTTCCTGTATTCCTTCAGCAAAATGTAAAAGAGTATAGGAACGAACGTGATTTCGCCAGAAGTTTAATCGGTAAATCCTTATTGAAAAAAGGTCTCGAAGAGTTCAGCAAACCTCATGTTTTACTAGACATTGAGCGCAATAAATTCGGAAGGTTTATTTGTCCGAAAGGTGAAGTGGATTTCAACATCTCCCACTCCGGAAATGCAGTTGTTGTTGCTTTCGATCGCGAAGGCAAAGTAGGCATCGACATTCAGGAAAAAAGCAAAGGAAGTATCCTGATTGCTGAGCGCTTTTTCGCTGAGGAGGAAGTCGACTGGATCAAAGCCCAAAAAGATTTCAATCATGCCTTCACGCATATCTGGACCCGAAAAGAAGCCGTGGTGAAAGCTACCGGCACCGGCATCAGAATTCCGCTGGATTCTTTTCTTGTTTTAGAAGACGAAATCAGCATGAAGGGAGAAAAGTACTACCTGCAAAGCGACCTAAAACATTCTTCCCACTACTTTTTAACGGTGTGCAGCAATGTTCAGGCTCCTTTTGAAATAAAGCAAGTTGCTCTTACTGAGCTGCTTTAACCCTGTCCGGTGAAAGTCCGGCTGCAAAATTATTACAAATCAACTTGTATGCTTAGATTTGAGTTCTACTCAACTTTGTACACCATGAAGAATTTGCTTTTTGCATTGCTTACTACCATTGCTTTCACCGCCTGTAACGAAACAGAAGTAAAACTCACCACTCCTCCTTCTGCCAAAGATTTAGCAGTGAATTATGAAATGGTGAGCAACACTTATGAGAAGAAAGACCAATCGCTCAATAAGTTCGACATCACCAATAACGCTACCGGCGAATTAAAGGCCAACTGGACCATCTATTTCAATCAAACACGTGTGCTGGTCGACAACTCCGTTAAGGGCGATGTAAAAGTAACCCGTATCAATGGTGATTATTACAAAGTAGAGCCTTCTGCCAGTTACAAGCCGGTGCCATCCAAAGGCAAACTTTCCTTTACTTTCCTTACGGAGGCATGGATCATCAAGAATGCCGACTTCCCTTGCGGATTCTACATCGTATTTAAAGATTCAACCGGGAAGGAAATGAAACCTGAAGTTTTGGCCAACATCACCTATGCTCCTTTGGTAAAACCCGAACACACCAACCGGATTCCCCAGGACAACAATCCTGTTCCAACTGCCGAAAGCAGATATGAAAAGAATCTCCTGATCACTTCATTGAAAGAAGAGGAACTTTGTCCGATCCTCCCTACTCCTTCCTCCTTTAAAAGAGAAAAAGGAGAATTCAAGATCAGTGGGGCGACCACAATATTTTACGACAAAGCATTGCGCAACGAAGCCCTCTATCTCCAGGGAATATTCAAAAAATTACTGCGTTCTGAATTACCTGTTCAGGAAGGAAAAGGGAATGGTATTGAGCTGAGGATGGGAGCCATTAAACTCGACAAAGCTTCTCCTGATGCCTACGCGATGAAGATTTCCGATAAAGGTGTTGTGATCTCCTCCTTTTCCTCTGAAGGCACTTTCTACGGAATTCAGAGTTTGCGGGCCCTCATCCCAACCGCCGATTACGCGAAAAATGTGGGCAGCACAAAAGTGCCCGCCGTTCAAATCACCGATGCTCCTAAATTCGCTTACCGAGGAATGTTCCTCGACGTGGCCCGAAATTTCCAGTCGAAAGAAAGCGTATTGCGCCTTCTCGACCTCATGTCGTTTTACAAACTCAATAAATTCCACTTCCACCTTATGGATGACGAAGGTTGGAGGATAGAAATAAAAGCTCTGCCTGAACTCACCGAAGTTGGTTCCAAACGCGGACACACCAAAGACGAATCTGACATGCTGAATCCAACCTGCGGTTCGGGTCCGTTTGCCGATGCAAAAAAGAGCAACGGCACAGGTTTCTACACCCAGGAAGAGTTTATTGAAATCCTTGAATACGCTGCTGATCGACATATTGAAGTGATTCCCGAAATTGATTTCCCTGGTCACGCCCGTGCTGCCATCATTTCAATGAAGGCACGTTACAACAAATACATCAAAACCGATGCAGCGAAAGCCAATGAATTTTTGTTGCACGATCCTAAAGATGCCTCCAAATATCACACTGAGCAGCACTACAACGACAATGTAGTTTGCGTAGCTCAGGAGTCGGTTTACAAATTCCTGGATACTGTGGTAGCAGAGATTCAAGGCTTGTATGAGGAGGCCGGACTCGATCTTAGAACTGTTCATACCGGTGGCGACGAGGTACCACATCCAACAGCAAAAAGTCCGGAAACCGGCGCCTGGGTGAAATCTCCTGTCTGCATCGATTTCATGAACAAATCCGATAAATACAAAACACCTCGCGACCTCTTCTATTATTTTGTAGCCCGTTACAACAAAATACTTTCCGATCGAGGCATTACCACTGGCGGATGGGAAGAAATCGGCTTACATAAACAAAGCACTGATAGTACAGATATTATTACTCCTAACATGGATTTCGCAAATAAAAACGTAATGCCCTATGTTTGGAACACCGTGTGGGGCTGGGGCGATGAAGACAAGGCTTACAAGCTCGCCAATGCCGGTTTCAAAGTGGTATTGTCCAATGTAAGCAATCTCTATTTCGACCTGGCAGTAGATAAAGATCCGCTGGAAAACGGCTACTACTGGGGCGGATTCGTTGACCTGAAAAGAACCTGGTCTTTCCTTCCACTCAACTACAGCAAAGGAATCACTACCGACCGTATGGGCATTCCCTTAGCTCCCGACTACATGAAAAAACTCGAGAGTCTTACGCCAAAAGGTAAAGGAAATATTATTGGTATCCAGGGACAATTGTGGGCCGAAACAGTGAAAGGAAAAGAACTGATGGAATACATGATTTTCCCGAGAATGATCGCCCTGGCGGAAAGAGCCTGGAACGGTGATCCGAACTGGAAAACACAAAGTGATGAAGACCGAGACTGGAATAAATTCGTTAACACATTGGGCAAATACGATTTACCACGCCTTGATTATTACAACAGGAACAGCGCAATCAATTACCGCATTCCACTGCCTGGTGCCAAAATCGAGAACGATAGCTTGTATGCCAACATTGAAATTCCGGGCTTTACTATCCTTTACTCCACTGATAATAAATCCTGGGAGAAATACCATGGCCCCGTGCCAGTGAAAAAGGGTACCATTTATCTGAAAGCTGCAAGTGCGAAGGGAAGGGAAAGCAGAGTAATGAGTGTGGCTACAAAGTGATTTTTTCTATTGTAGAGACAGAAGATTTTGCGACTCTGCAAAGACCATTTTCTGGAAGACTCTGCAAAGAAGTTCCCTCTCTCAAAACTCACTCCTGTGCTGATTTTTATCCTTCCCTATTATTATTAAATTTGTCACTCTAGTATTGTAAAAGAAAAACTCTATGAAAAAATTACTTCTGGCTATGCTTACCATCAGTCTTTTTGCGGGCTGTGGAGAAGAAGAAGAAAAAGTTGTTTTAACCCGACCTACCGGTGCTGAAATCGAGATTCTTTATGAAATGACCGGTAATACACATAAGGGCAAGGATCAATACATGAATGAATTCATTTTACAGAACCATAGTAAATACGATTTAAAAAATAACTGGACCATCTATTTCCATCAGCCTAACCGACTGATAGAAGGAAGTGTAACGGGTCCGGTAAAAGTACAACACATCAGCGGTGACTACTATAAAATAACACCTTCCAACAATTATGACGCCATTAAGGCCGAGGGCGAAATAGAGTTTTCTTTCCTCAACAAGGACTTCATGATCAAGAATTCCGATTTCCCTACTGGTTTCTATGTAGTGTTTAAAGATTCACTGGGCAAAGAATCAACTCCTGAAATCATCACCGAAGTAGTATACACTCCATTAACAAAAATGGAACAGGTATCCAGAATCAAGGCCGACAGTATTCCCGTGCCAACAGCTGAGAGTCGCTTTGCCGCCAACCAGATAATCACTGATCTTCCTGATGGAAACTTCTGCCCTATCATTCCAACACCAGTATCCTGTAAAAAATCCGCAGGTGAATTCACCATCAGTGAAAACACAAAAATTTTCTATCAAAGTGGATTACAAAGTGAGGCCGCTTACCTTCAATCTGCCCTGAATAAATTATTGGCAAAAGAAATTGAAATTCAGGAAGGAGCTGGATCGGGCATTCAGCTCAGCACTGGTATCGTGAGTGGGACACATGAAGCTTATTCGCTGAACATTACACCCAAACAAATCGCTATCACAGGGTCGGACAAAGCCGGCGTGTTTTACGGCATCCAGAGTCTGAGAGCGCTGTTACCTGTTACCGCCTACGCCAAAAACAGCGGATCGGTATCGGTACCCGCTTATAGCATCAACGACAATCCACGTTTTGCGTACCGTGGTACCCACCTCGATGTAGCGAGGAATTTCCATAAGAAGGAAAGCATATTGAAACTTCTGGACCTGATGTCGTTTTACAAACTCAACAGATTCCAGTTTCACCTTACCGATGACGAAGGCTGGAGAGTGGAAATCCCTGGCTTGCCTGAGCTCACCGATGTGGGTTCAAAACGAGGTCACACCAAAGACGAACAGGATATGTTGATGCCAGCTTACGGATCAGGACCTTTTGCCGATGCGAACAATAGTTTCGGAACCGGTTATTACAGCAAGGCTGACTTCATTGAAATACTGAAATATGCTGCAGCACGCCATATTGAAGTAGTTCCTGAACTTGATTTCCCGGGGCACGCCCGCGCTGCTATCGTGTCAATGAAAGCGCGCTACAACAAATACATCAAGACGGATGCTGCAAAAGCCAAGGAATTCCTGCTCAGCGATCCTAACGATAAATCGCAGTACTACTCCATTCAAAACTACAGAGACAACATCACCAATGTTTGTCAGGAATCCACCTATAAATTCCTTGAAAAAGTAGTAGACGAACTGAGTAAGATGTATGGTGAGGCCGGACTCAAACTCAACATGGTGCACACCGGCGGCGATGAAGTTCCTGAAGGAGCCTGGGAAGGTTCTCCGGTTTGTGTAGACTTCATGAATAAATCCGATAAGTATAAGAACCCCGAAGACCTGTTCTACTACTTCGTATCGCGTTTCAGCAAAATACTGGCCAGCAAAAACATTACCACTTCCGGCTGGGAAGAAATTGCCCTCAACAAACAAATTGTTGATGGTAAGGAAGAAGTAACACCTAACATGGAATTTGCAGGCAACAACTTTGTTCCTTTTGTATGGAATACCGTATGGGGCTGGGGCGGCGAAGACAGGGCTTATCACCTGGCCAACTTTGGATATAAAGTGGTGTTGTCGAATGTGAACAACTTGTATTTCGACCTGGCTGTCGACAAAGACCCACAGGAAAATGGTTACTACTGGGGCGGATTTGTGGGCGTGAGAAAACCTTGGGATTTCGTGCCTTTTGATATCAGTAAAGGTTCTCCTCAAGACAGAATGGGAAGAAATATTTCTGACGAAGATCTCATTAAGGTGGAAACTCTTTCAAAACAGGGGAAAACCAATATCCTCGGTATTCAGGGGCAGCTGTGGAGCGAAACCGTTAAAGGTCCCGAACTCATGGAATACATGATGTTCCCTAAACTCATTTGTCTCGCCGAACGTGCATGGGCACAAGATCCGGCATGGGCTTCTATTGATGACAGAGACCAGTTCAAAAAAGCTTCTGATGCTGCATGGAACAGCTTCGCTAATACTTTAGGCAAGAGAGATCTGGCTCGACTAGAATACCTCGCTGCCGACCAAAGTGTGCAATACCGTATTCCTGTGCCAGGTGCAAAAATTGAACACAATACACTGGAAGCTAACGCCGAACTGCCTGGCTTTACCATTCTCTACAGCTATGATAAGTCGAAGGCCGACGGATGGATACAATACAAAGGCGCGGTACCGGTGCAAAAAGGCGCTGTGGTGTACCTCAAGTGTGTGAGTGCAACAAAGAGAGAAAGCAGAATAATAACGGTCAGCAACAAATAAACTAAGATGTACGGTATTTGTTTACTCAGTCAGGTTCCGGGCAGAAGAGAAGGCTCCGATAAAAGTGAGATAGTCACCTATATCCTTTTCGGCGAAGTATATACTGTGCTGGAAGAAACTGAAAAGTGGATCAAGATTAAAACCCACTACGACAACTATGAATGCTGGATTTGCGTGAAGCAACACACCACCCTCAGCGAAAAAGAATTTAATGAAATTATTTCCTCTCCTTACACCCTTTCCAGTGAACTGGTGCAGGTAATACAGGAAAATCAGGAATATATCCCCATCGTGCTGGGCAGCTCATTGCCTCTGCTGAAAAACAACAAGATGGTTATTGGCGACCGCACTTTTTCTTTTGATGGTATGAAGTTGCAAGCGGCGCAACCCGACAAAAAGAAAATCCTTGAGTACGCATTTATGTACCTCAACGCACCTTACCTCTGGGGAGGGAAATCTCCTTTTGGTATCGATTGCTCGGGCTTCACACAAATGGTGTACAAGCTGAGCAACGTCATTATTCCACGCGATGCTTATCAGCAAGCCGAACTGGGCACAGCCTATAGCTTTGTGGAAGAAGCGCAGGCGGGCGACCTTGCCTTTTTCGATAATGAAGCCGGAAAAATTGTACATGTTGGTATTGTGATGGGACAGGGACAAATTATTCATGCTTCAGGAAAAGTACGCATTGACACGCTGGATCACCAGGGAATTTTCAACAAAGACCTCAACCAGTACACCCATCGCCTGCGCATTATTAAAAACCTTTTTTGATGAAAGCAGAACGTTTGGATTACCAGAAAAATGAAGGCCTTGAAACAGGCAATCTCCTACAAAATCCCTTTGAGCAGTTTAATTTGTGGTTCGGGTTTGCGGTGGCTACCGATGCGCATAATGCGAATGCAATGGCACTATCGACAATTCACAATAACCGACCGTCGTCACGTATCGTCCTGCTGAAAGAACTCGATGCTACAGGCTTCACTTTTTACACCAATTACGCCAGTGCCAAATCGAAAGAAATCGGCGGAAACAAATACGCAGCACTGCTCTTCTTCTGGAAAGAAAATGAAAGACAAATACGCATTGAAGGCACTTTGGAAAAAGTGAGCGACAATGCTTCTGATGAATATTTCAAAACGCGCCCGAGAGAAAGTCAGATCGGCGCATGGGCCTCACCGCAAAGTGAAACCATTACCCGTGAAGAACTGGAAAAACGTGTAGCTGAATTTTCTAAAAAATTTGAAGGAAAAGATGTTCCGCGTCCGCAGCATTGGGGTGGTTTCCGCTTAGTTCCCGACAGGTTTGAATTCTGGCAAGGACGTGCATCACGATTGCACGACAGGTTTGTGTATGAAAACAAAAACGGAAAATGGGAAATATACCGGATTGCGCCTTGATTTCATCTACATTAAAATCCCTCTTGCCAACACACAGCACTACCTCCGCACTCTCCCTTTAACAAAGGTGATGACCCAGATTAAGGCAAGACAAGGATTTACGTATTTAGAGCAGCAATGCTTGCGGCTGTTAAAAGGTTAAGAATACGCTTCAATAAGAATGCAGGTCAAGCACAGCCGCAAGCATTGCGGCTCACGATGGCTTCGCCCGCGCGGGCATTCATAATAGGAAAAGGGATTTGCCTTAATCTCGGTCATCACCTTTAACTAAGAGAGATTTTACTCGCAACCATCCTTGAGTATGGAAAAAGCCCTCAGCCCTGGCCCCTCCAAGGAAGAGCCAGGGCTGAGGACTAGTAACATTATTGCTTCTCTATCTCTTCAATATTCGCCTTAATTTTTTCCGCCAACTCATCAAAAGGCAAATCATTCACATCTGTCCCGAAAGGATCTTCAATTTCCTCGGCAATGAGCTCAATACCTATCATGGTATAAAACACCACCATTACCACCGGTATCGACCACCAGTTAAGAGAATCAATAAATGCAAAAGGAAGTGTTACCAAATAAATCAGGAGGATTCTTTTGAGATGCAAGGCATAGCCAAAAGGAATCGGCGTGTTGTGAATTCTTTCACAAGCCCCAAGAATATCTGTAAGTTCATTGATTTTGGTTTCAAGCACTATCAGCTGTTCACCCGAAATAGTTCCGCTTTTATACAAGTTGTTTGTTCGTATGGAAAGCTCCAACAAAATGAAATTAGGTTTGTGTCCCGATTTCAAAAACGATTCTACCAGTGAAGCCGGCAGGAATTTTGAAGCATCAGCAAAATTCTTGTCGCGCAAATGAACTTTCATCGCCCACGGAAAAGCAATCAGCAACTTGAAAATGACGGGGTCATTATTAATATAACTCTTGTACTTCATAGCACAGTTGCGTGATGTATTCACCAGTCCACCCAATTGCCTTCTTCCCTCCCACCAGCGCTCATAAGCTGTATTGGTACGGAACACCAGCAGCAAACCAATCACCAAACCCAATACAGTATGAAATGTTGCTGGTATATGAAAAATCTTCCAGTCGATATTGAGATGCAGGTAAGTAAGTGCTGCAGAAATAACGCCATACAGCAACAAGCTCCATAACACTCCATCATAATGATAACCACTTCTTTTAAGCAGAAATCCAAACCAGTTTTTATTGTCGTATTCTATCATATTTCAAGGGTAGAGCAGTAAATATAAAAAGATTGTCTGAACCTTGATTCACCTGATTAATTGATGAAAGGATTTCAGACATGCGTATATAAAGAGAATCATGGTTCAGACTCCACCAACAACTTCTTCACAGAATAAACAGCATTACCGCTGCTTATCTCCAAAAAATAAATTCCCGGCGAAAGATGCAGTACATCAATGCTTGTGCTCATCGTACCCGATTGAACGTTTTCTCCTAAAACATTAATGATCCTGTAAGAAAGGGCACTAATGTTTTCTGAACTTTGGATAAAAACTTGTCCGTGTACCGGATTTGGAAAAACATGAAGAGCAGGAAATTCTGTTTTTTCCACACCTAACGGAAAAACATTTTTCCAGGTTTCCTTCAAACGGTTTACTCCTTCTATGCCACAGGTATAATAAAATATCCATCGAGAGTAAAAGCCATGCCACCCTTGCGCGCCACAGCAAAGCCGGAATACGCAGAGCTATATCCTTCATCAGGATGATAGGTCCGGAAATCATTTGTGAAATTTTTCAGTGAATCAGTTCCGCCGTAAAAACAAGCTTTGCGACCAATCACTGCACAGGCAGAATATTTTCTATCGGGTAAAGTGATATTCAACACCGACCAGGAATCCTGTAGCTGATCGTAGCGGTACATTTCACGCAAATAAGCCCCATTGGCCATCACTCCATTGCAAACATAGACCGTATCCGAAATCGAAAAACCATTGCCACGCCAGGTGCCTTCAAAAGGCAGATTGTTTTTTTTCTTCCAACTATCATTCGTGATATCATATTCCCAAACTTCATTTTTGGTTTGCGAAGAAGATGTGCTTCCGCCGACAATGTATGCTTTATCATTGATCAAAAAAGAGCTGCAGCCCATTCTTCATGAATCAGGAAGAGCTGTCATGCTTTGCCAGGAATCATCGAGCGGATTGTATTTCCATATATCATTCAGACAAGAGCTGCCGCAAATTCCACCAAACACATAACCAAAACCATTGTAAGCAAAAGATGAAGAATATTGTCGCTCATTGCCATCGGGCAGGTTATTGTCGTGTGAAAAGTCAAAACAGTCTTTAAAATCAGCGCAAACGATAATTTTTGTTCAAGACAGAGAAGGAGATATTTACGATCAATTCGCAAGAGTTCCTTGCCTAGGAAGTCAATTAATCATTCGATCTAAAGCGAATCGCTCGATATTTCCATCGGGCAATTTAGAAACTTGCTTATCGACATGTGCTGTATCGGGACGATATTCTATTGATATTCATTCAGATTTACGTCGCAAAAGATTAAGT
>JBJTOK010000051.1:0-2325 GCA_046074525.1 Flavobacteriales bacterium
TATTAATGAAAATGAATTCTGTTTTCCGGAACACCTGTATAAAAGAATTTAAAAAGCATCGTCAAACCCCTATGAATATTATGAAATATTGCTTAAGTTGACGGCTATGCCGTCTGTCCCTTTTATGTAAGAAGTCGTTCACTTTAGTTTGAAGACATACACTCTATTTGTACTTGAATATCTTTTAATATTTCCTTTAGTGTTTTCCCGTCAGGATAATATTGAAAAATATCAATGAGTTGACTTAAAGACTCTGCCTCCCATGCATTTTTAGAGTAGTCTATTTTTGAAATAAAATATTTTAAGTTTTCCCTATTGATTTCGACACCAACAAAATTAGACACGTCGTTTTCAAAATCTTCCATGTGTATCAAGGAATTTGGCCAATCATTAATCGCATTAAGTAGTGCGCTAATTTGTTCCTCAGTAACTTTCGTTAGTTTACCTGAATCCTTGATATCCTCTAAATAACTTATTAACATACTTATTTATCTAACGCTTTAAATGACTTCTGGTGCCAATAATTATATTTAACTTTCACATCAAAAACTTCACCAGTTTTAAAGTTTTTAAAATAATGAATTTCCACTTTATTACCATTTAAAACACCTGCCTCATAAACTTTTTTCCAATCTCCTTCTGATGATTCATTTAATTTAGTCAGTAGCTCAGTATTTTTTACTTCATTTTTAATATACCCGCTTTGTACATAACCATCCCCTAATTCCTCTTTTACCGAGTTTTTCAATGCTAATTTTGAGTTTGGTGTCTCAGTCGAATTATTAGTTTCATTATTTACTTTTTCAGACTGAGATTTTTCTTCTTGCACCTGAGCCTTTTCCTGTCCAACCTTTTCATCAGTAGATTTAACAGTTGCTTTTTCCTGCTCTGCTTTTGCTTGAGCAGGATCTTTTGCTTCGATTACCTCTTTTTCTTTTACTTGCTGCTGATTTTTGTTTACATCAGTAGCTTTATCCGTTCCCTTATCCGCTCCCATTTTCTTTTTCGGAAATGGAATCTTCGCATAAAGTTTTTCAGTTCCTTCTTTTATTGCATCATCAGCTTTCTTGAGTGATTTTAAAGACTTCTGAACTTTCTTTTGAAACTGCAATGCTTTTTTGGCCGTCTTGGCTACTACCTTTGCAGCTCCTTTAATCTTGGAAATAACTTTCACTGCCTGCGCTATCTTTTTAGCTATAAATACTCCTGTCACAGTCGCTGCAAACCTTACTGCTGCATCTTTATAATTTCCTCTCCCAACAGAAATCCCAATATTTACCGTTTCAATAGCCGCCGCTATGTGAGGCATCCCTGCAACTGCTAAAAATCCAGAAGCAACATCAAGACCTAACTGAAAATCATCCCAGCTTGGCCATTGGCCATTTACATCCGTTAGATTTATTGGATCATTTGCCATTGAGGTATATGGTGATTCAAATCCTGCCAATACATCATCACAACTCATCCAGCGCCCCAATCTCACATCCAAGCCTCTAAACTCCGTTGTATATGAATTCCCATCACCAGAGATTTCGTTGTCTTCCCTTGACCCCTGATAACCGAAAGAGTATTTATTAGACCCCTTAATTCCACGGCCTTCCTGGCGCATTCCGAATTCATGGTAATCAGCACTTTCTTCTATCACTGCTGCAAAGAATTCCTCCGTTTCGTTGGAGCGGGAGATGGACACTTTCAATTCGTCATAGAACGTCGTGTTCGATATACCCAATGCGTTGTATGGATACACATGCAAGGTAATATTTTCATCTGGATTTGTAGTTCCGTAAAGCACTCCGTTTTTATACACCGATGGAATCGTCCAGTTTTCTTCCTGGTGGTTCCACTCGTTAGGATCATCGCCCCAGGCGCCATTGAGCGTAATCTCATGCCAGATGTTATTACCACTTGCATCCTTCAGGAAGTTGCCGTCGTTATCAATTAACGAGTAAACGATTCCACCACCTCGGTTGTAGGTGTTGTTTGTATTTTGCAGCCAGTAAGTTTCCGCTGATATTTCAACCACATTCCCCGCTTTTACAAACTCTCGAACATTCGGGCCATACAAATCCTCATTCGCTGTGCTTGCATCCAGTTTCAGTGATTTACTGCCTTCACTTGCTCTATCTGCCGATGATGTGTAAGAACCATCACTGCCGATAAACATTTTCTCATCCCCTCCTTCAAAACTTGTTTGGTAAATCGTTCCTGGTCTTGATTCTGAACTCCAGTATTTCATGTCGCTCACCACTGAGATCACCGATCCTAACCAATTGGTGAGTTCGTATGAACGCTTCCCGGCGGTGTTGCTGTAATAATTTGTTGATG
>JBJTOK010000052.1:0-110864 GCA_046074525.1 Flavobacteriales bacterium
CATTCTTTGAAAACAGGATTGATATAATACCCGCAATATTGTTGTTAATGTCTTTAATCAATATTTCAAGGGAAATGATTTCACCCATTGTAAGGGTATCGAATGGCTTCAAAGTATATTGGTCTTCACCTAACTTGAAATCATTCGTTATATCCTTCGGTAATGATTGAGAGGTAATAAACCCAAGTGCATCAACAATAAGTTTGGTTTGATGTGAGGGTATTTTAAAAAGTACATCTTTGGGTAGTTCGGTTAAGATTTCCAACATTGAAAAGATGTAATCCACTTTGTCCGACACATCGAGTTTTGAAAGGCGTTGAAACTGGCTTATAGTTACCTCATTCCAAGTTTCGGGTAGTGAATATTCCGCTTCGTTTAATACAATAGTTACCATACAACTATAAATATTAATTGGGTAAAGCCTGTTTATTCGATATATTTGAAGTATGACATACCAAGAAAAATACACAGAGTTGAAAGATGACTTTCAAAAGAAAAGCGATAAGTTCTATAAACTGGATAAAGAAATCAGTTCGGTAAATGGATTTCTAGGCGGTTTACCTTTTGAATATTTTAACGCATTTAGTGAATTACAAGAGGCTCAAAAGCAATATTTATACTTTCTTCAGCACTTACCTAAAAATGTAAATCCTAACGAAAATGTAGATTTCCATTAAACTTTAGTATTTTCGGGCTGTTGGTAACACTTAGGAATCCAAAAAGGCACTGGGTTCAAATCCTATTAGAATTGAAATTTATTTTCAAACCCGTTGAATTTATTGAGGTTTAATAAAATTGTGTAGCAAAAGTGTAGCAATACAATTTAGTTTATACTATTTCACCAATAGAAATCCAACTCATTTATACAATTTAGTTCACACTATTTCGCCAATACAATTTTGGTTCGCTAAAGAAAATTAGTGGCTCTTATTTCATTTATACAATTTCCGACCGCTTACAGAAATTAGTTCAAACTAATTTGCCAATAGAAATCCTAACCATTTATACAATTTAGTTGTGCTTATTTTTCTAATAGAAATACCGACCGCCAACAGAAATTAGTAAGCCTTGTTTTTCCAATACAATTTTGGTTCACCAACAGAAATTAGTTTGTACTAATTCGCTAATGAAATCTAAGGTTTCACTACAAATTTCACCAAATTAAATTATGCTATTTTTCTGAAATCCTTATATAATAAGGGATTGCGAAGCTTTGCGAAATAAAATATTGATTAAAACGGTGTCATTGTTAAGGAATTTATCAGCTTTTTAGGGGTAAATGAATAGAATTTTTTGCTTTATTAAAAAAAGGCATATATGTTCGTACAAAACCATTTAAAATGAGTACAAAAGAAAACATTGAAATCATTACAAAAGCGATTGAAGTTTGTAATCAAACTATTAGGGGGATTAATAATATGATAAAGCTAGGAAATACTAATCCCCTAAATATTCAAATACTTAATGATTTAAACATTAGAAATAGAGAATTAGAAAATAAGTTAATCGAATTAACCGAACCCGAAGCAGAATATTTGAATATCACTGATGAAACAATTTCAAAACTAGAAATTGGTACTTGGGTGCGAGAGAATACAACCTTAGATAAATATTTAATTGTCAATTGTAAACCTGTTGAACTGGGTTATGAACTAAATTTTGACGGAGTTGAGGGACACCCGAATATTAGAGCATTTGTGAGAAAAGATGTTTTAATTAAAAATTTTATGTTAAAAGTAAAATAGATATGTATTTTAGTGCCTCAACAAATTCAATCAAATGAAAATTCATTTATTACAAGCCCAAGCGGGCACTAATATTTACGGTTATATATTCTTTGCCCTATTAATAATTGTTCCTGTAATTATTATTTACGCTATCAATAAATCCTTAAAGAAAAAAGGTAGCAGTATAAAGGATAAACTAAGTATTTTAATAAAAAAACCCGCTTATTTACTTATTCCTTCGGGGTTGGCATTATTCCTAATGCTTAGTTTTCATTTTGTTTATGATGGAAATGAATTTCATTTTTTAGCAAAAGATAATTTAACCTTTAAAGATACATTCATAGGTGAAAGGGATATTGAAATGATAATAAACCGATACAATGAAGCAAATGTTTTGGATAAAGTGGAAATGAGAAAAGAAAGCCTACACAAAAAATTACATGAAGAAGGGATATTAGGCTGGGTCGAAAAAGATAAATCGAAATAATTAAATACAATTCAAAATGAAATCAAAAACAGTAGCTTACGTATTATGGTTCTTTTTAGGGTGGCTTTCATTACACCGTTTCTACGTAAATAAAGTGCCAACCGCAATTATTTATTTAATCACAGGTCAGCTTTTTGGGATTGGTTGGGTAATAGATTTATTTCTAGTTCCAAGTATGGTTAATAGCTATAATACTAAACAGCAATCCGAACTTTATAAAACAATGGCTTCAAACAGATAATTAAACGGTTTTAGTTTAATATTTCACTTTTAAAAGTTCCGTTCGCTAAACAATACAAAATAGCTGTTTTATTAGCGGGTGTAGTTTGACGAAGTTGTAAAATAGCATCTGTTTTTGTTTTGCTCTGTAAAGCAGTCGGGGAAAAATACATTTTGTTTTTTTCCAATTCTTCGGGTGTAAGTACTTTATTATTTAAAATGTACTTTACGATTACGTTGTTATTTGTTTCCATAGTTTTTTATTTCAAAGGTAATTCCCAGTTAGATTTAATTGCAAATATTTGAACGGAAAGTATTTCACAAAAATTAAACAAAACCGTATCTTTATTTCACAAAATTATTAAGCTATATGTTTGAAGATGTTACAGGTAAAACAAAAATTGGGCGTGGCTCAATTGTGAAAAGTAAAAAGAATGGTGAAGTTTATGAATTGGGGGACTTCGTTATACAAGCGGGCGGTTTTGAAATTCTTTATAAAGGGCAAACACATCGTTCAACAGGCGTTTTGTTATTTGTTCGTCCCGAAGATTTATTATTAAACTACCAAGTAAAGGTTGGGTAATCAATTATTGTATGAATCGGAACGAACAATTTAAAAAGGACAGAAAATTATTTTTCATAATTCTTTTAGTTGGAATCCCTTTAGGGGTTATTCTAATAAAATTCATAAACAAACAGGAGGACGTGGAAACTGATAAATACATTGCCTATCGTTGTGCGATGAATACAGTTGATGGGGAATTAGTTGCACCCTCACAGGCAAAATATGCAGAAGTTAGAAATTCAGAAGTTGAAAGAATTGAAAAAGGAGTATATAAAATAAATTCTTACGTCGATGCACCAAATAGAATGGGTGTAATGGTAAGACTTAATTTTAGCTGCGTTGTAAAACTTAATACTCCCGAAAAAGATAGATGTGTAACCGAAGATTTATATATTTCAGAAAATTAAAATGTACCTAGATATTACCGATAAAACGATACTTAAACAAGGCGACTGGGTTAGAAATAAGAAGTTTCGACACGAATACGAAATAGATAGTTATTTACCACATGAGAGGGCGTATTTAGTTAGGGTTCAAGGTAAAGAACAGGGAAGGCATCATATACCATTTATTCCAGTTGATAAGTTAATTTCAGATTACGAATTTACTAGAGAAAATACCGAATTGTACCCCCAATATTAAAACCAAGCTAGACTAATCCCTTTGTGTTTGAATTTATTTAAACTCTCGACCGCCAAAGCCAAACTTATTACCGTGTCATCATGTGCGCCCGCTCCTTTGAATCCCAACTTTCCACTGGGTGTTATGTAGGCTATGAAATCGTTTAATTGATTGATAAGTGTTTTATCATTCAAAAGCTTAATTTCTCTTGAACTAAATCGGGTTATTAGATTTGCTATTATTTCTTGTTTGGTATCGTTCGTTGTGGTGAATGGGTGCAATTTGTTAGAGGCGTATTTCTGCTTTAGAATGTGATAAATCGGCATACCCAAGCCGTTGGTTTCAATCACACATTTGATTACGTTGTAGCGATTTAATACGGTCAAAATACGGTTGGTAAGTTCGGGTGTTTCTTTCCCTGTGAACTGGTCTAACCAAATCATTTCACCTTTATCATTGATTACTGTAATAACGGTGCTATCCTTTTTAAGACCAATATCTATCCCAACATATACTTTCCCGCTGTAATACTCTTGTGGTTGAGCGGTTGTTAATTCGTTGATATTGCTGAAACAACTTGCAGCATCAATAAAAGCACCCTCGAACTCTTGCCTAAACATATCAACAGGCATTGAGTTGCGAAAGGTTTCGATTAGGTCAATACTGATATATGGGGAATCCAAATAAGTAATGATGTTTGAATAGTAATCTTTATTGTATTGGTCTTGTCCTCTTTGGTAATAGTCGTAAAACCAGTTCTTACCCTTTGGGGTGGAGGTCATTAATAACTGGGCTTCCTTTTTAGTAAGAAGCATCGGTAATAATACTTCTTCAATAATATCCTGTTGGATAAAGGCAGCTTCATCAATAACCATTTTATCAACGCTTGCACCTCTTAATGAATCTTTTGAGGCTGCCGATTTAAAAACGATTTGTGAGCCGTTGAATAGAGAAATTGTAATATCACCCAAAGCGTTGGTGTTATGTTTTGCAAGCTTTGAGTTCTTTAAGGCATTGATAATATTCTTTGCGAATGTTTTGGATTGCGAGGCGGTAGGTGATACGCACCAATAAACGCCTTTCTTTTCCAATGACCATTTAATTAATTGCCACTGGGCTAAGAATGTTTTACCTGACTGGCGACCGCCATTTACAATGGTGAATTTGACCCCGCTATTTATTGCGGCGTGAATTTCCTTTTGTTTTTCGTGTGGTGTGTAGTCAAGTTTAATATTCACTTAATCGGTTAGTAAATTGGGTGTTTCATCGGTTGAATCGTTGAAACTTATCTTAATGTCGCCGCTATGGTTCAAATCAATCTTTTGGGTGTCTTGCCAACCGTAGTTACTTTTTAAATTGAATATCATCGCAACTTGGTTTCGATTAGTAAAAAGTGTTTCAGAACAAAAGGCTTCAATTCTTTTTTTGGCTTTGGCAATCACTTCAGAAAATTTATATTCTGTGGTATCATGTTTTCCGTGAGCGTAATTGTACCAAGTTTGGTCGGTTACATCAACGAAGTAAACCAAAGACTGTATTGTTAAAGGTTTGATGTTGGTGTAATATATTTTTCCTTCTTCGTCTTTTTCGGCTTTGTAGCAACTTGAAAAGTAGTTATCAATTGCCGTTTGCAGGTCTTCGGGTGTTTTAAATTTCATACGGTGGTGTATTCCTTCTTCATTAAATATTTGTGGGTTCTTATTGTGGTTTTCTCCCATGTTATTTAAGTTTTATTTCGTAATCCAATAGATAAGCTTTGAGGGCTTGGATATTATTATTGTTAATGCCTTTTTCTTCGGCTTGTTGAACATAAAGCTTAATGGCTTGGTATTGTTCCGCTGTGGTTATTATCTCAGGTTTATATCCCATATTAATTGGTGAAACCTCCCGTTTCGTATTTCATTTGAATTAATCTTATTGCGTTGCCGATTGATGAAGGGCAACTTTTGCAAATAGAAATTGAAGGGTTAATAGTCTTAGCCCATTTCAAAAGGTTATCAAAGTCGGGTTTACCGCTATAAATTACCCTTTCCAATTCTATTCTTTCGTCTTCTGTAATCTTCATTGGTTTAAAAATTTATCTATAATTGCGGCGGCTAATGCTGCCAATGGTGCTAACAATAAATTTCCGTTGGTCATGGTCAAGAAAGTAAGCGAAGCCCAAAAGGATAAACATTTTAGGCAGGTCAGAACTTTAACAAATACTTTTGAAATCAAATAAGTTTGGTTCAATTGAATTAACCAAAGCTGTATTGGTTCAATCTGAATGAATAACCAAACCAAAGGAACTATATAAACTATCGGCATCACTTTAATAAATATGCTTTCTTATAGTCTTGTTTCGGCGAAATAAGCCTTTGCGCTTTCTCTTATCGGTAGATAATAATTGTACAGGGTTGATAACGGTATCTTGGTTTGTTTACTGATTTCCCTATAAGTAAGATGATTTATGTAGTAGAGTTGGAATAGTTCTTTATCGAACCAGTTGAGCGAATTAAGGAAGTTGTTAATCTTATCCTTTAAAGTTATTTGATTGGCTAATGTTATTTCTTCTATTGGTAAAGAGTAACTATAAGTGTCTTCGTAATATTCAATGGGTTGAGTTTTGGCGGGTCTAACGTATTTTCTGAAGTGTTCCGAACTTTCGGAATGAAAGGAGTTGGTAGCGATACGGGTAACAAAAAATAGAAAGTCTTTGGTTGTTCCTGTTTGCTGTTTATTCCAAAGGTGGATTGAATTGTTATTAGTTCCTATGGCTACTAATAAATCTTGGTAGGCATCATTTGTAAGGGTTTGGTTTCTCACCGTTCGCCAAACAAGTTCCTTATATTGGGAATCTTCATTTACATATTGAAGTACTTGGGTAATTGTTCTTGCGGTCATTCATAGTTGTATTATTTTTTGTTATTGATTGGGTAAGGTGGGATATGGTTCTTTGATGTAGGAATCAAATATTCTGCAATTGGGGTTAAATGGCTCTTGGGTATAATATAACCTCTGCTTTGGTGTCCCCACTTTATGTTGTAGTTATTTTCCTTTATTAATCTTTTGATGTCTTTGGCTTCAATTACATAAGCCTTGTGAAATTCTGAAGTATGACCCGACGGGCTAACTATACACCAATACTTAGCTTTACTGATTTCGATGCCTGACGGGTAGCCGTTTTGTTCTTTCTCAATAAAGTAGTTCCCTGTTCCTTCATTTCTGAAATCGGCTTTTACCTCCATTGTAGAGGTTGGGTTAAGTGTGTCGGCGGTATAAGTAAGAAGTAAATCGTAAGGAGCGTGTTTTCCTTTGATTTGTTGGCAGTAATAACCTTTCTTGGTAGTTAGGTAATCACAAACGGTTTTTTCGGCGGCTAAACCTGTGGGAAGCCGTTCAATTGTATTTGACCAAGTAATAGGGTCATAGTCCTTAGAAGTTGAAAGCATTGTTAGAAGCATTTAGTAATTTATTATTCTAATTAATAAATACCACCAAAAAGAAATAAATCAACCTTTATTGAGGTGAAATAGATAATTTTTTGAGAAATCCAAATTTGTACAGAAGTGGGAAGAAGTTTTGAACAGGGGTAAATTCTAAATGAAATTGCTACATTTTTGCTACACCTAAAATAAAAAACCCCTGATTTACAGGGGTTTAGGAGTAAAAATTGTGATTTCGCTGGGATTTGAACCCAGGACCCCCTCATTAAAAGTGAGATGCTCTACCAGCTGAGCTACGAAATCGTTTTCAAAAAGCGAGGGCAAATATATATGCATTATTCGTAAAATAAAAAGTTTTAGCGCTATTTTTGTCTAAGTGCTGTTTTTCAGGTAAATAAGATGCAAAGAATTTTTCTAATTGGGTTCATGGGGTCGGGTAAGAGCACGATCGGCAAAAAATTAGCGGTTAAACTCGCTTACGATTTTATTGATATGGATGCTTATATAGAGGAGCAGGAGGGAAGAAGCATTTCTGAAATTTTCGCTTCGGAAGGGGAAGATTATTTCCGTCTTGCCGAGCAAAAAGCGCTAAAAGCATTGTGTGCTAAGGATAAGGTGGTGATTTCTGCCGGTGGGGGAACACCTTGTTTTTTCGATAACATGGCGTTGATGAACCAGGCAGGTTACACTGTTTATTTAAAACTGGAACCCGAAAAAATTATCGGACGGTTGAAAAACGGAATGGACAAGCGGCCGCTCATCGCTAATCTTTCGCCACATGAGCTGGATCAGCAAATCAGGGAAAGACTCAGTGTTCGCGAGCCTTTCTATAACAAAGCAAAAATGATTTATACTTCCGACGGATCGCCCAACCGTGATGTTGAGCGTCTGAGCAATATTATTCCCAATAAATAAAGTCAATGAAAGTATTCAGCAGAAACAGAAACGACCTTGGTTTTGGAGAGAAGTCTTACAACAAGGGTTCGCGACTCATCAATAGTGATGGTACATTTAACGTGAAGAGAAAAGGTTTGTCGACTTTCAATGTCTCGGATGTTTATCATTTGCTGATCACTATCAAATGGTGGCAGTTTGCGATTTTTATTTCCACGTTGTTTTTTGTAGCCAACACGGCCTTTGCTTTTATATATCTTGCTGTAGGTGTTGGTCAGATTACTTCTATCACGGAGGGAACAGCCTGGGATAATTTCTGGGACGCTTTTTATTTTAGCACGCAAACGATGACCACTGTCGGGTACGGTTTTTTTGCACCGGTTGGCACCCATGCGAAAATTATTGCTTCAATTGAATCTTTCGTTGGATTGCTCGGTTTTGCCATAGCAACCGGTGTTCTGTATGGTAGGTTTTCAAGGCCGGTGGCGCGCATCAGGTATAGCGAGAAAGCGATTATAGCCCCTTATCAGGAGGCCAACGGAATGATGTTTCGCATGGTAAATATGAGAAATAACCAATTGATTGAAATTGAAGTGAGTGTAAACATGGTTTGGCTGAACAAGGAGACAAATAAGAGGGAATACGCCCGTTTACCACTGGAAATTGAGAAGATCAATTTTATGCCTCTCAGCTGGACTATCGTTCATCCTATTGATGAGGCGAGTCCTTTCTGGGGGAAAGATCCTTCGTATTTTGCTGACCAGGATGGGGAAATCATCATATTGGTGAAAGCCTTCGATGAATCTTTTTCACAGGTAGTGTACGACCGCCGCTCTTACAAGGTAAGTGAATTTGCCTGGGGTGCAAGATTCGTGAGCGCCATCGAGAATCGTCCGGGAGGAATTGTTTATCTCGATATTGACGGCATCGACAAGTTTGAAGAAGTTTCATTAAATTCACCGCTTAACTTTGTAGCATATGCCAGCAAAAACTAATACTGTTGTACTGAGTAAAGAAAAGGTTTTACAGAAGCTGAACCGACTGATTCACCAGATTCATGAAAATGTTTTTGATGAAAAGGAAATCGTCATCGCCGGAATAGATGGCTATGGCTATATCATTGCTGAGCGAATTGCAAAAGAGCTGGGAGAGATTTCAAAACTGAAAATTGTGCTGAGTAAAATCAATATGGATAAGGAAAATCCGTTGTCGCGCCCTATTACGCTCGATGGTGTTACTCCTGATCAATATGAAAACAAAGTGGTTTTGGTGGTGGACGATGTAGTGAATTCGGGGAAGACTATTATTTATGCGGTGAACCATTTTCTGGATCGTCCTCTGAAACGGATACAAACTGTAGTGCTGGTGGATAGAGATCATACCCGTTATCCGGTGAAGACGGATTATGTAGGCTTATCGATTTCTACTACTCTTCAGGAGAATATCAGAGTAAGTCTCGAAAAAAATAAAGAAGTCATTTATCTAGAGTAAAAAATGAAAACACTTTTTTCCTTCTTGTCCGCAATTTTTATTTCCCTTTCCCTATTGTCGCAATCAAAGAAGGAAACCCCCGTTGAACCTTCCTGTGCTTATACAGAGTTAAATTTAGACAGCAGTGATTTTTCTTCGTTCTCCATTTTTGATTCGCTGCTGCCACAAAAATCAGTTTTTATTATTGGGGAAGATCATTCCTACCGCCGCAGCAATACCCAGCTGCAAATCCGATTGCTGAAATATCTTCACCAGAAAGCCGGTGTGCGCACTTTGCTTTTTGAATTCGGTCCGAGCATAGGCTGGATGGTCAATCACTACATTCAAACGGGCGATTCATCCTATTACCATTCTTTCCGCAATTACGCTTTTGTTGATTTCCAGAAGTTTTATGAGCAGCTGAGAGAGTTCAATGCAACGCTCGATTCGGCCAATAAAATCAATGTAGTTGGTATTGATATGGAACGCTCCCTGGCGTCGGCAGCGAAATATATGAATTTGTTGTTGCCTAAAGACAAAGAAATTCCGGCAGCCATACAATTGAATATCGAGAGTTTGAGGGGGATTGGTGCGTATCTCGATAAGTATTACGACGAATATCAAAGCGACAGTGCTTATGAATATGTACGTCCTGCGCAGTATTTTTCAACGAAGAGAACCCTGGATATTTTCATAGACGATTTTCAGAAGAACGATTCGCTTTATAAACTTTATTTAGGCAAAGATTACGTCGTTTTTAAAACGGTGGTGGATGGTATTATTGCCAATACAAAATGGGAGGAGTACCAGGAAAAAAATGCTTATCAGGAATGGGTTTTCCGCGAGCAATATATGTATCAGCGATTTGAGGAGTTGGTGATGAAAAATCCCGGACAGAAATATTTTGGATCTTTTGGAAGATGCCATACCAGTTTGAACGAACAAAGCGAATGGTGCGGACTCTATTATTTTAAATCGCTCATGAGAAGAATCAATTCGTCTTCCAGCCCAGCATTGAAAGATAAGGTTTTGTCCATTGGTTCTTACTATCCCAGAAGCGTGAGCTCGGTGAATTATGGTACGCACGAATCCGATTATCTGGATGAGCTGATTGCCTTTTCGAAAGAAGATGCAGTGATGGTGTATAAAGTGTTTTGCGATACAGCATCGACCAATGATTTAAAGAATAAGTTTCATTATATTATTGTCAATAAACGCAATCCGGATAAGGAATCATGGGAGATGGAAAAAAGTGCGACTTTCGATGATTATGTGATGAACGGAGATGATGTAAGATTTTCTTTCAATCTCAATTATGGTGCGCTATCAGGAAATCTTTTGAATCTCAACACCTACATTCATAATAATTTCGATCCATTGGTCAACTTCAATAATTATCTTCCCTTTGCTGGCGGAGGATGGCTGGCAACGGACGACCACTTTTGTTACGGATTCAATTACCGTTATTATCTGCATCAAACCAAAACGTTGGCGAACGCTGATGTATTGAATTTGCATGGATATTCTTTCCAGTCGATGTGGGGTGGAGATTTTTTTAAAACACCTGTTTTCGATTTTATTGCTTCCGGCGGTGTTGGTTACGGAGTTTTTAAATTAAAGCAAAATACTTCAGCAGTCAATGGAGCAGCAATCTTTGGTTCTCCTACGGATTATGAATACAGCAACAGAATCTTTACTTTCTTGGGCGAAATTGATATGCGGGTAAACATAAAATGGGTGAGTGTAGGATTTCAAGCCGGCTACCAGCAAGATGTTTCCAATGCCAGCTGGCGCTCCGAAGAATTAATAGCGACTTCACCAGCTACACGCTTGTCGGGTTGGTATGGGACGTTGAATCTCTCGGTGTTTTTTCAGGAAGACGGATATTCTGTCAAAGATGACGATTATTAGACTTTTTTCCGATATCCGTTTATGGATAATGGTGCTTTTCGTACTTCGCTTGATTCATATTACTCAGGCTCCTTTGGAGGTAGCGCACAATTGGCGTCAAACCACTGTGACTATGGTGGCGCGGAATTTCCTGGAAGTTGATAATAATATTTTTTATCCCCGACTGGATATTGCAGGTGAAAAAACAGGAATCACTGGAATGGAATTTCCTCTTTTGAATTATCTGATTTATTTGTTGTCATTGTTGTTTGGATATGCGCATTGGTACGGAAGGTTGATTGTATTGATTATTTCCAGCATCGCTTCATTTTTGTTTTATAAAACAGTAAAAAAAAATTTTGATGAGGGTGTGGCTTTCAAAGCCACTTTTATCTTACTGGTTTCCCTCTGGTTTTCTTATTCAAGGAAGATAATGCCCGACGTGTTTTCCCTTTCCTTTATTGTTATGTCGTTGTATTATGCGACAGTGTATTTTGAAAACAAACGCATGCTGGATATACTGCTCTTTTTGTTTTTCGCTTGCATAGGCACTTTGTCAAAACTTACTTCGGGTTACTTGTTAGTGCTTTTGGTTTTATTTCTGTTTAAAGATGGAGTGTCGGTAAAAACAAAAATTATTTTTAGCGCGCTTTTTATTTTGAGTATAATACCAGCATTGTGGTGGTATTTTCAGTGGGTTCCTTATGTAACTGAGGCGAATGATTTCAAGCATTTTTTTATGGGTATGGATATTGGAGAGGGAGCTTTGGAAATTAAAGATCATTTGGCCCTCACCCTCAAACGTTTTTACGATACAGCAATGAAGTACTCAGGATTTGCAGTGTTTGTGGTTGGTTTTGCCTTTATGTTAATAAAAAGGCAAAAGCTATTATTGTTTATTTTCTTTTTGCCCCTGGGAGCTTTTTTGGTAGTGATATTTAAAGCAGGTTATGGATTCTCCCGCCATACTTACTATATTCTTCCCTTTGTTCCTGTGATGGCGATAGTTGCTGCATATGGACTGAATCAGCTGAAGAATAGTAGGCTTGTTGTGCTTGTTTTGACAGTGGTAGCGACAGAAAATATTATCGCTCAGCTTCCTGATTTCAGAGTGAATGATACTCATGTTGGTTTATTGCATCTGGAAAGTGATTTGGATAAGATCGCGCAGCCTCAGGATTTAATTCTGATCAATAGCACCAATTATCCAACTCCTATGTATTTCGCCCATCACAAGGGGTGGATAGAATCGAATGAGAAGATACAGGACGAAAAATATATTTCGGAATTGAAATCAAAAGGCTTGAAACACATTGTTGTTTTGAAAAAAGCCTTCGGTTCAGAAGTTAAACTGACTTATAAAACAGTGTTGGAAAATGAAGATTACTGCATTTACAGTTTATGAACGGGGGTGGAACTGAACAATAGCTTCCCTTAAATAGTGCTTATCAAGGTGAGTATAAATCTCCGTAGTAGTAATGGATTCATGTCCGAGCATTTCCTGTACAGCGCGTAAATCGGCCCCTCCCTCAATCAAATGTGTAGCAAAGGAGTGACGGAAAGTATGGGGGTAAATATTCTTTTTCAGATTAATTTTTACTGCCAGTTGCTTGATGATGGTGAAGATCATCACGCGGGTGAGTTTTCTTCCGCGGCGATTTAAAAATAAAATGTCTTCGTCCTGCGGAGCGATGTTGAGGTGAACTCTGTCATGATCACGGTAGAATGCGATTTCCCTGAGTGCTTTTCCGCCAATGGGAACTAATCTTTCCTTATTTCCCTTACCCCGCACTTTGATGAATTGCTCGCTGAGGTACATGTCGGAAATTTTGAGTCCTGTCAATTCACTCACACGCAATCCGCAACTGTAAAGGGTTTCTATTATTGCTTTGTTGCGCTGACCTTCGGGTTTACTCAAATCGATGGCGGCCACTAATTCATCAATGTCTTCAATGCTCAGTGTATCGGGAAGTTTTCTCCCGAATTTTGGAGCTTCCAGCATCAGGGATGGATCTTCCTTCAGGACTTGTTCCATCACAAGGAATTTGTAAAAGGCTTTTATACCGGAGACCATTCGGGCCTGGCTGGTTAGGCTCATGCCTAGTTCGGTGGTCCATTTGAGGCAATCGCGCAAATGATTGAGTTTGATTTCTTCGGGGGAAAGCGACAATTGTTTGTAGGCAAGGAATTGCTGAAGTTTGGCAATGTCGCGCAGGTAAGCTTCAATGGAGTTGGGCGACAGCGATTTCTCCAGTCGGAGAAAAGCCTTAAATCCTTTTACACTGCTGTTCCAATCCATGAATTAAAAATAGGGAATTTTTATCTTCGCTTTATCTGTATATTTTTGACGCATGAAAATACTGATCATCAACGGCCCGAATCTGAATCTCCTTGGTAAAAGAGAAACGAGTATCTATGGCGCTCAATCCTTTGAAGATTATTTTGCCACACTGAAGGCAAAGTATCCTAAAGTTGATCTGGAATATTACCAATCGAACGTTGAAGGGGAGCTGATCAATAAAATCCACGAAGTTGGTTTTACTTATGATGGTATCATTATGAATGCCGGAGCTTATACCCATACTTCAGTGGCTATCCGCGATGCCATTGCCGGTATTAAAACGCCAACCATTGAAGTCCATATTTCCAATACTTACGCTCGTGAGGAGTTTCGCCACCAATCCTATTTATCGGCCAAATGTAAAGGCGTTATCGTAGGATTTGGTATGGATTCCTATCGTTTGGCGGTGGAGGCTTTTGTAGCTTAATCTTCTTCGGTAAAATCTCTATGAAATATCGGCTCAAATCCGTATTTTCGCCCACTCATTTTTAGAGAGGGAAATGTCGTCAAGCATTAATATCAACGAAATCATCAAAATTGCTGAAAAGGCAAGCGAAGCCATTATGGAGGTTTATGAAGATGAATCGGCCTTTGAGAACGTTGATTTTAAAGCCGATAATTCTCCCCTGACCATTGCCGATACCATTTCCAATAATATTATTGTGGAAGAGCTTACCAAGCTTTATCCGCACATTCCAGTGATTTCAGAGGAAATAGAATCATTGCCTTATGAACAAAGGAAAGACTGGAAGACTTTCTGGTTGGTTGATCCGCTGGATGGCACTAAGGAATTTATCAAGAGAAATGGCGAATTCACAGTGAATATCGCACTGATTAAAGATGGAGTACCTGTTTTGGGGGTTATCTCTGTGCCGGTGAAAAATGAAGTTTATTTTGGATCGGCAGGAAAGGGAGCCTTCAAAAATTACAACGGTGTTGACGAAGCCCTGAAGGCCTCATGTTCCAATTCTTCCAAAATCGCTGTGGGTAGTCGTTCGCATGAAAGTCCGGAAGAAATGCGTGTCCTCGAAAGATTTCAAGTAAAGGAAAAAGTATCCATTGGCAGTTCCCTTAAATTTTGTCTTCTGGCGGAGGGCAAGGCCCATGTTTATTTTAGATTTGGACCGACGATGGAGTGGGATGTTGCTGCCGGACATGCGATTTTGCGTGCTGCGGGGGGCGAAGTGTTTAAAGGCGAAGAAACCAAAGAAGTTTTCAGTTATAACAAACCCGACTTAAGGAACGGTAGTTTTTTGTGTGTGGGAAGGGATTTTCTGACAAAGAATTAAAATGAGCGATAATATATTTTCCATAAAACACACCCTTCTTCAGAAGTCCGACAAGGAGAAACTTTTGAAGCAGAAGGGTATTGTGCTTTGGATGAGTGGACTTTCCGGCAGCGGTAAGAGTACCATCGCCCGCGCACTGGAAAACGAGTTGTATGCGAAAGGCTTTCTCACAAAGCTGCTGGATGGCGATAACCTCCGCACAGGAGTGAACAACAATCTTGGTTTTTCGGAGGCCGACCGGCTGGAGAATATCCGTCGCGCTGCTGAAGTGGCCAAACTGTTCGTGGAAAACGGTGAAATCGTGATTTGCTCGTTTATCAGTCCGACGGCCGAAATCCGTCAGATGGCGCGCAATATCGTCGGCGCTGAAAATTATTTTGAAGTATATGTCAACGCTTCTTTTGAGGCCTGCGCCAAAAGAGATGTTAAAGGTTTATATAAAAAGGCATTGAATGGAGAAATCCCTAATTTTACCGGCCTGAACGCTCCTTTTGATCCTCCGGCCAATCCTTTTGTTGAATTGAAAACAGAGGAGGAAGATCTGGAAACCAGCAAGAACAAGCTGTTGGCAAAGGTGCTGGAGGCGGTAACATTGAAATAAAGTATTATGAGTCATAAGTTAAGTCATTTAGAGCAACTGGAATCGGAAGCGATTTTTATTTTCAGGGAAGCTGTGGAGCAGTTTGAAAATCCGGTGATCCTCTTTTCGGGAGGAAAGGATTCGATCACGCTGGTTCACTTGGCCTATAAGGCCTTTTTTCCGGCAAAAATTCCTTTCCCGCTGTTGCATATTGATACCGGTCACAACTTCCCTGAGACGTTGGAATTCCGCGATAATCTGGCAAAGAGATATAATGTGAAGCTGGATATTGGCTATGTTCAGGATTCAATAGACAGAGGCACTGCTGTGGAAGAGAAGGGGCTGAATCCAAGCAGAAATACCCTGCAGTCGATCACTCTTCTGGAAAAATTGGAGGAAGGGAAATATGATGCCGCTTTTGGTGGCGGACGAAGAGATGAAGAAAAGGCGCGTGCTAAAGAAAGATTCTTCTCACATCGTGATGAATTCGGTCAGTGGGATCCTAAGAATCAGCGACCGGAACTTTGGAATCTTTTCAACGGAAAAAAGGCACCAGGCGAGTCTTTCAGGGTGTTCCCTATTAGCAACTGGACGGAAATGGACGTTTGGCAGTACATCAAAAAAGAGAACATCGCTCTGCCAAGCATTTACTTCTCTCATGAAAGAAATATAGTAAACCGCGGCGGAGTGTTGCTTGCTGAGTCACCTTACAATACCTTGCTTCCGGGCGAGAAATACGAAAAACAAATCATCCGCTACAGAACTCTGGGTTGTATGACTATCACGGGTGCAATCTTTTCTGATGCGGATACTTTAGATAAAGTCATTGAAGAAGTTGCTGCTGCCCGTGAAACGGAAAGAGGTAACAGGGCTGACGATAAACGTTCGGAAGCGGCAATGGAAGATAGAAAAAAACAGGGGTATTTTTGATTTTAGATTTACGATTTTTGAATATGGAAACCAAAGGATATTTAGATATGGATTTGCTTCGCTTCACTACTGCAGGTAGTGTTGACGATGGTAAAAGCACACTGATCGGTCGCCTGATGTACGATACCAAGTCGATCTTTGAAGATCAGTTACAGGCTATTGAAAAATCCAGTGAAAAGAGAGGGGATGAAAACCTCAACCTTGCGCTTTTAACCGATGGTTTGAAAGCAGAGCGAGAGCAGGGGATTACTATTGATGTGGCCTATCGTTATTTCGCTACTCCTAAACGGAAATTCATTATTGCCGATACCCCTGGTCATATTCAATATACACGCAACATGGTAACTGGTGCATCTACCGCCAACCTTGCAATTATTTTGATTGATGCCAGAAATGGGATGATAGAGCAAACCTGTCGTCACTCCTTCATCGCGTCTTTATTGGGGATCAAGCATATTGTGGTTTGTATCAATAAGATGGATTTGGTGAAATTCGGTCAGGATGCTTTTGAGAAAATAAAGGCCAGCTACATCGATTTTTCAGCAAAACTGAATGTGCCGGATATTCACTTCATTCCTATCAGTGCGCTGAAGGGTGATAACGTAGTGGATCGTTCTAAAAATATGTCTTGGTACACTGGAGCAACGCTGTTGCAAACCTTGGAAAATGTACAGATCATCAGCGATTATAACTTCAATGATGCCCGTTTCCCTGTGCAAAGAGTAATCCGTCCTCAGTCTGATCAATATCCTGATTTCCGCGGCTTTGCAGGTAGAGTGGAAGGTGGTGTTTTTCGTCCTGGTGATGAGGTGACTATATTGCCTTCCGGACTCAAAACCAAAATCACCAATATTTATCAGGAAAAAGCGGTATTACAGGAAGCATTTCCCCCGATGTCGGTATGCATTACCCTGGAAAACAACATCGATATCAGCCGCGGTGACATGATTGTTAAAAGCGGTAATGAACCTAGGGTAGAGCAGGAGGTGGAGTTGATGATTTGCTGGCTTAACGACAAAAAAATGACTCCCAAAGGCAAGTACCTGCTTAAGCACACCACCAATGAGGCAAAATGTGTTGTGCGCGAAATTGCCTATAAGATGGACATTAATACCCTGACCAAGATTGAAGGGGATCTCGATATCAATAAAAATGATATCGCCAAAATCACCCTGAAGTCGGCAAAGCCTTTGTTTATTGATTCATATAAGAAGAACCGCACCTCTGGTTGTCTTATTCTGATCGATGAGTTTTCCAATGAGACAGTGGCTGCCGGGATGATCCTATAACAACAACCCCAAAATGTTGTTTTAGGTTAAGAATATCAGGGATTTAAGATTTTCTGAACTTTATTTTATCTGTTTACGTATCAGTAAAAAGCCATTGGTCGATTAGATCGATTATTTGGTCGAATAGTTTTTTGATTTTAAACAGAAACTTTTGTAGATTCACCAGTGGGGTGAACTGCTTTTGTTTAAGAAATTATGTGGGATAATTGTCTTAATATGAAAAAAGTAGGGTTAATTATATCCTTTCTTGTCTTTACACTTTCGGCTCATGCTATTTACCTGTCTGGTAAGTATACTGGAAATGGTGCGGCAACACAGGCTATCGCTGGTTTGGGTTTCAAACCTGAAGTGGTGCTTGTTCGACCGGGGTCAACTGCGGGAGGAGCTGGTTCCTGGGTAGCAACCTCATCCATGACCGCCGGTACTGCGAAGGGACTTTATACTCCTTATGATTTCGCTGCTCCGGCTACCGGATTTATTTCTTCTATTGATGCTGATGGTTTTACAGTTAGCAAAACAAAAGGGTGGTCCAATGAGAATGGAGTAACCTACTACTATGTAGCATGGGACGATGCTGATGGAATGATTACTGTAGGTTCTTTTACCCCAAATGAAGCAAACCCAGCATGGAGTAATGCTACTTGGTATAATGTGGGCGGCAAATGTAGTTTTGGTGGAATTAACTATACGGCAATTGCTGCGGGCTCCAATCATGTGCCACCTGATGCAGCGTATTGGACAAGTAATGGTGCTCATGCTGCTTTTGGTACCAACATTAATGTAGGTTATATGCCAAAAATGGCTTGGGTACTGGGTGGTGAGGGTACACAGTGGTACAATTTGTCGCAACCTCAGTTCACTATTGATGGAACCAATTCAAGTACTATTAGTCACTTTTCTCAGGGAAGTAGTTTGGATACTAAAGCTAAAGTAATGACGGGGCTGACAGCTACAGGTTTTAGTATTAATCCTGTTAATACCTCTACGGCAGTTCATGCGAGTCCAGCGAATGGTGTAAAATATCATTATGTTACTTTCCAGTACCACGGTGCAATTGATAATCAGATTTATGCGGGTAATGGAGGTGGATCCACCTTGCAGGTCGTTACGCTACCCAATCCCATATTTGTTATGGTTAGAAAAACTGGAGCTACCAGCACAAATGCTTGGATGAAGACATGTGAAATGCCAGCAACAAGTTCATATACTTTTGGAGCAACAGGTCCCGACGCTACGGCGATAAACGGAATTAATGCCACTGGGTTTACGGTCAATACTCAAGGGGAGGTAAATGGAGGCAGTAACTATGAATTTTTTGTTATGAATGGTGGAACTTGCGGTGCAGCGGTTCCTTGTAATTCCGTTGGTGGTTCTATTAGTGCAAGTGCAAATGTTTGTTCAGGATCCAATACCGGAACATTGACTTTATCGGGACACAATGGATCTATTACAAAATGGCAAAGTTCAACGGATGGGGGAACTACTTGGTCGGATATTGCCAATGTTACCACTTCTCAATCCTATACCAATCTTGTTGCCACTACAGTTTATAGAGCGGAGGTTAAAGATGGTGCTTGTGCTGCTGCGAACTCTGCAACTGTCACTATCACCGTTGATCCTGTTTCTGTGGGTGGGGCAGTGACTGCTGACGCAACGGTTTGTTCGGGTTCAAATGGTGCAACTTTAACTTTGGCCGGACACACTGGTACTGTTCAGAAATGGCAAAGCTCTACCGACGGCGGAGCCACCTGGAGTGACATTGTAAATACAACAACTTCTCAGGCATACTCTAATATTACTACCACCACTCGCTACAGAGCAGTGGTAAAATCAGGAACCTGTTCTTCGGCCAACTCCACTGCTGCGGTGATCACTGTGGATCCTGTTTCTGTGGGTGGTACTGTATCGTCAAGCGCAACGGTTTGTTCAGGATCGAACGGAGCAACCCTCAACCTCGCCGGACATACAGGAACTGTTACTAAGTGGCAGAGCTCTACCGATGGAGGAAGTACCTGGAGTGACATTGTGAATGCAACTACTTCACAGGCTTATTTGAATATTGTTACCACTACCCGTTACAGAGCGGTGGTGACATCAGGGGTTTGTGCTGCTGCCAATGCTACTGCTGCCGTGATTACCGTTGATCCTGTTTCTGTGGGTGGGGCAGTGACTGCTGACGCAACAGTTTGTTCGGGTTCTAACGGTGCAACTTTAACTTTGGCCGGACACACTGGTACTGTTCAGAAATGGCAAAGCTCTACCGACGGCGGAGCCACCTGGAGTGACATTGTAAATGCAACAACTTCTCAGGCATACTCTAATATTACTACCACCACTCGCTACAGAGCAGTGGTAAAATCAGGAACCTGTTCTTCAGCCAACTCCACTGCTGCGGTGATCACTGTGGATCCTGTTTCTGTGGGTGGGGCAGTCACGGCTGACGCAACAGTTTGTTCGGGTGCTAATGGCGCTACACTCAACCTTGCCGGACATACAGGAACTGTTCAGAAATGGCAAAGCTCAACCGATGCAGGTTCTACCTGGAGTGATATTGTTAACGCAACCACTTCACAGGCTTATTTGAATATTACTACAACAACCAGATACAGAGCGGTGATAAAATCAGGAGTTTGTTTTTCGGCTAACTCCACTGCTGCGGTGATCACTGTTGATCCGGTGACCATCGGTGGCGCAGTGACTGCTGATGCAACGGTTTGTTCGGGTGCTAATGGTGCGACATTGAATCTTGCCGGACATACAGGAACTGTTCAGAAATGGCAGAGCTCTACCGATGCAGGTTCTAGCTGGAGTGATATTGTTAACGCAACCACTTCACAGGCTTATTTGAATATCGTTACTACCACCCAATACAGGGCTGTTGTGAAATCGGGAGTTTGTCCGGCCGACAATTCTTCTGCAGCTACCATTACTGTGGATCCGGTGACGGTAGGTGGTGCTGTTACCGCTGATGCAACGGTTTGTTCAGGATCAAACGGCGCTACTTTAAACCTTGCCGGACATACAGGAACTGTTCAGAAATGGCAAAGCTCAACCGATGCAGGTTCTACCTGGAGCGATATTGTGAATGCAACGGCTTCTCAGGTATACTCTAATATTACCACCACCACCCAGTACCGAGCGGTGGTGAAATCCGGTGTTTGTCCGACAGACAATTCTTCTGCAGCCATCATCACTGTTGACCCGGTTTCAGTTGGAGGAACAGTGAGTCAGGATGCCACGGTGTGTGAAGGTTCAAACTCAGGAATACTCACTCTTGCCGGTCACACCGGAACAGTAACCAGCTGGGAAAGTTCAACGGATGGATTTACTACCACAACTCCGATTGTGAACAATACCACTTCTCAATCTTACAATAATATTACTACAACAACCCAGTACAGAGCGATAGTCACTTCAGGTGTTTGTCCGAGTGATAATTCCGTTGCAGCAACAATTAATGTTGATCCGATATCAGTAGGTGGAAGCGTTACTGCTGACGATACTGTTTGTTCGGGATCAAACAATGGAACCTTGAACCTGGCTGGTTATACAGGAACTATTACTGCGTGGGAAATGTCTTCTGATAATTTCGCTACATCAACAGCGATTCCTAATGTAACAGCGGCATTGACTTATACCAATGTCACTACTACCCGTCAATACAGAGCGATAGTGAAATCGGGAGTTTGCCCGGAGGACAATTCTTCTTCTGCAACCATCACCGTTGATCCAGTATCAGTAGGAGGTGCTGTAACCGCCGATGTTACTGTTTGTTCGGGATCGAATACAGGAACTTTGAATCTTGCCGGAAATACAGGAACGGTGATCGGCTGGGAAAGCTCAGAAGATAATTTCGTAACTACTACGCCTATTGCGAACGTAACTGCATCGAATACTTTCAACAACATTACCGCTACTACTAAGTACAGAGCAATAGTAACTTCGGGCGTTTGTCCGGCTGACACTTCAGTTGCGGCTACTGTCACTGTTGATCCTGTATCAGTAGGAGGAACAGTGGGCAACGATGCTACAGTATGTTCAGGATCTAACTCAGGAACATTAAATCTTGTAGGAAATGTAGGGTCGGTAATCGACTGGCACTATTCGGAAGATAATTTTGCTACTGAGGCTGCTATCGGAAATATTAATCCTTCTTATACATTCAGTGGACTCACCGCTACTACCAAATACAGAGTGATAGTGAAATCCGGTGTTTGTCCGGAAGACACTTCTTCCTTCGCTACCATTACTGTTGATCCGGTGTCAATAGGAGGTATTGTAAGCAGCGATGCTACAGTTTGTTCAGGAGGCAATGGCGCAACGTTGACGCTTGCAGGTTATACAGGAACTATCACAGGTTGGGAAAGCTCTGAAGATAATTTATTCTCTACGAAGACAGTGATTCCTAATATTACCGCTTCACAGGCATATAGCAATCTTACCAAAACCACTTACTACAGAGCTGTGGTGAAATCAGGTATCTGTTCTTCAACTGCTTCAGCGATGGCCACGATCACCGTTGATCCGGTTTCTGTAGGCGGTGCGGTAACTGCTGACGATACAGTTTGTTCAGGCTCAAATTCAGGGACATTGAATCTGGCCGGACAAGTGGGACTGATTACTGGTTGGGAAAGATCAGAAGACGGCTTTGTAAGCGATATTCAATCAATGAATAACACAGGTGCTACACAAACTTTCACAAACCTTATCAAAACTACTCAATACAGAGCGGTAGTGAAATCGGGAGTTTGTGCTCCTTCAAATTCATCAGCTGCCACAATTACAGTGGATCCGGTCTCTGTGGGTGGTGCCGTAACTGCTGATGCAATGATTTGTAAAGGCAACAATTCAGGAGCTTTAGTTCTTGCCGGTCACACAGGAAGCATTATGGGCTGGGAAAGTTCAGAGGATGAATTCTTCACCAAGGAATCTATCAGCAATAATAATGCTACACAGAATTACAATAATCTGACCATGACCACTAAGTACAGAGCTATCATTAAATCGGGTGTTTGTCCTTCAGTGAATTCAAGTGCTGCACTTCTGACTATCGATCCTATTACTGTACAGATAGATGATAAGGCTATCTGCGAAGGAAGCAGTACTACTTTTGATGCAGGGGCAGGTTATACTACTTATACCTGGACAGGTAAAGGAACAGGTAATGGACAAACCACAACAGCAATAGACGCAGGAACCTATACTATTACAGTAACCGATATTTTAGGTTGTCCGGCTACTGACGATGCGGTGCTTACTATCAATGCCTTCCCAATGCCTAAGATGGGGCCTGATACATCAATGTGTTTCGGACAATCAGTGGTTTTGGATCCGCAAACCGCCACCAACCTTAATTATGTGTGGACACCGGGTGCTCAATCTACACCAACTTTGTCGGTAAATGCTACAGGCACCTATTCAGTTACTGTAAGCGATAATATTGGCTGTTCCAGAAAGGATACCATCTTTGTGCAGGTGCATGCCTTACCTGTGGTGTCTTTAGGAAATGACACTACTATTTGTGATAATGGTTACGACAGAGTTACACTTCATTTACAGTACAGCGGTGCGAAGCAGTTGCAGTGGAACACCATGGATAAAAATGTGGATTCTATCATCATCGGCGAAACCGGAACTTACTGGGTAGAGGTAACCGATTCTAATCAGTGTTATATCAAAGAAAGCATTGAGGTGAGCAGATTATGTCCTGATGTGGTTTTGGATTTCCCTGATATCATGACTCCAAACGGTGATGGCCACAACGATGAGTTCCAGCCGAAGGAAATTAACGATGTGAATTTTCAGCAGATGATTGCCAATATGGAGAAAATTAACTTCGTGGTGTACGACAGATGGGGCGTGAAAGTGTACGAATCAGAAAAAGTAATTCCGCGTTGGGATGGTCGCTTCAACGGTGTTGATATGGTTTCCGGAACTTACTACTGGGTAGTTTTCTATACTAATACAGCTGGTAAGTCTTACGAAGACTCAGGATATGTTACTTTAATAAGATAGTCTGTAATAAATTCAATATTTTTAAAGCCGCATAAAAGCGGCTTTTTTTATTCTAGAATGAATTCAATAATTAAATACCTGGCCTTAGGTACAGTTTTGTTTTTAGTCGGTTCCTGCAACTCCTATTCGTCGTCGTCGCACAAAATAGATGGAGGTGCTTATGTGCCGATGGGGGATCACAAAAGAGACCTGAAAACAAAAAATATCATCATTGTGATTATTGACGGTCCTCGCTACACCGAAACCTGGGGCGATAGTGCTTTGCGTTATATTCCACACATGTCGAAAGAGTTGTTGCCGCAAGGAGTTTTGTACAGGAATTTCCAGAACAGCGGTCATACTTTTACCAATGCGGGACATACATCAATTTGTACAGGAGTTGATCAGTACATCAATAATATTGGTGCCGAACTTCCTGATTATCCTTCTATCTTCCAGTACTACCGACAAAGCAAAAACCCAGATTCTACCAAGAGTTGGGTCATCACTACAAAAGATAAACTTGAAATTCTGTCCAATTGCAAAGATGAAGCATGGAAAGGAAAATATCGGCCATCTACCGATTGCGGTAAATCGGGATTGGGTTCGGGCTACCGCACGGATTCTGTAACGATGCAGCACGTGTTTGAAATCATTAAGCAACATCATCCTAACCTGATTTTGATTAATTTGAAGGAACCCGATTATTCCGGTCATGCCGGCGATTGGGACGGTTACCTGAAAGGCATTCAGGCAGGTGATCGTTATGTTTATGAATTGTGGCAGGCAATCCAAAAAGATCCGCAATACAAGGATCAAACGGCCTTATTGGTAACCAGCGATCATGGTCGCCACCTCGATGGGGTAAAAAGCGGATTCACTAATCATGGTGATGAATGCGAAGGTTGCCGACATATCAATTTGCTGGCACTCGGACCCGATTTCAAAAAAAATCTGGTACTTGACAGCCTGCGCAATCAAAAAGATATTGCAGCCACAGTAGCGTATATCCTGGGCTTTTCAATGCCTTCTTCTAAAGGAGAAGTAATGATGGAATTGTTTGCAAAATGAATTTCAGGACAGAATTAAATATCACACCTTCTTCTTTGCAGCTGAATTACGCCGACACACAGGTGTTTGTTGGTTCCTGTTTTTCGGAAAATATTGGCAAGCCGACAGAAGCTCTCCGTTTCAACACGCTGGTCAATCCTTTTGGTATTGTTTTTAATCCCTTTTCCATTTCGAAAAACGTGTTGCGTACCATTGAAAAAAGGGCTTACACCGAAGAGGAGTTAGGTTTTCACAACGGACTCTTTTATAGCTTTGATCACCATTCTTCTTTTTCCCATGCGGATAAAAATGTTTGTCTGCAAAAGATCAACGAAGCACTTTTCACAGCGCACGAATTTTTGCGGAGAACGAAAGTGCTGTTTATTACTTTTGGTTCGGCGTGGGTGTATCTGCATGAAGACAGGGCAGTGGCCAACTGCCATAAAATTCCGAATGGACAATTTAAAAAAGAACTGCTGCAACTGGAAAATATCGTGTCGTGGTACAATGGTTTGCTACAGCATTTAAAGAAAATCAATCCGCAGATGGTGGTGGTTTTTACAGTAAGTCCTGTGCGTCATCTGAAAGATGGTTTTGTGGAGAACCAGCGCAGCAAAGCGATTTTAACAGAAGCAGTGCATCGCATTACAGAGCAAAATAAAAATGCTTTGTATTTCCCGGCCTATGAACTGGTGATGGATGATTTGCGCGATTATCGTTTTTTCGGAAAGGATTTGTTGCACTTGAATGAAGTGGGAGTGGAATATGTGTGGGATAAATTTGTATCTGCTTTTTATTCGGAACACACGCAGGGAATTATGAAGGAAGTGGCGAGTTTGAATGCGTTTTTAAATCATCGCGCGATGAATGAAGAAGAAAAAGTTTTAATAGCTAAGAAAGAAAAAGCGGTGGAGGAGTTGAAGAATAAATATCCGTTTTTGCAGTTATAGCAGGCAAAATTTTCAATTATGAAAAAAATGATATTGCTGCTGGGAACTGCAGCTTGTTTTTCTTGTGGTAGCGATCACGATAAAGATAGTGAATTAGCTGAGAAGATGATAGGGGTGTGGACAAGGGATAGTATTGTGCGCATATGGGGAGATAAGACAATGGGGAATGCTGTGGAAGGAGGTGAGCGAATTGCTTTGGATGATAAAGGAAGATTTCGGTATTTGGGAGGAGGAGGTTGTTTGCCTATTTTAGAAACTGGACGATATTTTGTCGAGAAGAATCCTAAACGTCCATTTTTTACAGTTTTGTATTTACCTGATACGGAAGTTTGGCAAGGAAATGATACCATTATTCCTTCTGTTCGTCATACAGATTTTAAAATGTTGAATGATAGTGAGTTTGTGACTTTTGAGTTCGATTCGTATAGGAAAGATGACCAATGGCATAGATCGGAAGTAAGATCTTTTTATAGAAAAACAGGAACGTTTAAATAGAGAATTAACCACCTCCCCTTTCGGTCTTAACCCGAAGGGGGAGGTGGTTAATTTAAAAGATTTATAAAACAAAAAAAAGCCGCTCACTGAGCGGCTTTTTCGTGGATTTGAACCTTGATTACTTATTCATTTTTTCCATTTCAGCTTCGAAAGTCTTCTTGAATTTTTCGTAGTCATAGTCAACTTTGAGGCTTTCGTCCTTCGTCAATCTGTCGTTGATCGCCTGTACCAAGTCATCGGCACCCAACTCGATAGCCGTGTATGATTTGTAGTTGCCTTCAGTGGTTTTGGTCAATTTCTGGCAGATGATTTTAACGCCAGCCAATTTTTGGTTTACTACTTCCCTGGTCAAACCTTCGTATTTTTTCTCAAGGTCTTCTTTTTTGTTGTGTTCATTGTCTTTAACGTAATTGTCAATAGTTGACTTTATGGTTGTAGAAATGAAGGAAGCTAATCTTTGTTTTGCTTCAATGAGCGACTTGTTATGAGCAGTCTGCTGATCCATGCTTTCACCTACTGCATTCGCGCGGAAAGTCTTTTTATCAGAGAAGAACTCCGGTCCGGTGCAATATTCGTTTACCAATACTTCACCAACAGGTTTTTTAGCTTCTTCTTTCTTCTTGCTTTTACATCCTGTAATTGCAAATGAAGCGATCAATGCAAACAAGAATAATGAGGTTTTGAATGTAGTTTTCATGTTTCGAGTATTTAATTTGTCAATCTTTACTTTTTTAATTGTTGTGTTAGCTGAATTTCAATTACTATGCCAAAATAAGAATTTAGTTTTTATAAAAGCAAAGAAGGCGGCAAATAGCCGCCTTCTGCCTTGATAATAAAGGGTTTTAGAAAGATACGTTAATAGTGATCTGTTTGCTTGCATAACCACCAGAACAAACAGTAATTACCGCTGTACCCGGTCCGGTTGCAGTTACAACGCCTGTGTTTTCGTCTACACTTGCCGCCTGTAAATTGTCGCTATGAAACTTCAATGCCGGATTCGCAACGATGTTGTTATTGGCATCTTTTGCTGTTGCGGTTAATGTGATCTGGCTGGTTCCGGTGATAGAAAGATTGGCCGAGCTTCCCTGTGCAATGGTGATGGTAGCAACATCAGGATTTCCTGATCCGCAATCAGCGCCGCCGCCAATAGCTACAGAAACCAGAGCAGCACCGCCAACATATTCGGAAGCACCAGGAACAGTAGCTATCACTACAGATGACATGCCCGGCATAGCATCTCCCTTGATGGTTACTTTACCATTGGCATCTACAGATCCAATATCGAACATAGAGATGCCATAAGAAGGGATCATCCAGTTGAACTGGGTGATGCTGTTGATCTGTGTCATTGTTTTAGCGTTGTAAGCTTTGGCAGTAAAGGTTTTGCTTCCGCCTGCAGCTATCGATATCATCATTGGGTCAACAATCACAATGGTATCAGGAGAAACGAGGATTTCAGCCATTCCGCTTACACCTTTAGCTGTAGCGCTGATGTTAACCGAACCAATTCCTTTTGCAGTTACCACACCATTGGCATCCACCGTAGCAATAGCATCATCGGCGCTGCTCCAGGAGAAAGGAGTGCTCACTTCTGCATCGTTCATGTCGTAAGCTTTAGCAGATAAGGTCACCTGGTCACCTTTGAATAAATCGGATGAGGAAGGAGTAACTTTTACTTTAGTAACAGGCAGACTGATCTTAATTTCTCCCATTACCAGGATAGGAACAATCACTTCTGATTCATTGCCGTTTACAGTAGCTTTAACATGGATCAAAGTAGATCCTTCTTTCAATAGGCTTACCAATCCTGTGTTGTTTACAGATGCCACGCTGGCATCGTCGCTGGAGTAAGTGTAGCTTGGGGTGCCTCCTGCATTGAAAAATACTTTTTCCAGTTGAATGCTTTCACCGGCATAGAATACAATACCACCAGGTACTACACTGAAAAGTGAGGGCATGCGGATTTGTAGCGGGGCTTCAGCAGTTAATGTACTGCCATCGATTTCCACGGTTGCCTTTACATATACTACACCGGATGATACCACGGAAACTCCCCCGCTAGTGCTGATGGTTGCTACAGCAGAATTACTGGTGCTCCATTTCACACCGGATGCTGTTTTTATGTTTCCTGATTTGTCGATGAGATGAGCCGAGTAAGAAGTGCTTTCATCGGGTTCGAGTGTTATGGGGCCATTATCAATCACCAATACATAGTTTTCAGATCCCTTGTCTGAATCATCTTTTTTGTCATCGTCTTTTTTACAAGCAGTGAAGAAGACAAGCATGGGTAGTAGACCCGTGACTAACTTTTTTAGTGTAATCATAATTTTGGTTTTAAATAATTAGTATGCTTAACTCTTTTTCACAAACCGTTCCAAAAATTATTTAGGGCGGTTATTTAAGATGTTTGCTTTACTTTTACTGTAAATAGTTTTTATGTATCCTGCTTTATATTATTTCTTTTATGATGTCTTCGGCTGGGAGATTGATGGATTAAAATACCTGCCCAGTTTCGGTTTCTTTGTAGCGATGTCTTTTTTAGCGGCTGCTTATTTTTTCGGGAAGGAACTGAAAAGAAAAGAGCAGCAAGGTTTACTTTCACCTACTACAGAGAAATTTTTAAAAGGGAAACCGGCTTCCGCAATGGAGCTTGCGACAAACGGATTAATAGGATTCATACTTGGATTCAAATTCATCGGTCTCTTTTTGGGTAGTGCGGGTGAACTGGAAATCAAGGATTATCTTTTTTCCGCTGAGGGGAATCTGCTTGCTGGAATAGCCCTGGGGGCTTTGTTTGTATATCTCAAATACACTGAAAAAGAAAAAGAAAAACTGGTGGAGCCAAAGTGGGTGAATGAGCTCGTGCATCCATACCAGCGTGTAAGTGAAATTACCATGATTGCTGCAGTAGCGGGTATCATTGGCGCCAAGATTTTTCATCAATTGGAAAACTGGAATGAATTCATGAGAGATCCTATCGGTAATTTATTTTCCGATTCGGGGCTGACTTTTTACGGTGGATTAATTTTAGGTACTGCGGCAGTAGTGTATTACGTGAGAAAGAAAGGAATGAATGTACTGGTGGTGGCTGATGCTATTGCACCTGCATTGATTCTTGCCTATGCTATTGGAAGAATAGGTTGTCAGGTATCTGGAGATGGTGACTGGGGTATAGCGAATCTGGAACCAAAGCCTGAATGGCTGGGATTTTTACCGGATTGGATGTGGGCTTATGATTTCCCTCATAATGTAAATAAACAAGGCATTCTAATGGCTGATTGCGGGGGCTGGGAACCTTATTGTGCAGTATTACCGGTTAAGGTTTTCCCAACTGCTTTTTATGAAACACTAATGGGGCTTATCATCTTCGGTTTCCTTTGGGCCATTCGCAAAAAAATATCCATTCCTGGAACTATGTTCTGCATCTATCTTTTCTTCAATGGTGTTGAACGCTTCTTAATTGAATTGATCCGTGTAAATAATGAAGGAACTTTTTTAGGTATGCAAATCACGCAGGCCCAGTTTATTTCCAGTCTATTAATGATCATTGGTGCAATAGGCACAGTTTATTTGTATAAAAAAGGAAAGAAAATTTCAGCATGAATTATCAGGCATTGTGTGAAGAAGTAATTGTTCTGGCTAAGGAAGTCGGACAGTTCATGAAAGAGGAAAATCAAAAGATCCGTGCTACCGATGTGGAATCGAAAGAGCATGGGAACAGTCTGGTTACCTACGTCGATAAAACTGCCGAGAAGAAAATCATTGCTAAACTTTCGCAACTTCTTCCCGAATCTGGTTTTATTGCTGAGGAAGGGACTTCTGATAAAATAGGAAAGGTGTACAACTGGATTATTGATCCATTAGATGGCACAACGAATTTCATTCATGGTTTGCCAATTTATTCTGTTTCTATTGCTTTACAGGAAGGAGAGGAAATTGTTTTGGGTGTGGTGCATGAAGTCAATCTCAATGAATGTTTTTATGCCTGGAAGGGAAGCAACGCATACTTAAACGGAAAAGAAATTTCGGTTTCTAACCGCGCAAGGATAGAGGATTCATTATTGGCAACCGGCTTTCCTTACTGGGATTTCGGTAAGATGGATGCCTATCTGGATATTCTTAAAGACTTTACTGCACGTACGCGAGGTTTACGCCGTTTGGGTTCAGCTGCAGCTGATTTGGCTTACGTTGCTGCCGGACGGTTTGAAGCGTTTTATGAATACAGTCTGAAACCCTGGGATGTTGCCGCCGGTGCTTTTTTAGTGGAAAGGGCAGGAGGGAAGGTTACTGATTTTTCGGGCAACAGGGATTTGATTTCAGGAAAAGAAATGCTGGCCAGTAATGGTGTTTTGCATGAGGTATTGCAGAAAAGTATAGCTGATAAATTTTTAGCTTAAAGGTAGAGGGCGATAGGTACTCCCGAAGGACCTATCGCCCTAAAGTCATTTTACTTCGCCAGCAATTCCTTCACCAAGGTAGAAACCACTTTCCCATCAGCCTTGCCAGCCAATGCTTTAGTAGCTACGCCCATCACCTTGCCCATGTCGGCTGGAGATGAAGCTCCTGTTTCAGCAATTATTTTTGTTAAGGCAGTCCTGATTTCATCAGCACTCATCTGCTGCGGCAAATAAGCTTCAATGATTGATGCTTGTGCAGTTTCTACTTCCGCTAATTCCGGACGATTTTGTCCGATATATACCTCAGCAGTTTCTTTTCTTTGCTTCACCATCTTCTGCAAAGCTTTTATTTCGCTTTCAGGAGTTAGGCCCTCAGGAGAGGTTTTGAGCAATAACAATGCTGATTTAATAGCACGTAAAGCCTCAAGTTTCTTGGCTTCTTTGGCCAGCATTGCAGTTTTAATATCGGCGTTGATCTTTTCTTCGAGTGTCATTTTTTTTCATTTTAGTGAACCGAAATTAATAAATTAAGGTCTATTTTTATCGCATGCTGAATGCAGTTCATCATATCTCCATCATTTGTTCGGATTACGAGCGTTCCAAAGTTTTTTATACAGAGGTGCTTGGGTTGACAGTGATGGCTGAAAATTACAGGCCTGAACGACAGTCATACAAGCTTGATCTGTCGCTGAACGGTCGTTATGTATTGGAATTGTTTTCATTTCCCAATCCGCCCCAGCGTGTATCAAGACCCGAAGCAGCAGGGTTGAGGCATCTGGCTTTTGAAGTAAATAATCTGGAGGAGGTGTTGCATTTTCTCAATGCAAAAAATATTACAGCAGAACCCATTCGCGTTGATGAATATACAGGCAAACGATTTACTTTTATTGCCGATCCCGATGATTTGCCTATTGAATTTTACGAGAAATAATTATGGAATTTAAACTGAACGGACAGGAATATATTGAACTCAATTCTTTACTGAAATTATTGGGATTGGTGGAAAGTGGCGGTCAGGCCAATATGGTGATTGATAACGAAGAAGTGAAAGTCGATGGCCACATAGAAACCCGTAGGAGAAAGAAATTAAGGGATGGTGAACAGGTACAGTTCGATGGAAAAACCATAGCCATCAAGGCATAGTAATCTTATCAACAGGAGAGCTCTTGTACTGGCAATACTTTGCAAGGAAGTGTTGCTCCATTGTTAATAACCTAGTTGACTTTCAGGCGATTATTTCCTATCTTATTATCAGCTTATAATTAACTAATTAAATCATTTTTATGGCGCAAGGTAATAGGATGATTGTTCGTTCAATGATTACTGAGGTATCAAAAAGAAAGAAGTCCATTCTTGTGTTGCAAAGGTATCTTAGGATGAAGTATAAAATCTTCATCAGCTCTACGGTACTGGAAAGAAGAATGGTCTTGGAGGTGGATTCATCAATGGGTACAGTTGCCTAGTGGCAACTAAAGTGGATCACTCACAAAAAATTAAAAACCCTTTCTGTTTCAGCAGAAAGGGTTTTTGTTTTTATTGTGTTTGCTCTTAGTGCTTTGCCAGATAATTGGCAATGCCTTCAGCATTGGCTTTCAATGCTTCATCGCCTTTTTTCCAGTTGGCCGGACAAACTTCGCCGTTTTCTTCATTGAAGATTAATGCATCAACGAGTCTCAAAGCTTCATCAATGTTTCTTCCCAGCGGGAAGTCGTTCACTACCTGATGTCTTACCACTCCGTTTTTGTCGATGAGGAACAAACCTCTGTAAGCTTGAGGAGCATTGCCGCTAAATACAGATTCACCAGCTTCATTCAATTCATATTCACCAGCGAGAACATCGTAATTTTCAGAGATGGTTTTCGACAAGTCAGAAACCAATGGATAAGTTACGCCCTGGATGCCGCCTTTATCTTTAGGGGTGTTCAACCAAGCCCAGTGTGAGTATTTAGAGTCAACAGAGCAACCTACAACAGCAGTGTTTCTGCTTTCAAACTCAGCCAGTTTTTCCTGGAAAGCGTGTAATTCAGTCGGACAAACAAAAGTAAAATCGAGTGGGTAAAAGAAAAAGATTACATTCTTTTTCCCGATATATTGATCGAGGGAGAAATTAGCAACGAATTCGCCGCCTTTAACAACTGCATCCGCCTTAAAGAGAGGAGCTTTTTTTCCTACAAGTACTGCCATGATTTTTAGTTTTAGATTTTATGGTTTCAAAATTATAATTTCTAATGAATTTGCATGCCGGACCCATATAGATTTTAGCGATAGTGTGATAACCTATATAAATAAGGCTAATCCGAGGCCAAGTAAAATCACCACCATTTTGATGAGGTTGAATTTGTGGGAGTCGGCGGCTTCAAAAAGGATAGTGGTGGAGATGTGCAACAGGATTCCGGCAACAATAGCAAGGGGAACAGCGGTCATTTCCTGGGACAGGAACCAATTGTTTGCACAAATGGCCCCCAGCGGAGTGAGTAGTGAAAACCCGGCGAGTAAGAGAAGGATCATTCCGTTTTTGAGTCCGGAGTGCTTAAGCATATTTGTCAATACTATAGTGATAGGAATATTGTGTACCAATATTCCTGTTACCATGGCGTGGTGAAGATGTTCGTTCTGAAGGTGGGTGTGCGCGTTAAGAGGCCAGCCTTCAATAAAGGCATGTGTACCCAAGCTCGCTAACACGGCATATGGGATCTCATGTTTGTGAGGATGTGCATGACCATGTTCTATCCCTCCGGAGAACACACCAAGCAGTAACTGGGTTAAAAAACCTATAATTACGAAAATTCCTGTATTGGCAGGATTCAATTCATAGCTTTCGGGAAGGATATCGGTGAAGCAAATGCCTATCAAAAAGGCGGCGCTGAAGGCATTCAGCAATTTGGTAGCACTTGCTGAAAGTACACGTGCGTAAAGGAAAATAGATCCAATAAGAAGAACTGCTCCAATTAAAACTATGTATTCCTCGGTGTTCATGCTAATTTCTCGGCCAAGATAATTAATCTGTCGGATTCTTCAGTAAAAGGCTCCAAATTGTAGGAACCAAATGTTTCCTGAATCGAAAAGCCGCTGAGGGTCAAAATTCTTTGGAAATCATTGATTGTCAGTAGCTGTACTTTTTCGGCATAAAGAAAATTCCGGCCTTTATCATTAAATCGGATTTCCTTAATAATTCTTTCGTTCTCAATGTGTTTGCTGATATTGTATTGAATCCCTGCAATGGTTTTGGAATCGCTGGCCTGCATATTCCGGCGTACTTTTCCCGCGTTGAGGAAGTCGATGACCAGTTTTCCCTTAGGTTTTAAACCTCTGTTAATGGCTTTAAGAGTTTTTATATTATCCCTTTCATGTTCAAAGTATCCAAAACTGGTAAAAAGATTGAGGGCGCAATCGAAATAATTAGCTGAGAAGAGTTGGCGCATGTCATGGGTGTAGAACTTAAGGTGTTCATTTTCAAGTTTTTTTGCTTCCTTGATGCTCTCTTCCGACAGGTCGAACCCCACCACATCGAAACCCATCTGATTGATGGTAAAAGCATGGCGTCCTTTGCCGCAGCCAACGTCAAGGATTTTCGATTTTTCCGGAAGGCGCAAATGTGGAAGAAGCTGGTGAATGAAAAAACTCGCTTCCTCGTTGTTCCTGCTGGAGTACAACGCATGGTAATAAGGGGTGTTAAACCAGGATTCAAACCATTCCATGTTGCTAAAGTTTGCGCTAAAATACGATTCCCGATTGTTTTGCCGTTAGATAATTTGTAAAAGAGCGTAATTTGATTAGATTTGTTTGATGTGAAACTCAAATGCGTTTGATGCGTTCAACGTTAAAAATGTAGCTTAGTGGACAATATTTCAGATAAGCCCCGTATGAAGTTTGATATTTATAGTTTCTATAAAAAGATGGAGCATAATGACATTATGCTCTCCTTCAAGGGGGATATCACGTCCGAACTACTCACCTCCATGCTCCAGATCATGGAAACCAAGCTGGAGAACATGGACGAACAACCAAAAACCCGTAAAAAAGTTTACAACGTACTGGTAGAGTGTTTGCAAAACCTTTATCACCACAGAGATGAAATGGAGTCGGCTGCTGCCAATGACGAAACAAAGAAGCAGGCGATTTTCATGATCAGTAAGAATGCTGTGGAATACAATATAATGACAGGTAACTTTGTGAAAAACGACAAAGTGAACATGCTCAAGGGAAGGATTGATAAAATCAACGGAATGAATAAGGAGGAACTGAAACAGTACTATCAGGATGTGCTGAGTCTGGAAGGTTTTTCTGAAAAAGGCGGAGGAGGACTGGGTTTTATTGATATCGCCCGCAAGAGTGGTCAGAACCTTAGCTATGATTTTCTGAAAATTGATGAGGATTACTCTTTCTTCAGTTTATATATTAAAATTGCGCAATAATTTTTCACTATGGATAAAATTACAATAGAAGGGACGTCAAAAACACCAACCATTATTTTTGATTCGGAGACAGGATTGCTGGAGTTGAAAGGAAGATCAATTCCCGAGAACTCTATCGAGTTTTACAAGCCTGTAGTGGAGTCGCTCGATAAATATGCTCACGAACCTAAAGAGAAGACAAGTGTAAATATTCAACTGGAATATTTCAATACGAGTTCATCAAAATGTATTCTTGATTTGTTCAAGAAGCTGGAAGCCATTCATAAAACAGGAAAGGAAGTAGTGATCAACTGGTACTACGAAGAAGATGATGAAGATATGCTCGAAGCAGGTGAGGACTATCAGGCCATTATCAAAGTTCCATTTAAGATGATAGAGGTAGGAGATTGATTTATCCTCTAAAAAAATAAAAAACACCCTTGGGAGAAATCCTAAGGGTGTTTTTGTTTTTAGTCTTCTTCTTTGCAAAGAAGCAAAGACTTACTTTTTCATCAGGGAAGATAGTAAGAAGCTATGCTGCAGTCTCCATCAATCTATTCACCTTGTGAACACCGCTAATTTGTTTCAGTTTTTCAATGAGGCTCTTCAGTTGTTCAGTATCGGATACGTATAACATGATTTTGCCTTCAAAGAAGCTGTCTTCCGAATTGAAATAGATGGATTTGATGTTAACATGTGCTTCTTTAGAGATAACAGAAGTGATTTTGTTCACAAGTCCGACATCATCAATTCCTACAAATTCAACTCCGGTTAAGAAAGCAACGTTGTTGGTGTTGGTCCACTGTGCCTTAATGGATTTTCCAGCAAAGGTAGATAACAAATGCATGGCATTCGGACAGTTGGTTTTGTGGATGAGAATGCCTTTGTCCTCACTTTGGAAACCAAAAACCTCGTCGCCCGGAATAGGATTACAGCAGGTGGCAAGAGTGTATTTAATATTCCCGTCGCTGCCAATATTGAGCATACCGATCTTATCGGCTTTCGATTGCTGACGTTTGAGTTTATCCTGGTTTTTCTTGTCTTCTTTCTTTCGGAAGAAATCAGTGAAATTTTCGTGGGATATTTCTTTCTTAGCAATTTTCAGATAGAGATCGAAAGTGCTTTTTGTATCGAAATGCTTCACAATAACCCCCAGGATATTGGTGTTGATGGGTTGGTTGATTTGCTGCATCCATTCCTTGAAAAGCTCTTTGCCATCAAGAGCAGTCTTTTTATGTTCTTCCTTGAGAGCGTCTTTAATCGCCGATTTAGCTTTGGCGGTAACTACATAGTTGAGCCATTCTTCCTTAGGTGTTTGCTTCTTGGAAGTAATAATTTCCAACTGTTCCCCGCTTTCCAGTTCGTAGCTCAGTGGTACGAGCTTGTGGTTCACCTTGGCTCCGATACATTGATCGCCAATGCGTGAGTGAATTTCATATGCGAAATCCAGTGCTGTAGCACCTTTTGGTAAGGTTTTGATATCTCCGGCGGGAGTAAATACATAAATTTCATCGGCAAAGAAGTTGAGCTTGAAATCATCGATAAATTCCAGCGCGTTATTTTCAGGGGCTTCTAGCATCTTGGTGATCTTGGAAATCCATGAATCAAGATGGGGTTCCTGCTCGGCGGTCATTGTTTTGTATTTCCAGTGAGCAGCCAATCCTTTTTCGGCGATAGAGTCCATGCGTGCGGTGCGAATCTGCACTTCCACCCACTTACCCTCGTGTCCCATCACTGTAGTGTGCAGTGACTCGTAGCCGTTTCCTTTAGGAGTGGAAATCCAGTCGCGAAGTCTGTCAGGACGAGGAGTGTACAAATCGGTTACATGGGAATATACTTTCCAGCAATCGCTTTTCTCGTCTTCAGGTTTTGAATTCAGGATAATGCGGATAGCAAATATATCGTACACCTCATCAAAGGTAACCCCCTTCTTTTTGATTTTCTGGGCGATGGAGAAGATGCTTTTGGTGCGACCTTTAATATCGAAGCTATAGCCTTTATCCGTCAGTGTATTGATGATAGGTAAGCTAAACTTATTGATGTAGCGTGTTCTTTTCTTTTGTGTGCTGGCGAGACTTTCCTCTATTCTATGATAGAGTTCCGGTTCGGTATATCGCAAGCCAAGATCCTCCAGCTCGGTTTTAATAGCATACAAGCCCAATCGGTGTGCCAGCGGAGCATAGATGTTTAGCGTTTCATAAGCAATTTTCAACTGCTTATGACGTGGCATAAACTCCATCGTGCGCATATTGTGCAAACGGTCGGCGAGTTTGATGAGAATCACTCTTATGTCATCCGACAAGGTGAGTAATATCCTTCTGAAATTTTCGGCCTGAATGGAATATTTGGAATCATCGGGATCAGCAAGAGACGATATTTTGGTGAGGCCATCTACGATTTTCATCACCTTGTCCCCAAACATTCTGTTGATGTCATCAAGCGTGATATAGGTGTCTTCAACAGTGTCATGCAGAAGGGCACATACTATAGAAGTAGTACCTAATCCGATTTCATCGGCTACAATTCTTGCTACTTCAATAGGATGGTAAATATAGGGTTCGCCCGATTTGCGGCGCATTTCCTTATGTGCATCAATAGCAACAGTAAGAGCTTTACGAATGAGCTTTTTATCGTGGTCGTCGCGGGTTCTTTTGCATGCGCGGAGCAGTCCGCGGTAACGTTTAAGGATTTCCTGTTTTTCTTTTTCTACGTCGATTACTACTTCCATCAGGTATTGTTTTCTACTATAAAAATAGCGGATTTATGCGATTGTTCTACTGTTTTGAGGAGTTAAATGTTGCCTTCTTTCCAAAGAAGCAAGGACTTGCGTTTTTCTTGATGAGAAAGTAACAAAAAATCAATAGCCAAGAGATGCTTCCATTGCACCTCGCCAAAAACGCGTCAGGACCGAAGCTTCGCTTCCCCTTCTTAATCCTTAGGTTCGGGCAAAAAAAAAGGGGCGAACAAAGTAGCCCCCTTTTCATTATCGGATAGCATAAATTATTTAACCACAGAGAAAGCTTTGTTAATGGTTTGACCGTCAACAGTAACTTTCATCAGGTAGGTGCCTGCATTCAGACTGTTTACAGAGATAGAAGAAGTGTTTTTTCCTGCTACCAGTGTAGAATTATTTGAATAGGTCAGTCGGCCTGCAAGATCATATACTTCAATTGAGGCAGAGCCACCTTTCACCACTTCAATGTTAACATTAACATTGTCGGTAGAAGGGTTAGGGTAAACATTTACAGAAGCTTCGGAAGTTACTTCTGTAACGCCTACTCCTGAGCTAACTGTGAAGTTCACAGATTGGGTTGTAGATGCAGTAGCATCGTTTCCTATTACTTTCAATGTGTATTGCTTGGTAAGAGCCCATGTGGTAGCGGTCCAGGTTGAAGAATAAGTAGAACCATTGGCTGAAGGTGTAAGAGTAGCTATATTGCTTGCGCCATCCCAGATTTCAAATGAAACAGATGTTACAGCGGTTTCATCAGTAACGGTAGCCGTCAGGGTGATTGCTGCTCCGTCGAAGGGGAAATCCTGGTTGGCAGTTGGAGCAGTGATGCTTACAGTTGGAGGTCCGCAAGTTACTACAGAAGCAGTAACCGGAGTTCTTCCGCAGGAAGCGTTAGCACCTGTTTCAATTACCCATTTCAGGAACGGACCGTAGTGAACGTAGCTGGTATTGTCGGTTTCTTCGCTTTCCTGGAATGTATAAAGGTTGCTGTAGTTTCTGTACATCCCTTTTTTCAAGGTGTATACACCTGCTTGTGTGTTTTCGTTGGTGTAGCTAGGGAGGTGAGCGATTTTACCTGAAGTCAGTTCAGGATAAACAAAGTAAGAGCCTACTGGTAACAGGAAGTTTACTGTTGCTTCATAGTATGTTTGTTCCCAGCTTTGAGCGCCAGCATTGGCAGCAACGGTAAAAGGACCGGCTTCCATAACAAAGGCGTTAGTGCTTGAATTGCTTACTTTGATTTTAAAAGTAGCTCCGGTTTGGGTATTTACCATCAAACGGAGTGTTTTAATTGTAAGGTCGCTGGATACTACAATGCGTTGTGCGGCATTTTGAGTCAACCACCAGTATGTGTTGGTAGGAGTCGTTACGCTGGCATCTACCGGAGTCGTAGTGTAAGTGTTTACCCCAGCGGCTTTCTCTTCTACATAGTAGGTAGTGGAAGCAGAGAAAGTTTTTGAGTAAGAAGTACCAGAAGTTACTTTATTGCCGCCAGTGGATGCATCGTACCAGTCGTAAGTTTTTCCGACAACAGGATTGTTTACGGAAAGAGTCAGGTTTGTGCCAGAGCATCCGTTAGCACCTGTGGTGGTGAATGGAGCGCCTGCTACGATAACGATTTCGTCTTCTTTAGAGCAACCCACGCCTTGAGAGATCACTACTTTGTAAGTGCCTGCGGCTGAAGCAGAGAAGGTTGTTCCGGTTTGACCGTTTTGCAACGCATTATCTTTGTACCAAGCGAAAGTTCTGCCTACTGCAGTGGCAACGCCTGGATTCAGGGTCACGGAGTTTGGAGCGCAAACACCTTGGTCAGGTCCGAGGTTTGGTTTAGGGATGTTACACAATGTAGCAAGGTAAGTATCCATACCTTTCAATAAAGAATAAGAGTTGGAAGGAGCCCAGTCCTGACCCAAATCCCAGATCAAAACACCCATTGTTGCTTTGTTTACCGAAAGATCAATTTTGTCTTCCAAAGTGTTGATACCATTGTAGTAGTATCCACCGTAAGAATCGCTGGTATAGACAGTGTTGTTGTTTGGCCAGTCGTTGTATTTTCCTTCGGTTGATCTGTTGGATGTTCTTCCGTAGAAAGGAACACCAAGAACCATTTTAGAATAAGGAACACCTTTGGCATTCCATCCTTCCAAAGAAGCCTGAGCATCGGCAGTGGTAGAATGGTTGGTGGCATCATAACCATTTCCGCTGGGGAAATCGTAGGCCATAATGTGCCATTCATCTACTAATGAAGCATTGGTTGAATAAAAACTTGCATCCAGGTATTGAGTGTGGTTAATCATGTTTTTTGTTTCGCCACCTACTGCCAATGCAATTTTGATGTTCGGGTTGCTGGAAGCAGCAATTTTTTGCTTCAGTAACTGAACAAAGGCGAGGTGTCCGGCTCTTGCGGTATTGTCTTTTGGAAACTCCCAGTCAACAGAGATACCGTAGCAACTTGTAGTGCTGGCAGTCGCAAAGGCAACCAGCGCGGTGGCCAATGTATTTCTGTAGGTAGAGTTGTTACACACAGAGCTCAGTCGTGCAGCTCTCAATTCGCTTGGATCAGCACCCCCTATTGCTATCCAAAGATTAGCGCCATTGTTTGAAGCGGCATCTCTAACAATAGTGTACTTGTTGGCGTCAAAACCGTAAAGGGCATCGCCAGGATTGTTGGTAATTAATGTTCCGTCGGTGTTCGGATTGATAAAGGAGAAAATAACGTCGGTTAACAGTGCGCACTGAGCAGAAATGTCAGTAGTCGCTCTATAAGACGGGAAGTAGCCAATAACACGTGTGTTACCGGCGTTCGCACCTACTGAAATGAAAAACAGCAGGCATAAAGCCAAATAGTAATTGATTTTTTTCATGGTTAGTTAATAAAGTTAATTAATAGTTTTGCCTCTTATAGTAGTAAAAGGGACAACAAGATGAGGAAATTGCTCTTAAAATCAAAATTAATTTTTGCACAAAAAATGCCTTTTTTCAACTAAATTTACTGGGCGTGTAAATCCTAAAATACTTGTAAAATATGGGTGAATCAACGAAAAAAGTTGGACTGGTGGCACATGACAATATGAAGCCTCAGATTGTGGAATGGGTGAAAAGTCATCTTGACCGCTTTAAAAAACATGAGCTGATTGCTACTGGAACTACTGGCAAAAGAATTGAAGATGCTACGGGATTGAAGATCCAAAAGCTGAAAAGCGGTCCGCTGGGCGGCGATCAGCAATTAGGGGCTTTAATATGCGAGCAACAGCTGGATATGCTTATTTTCTTCTGGGATCCGCTGGAACCTATGCCGCATGACCCTGATGTAAAAGCGTTGCTTCGATTGTGCAGTGTATATAATATACCTGTGGCGTGCAACCGGGCTACTGCCGATTTTGTAGTGTTGGGTTTGTGATTAAAAGAACAAGATTATTTAAATCCGTCCTTGATATAATCCGCAAAACTTTTCTGATTGTAAATGTTTTTTCTGAAGTATCCTAACAATGCTTCGAGATGTTTTCCGGTGAGGTATTGTTTAATGGGTGCTAACACCAATTGTTGTTCGTTAATGATGACCACGCTTGGGAAACCAACCTGATTTTGCAACAATCCGAAAGCAATCTGGTGAATGCCATTTCCGGGATTAGGATTAATATAAGTGTGTTCCTGAAAAGTAATAGTGTCTCCTACAAGCACATCAATCTCCACGCAGTAATAATTTTCCAGTTCCTTAATCACAGAGGCATCTTCGAAGGCAGAGGCACTCATTACACGATCGCTCACGAAGGAATTGTTTTTAAGATGGATAAAGATCTTCTTTGGATTTTTCTTTTGCAGCTCCAGCGCTTCTTTCATGCTGATCCAGTTGATGCGTGTGGAGTCGTTATGTCCTTCGGCTGCAAAAGCCTTGGTGAAATCTTTTTCGAAATCGTCGATGTTTGCTGATGCATCAAGCTTTTCGGCATGGTATACAAGATAAGGTAGAGTTTGGTTTACATCGAGATAGCCTGGAATAATCACTGTGGGTTTTATTTCGCTGTTCATGTAGATGGTAGTGGGATAGGAGAGTCGTTGTCCCATTAAGGCATAAGCCAGGTCGTGGGTAGAGCGGCTGCCTGCTACTCTGTTAAAATAAGTCTTATCCTGGAAAACAATAGAATCGTGGGTTTCGGCATTGAACTTAATTGCATAGAAATTATTGTTGACATAAGACACGATATTAGGATCAGCATACGTGGTTGCGTCCAGTCTTTTGCACCAGCCACACCAGTCGGTATAAACATCAACCAGCACCGGTCGTGGCTGCTTTTTCTGTGCTGCTTCCATTTGCTCAAAACTGATCCAGTTGATTTTCGATTGGCCCACCAATTCAACGGAGAGCAACAGGAGTGTATAGAGGAAGTACTTCATTTATTTCGGGAAACTAAAGTAATCAAAGGTGATTTCATTTTTCGATCCGTCGGTGGCGGTTAGCCAGAAAACCAGTTGGCCTTTGCTATTCATTTTGCCCTGATAAGTATAAAAGAGCGGATTAGTGGGCTGTACTTTTTTGTTGATTGAGTTGTTCGATCTGTAAACAATATTTCCAGAATGTACGATATAGGGACCAGCAAAGTCGGATTCTCCTTTCATAGCCAATTGAGCCTTAGTGATGTCCTGCGCAGGAAATATATAAGTGGCAGCAGTTCCATCTGTGTTGAAAAAAATGTGGTGAAAATCTTTTCCTGATTTCCCTACATAAAAACCATCGTGCTTTAATTCTGTGTTGTTGTCGCCCTGGAAGGAGAGTAATGCAATGCTGCACAATAACAGTAAATACTTCATAGGTGTTGTTTTTAATAAATGTACTAAAAAGAGATGCAAAGTTAAAAGCAATTATTGTTCCATGTTTTTTTAAGATGCTAAAATTGAAATTTAGGTAAGCAAAAATAAATTATTTAAAAATTCTTGATTATGACTTTAAATATTTCTAAATTTGAGAATAGGAAGTTTTGTTATTTATTATTTCATTAATGAAAAAAGTGAACAAGCCTAAGCTCTTACCCCTGATTTTAAAATAGATGCGTAGTTGTTTTAATTATAATATGATATGAAGAAAGTGAAGATAGTTGTAATCGGAAATGGAATGGTGAGTTATAAGTTTTGCGAAAAACTGCTGGCAAAATCCAAGGATCAGTTTGAGTTGGTAGTGTTTGGGGAGGAGATCCGACCGGCTTACGACAGGGTGCACCTTAGTGCCTTCTTCGACGGTAAAACAGCTGAAGATCTTTCCATGGCTGGTGTAGATTGGTATGTGAACAATGGTATCAAGCTTCATTTGGGAGATCCTGTGCAGCAAATTGACCGTACTAACAAAACCATTCATTCTTTCAAGGGCATAACCGAGTCATATGATTATGTGGTAATGGCTACGGGTTCAGGAGCTTTTGTGCCGTCGATCCCTGGTGTGGAAAAAGATGGTGTTTTTGTTTACAGAACAATTGAAGATCTCGAGATGATTCGCGACTATGCTCCGAAAGCCAGAAAAGGCGCGGTGATAGGGGGTGGTCTTCTCGGTTTGGAAGCAGCCAAAGCCATGCTTGATTTAGGTATCAGAGATACGCATGTGATTGAATTTGCGCCGCGACTCATGCCGCGTCAGATTGATGATGCAGGTTCAAAATTATTACAAGGCAAACTGGAAGCGTTGGGGTTGACTATCCTTACTAATACCAACACTACTGAAATCGTGGGCGATAAAGCCATTACGAAAATGAAGTTTGCCAATGATACTTCTATCGACGTGGATATGCTCGTGATTTCTGCGGGTATCAAGCCCCGTGATGAAGTGGCTAAACTGTGCGGATTGGAAGTGGGGCAACGAGGAGGGATCGTGGTGAATGAGCAAATGCAAACCACCGATCCTTTCATTTTTGCCATTGGTGAATGTGCTTTATACAAAGGCATGATTTACGGTTTGATTGCTCCTGGATATGAAATGGCGGATGTAGTGGCGAGCAATCTTACAGGAGGTAAAAAAGAATTTACCGGTTTCGATATGAGCACGAAGCTGAAGCTGATTGGTGTGGATGTGGCGAGCTTCGGTGATCCTTTTGTTCCTGCTTCTGAGGCAAGAGTGATTGTTTATGAAGATACCAATAAGGGAATTTATAAACGCGTAAATATCTCTAAAGAGGGGAAAGAGCTGTTGGGTGGTATTTTGATTGGCGATGCTGAACAATACAACATGCTCCTGCAAACCTGCAAAAACAAAATGGCGCTGCCGCCAAATCCTGAGGATTTAATTTTGGGTGCGCGTGGTGGCGAAGGCGAAGGTGGTGCTGGTGTTACAGCTTTGCCGGATGATGCCATGATATGTAGTTGTGAAAGCATCTCTAAAGGAGATATCTGCAAAGCAGTGATTGATGGTGCTGAAACCGTTGATAAAATTAAAGCTTGTACTAAAGCGGGCACTGGTTGCGGAGGTTGTGTTCCAATGGTGAAGGACCTGATGGTTCACACCATGAAATCACAAGGGAAATTGGTGCGCAATATAGTATGTGAGCACTTTGCTTATAGCCGTCAGGAGTTGTACGACCTCACTAAAATGGACAAGCTGAAATCGTACGAAAGTGTTTTGAATAAGCATGGAAAAGGGGATGGCTGCGAAGTTTGTAAACCCTTGGTTTCTTCTATTCTTGCCAGCTTATGGAATGAAATGATTCTTAAAAGAGGAAATGATGTTACCCAGGATTCCAATGACCGTTATCTCGCAAACATCCAGAAAGGGGGTACTTATTCAGTGGTTCCAAGAATCCCTGGAGGTGAAATCACGCCTGATAAACTGATTGTTCTCGGACAAATTGCAAAACAATATAATCTATATACAAAAATCACAGGAGGCCAACGCATCGACTTGTTTGGTGCTCACGTAAGTGATCTTCCTGCTATCTGGAAATTGTTGGTGGAAGCTGGTTTTGAAAGTGGGCACGCTTATGGCAAAGCCTTGCGTACCGTGAAAAGCTGTGTGGGTTCTACCTGGTGTCGTTATGGTTTGCATGATAGCGTGAGTTTCGCTATTGAGATCGAAGAAAGATATCGTGGTTTGCGTTCGCCGCATAAACTTAAATCAGCGGTTTCTGGTTGTATCCGCGAATGTGCCGAAGCACAATCTAAAGACTTTGGTGTAATTGCTACCGAGAAAGGATGGAATCTGTATGTGTGTGGTAACGGTGGTTCTAAGCCACAGCATGCGCACCTGATCGCAACTGATATCGACAGTGCAACGCTGATTAAGTATCTTGATCGCTTCCTTATGTTCTACATTAAAACAGCAGATCCGCTCACGCGTACTGCAACGTGGTTGAACAAGATGGAAGGTGGAATCGATTATCTTAAAAATGTAGTGGTGAATGACAGTCTGGGCATTGCTACTCAACTTGAAGCTGAAATGCAGGCCTTGGTTGATGCCTACAATTGCGAGTGGAAAGAAGTAGTAGAAAGCCCTGAACTGCAAAAGCGCTTCAGCCACTTTGTGAACGCGCCAACAGAAAAAGATCCTACGGTGAAGTTTGAAGTGATGCGCGATCAGAAAAAAGTGGTTGACTGGAAATAAACCCTTCCTGACTATCCCTAAAAAGCCTGCCCGCAAGAGTGGGCTTTTTTAGTTTTACTGAAGTTGGGCTTTCGCGTCGCGCATCGTTTATGAGAGATTTGCTGATTGGAATCTCTTATCAATAAAGGGTTTTGTTGTTTTTCTGTTTTTATATTTAGATAAGCCTAAAATATTTTTTTACATTTTTTTGTTTTTGTCTTTAAATGTTTCTAAATTTAAATTATGTAAGTGAAGATTTACAAGTTAGAATCTGCGAAAAAGCAGTTTTTGGGGTTGAAAACGATAAACAAGAGAGATATGTCAGAATTGAAATCAACAAAAGTAAACTGGTTTTTTGCTTGTAAAGCTGAAGATGTGCCTGAGAATGGCGGTGTTTGTGTAAAGCATGGTGAGGATCAAATTGCTTTATTCAATTTTACGAGAAGAGGAGAGTGGTATGCTACACAGAATATGTGTCCGCATCGTCAGCAAATGGCAATCAGTCGGGGGATGATAGGGAGTCACGAAGATGAACCCAAAGTTGCTTGTCCTTTCCACAAAAAAACCTTTTCCCTTAAAGATGGATCCTGCTTAAGTGGCGATGACTATAAGATCAAAACTTATCCAGTCAAAATAGAGGATGGTAAAGTGTATATAGATATAGTGTAAATATTAAGTAATGAATGTAGTTATTCAAACATCGGAAAAAATAAGCGTCTTGAATACAAGGGTGTGCAATGCGCACCTTTTTGCATTAATTACTAACAATGAGCTTTAAGATATGAGTGAATCTTTTAAAACAACATGTTGTTATTGCGGGGTCGGTTGCGGGATTGTTGTGCATAAAGATCGGCAAGGGAAAATTTCAGTGGAAGGTGATAAGGATCATCCTGTGAACAAAGGCATGCTTTGTTCCAAGGGGATGAACCTGCACTATACGGTAATGGATGCCACTGATAGGTTACTATATCCCGAGATGCGTTACAGCAGAAGTGGTCCCCGTCAAAGGGTTTCGTGGGATCAGGCTCTAGAGAGAACGGCTGCTGTTTTTAAAACGTTTATCGATAAATATGGTCCCGATTCAGTGGCATTTTATGCTTCCGGACAGTGTCTCACCGAAGAATATTATGTGATCAATAAGATCATTAAGGGTTACATCGGTAGCAATAACCTCGATACTAATTCGCGGTTATGCATGAGCTCTGCGGTGGTTGGATACAAATTGTCATTGGGTGAGGATAGTGTTCCTATCACCTATGACGATTTGGAAATTGCCGATTGTATTTTTGTTGCAGGAGCTAATCCTGCCTGGTGTCATCCCATAGTTTGGCGCAGGGTTGAAATGGCCCGCGAAAAAAATCCTAATCTTAAAATCATTGTGAGTGATCCGCGCAAAACGCAAACATGCGCATACGCAAATGTTCACCTGCAATTGAACCCAGGAACTGATGTTACCTTGCATCATGCCATCGGTCGTTGTCTCATCGAGCAAGGTAACATTGATATGAAATTTATCTCCGAGCATTCGGAAGGTTATGAAAAATACAGAGAAATAGTTTTCCAGCGTACACTGGAAGAAGCAGCGGAAATTTGTGGAATTGAAGTAGAGAAAATAAGAGAAGCAGCTTCGTACATCGGTAACGCAAAAGGTTTTGTTACCATGTGGACGATGGGCTTGAACCAAAGTGTGATTGGAGTGAACAAAAACCTGAGTTTAATCAATCTCAATTTAATTACAGGACACATCGGTAAACCAGGGTCGGGACCATTTTCACTGACTGGTCAGCCTAATGCAATGGGTGGTCGTGAAGTTGGAGGTATGGCGAATTTGTTGAGTGCTCACCGTAATTTAGCAGATCCGGCGCACCGTGCCGAAGTTGCTAAGTTTTGGGGTGTTCCAAGTGTTCCCGAAAAACCCGGACTCACTGCAACCGAAATGTTTCAGGCATTGAATGATGAGAAATTGAAAGCCATCTGGATAGTTTGTACTAATCCTCTCATAAGTTTGCCTGATGTACGTATTGCAGAAGAAGGACTTAAAAAAGCAAAGTTTGTTGTTGTTCAGGATATCACTAATAAACTGGAGACTTTAAAATATGCCGACGTGGTGTTGCCAGCTGCAGCTTGGACCGAGAAAGAAGGTACCATGACTAATGCTGAGCGACGAATTGCTTATTTGTCGAAATTAACTGACGCTCCTGGTGAAGCATTGCCGGATGCAGAAATTATTTGTCGTTTCGCTAAAAAGATGGGTTATAGTGGCTTTGACTATGCTTCGCCTTCGGAGATTTATGATGAGCACTGTGCGTCAACAGCTGGAACCAATATTGATATTACAGGATTGAGCTACGAGGTGCTTAAAGAAAAGCGCTCAGTGCAATGGCCTTATCCAACGGGTTCAAATGATTTTGGTACAGCGCGTTTATTTACCGATCATCAGTTTTTTACTCCTTCCAAAAAGGCGCAAATTCATAGCTTCCCTGATGCCAATCAATCGGAAGCGCTTTCTCCCGATTTTCCGTTGGTGCTTACCACGGGTCGTATCCGCGACCACTGGCATACCATGAGCAAAACAGGAAAGGTTAATAAATTAAAACAACACATTGCTGAATCTTTCGTGGAAATGCATCCGGATGATGCTGAGGAAAGAGGAATAAAAGATAATCAGTTGGTAGAAGTTTCTTCTGCCAGAGGTAATGTTCGGGTGAAAGTGAAGTTGACTACCGACATTAAAAAGGGCTTGGTTTTCTTGCCAATGCACTGGGGAAAAGTGTTGAACAGCGATTTAAATCGAGCCAACAATCTCACCAATAATTTAGTGGATTCTCGTTCAAAGGAGCCCGATTTTAAATTTGCTGCTGCGCAGGTATTGCCATATAAAAAACCAAAACAGAAAATTGTACTCATCGGTGCCGGAGCGGGTTCTTGCGGATTTGTAAAATCTTATCGCGAACTGAATAGTGAAGATGAGTTGGTGGTTTTTAGTAAAGAAAATCTTCCCTTTTACAATCGTGTAATGTTGCCCGATTATATCAGTGGTGTTCAGCAATGGGAGCAATTGGTGAAGATGACCGATGACGAAGAAAATGATTATCGCGTGACCTTGCACCGAGGATTGGGTATTCAAAAAATTGATAGAGTAAACAAAACGGTTACTGATGATAAGGGTGTGGAACACTCTTACGATGTGCTGATCATGGCTACTGGTAGCAGAGCAACAGTATTGAAAGACACACCACCCATGCAAGGAATTTTTACCATGCGCAGTCGTGTAGATGCTGATAAATTCAAAAAGCATGTTGATCCTTCCAAAGGAAAAGTGGTGATTTTAGGAGGAGGATTACTGGGGATAGAGCTTGCAGCTTCTTTGCGTGAAGTGGGTGTTGAGGTAGTGATAGTGCAACGTATTTCCCGTTTAATGGACCGTCAGTTGGATCCGCTTGGCAGCCAGATGCTGGCCGATGAATTGCGAGACAAAGGCATTGATATCTATTTCAATGATGAAATAAGTCGCTATTTAGGTAATGAAAAATTGGAAGGTCTTGAATTGAAAAGTGGTTTGAGTATTCCTTGTCAGGCTATGGTGATGGCCATTGGTACTACTCCTAATGTTGAAATAGCGAGAGCATGTGATATTGAAGTTAAACGTGGAGTAGTAGTAGATGAATATTTAAAAACATCCGATCCAAATATTTTTGCTATTGGTGAAATTGCCGAATTCAAAGGCTTTCTATATGGTATTACCGCTGCCGCTGAGCAACAAGCCGAAATTGTTGCACGCTATTTAAGTGGTGACATTTCTAAGTATTATCAAGGTTCATTATTGATGAATATTTTGAAAATGCATGGTACCGATCTTTGTTCGTTGGGTATGGCAGAATGTCCAAATGATCCTGACTATGAAGAAGTGGTGTTTATAGATAAGGCAAAGCGTTATTACAAAAAGTGCATCATTCATAATGATAAATTGGTAGGGGCCATTCTTATCGGTGACAAATCCGAGTTTCAGGAATTCCGCGAATTGATTCAAAACAAAATGGAGTTGTCGGAAAAGCGACTCACATTATTGCGATCAGGGAAAAAAGGTGATCCTGTAATTGGAAAAATTGTTTGCAGCTGTGGTAGTGTTGGCGAAGGAAATATTGAAAATAGAATAAAAGAGGGTTGTATTGACTTTAAACAATTGTGTCAGTTATCGGGTGCGGGACAAGGTTGTGGCAGTTGTAAGCCGGAAGTGCAGGCAATACTGGAGCGAATGACGGAAGAGACTAAAGTGTTGGAAGTTGAAAAAGTAGAAGCGTAATGGTAAAGAAAGGATTTATAAAAGTGAATTTCACAGGAGGAATTATTTCGCCCGGTGTGCTGAAGAAAATATTGGTGTCGGCAAAAAAGAGCGGCATTGAAAGTGTAAGTTTTGGCTTGCGTCAGCAACTTATCCTGGAAACCGGCGTGGAGAATTATTATGAACTGCGCGAAACCTTACATGAGCTGAATCTCCTGTTTGAAGAGAATGAAGTCAATATCCCCAATATCATCAGTTCATATCCAGCGGTGGAGGCTTTTATCAATAAAACCTGGCTGAGTGAAGGGATTTATAAAGATATCTTTGACCTGATTGATTATGCTCCGAAATTAAAAATCAATATTTCCGACTCTAACCAGAGCTTTACTCCATTGTTCACCGGTAATATCAACTGGGTGGCTTCTTCGAGTGAACATTTCTGGCATGTCTTTGTGCGTTTTCCCAAGACCAACACTATTTATGAATGGAATGAAATTGTGTATACCAACGATGTGGTAGCGGTGTCGAAAAAACTTGAAGAGATTATTTTTCAGAAGTCGACGCTCTTTTACCGCAACGACAACGCGAGTGGGGATTTGTTGTTTCAAATGCTGAAACAAAGTGGACATTTTAATACCAAAGAAGGGGAGAAGGCCGCGCAACCAATGGGGTTCCGTTTGCCATACTATGAAGGATTCAATCGTTACAACAACAATTATTTCTGGTTGGGAATTTACCGTCGCGATGAGCAATTTGATATTGATTTCCTCTTGGATGTCTGCAATTTGTGTTTGCAAACCAAGGTAGGACAGATTTGTTCTACTCCATGGAAATCGCTCATGATTAAAGGGATTGAAGACAAGGATCGAGTTTTGTGGGATTTTATACTGGCGAAACATATGATCAATGTGCGTCACGCTGCTAACGAATTGAATTTTCAGGTAGAGGATTTAAGCAAGCCAGCCCTGGATCTTAAGCAATATATTGTAAAATATTTCAGTAAAGATGATATCCGTACTTTCGCCATTTGCTTTGGTATAAAAACACGTCCGAAAAGTGAGGTGTTTTGCAGTATTCTTGTTAAGCGCAGGGCTTTGCTGACTTTCGGACGTTACGAGTTTTTTCATGTGTATGATATCCTTTGCGCCCGTGATTACAATCCGAACGAAAGAACAGGTTATGTTTTTACCAAGAGTCTTCTGAAATTCATGCTCCCTGCAAAACTCAAAAAAGCTGCACAGGAATTTTATGAGTTCCAGTCGAAGGCCTCTGAAAAAATTGTTTTTGAATCGCGACAGGAAGTGGTTGAAGAGAAAAAGGCGATCGAGTATGTATACCAGTGTTCAACCTGCTTTACGGTGTACGATCCTGCTTTTGGTGATGCAGACAGTGGTGTGCTTGCGGGCACGGCCTTCGCTGCATTGCCTGAAACCTACTGCTGTTCTTTATGTGAAGAAAAAAAAATGTACTTTAAAGAAGTGATAAAATCAACTTTAGGGGTACAAAAAGCTTAAGAATGTATTTTACATTTGATATAAAGATTTACGAATGCTGATAGACAATCATCATAGGATTCATGATTATCTGAGAATCTCTCTCACGAATAACTGTAACCTGCGATGTTTCTACTGCATGCCCAACGAAGACCTGCCTTACACGCCTCCGGCTTCTTTGATGCAAACGGAGGAAATCGATACCATAGTCGCCACATTTGTAAAATTAGGTATAAAGAAAATCCGCCTCACTGGAGGTGAGCCTCTTGTACGAAAGGATGCTGAAGCTATTTTGGATATACTGGCACAGTATCCGGTGGAACTCACCATGACAACGAACGGCGTTCGTTTGCACGACTTTTTTGATCAGCTGAAAAGGATTGGTTTAAGGTCGCTGAATATCAGTCTGGATACCCTCAAAGCCGCACGATTCAAAGAAATTACAAAAAGAGATGAGTTCAAGAAAGTATATGCTAACATTTTGCGAGCAGTGGAGTTGGGCTTCAGTGTAAAAGTAAATGTAGTGGCGATGAAGGGAGTGAACGATGATGAGATTTTAGATTTCGTTGCGCTCACTAAAAATCTTCCTTTACACATCCGCTTTATTGAGTTCATGCCTTTCAGTGGTAACCAATGGCAGGATGATAAGGTCATCGGCTGGAAGGAAATCCTGAAAATTGTTGGCGATGCATACGATATGGTGCCACTGATCCGACTCGAACACGACACTGCCAAGAAATACAAAGTCATCGGCCATGAAGGAACTTTCGCTGTTATAAGTACTATGACGTCTCCTTTCTGTGGCGATTGCAACCGTATGCGACTCACTGCCGACGGGAAAATGAAGAACTGTCTCTTTTCAAAAGGAGAGAATGATATCCTCTCGGCTTTGCGTCGGGGAGAAAATATAGAACCGCTGATTATTCAGAATATTAAAACAAAAGCCGCCGAGCGGGGCGGACAAATTACACCACAATTTAAAACAGCCGATGCTGTGCTCATGCACAACAGAAGCATGATTAATATAGGAGGATGATAACAGTAAGCGAAGCACGGCAATTGATTCAGCAGCACTCCAAGGCTCTGCCTGTGGTGCGAAAAACGCTGAAAGATGCTGTTGGTTTTGTACTTGCCGAAGATGTAATCTCTCCCATCAATACTCCTCCTTTTGATCAATCGGCCATGGATGGTTATGCTTTCCGTTTTGCGGACTGGACCCCAGGTAAGGAATTGATTTTAGCTGGTGAAGTAGCGGCTGGTGATACTGTTGAAGACACGGTTACTGCAGGTTCTGCTTACCGTATTTTCACTGGCGCGCCAGTTCCGGCTGGTGCTGACACTGTGGTAATGCAGGAGAAAGTTGCGCTTACTTCTAACGGGATTTTAATCAACGATAATATTTTGCAAGTCGCAGCGAATGTTCGTCCGCGCGGATCGGAAACTCAAAAAGGAGAATTGGCGATGAGTGCTTCAACGCTGCTCACTCCGGCTGCGATAGGGTATTTAGCCAATCTGGGATTTACAGAAGTTATTGTTCATAATGCTCCGCGCATTTCCGTCATCATCACCGGAAAAGAATTGCAGCAACCTGGTTCTTCTTTACCCGAAGGAAAAGTTTACGAAAGCAATTCTTACGGATTAAGCGCAGCACTTAAACAGCAAGGTTTATTCGCTAAAATAGTTTTTGTTGGTGATGAAAAAGAAGCCACGAAAAAATCCATTTCCGAAGCTTTGCAGCAAAGTGATTTGCTTCTGCTCACCGGTGGGATTTCGGTAGGGGATTACGATTTTGTAAACGAATCGCTGAGCGAATGTAACGTTGAGAAGATCTTTCATAAAATAAAACAGAAACCAGGTAAACCTTTGTATTTCGGTAGGAAGGACGATCAGTTGATTTTTGGTTTGCCAGGAAATCCGGCTGCTGTGCTTACCTGTTTTTATGAATATGTATTGCCTTGCCTGCGTGCTTTGAAAGGTGAGAAAAACAACGGTCCGCTTTCTTTGTATTTGCCTTTGGGCAAAGCATACAGCAAGAAAAAAGGACTCACCCATTTTATAAAAGGTCGCACCGAAGAACAAAGCGTATTGCCTTTGGGCGCCCAGGAATCGTACAAGTTGAATTCTTTTTCATTGGCCAACTGCATCATTGAGCTGGAAGAAGAAAAAGAAAATTTTGAAAAAGGAGAACTCGTAAAAATTCATTTGCTGCCATGAGTGCAACGATCAACATACTTGCTTTTGGAAGGGTTGCTGAAATCCTTGGAGCTTCGTCTTTGGAGTTGCCGCACGTGCCATCGGTGAATGAATTGAAAAGAATACTGGAAGAAAAATTCCCTGCATTGATGCTCACTAAATATGCCATTGCAGTAGATAAGAAATTAATCACGGCCGACGCTGTCATTACAGCATCAGCCAACATAGCATTATTGCCTCCTTTTTCGGGTGGATAAAATTTATGGAAAAAAAGAAAGTGAAAAATATTTTTGTTGAAGGTCCGATTGCTCCTTCGTTCATTGCTGAAGATATTGCCAAGCACAGTACGAAGAAGAACATTGGTGGTCACAGCATTTTTCTCGGACAAGTGAGGAATGATATTATTAAAGGACAAGAGGTGAAGGCCATTGAATATACTACCTACACCGATATGGCTCTCGAAAAAATGACGGAAATACGGGAAGAGATTTTCGCGAAATATCCGCTCACCTGCATGCATATTTATCACAGTCTGGGCAGTATCAAAGCAGGCGAAATCTGTTTGTTTGTGTTTACATCATCTGCACACCGGAAGCCTGCGATAGATGCCTGCGAGGAAGTAGTGGACAGAATAAAAAAAGAATTACCGGTATGGGGAAAAGAAATTTTCAGCAATGATACCCATCAATGGAAAGAAAATAAAATATGAACGATATTACCTTTAAAATAAGTACTCTTCGAAAAGCTGTCGCTACAGCGAGGGTAGCGGTGTCGAAACCGGAAACTATCGAAGCCGTGAAAAACAAAAAAGTGCCAAAAGGCGATGTTTTTGAATTTTCGCGTGCTGCGGGATTGCTTGGTATTAAAAAAACCAGTGACCTTATTCCCGATTGTCATCCCTTGCCGATAGAGTACGCAAACATTCAATACAGCATTGAAGATTTATCTATCGTAATCAGCGTTGAAGTGCACACAATATACAAAACGGGAGTAGAGGTAGAGGCCATGCATGGCGCGTCTATCGTAGCGCTCACCATGTACGATATGCTCAAACCTATCGATAAAGGTGTTGAAATCAGTACCATCAAACTGCAGAATAAAAAAGGAGGGAAATCTGATTTTGCCGATCGTCCGATCAAGCCTTTGCGCACAGCCGTGATAGTTTGTTCCGATAGTATTTCTTCCGGCAGCAAGCAGGATTTTGCTGGAAAAGCAGTGATTGAAAGATTACAGAAAAATAAAATACAAGCTGTGACTTACGAAATCATTCCAGATGAAACAACCGAAATTCAGGCAAAGGCCAAACAACTTTGTGCAGAAAAATTCGATTTGATTTTGTTCTGCGGAGGAACAGGGTTGTCGCCAAGGGATGTTACTCCTGAAGCTATCAAGCCTTTGATTGAACGTGAAGTTCCGGGTATTATGGAAGCAGCGAGGTCGTATGGTCAGGAACGCACACCGTATGCTATGTTATCACGTGGGGTAGCAGGGTTTATCGGATCGTCATTGATCATCACTTTACCAGGATCTACCAAAGGTGCAGCAGAAACTATGGATGCATTGTTTCCTGCTGTATTGCATATTTTTAAAGTAGCTGAAGGCGCAAGACATGATTAGTAAAAACAACATATTGGGCTTAGTGTTATGCGGGGGGCAAAGCACGCGTATGGGCAGAGATAAGGGGATGATTAAAAAAGGCAACTTAACCTGGGGTGAAATTGCACGTGAAAAATTATTGACATTAAATATCCCGGTGATAGTTTCTGTAAATGAAGAGCAGGTTGATGAATATGAAAAAGTTTTTTCACCTTCTGATTTGCTTGTTGATGCCGAGTTTGAAATTGGCGGACCATTGTTGGGTTTGCTCACTATTCATCAGAAATTTCCACACAAGGATATTCTAGTGCTGGCTTGTGATATTGTAGAAATGAATACTGAAGTATTACAATATCTTGTGGCTCATTATTCAGCACCGGCCACAGTTTTTAAAAATGGCTTTTTTGCTGAACCACTTTGCGGTATTTATTCAGCGGAAGCATTGGCTAAGGTTTTAAAAGATTTTCAAAATCATGAATTGAAAGGGCACAGCATGATGAATGTTTTGAAGCTTATATCAGCCAATACTATTGAAATCAAGGAAGACTGGCGACAGTTTTTCAATAACATAAACACACCAGTTCAAATTATTTAAATTGTAAAAAGATGAAAAAAGAAGAAGTTGGAGATTGTATTTCGTGTAAGAACTTGAATTGTTTCATTAAAATGCATTACAATCCGCAAGAGTTAGAGGCTGTGGTAGCTAATCGCTTTGTGATTGAGTGCAAGAAATCACAATCGTTTATCATAGAAAGAGCGCCGGTACAAGGAATTTACTTTATTTATTCAGGAGCGGTGAAAGTAACGAAGTCGGGATACAACGGCAAAGAACAAATTGTGCGTTTAACCGGTGATGGAGATGTTATCGGTCTTCGTGGATACAATCGCCGCAAGGTTTATCCTATCGCATGTACAGCGTTGGAGCCAACTACGTTGTGTTATTTCTCCAATAAATTTTTCACTCAGGAATTACAAACAAATAACAAGCTGTCGTACGAAATGATGTTGCTTTATGCGGAGGAACTCGACAAGACAGAAGAGCGCGTGAAGAAATTTGCGCAAATGACGGTTCGGGAGAAAGTGGTGGATTCTCTGTTGTTGATGTATGATCGTTTCGGTCAGGATGAGGATGGGATAAAACTTGTTTTATCTCGAACAGATATAGCGAATCTTGCTGGTACCAATAGTGAACAGGTGATTCGTGTACTCATGACTTTGAAAAATGAAGGAGTGATCAATTGTGAAGGCAAGCATATTTTTCTGGTTAAAGCTGATGCGTTGAGGAAAGAGATACAGGAGTACAATTATTGATGTCCTTACTTTTTCCTTGATGAAGAAGTAACAAAAAATTAATAGCCAGGATATGCTTCCCCGCATGTCGAGAAATTTTTTATCCGTCAGCGACGGGAAAATTTCGCTCCCACCGCTACTGGCAAGTATTCTGGCTCGGCTCTCCGCAAGAAGTTAGCGACAAAATAGTTTGGTTATGTATATCCAAGTTAGGACCTGTAGCCCTTATGAATTTGTACCGCTTTTCTGAGCATAGGCGTTGCCTGCAATCAACAAAAAATCAATAACTCTAGATTTATTTCACTTCCTTGTGAAATTTATGCACCATGCTTATAGCCAAGCCACTTGTGCTGAATCCTGCATTAGAAATAATCATTCCTCCAAGATAAGTGAGACTAAAGGATGGAACAGCTTCAATATTTAAATAAAATTTTGGGGAGAAATCGTATTGGAAACCCAATACATAGCCTAGTCCTGCTGATGCCATTAAGATTCCATCGTTATTGTATGTATACCCCAATGCAAAGGTAGGTTCGAAGCCATGAATAAATTTTAAATTGTCACTCATTGCTTTTCTATGTTCGTTACCAAAAGAAAATGAAGCATTATTGACAATGGTGGTGCCTGATTCCGCAGATGCTGTTATGAAGTTAAAAGTGCCCAGGGTATATCTTCTGTACTTGTTTTCGGTGAGTCCTTTCTTATAAACAAAACCATAGTTGTTTAGGGATGTAAAGCGGAGACCGAGTTCCCTGTTGTTTGTTTGAGCTTTTAAAGTTGATGAGATTAATATTAATAGAATAGCCGGAAAAAGGATTGTAAATTTCATAGAGTCAGGATTGTAATTATTTGCAATAGTATACATTTTACTGAAGTCATAAAAGAAAAGTCTGCTTTTCAGCAGATTTTTTCATTTCGTTTCACTTCTTTCTTCTTGAGAATAAACATCGGTAGCTCTGCAGGCTGTCATTGAATACACTGGGCTTCCCGCTTAATTTTGTTTTCATGATTTAACATTATTAATACCTAGTAGAAACTAAAACTGAAGAACATGAAAAAGAAAAAGAGGCTATTGATTTTTGCAACAGCATGTCTGGGATTACTATCCGCCGTGCCAATGAAAGCGCAGCTCACCGCAACTGCGCAGGTTCGTAACCGATCGGAATTACGCAGCGGACAAGGTGCACCTGTGGCGAAGACAGTAACGCCACAAGTGTTTATTTCGCAGCGGACGCGCTTGTCGGTAGGTTACACAGGCTACCGTTTCAAAACAGGTATCTCTTTGCAGGATGTAAGAGTATGGGGGCAAGATTCTTCATCTATCAATAGAACAACCAGTGGAATACTGAACGGCGTATTGGTGAATGAAGCGTGGATGGAAGTGATGTTGAACGATACAGCGCCAAAAAGTAAAATCCAGAATTTATCTCTTAAAATAGGTCGACAAGAAATTTCATATGACGACCAGAAACTTTTGGGGGGATTGGATTGGTTGCAACAGGGAAGAAGACATGATGCGATTATCCTGAAGTTTGCCAACAACGGATGGACGGCCGATCTGGGAGCTGCTTACAATCAAAACAGGGAAGCTGCTTTTGATGTTCCGTACAGTGCTACGCCTACTTCTTACGCCGCAGGCACCAACGCAATCGGATCCATGTACAAATCGATGCAGTACTTATATGTAGGTAAGAAGTTGTTTTTCGGGAATGCATCTTTTCTTTGCTTTAAGGACGATTTCAGTAAATACACCAAAACAGGTACGTCTACCACTTATGGTACGGGTGTGTGGAGTAGGCTCACTACAGGATTGTATCTGGATGCAACCATCAAAAGAAAATTCAATGTTGTTGCAAGTTACTACCATCAGAGTGGGAAAGATAAAACGGGAATGGATATGAACGCCAACCTCGCATCCATCACAACAACCATGCAGTTTGGAAGAAAATTTTTCGCCGGTCCTGGAGTAGATTATTTATCGGGTGATGACGGAACCGTTGCTGCGCCAACCACCAACCAACGCTTTGATCCACTTTACGGAACACCTCATAAATTCTGGGGTTATATGGACTACTTCTATGTAGCAAGTGGTTTCGGGAAACAAGGTTTGCTCAATATGTTTTTCAAGATGAAATACAATGCTAAAGACAACCTGACTTTCTTTGTTGATGCTCACGGTTTCCAGGCTGCGAATAAAATTTCTGATGGAAAAGGCGGAGTACGTAATCCTTACCTTGGTACAGAGATCGACTTGATGGTAAGATACAATCTCACTAAGATCATCAATTTTGAAGCTGGATATTCAGCAATGTTCTACACTTCAACAATGACTTCTCCGCAGGTGAAATCTGTTGCTTCTCCAATGCCAATGGCACACTGGGCTTATCTGCAGGTGAATATTAAACCTAGTCTTCTCGCAAAATAATTCTTAAAAATTAAATTATCTACTTATGAAAAAAATCAACTCAACAAAAACGTTGCTTCTCACTTCTTGTGTGATGGCACTGTTGATAGTCTTCTGTTCGGGCTTCAAGCCCTTTGCAAAAGAGCCAGTCAAATTAGGATTTATTCCATTAACAGATTGTTCACCCATTGTAATGGCGAAAGAGCTTGGGCTCTTTGCCAAGTATGGAGTGGAAGTAGTGGTGACCAAAGAGGCTTCATGGGCCAATGTTCGCGACAAAATTCTTACAGGTGAATTGGATGGCGCGCACTGTCTTTATTCCATGCCATTTTCAGTGTATACAGGCGTTGGAGGAAAAGCAGGATCGGAAATGAAAGTGGCGATGATGCTCAATGTAAACGGTCAGGCGATTACTCTTTCTAACGACTTCTGCGGAAAAGTAGGCTTCAAGCAAATGGCAAAAGTGGCGCCAGTTGTTGCAGCAAAACTCAAGGCGGAAAAGGAAGTGACTTTCGCAATGACTTTTCCTGGAGGAACCCACGATTTGTGGTTGCGTAACTGGCTGGCGATGGCTGGCGTGAACCAGAAATCGGTGAAAATCATCACTATCCCACCTCCGCAAATGGTGGCCAACATGAAAGTTGGAAACATGGATGGCTATTGTGTTGGTGAACCATGGGGCGGTGTAGCTGTGAAACAAGGTATTGGCTTTACACAAATTGCTACACAGGATATCTGGAGAGATCACCCTGAAAAAGCACTCGTGGTAAACAAAGATTTCTCCTCAACGAGAAAAGACGATTTGAAAAAAGTGATGATGGCGATTATGGAAGCTTGTCAGTGGTTAGATAACCCTGCTAACCGTAAGAAAGCTGCTGGTATCATTGGTAAAGCACCTTATGTAAATGCTCCGGCTGATGTTATTGAAAATAGGTTGATGGGTAATTATGATCTCGGTTGCAGTCAGGGTTTACAGGTGTATTCAAATAAAGAATATATGTCCTTCCATAAAGGCGGATCTGTAAATTATCCACGTAAATCATATGCAATCTGGGCCATGGCGCAGTATGTAAGATTTGGTTATTTAACTGCCGAACCCGATTACAAGGCCATTGCCGACAAGCTGGTGTTGCAGGATTTATACAAGGAAGTGGCTGCGGCAATGAAAGTGAAAGTGCCTGAAGATGACATGAAGCCTTTCTCTCTGACTATTGATCCGAAAACAATTTTCGATCCGACAAAACCGGGTGAATACCTCAAAGTGGCGAAGAAATAAAAAATGAAAATACCTGCGGTGTTGAATGAAGGAGAATGCCGCAGGTTTTTTTTTAATAAACTTAAACTGTAAAAAGATGACGACAGCAGAATTAGTAGAAGAACCGAAAGTGGAGGTTAAAGAAATAAAAGAAAAAAAAGTGAGCATGGAACCAAACAATAGTAAGAGAAAGGCATTTTTTTCAAAAGTGCTGGAGAAAGCAAAATCATTTTTGCTAGCCGTTGTAGGGATAGTTTTATTCGGCTGCCTTTGGAGTGCAATAAGTGCGTACACAGAAGACCAGTTACCTGGTCCTGAAGCAACACTCACAGTATTGTGGGAAATGCTGAGCGACCCGTTTTACGATTACGGTCCGAACGATAAAGGAATAGGCTTGCAGCTTTTTGCTTCCATCGGAAGAGTATTGTTGGGCTTCTTAATCGGATCATTGTTTGCCATTCCTGTGGGTATCCTGATGGGGGCAAGCAAAATTTACAAGCAAATTTTTTACCCTGTGGTTCAGTTGCTGAAACCAGTGTCACCATTGGCATGGTTTCCTATCGGACTCACAGTTTTTGAAGATACAGCAATGGCGACCATCTTTATTATTTTCATTACATCATTGTGGTCAACATTGATCAATACAGCCTTTGGAGTGAGTTCGATTCCACAGGATCATAAAAATGTGGCGAAGGCTTACGGCTTTTCAAAATGGCGTTACCTCACCAAAATCGTGTTGCCTTATACCTTGCCGCACATCATTACTGGTTTGAGATTAAGTATCGGTGTAGCTTGGTTGGTGATTGTTGCCGGCGAAATGCTTTCAGGTGGATCCGGTATCGGTTTCTTCGTGTGGGACAGCTGGAATGCGTTGAGTCTGGAAAGAGTTATCTCTGCCATTATCATAATCGGTATAATCGGATTGCTCTTCGATAAATTATTTACCCTGCTTGAAAATTTAGTGGCTTACAAAGCCTAAACATATAAAAGATATTATTATGAGTTATTTGGAAATAAAGGACGTTGAGATTTCTTTTCCAACGCCAAAAGGAAAATATACTGCGGTACGCGACATAAACCTGTCGATTGAAAAAGGAGAAATCATTTCCATCATCGGCCACTCGGGATGTGGTAAATCAACCATCATGAATGCTGTTGCGGGGATGAATACACCGACTGCAGGAAGCGTTGAGTTGTTGGGTAAAACCATTAAAGGACCTGGTCCTGATCGTGGTATTGTTTTCCAGAATTACTCTCTGCTGCCATGGCTTACTGTTTACCAGAATATTTATCAGGCTGTGGATTCGGTGATGAAGATTTCAAAAAAGGAAAAGCAGGAAATCGTTCTGAAGAACCTGGAGATGGTGAATTTGCTTCAGCACAAAGATAAATTGCCAGGACAGCTTTCCGGTGGTATGAAACAAAGGGTGGCCATTGCCCGTGCCTTTGCTATCAATCCCGGGGTGTTGTTGCTGGATGAGCCTTTTGGTGCACTTGATGCGCTGACCAAGGGCACGATGCAACTTGAGTTATTGAAACTTTGGAACCTGAGTGGTCGCGATAAAACCATCATCATGATTACCCACGATATTGAAGAGGCGATCTTCCTTTCCGACAGAATTGTGGTGATGAACGACGGTCCGGCTTCTACCATCAGGGAAATTGAAACTGTTCATCTGGCCCGTCCGCGCAATAAAATTGAAATTGTGAAGACAGAAGAATACATTGAGTTACGTGATAGATTACTGCATTTGCTCACCGATAAGTTTTCAATTGAAGACATGGGCATTACCTATAAAAAGTAAAAACTATGTCAAAGGGGGATTGTTTTACATGTCAGAATTTTTCTTGCCTTATGAAGAAAAATTACGATCAAGATTCTTATGCTAATGTAGTGAAGAATCGCTATGTGATAGAGTGTAAGAAGTCGCAATCCTTCATTATTGAAGGGGCGCCGGTACAAGGGATTTTCTTTGTTTATTCGGGAAAGGCCAAAGTAACACGAACAGGTGCCAATGGCAAGGAGCAGGTGATCCGCCTCGCCAGCAATGGTGATATCATTGGTCACCGAGGTTACAATCGTGGTACCGTGTATCCTATTGCTGCTACAGCCTTGGAAGATACAACGCTATGCTATTTCCATCAGAAATATTTCACGCATGAAATGCAAACGCATAATGCACTCACTTACGATTTGATGCTTTTTTATGCGGATGAGTTGGATAAGAGTGAGGCGCGCGCCAAGAAATACGCTCAGATGAACGTTAAGGAAAAAGTAATTGATACTTTATTGGCTATCCACGATCGTTTTGGACAAGATACGAAGGGTCTGCGTTTTGTCTTGTCGCGCACCGAACTCGCCAACGTTGCAGGTACTAAAAGCGAACAGTTGATCCGTTCGCTCACGGCGCTCAAAAATGAAGGCTTCATTGAATGTGAGGGAAAGCATATCCGCATCAAAGATGCAGAAACACTGCGTAAGGAGATTGAAAGATATAATTTCTGAGATATGGAGCTGAAAAACATTACTTATTTCGTTGGACAGGATAGTGGTTCCTGGGCTGTACAATCGATGCGTGCCGTTGCTGGAAAAGGCTTGCCACTTAGCCAGTCGCTTGCTATAGTGAAGGATGTGCCTTCAGTAGAAAATAACAAGTGGTTGCTGCGTGGCTTTACTTCAAACCTTAGATACACGACGCGCCCGGAAAAAGTAGTGCTTGATCAGCAGCCTTCCATACTGGGAAAACCAGAAAATTCATTGGCGGCTTTCATTCCCATTAAAAAATCGGAAGCATGGTGGTTGCTCACCCAGGATGAAAGAAGAAAGATCATGGCGGAGGATTCTCTGCATATTGAGATTGGAGCGAAGTATCTTTCGGCAGTATCCCGTCAGCTTTTCCACTGCAGGGATATAGGCGAGGAATTTGATTTTTTAACCTGGTTTGAATTTTCCGCATACAACAAAGAAAAGTTTGATGAATTGCTTTATCTGCTGAGGAAGACAGAAGAATGGAAATATGTGGAAAGGGAAGTGGAGGTGAGGTTGAAGAGAGTTTAAATATAATGTGGTTTCCGGCTCACGCTTATTAAGCGTCTTAAAATGCTGCCATTTGGCAGTATTTTTTTTGTATTTACACCTGAAATTATTTGTAAAGAAACAGTTTGATCATTGTAGAATGACATTTTAATCGTTGTATTTCCCCAGTAGGTTTGCTGTATCAAAATTGAATACAAACAAAAACGAATGAATATGAAGAATGATCTAACACTAAACAAACCCCTCGAAAAGCTAAATGTTTTGAAGTTCTCAGGTGTGCAGATGCGCACTTTCCACATTACCTGGCTTACTTTCTTTGCCTGCTTCTTTGCCTGGTTCGGATTGGCGCCGTTGATGCCAACCATCCGTGAGGATTTGGGATTGAGCAAGGGACAGGTAGGTAATACTATTATTGCTGCTGTATCGGCAACCATTATTGCCAGATTGCTCATTGGCCGATTGTGTGATACCTGGGGGCCAAGAAAAGCATACACAGCTTTATTGGTGATAGGGTCAATTCCTGTAATGTGCGTAGGTTTTGCTGAAAGCTATACTACATTTCTTTTGTTTCGTCTTGGCATAGGGATAATCGGTGCTTCCTTCGTTATTACACAATTCCACACTTCGGTGATGTTTGCTCCTAAAATTAAGGGAACCGCAAATGCTGTCGCCGGTGGATGGGGTAACCTTGGAGGAGGAATTACCAATATGGTAATGCCTGTGCTTTTCGCTGCCATTGTTGGTATGGGATATACAAAAGGTGAGGCTTGGAGATATGCAATGATTTTGCCTGGTGTATTGATGTTGGTAATGGCTTTTATCTACTATAAATTCACAAAAGATACTCCGAACGGTAATTATGATGAAATCAACAGAGCGCAGGCGGTAAGCAAAAAAACAGATTGGTCGGTGCTGGGCGACTGGAGAGTATGGGCACTCGCTTTGTCATATGCGGTTTGCTTCGGTATGGAAATTACTTTTGATGGTGTTGCAGCTTTGCATTTCGTGGATCAGTTCGGATTGGATCAAACATCTGCAGGGATGTGGGCTGGTGCTTTCGGAGCGATGAACATTTTTGCCCGTGCAGTTGGTGGTATCTTTGCCGATAAAATTGGCGCCAAGTGGGGAATGAAAGGCAAAGGCTGGTTGTTGGCCATTGTGATTATCCTGGAAGGTATCGGACTGGTATTCTTCGCCATGTCGGGTAACCTTACCATGGCCATCATCAGCATGTTCACCTTCGCAATGTTCCTTAAAATGGGTAACGGTGCTACTTACTCTATCGTTCCTTTTATCGATGAAAAAAATGTAGGTATGGTGAGCGGTATTGTAGGTGCCGGCGGAAATGTGGGTGGAATGGTGTTTGGCTTCCTGTTCAAATCGGAAAACATTACTTATGTTGAAGCTTTTGAGTATATCGGCTTCATTGCTGTGGGTGTTGGTGTGATTGTTTTGCTGACCCGCTTCAAGAAGAGAACAGTAGAAAAAACAGAAGTGGTGATTGCTTAATTTTAAATTTGCTCTGCTTTGGGATATCCCGTCAGGAATGGCGGGATATTTTTTTTGAACCGTGATTCACCAGGCAGAAGGATTTAAGGATGGTTGCGCGTGCTTAAATCCTTCTGCATGGTGAATCACGGTTCCTACTTGTGTATAACTTTAATTTGCTCTATGTCAATTCACTGCGTATCTTAGCTCCTGACTACTACTACTATTAAGAAACTATTAATTGATTCTATGAAATTCGGGGGAATTTTCAGGATGTCGGTTCTGGCATTCGTTTTATCAACTAAAATGCAGGCGCAATGCACTGCAGGAGATGGCTGCGATGAAATCAATCCAACCATATCAAGTCCTAAAACCATCAACAGCGGCGACGTTATTTGTTTTACCACCGATATCAGTATTACTGGTTCGGTAACAATTAATAATGGCGGTATATTGCGATTGTGCAATGGTACCCGCTTAAATTCCAATCAATCTATTTCGATTTTTCCCGGCGGAAGTCTTGAATTATACGGCTGTTCCCGACTGGGTGTAGTGGGCTCCTTCACCGATTTCTGGGATGTGGCAATAGAATCATGGTGCCTTAACTGTAATACCGCCGCATATCCTATCGATACCGCTGTGCAGGTGGTAGGGTCGAAAATTCTGACAGGCTGGACCTGCAACCAGGTTTTGCCAGTTGAGCTGGTGGCATTTGACGTCCGCAAGCAAGATGGAAAGACTGTGTTAAGCTGGTCAACGGCTTCAGAAATCAACAACGATTATTTTTCCGTTCAGCGTTCTTCCGATGGTACAAACTGGTTGCAGATAGGTACAGTAAGCGGTGCCGGCAACAGCAATGCTTTACTGAATTATTCCTTCGCAGATGAGCTTCCGGGAGAAGGGGTGAACTACTATAAAATTGTGCAGGTAGATTTTGATGGCGCCAGCAGTGCATCTCCGGTAAAGCATATCACGATGAAAGGTGCCGACTTGTTTGCTCTTAAAAGCAACTGCATTGAAAACTCAACGCTTCAAATGGATTTGAAGGGGGAAAATGAAATCCTTTTAACTGTTACCGATGTGATAGGAAGAGTGGTGTATACCCACACTGTAGATCCTACGAACGCTTCAACACTCACGGTGGTGATGAATTCTTTTTCAGATAACAGTGTTTATCATTTAACAGCAATATGTGGCGATCAGCGCCAAACCACTACTTTCATCATGAAGTAGTGCTACCAGTCGAAACCTAGTTTCAGTCCTAAGCGCACACAAGGACTACTAAAATTCTCGCTTACCACAACAGGATTGTTATTGCTGTCGCTGGCAATGTTCTCTACCGTTTTGTTCAGGAGTCCCAGCGATATGTAATAATCCAGCACAAAAACATCTGCCCAGTCGTAGGTCTGGTGGCCAATGCTGATCATTGCCTGTATCTGGTTTTCCTTGAAATCCAAAGTACTTGCGATATCAGTGTATTTGTAATCGGTATAGCGGACATTGACACCAAAATACGTCCCGAATTGTGCATCTCTTCCGGGGAAAAACTTGGCTGTAAGTTCTGTTGTCGGACCGAATTTGATTGTTGCACCCGAAAGGTCATTGTCGGAAAAAATATTGTAATAATTGCCATAGGTAAATCCCAATCCGCCTTCCAGCGAGAAGAGGTCGCTGAAGCGCCTTTCATAAAAAGCAGAATAGCGCCCGTTCACAAGGTGGAAAAGTCCGAGCTTGAATACATTTTTGCTGCCTTCAAGGCTTGCGGATTCTTTTGTAGCATCAAATACCCTTACCTGGGCCTCTGATACCAATGTTAGTGAGAGTAGAATTAAGGCGGAAAGTAACAATGGTTTCATCTCAAAATAGTTCAGTTATGACGAAAATAGCAAAATTATGGCTAGCCGGAAACTAATGGTGCAACGACTGTTTTGCGCGACTTATTGCCTTGCAAGCCTCTATAGTTTCAAAAATTAATTTGCATTTAAAAAACAATAGTGTTAAATTCACACTAATAGATGTTTTGAACCAGAATAACCGATGGGCGTATAACGGCATTAACAGGAGCAAACATGATGATAAAACACAAAATAAGACTGGTTGTTATACTGCTCATGTTTTGTCTGCAGTTGCAGGCTGTTACTTTGTTTGTGACCAATACCAATGATGCCGGACCAGGTTCTTTCCGCGCAATTTTGGCGAGTGCCAATAATGGTGATGTAATTCAATTCAATATCCCGGGTCCGGGACCATACACTATTAAACCTTTAAGTGCGTATTCCATCAGTCGGCAAATTACAATTGACGGAACCATTGCCGGAAAACCGGGAATTGAATTCGATGGATCTTTGAGCACAAGCATTGCCGGTTTCGATTTTAATTCTGCTGCAGGCAGCGGTACAATTGTACAGGGGCTGGTGATGAATAATTTCAGCTATAATCCCAATCCCATGGTGGATTTCAATGCCTGTGCTATTTCTATTACTCAGGCTTCTAATATAACAGTGAGAAATTGTTATATCGGGACGGATGTTACCGGAACTACCGCCAAACCTAATAAGCATGGTATCTGGATCAATGGCAGTTCCAACAACACGATTGGCGGACCGAATGCGGCGGACGGCAATTTGATTTCGGGGAATATAGTTCGTGGTATTTGGGTATCGGCACAAGGAGGCACAGCAACCAACAATACCGTGGAGAACAACAAAATCGGGATGAATATTAATGGTACAGCATTGCCCAATATTACTGGTGTGGAATACAATCTCACTGCAAAAGACAACCTGATCAAACACAATACAGTGAGCTACAATTGGGGCGATGGCTTGTCTTTCAACCAGGGTTCCACAGGAAATAAAATTTACGGCAATATTTTCTCTAACAATGGGGAACATGGTGTGGATTTTTTGAATGGTGATGTAGGCAATAGCGTGGTGGGTGTTGATTATAACGGAGTGGGGGAGCCGAATCAAATATTCAACAATGGTGCAGCCGGAGTTTTTGTTAGCGAATGGTTTGATGGCAACGTTTACAATTACGGTGCGCCATCTAAAGTTACTGTGCGCAAAAACAGTATTTATTGCAATGGAGTGAAAGGGATTGCACTCACGGAAAAAACCGGACCCTTCACTTCTGCACCAGGAAATAATGGCAAACTGTCGCCGGTGATCAACATGACATCCAATGAAGAAAAAACTTTTGGTACTGCTGCGCCTGGTGATATCATTGATATTTATGTAGCCGATAATTGCAATGCCTGCAACAGTAATAACTGGCAGGGGAAAACATGGCTGGCCAGCATTACTGTTGGGGCCGGAGGAACCTGGTCGTACACAAAAACAGGTGGTGCTTTATGTAATTCACTCATCGCTACCGCTACCGATGCTGTTGGAAATACTTCGGAATTTGTGGGCATTTGCACGCGCCCTTCTGTTGATATTCGTGATACAGCTACCTGCAGCACTATCAATCTTTCTTTTGATGTGACACACCCTTGTGCGGTTTCTTATAAATGGTCGACTGGTGCTACTACGCCTACATTGACTTTGGCCAATGCCACGCCCGGACAATATTGGGTGGAGCTCAAAGGCAGCGATGGTGTGGCTGTGAAAGATGATTTTGAAATCAGGGCTGCTACTCCTTTTACTGTTGATCTCGGTGCGGATATTTATAAATGTGAAAATCCTTTTTCTCCTTCGGTGACTTTAACACCTGGCTTGTCGAACAGCTTTACTTATCAATGGTCGAATGGTCTTACTACTTCTTCTATTTCGGTGAATCAGCACGGACGATATTTTGTTAAAGTTACCGATCCGCAGAGTGGCTGCGTAAATTCGGATACGCTGGATATTTTGCCTAATATAATTCCTGCTGCGGTATTGGATGATGCTGAATTTTGTGAAGGTGATTCGGTAATACTTACACCTGGAAATTTTACTTCGTATAAGTGGAATGATAATTCTACAGGCGCTTCTTTAAAAGTGAAAACATCGGGAGTGTACTGGGTGAAAGTTACCAATGGTAGTGGTTGCAGCGATAGCGTGTCGGCGACTATCACTGTTCATCCAAAACCAGCGGCTGTGATTGCTCCCAATGATCCATCAATTTGCGCAGGCACTTCCATCACGCTGGATGCTACAACTTCCGGCGTCACTTACAATTGGTCAACTACTCAAACCACAGCAGCAATTACTGTGAGCTCAAGTGGAAAATACGTGGTAGAAGTGGAGACTGCTTATCATTGCAAAGCAAAAGACTCTGTAACGGTAACGGTGATACCACGTGATTCCGCCAGCTTCAGTACTTCAGATTATTGTTTGAATGATGCTGCAACGCAACCTGCTTTCCTTTCCGGAAATACTGCTGGCGGAATTTTTTCTTTCTCAACGGCAGTGAGTGATGGCGCTACGATTTCTTCTTCCACCGGAAAAATCACTAATGGAAAAGGAGGAACAACTTACTCCATAAAATACCTTACTCCCGGAAGCTGTAAAGATTCTATGGTGCAAAATGTCACTGTGATGAACAATCCGGTATTTACTTTACAGCCGCAAGATGTTTCGGTGTGTGCCAATGATCCGGCGCAGTTTACTGTTGCTGCAACTTATGCACTCACTTACCAATGGCAGAGTTCTACTGATGGTAACACTTTTACCGATTTGACAGAAGGCGCTCCTTATTCGGGAACCACTACAGCTTCTATCACTGTAAATCCTGTTGATGCTTCAATGGATTTGTTGAAATTCCGTTGTGTTGCGCATGCCAATACTTGTGATGCGATTTCGGATGTAGCTACGATCTTTTATGGAAAAAGTATTGCCTTGAGTGATCCAACGGCTGCTGCTGTTTGCGAAGGTTCTTCAATTCAGCTGACTTCTATTGCCAACGGCGCATTGTCTTATCAATGGCAATATTCAACTGATGGAACAACTTTCCAGAATATAAATAACGGTGGTGCTTATAACGATGCAACAACATCGGTGCTCACCATCAATCCTGTTGATGCTTCCATGGAAGGTTATCTCTTCCGTAATATTGCCACAGGATGCATTAATAATGATACATCGCTCACTGCAGCAATTTCTTTGATTCCAAATGCCGACATTACCACTGAGCCTGCCGATACTGCTATTTGTGCAGGAGGAAATACAGCGTTTTCTTTAACAGCTGTGAATGCTTTGTCTTATCAGTGGTATGTGAGTACTAACAACGGTGCAACTTACAGTGCGTTGGATAATATGACTACAAATACTTTAAATGTGAGCCCAGCAACAGTAGCAATGAATAATAATTTATACTTTGCTTTGGTTACGGGGACTTGCGGTGTGCTGACTTCGGATACTGTTCTTTTAAATGTTACCGATCCTCTTGCCATAATCGATGCACCAGCTACCGTTTGTCCGGGTGAACCTTTTGAAATTAACATGACAGCAAACTATTCCAATCCGAAATTTTATCTCGATGGTGTTTTGGAAAATAGTAATCCTGTGACGAAAAGTATTTTATCTCAAATAACATATTCTCTAACAACAGAAGTGAATGGATGTATGAGTCCGGCTGTCTCTGCAACGGTTAGAATCATTGATATTCCTGTGCCTGAAGTCGCTGCCGACATGACCGTTTGTCCCGAAACAGAAATTCAGCTTGGCATTACGGAGATTAGTGGTTATACCTACAAGTGGACAAATGCCGATGGTTATTCTTCTTCCGATGTTCAACCTAAGCTGGTTCCCGAAAAAACGGCTACTTATATTGTGTCTGTAAAAAATACGGTGTGCACATATTCTATGGTCGATTCCATTAAAGTAACGGTCCGCGATGAAATGAAACTCTTTTATCCCAATGCATTCACCCCTAATGAAGACGGTGTGAACGATGTGTTTCAGGTAGTAGGAGAAGGAGTGGTAGATTTTAACGCCATTATTTTCGATCGCTGGGGTGAGATCATTTATCAATGGAATTCCCTCGACGGCGGCTGGGATGGACGCGCCAAGGACCAGCGTCAGGTACAGATTGATGTGTATGTGATTAAGGTAAGTGCCAGTGGTGTTTGTGACGGGCAGTCGGATGTATCTACTGTGACGGTGATACGATAAGCGTTCAAATCAAAGTTGTTAATTACCTGACTACATTTGCGAAAATTTTGTACTCAAATTTCTCCCCTTCTACTTCCCTCCCGGAGGGGGATAACCCAGATTAAGGCAAGACGAGGATTTGCACACCTAGAGCCGCAATGCTTGCGGCTGTGAAATGGTTACGAATACGCTTCATAGGCATGCATGTCAACCATACTACAGCCGCGAGCATTGCGGCTCTAGGTGTGCAAATTCTTGCCTTAATAAGAAAAGGGATTTGCCTCATTCTGGGTCATCATCTCTCGGAGAAGATGGGTTGTTAACCGGTGTTTTTGAAGGGGATGGATTTAAGTCATCTTATTTATCTTCTGTTGAAAGGAAGAAATAATCAAACTGTAAAGATTCAATAATAGACCTCTTGCGTAAGTCGTCTCCTTCGCTATTAAACGCTGAATGCTAATAAAATCAGATTCTATTTGATTTTTTGTGGCATCAGAAAACGGAATTTCACAAGAAAAATGTTTTGGAAAAAAATTAGCAAACACAATTCGGGAAAATTTAAACGTTTGACGGGTGTTGAACTTCGAACTTTTAAGATGATGGTGAAAAGAAGTAAAGGCTCATGATACGAGAAAAGTGGAAAAAAAGGGAAATGCAAGAAGTCGTCCGTATCGCTTAAGTGTAGAGGATCAAATCCTCATGCTTTTAATGTATTACCGTGAATACCGTACGCAATTTCATATAGGCGAAACCTATGGCCTACATGAATCAAATGTAGGGAAGAACATAAGGCGCATCGAAAAGATTTTAAAAAAATGCAAACACTTATCCTTGCCAGGCAAGGAAAAATTATCAGGAACGAACCATCAGTTCTAGGTAATACTGGTAGATGCCACAGAGAGTCCGATAGAACGGCCTAAAAAAACAACACTTACATTATTCAGGGAAAAAGAAAAAGCACACCATAAAAACACAATTAATGGTAGACAAAAAGACAACAAAGATCATCTGTACCCATCAATCAAGAGGAAAAGTACACGATTTCAAATTGTTTAAAAAAAGTAAACTCCCACTGAATAAGAATAAAAAAGTGAAAGTTGATTCTGGATATCAAGGAGTAAAGCAGATACACAGCAATAGCGAATTACCAATCAAAAGCACTAAACTCTTCCCCTTAACGAAAAAAGAAAAAAGAATGAATCTGAATTTATCAAAAACAAGAGTAACGGTGGAACACGTTATTGGAAAAATAAAAGTATTCAGGATTATTTCCGAAAGATATCGAAACAGACGAAAACACTACGATATAAGAATGAATCTCATTTGTGGAATACACAATTTTGAACTAAAATGACTTACGCAAGAGGTCTAATGTCTTTTCCCAAATCAACGAGAGGCGGATTACCCAGTGATACATTGATAGTGTCGTAAGCAAAACAACCGCTGCTGCTCTTTGTTACTTTTACCCAGTAAGTACCGGCACTGCTGATGGAAATGGTTTTTGTTGTTGCACCTGTCGACCATAAATAATCCATTCCGTTAAGCGCTGCATCCAATGTAACCGATGCGGAACATGTGCTGGTGTCGCGCCCTGGATTCACTTCAGGGACAGGAATGAGCCTGAGTATCATCTCGTCGGGAGCGCTGTTGTAGGAACCACTTCTGGCGAGTATTAATTTCACGGATCCTCTTTGTTTGTCTTTTTCTCCCGGTGTATACACAGCATTTTCTTTTGAAGTATTATCAAAATTTCCATCGCCTGTAGTCGTCCAGAGGATAGAGGAGTATGCTCCTTTATCTCCTTTTAGAGTGTAAGAAAAACAGGCGCAAATTTCTGCATCAGCTCCGGCATTGGGAGGCAACAGCTTTTCAGTGATGTTTAACCATTTGAAATCTTTGTCGCTGATGTCAAAGCACAATCCTGTTTCAGTTTTGGTGTAAACGATTTCCACTTCCACCAAAGCTTTTGGGGCTTTGAAAACGGAGGAGGGAGGAGTGAAGGTACCTGTAGTATTTTCGCCAACTTTCACACTGTCGACATAAAAGATATAGGTGGGATTTGCTGCGGGATTTGGGAAGTTGGTCTTATCAATAGAATGAGAAGCACTCAGCAAAGCAGAGCTTCCTTCACATATCGCAGCGGGTTGTAAAAGTGTTGCCGATAATTTTCCAGGAGGAGGCGTACAATTGATTTTAAAAATATTGGAAAACTCCGATGAGTTGTTGACAGAAGTTGTTGCCTGTGCTACTACAGCTCCCGTGATTCCTGAACCACACGGGAAAATTCATTTTCCTGAAGCATCAGCATCTACCGATCCTACATAAGTTTTTCCCTGGTTTTCATTGCTTGATCCGCCACCAATGCAGTTGAAACAATTGGGATCCACCATGTACAAATCTACTTTGGAATTGGCCGGCGCTATGCCCACAATTTTCACCGGACTGGCTGTGCTGTTCACTAAATCAATCGCAGGAGTAATAATATTTCCCGTGATTTCAATATTTCCTTTAGCGCCATTGATATTGATGCCTGTGCCTTTGTTGCCGTATTTTGGATCACCCTTTATGCCAGTGATATCGGTGCCTATCATATTTCCTATAAGTTGAATATCGTGCGGATAACCCATTGTTTGCGTGAGTTGATTCATGCCTGGATTCATTTCAATAGCGTTGAGATTGGCGCCTGAAAAAACATTGTTCTGAATGGTAATGTTGTTTGCTCCTTCACCAATGTGAATTCCTTTTTGTAAACCTGTACTTGCTGAACCATCTGTGTTTACGCCTACATAATTGTCTTCAATCAATACGTCGTGAACAGAAGAAACATAGAATGCGTGGTTCTTGGTGTTGATGACACCAGTACCACGAATGTGTGTGCCGGAAGCATCTCCGTAAGTTTTGTGCGCTGATATCTGCCAGGTTTCATTGTCGGTTCCAGCGATGTAAATCATTGGGTTTCCTTTGCTGGATCCGGGCTGAGAAAAACCATCGACAAATAATTTATCGTACAGTTGAACACCTTGCTGCAAGGTTAAAACATAAGGGCCCTTAGTTTGTCCGCCTGCAAATTTGGGATCGATGTTGACCAAAATAGTATCGGCGCCGCAGTATTGTTTGTAGCGCTGATCGCCGGGAGAAGAGCATAGGTTGGCACCGCTGGTGAGCTATATAGCTACAGGCAGACTCATATCATCGGAAATGAAATTGCCTTGTGCATCGAAGTGTGCACCCGCCAAAGCTCCGTAGTTTCCTGTTGGATTGAGGGAGTTGACAACAACCGTTTTTGCATTTGCCTGAATGCAGATGAAAAATAAAATAGCTGAAAAAACTCTTTTGGAATTCATAATTCGCCGCTTTAAAATTTTGTGGTTTTCTTATGTCTTCCCCCCTTGAAAAAAACGCGAAGAGCCAATAGACTCTTCGCGTTGAAAGCTTTATTGCTTTATTATTTTCAGTGTTTCGCTGTGATCACCCTGTGTGATTTTTACCAGGTATAATCCGCTTTGTAAATCGTTGCCTATAACAAAATGGTTGTTTTCAATTTTCACATTCTGATTGAAAATTTCTCTTCCGCTCAAATCACAAATTACGATATGCGCCGCTTTATTTTCAGGAATGAAAACCGATGTTTCATTACTGAAAGGATTTGGGAAAACCTGGTAAGAAGGTTGTTTGATTTCGTTGATTACAGTAGTGCTGCCGCTGCTCCAGCAGCCTGTGGTATCGCCCAGTACAGCCCATTCCAATTCCAATGTTCCTTTGAATGCAGAGTTGAAGGAACCAACAGGGAAAGAGGCGAAAGCAGGATTCGGACGCAAAATAATCTTGCTGATTTTCGTAGCGTCGAGATTTCCTTTGCCAAACCAAACACCAGTCATTTTTCCAGTGTAATCCACGGAGAAAGTCTGCCATGATGTGGTAATGGTTTTATCGAAAACCGCTGGTAAATCATTGTTTCCGGTTTCTACATCATTGATGTCCATAATGGAAATACGCAGCGCCATACTGGTGGAAGCTTTTGCGCGGAGGTAGAGTTTTTTGTTTGAAGTCATGTCTACCGGAGCCGCGATAGTACCGTCGTTAGCAGCCAGCGAAATATAATCGTATTCGCCATGTCCGGCCGAGGTGATTTTCAAAGCACCACTGCTCTCAGCAAAAGTGAAAACACCGTTCGGACTGGAAGTCACGAAAGAAGAAACGGAGCCATCTTCATACTGATCGCTGAAAAGTCCGCAGCTGCCGGCTTTCGACACCACGTTTACATAATCGGTTCTTGTTTTGGTATCGCTGCTGCTGGCACCATTCACAGTAAGTGTAACAGTTTTCAATCCGTAGGTAGAATATTTCACTGTGTGCGGACCTGCGCCAGTTGCCGTTGCCGGAGTGGCCCCTGCACCAAAATTCCAGGCATAAGAAGTAATGGTACCACTGGAAGCATTGGAGAAAATTACGTCCTGGTTTTTGTCGACAGATAAAGTGTTGGCAGTAAAATCGGCGAAGACAATATTGTCGCAGCCATCGCCTACAGAGATCACATCAATGATGATATCACCTTTAAAATATTCATTGAATTTTTTTCCGTTGAAGGTGATAGGATAGGTGGAGTAGCCAGGATTGACGGAGAATTGTGCGCCAATGATATTGTATAAATCTACCGGACCGCAGCCAGCCAGACTGCAACCGTATTTATTTACGAGGAAGTTGGTGAAATCAATTTTCAACGTTTGATAATTGTCAGTGAGTTCAATTTTGTTACTGAAAGTTCCGTCGGTGGCAGAAACATTGTCAAACATGTCAATCTTCAACAAGGCATTGGCGTTGCTGCTTCCAGCTGCTTTCTTTTTCACGCGCAAAGTCACAATGGCCTTGGTCAGTGTTGGGTGCGAGAAGTTGAAAGTTTTGGCTGTGCTTCCATCGTTGAATTTGTAGGAGAAGACATCCCATTCGCCGTGACCTGCTGTAGTGATTACCCAATCTGATCCGCTTTGTTTATGCGTGAATGCATTGGGAGCACTGGCGAATTTCCCTACCGAAGCCGAGCTGTTGAAATCATCGAGAAGCATGCAGGTAGCTGTTGGCGTAGCTTCTACGTTGATATAAGTGGTTTTTGTGAGTGTATTGGTTAATCCGCCCGGACCTGTTACAGTGAGTTTCACGGTTTTTAATCCTGTGGTGGTATAAGATACTTTCACCGGCTTGTCCGAAGTGGAAGAGGCAGGTGATGCGCCAGCACCGAAATCCCAGGAATAACCTGTAATATTTCCTGATGAATGCGAAGTGAAAGTGAGTTGCTGGTCTTTGTATACGCGAGTGGTACTGGCTACAAAATCGGCACTGATGCCACCCGAACAGCCGTTTTGCAGATCGGAAAATAAAGTGCTGCTGGCATGCATCCAGAAAGAAGTGGAAATTTCGGTGAGCCATTTTGTTTTAATGGTAGCGTTAGCCTGGATACGTGAATCACCGAAAGTGTTGAGCCATATAGGTTGTGCATCCCAGTTTTGGTTGATGTAACACAAAGCCTTAATAACATCGTTGTTGTTGTGTATAAGTGAGAATAGGGGTGCGTACCAACTGTTCCAAAGTGTGTTGCCATCTTCGGACGGTGTTTTATGTCCCTGAGGGGTTGCTTCGGCAATCATGCAAGGTTTGTTATGGTTGCGCGCAAAGGAAATCATTCCGCCGCCGTTGCCTAAAAAGCGGGAGAAACCCACCCAATCCACATAATTATCGCCCGGATACCAGGTAGCGAGATTGCCTTCGCTCATTCCGCTGTCGTCGGCCTGCCATACAAAAGCTACGTTGCTTACATTGGCGGCGCGGAACATATCTACAATTCTTTTCCATGCCTTAATGAATTCAGTGCCGTCATATCCATTGTGTGTGGCATTGAATTCGTAGCCAATGCGGAGGAAGACCGGACGGGGATTTTTGGAGTTTATCCAGTAAATAAGATTACTGATGTTAGCGTCCAGCTGACCATTGGCGACTTTCGCTAATTGTCCGCTTTGCAAATCAAGCCCGATGGAGATAACAGAGTTGTTAAAGTCGGGATCTTCAATATAAGATTGTGCCCGGAGTGGACCGGCACCGTAATCGGTTTCATTGTATAAACCGAGGTTGTAGGTAAGGTCGGTGTAGGTGGTTACACCGCCGGGGAAAATTCCTGTAGTGCTGCCTACTACTTTTTCTATGTAGCCATTGGTTCGGTTGGCGAGTCCACCCACGGCATCCAGATCCTGTCCGATAATCAAAAGGGCTTTTCCGGGAGCCGGTTCAAATTTAGCACACTGACCGAAGGCTGTTGTCATTTGCCCAATGACAAAGCTGGCGGTGAGCAGAAGGGTAATTAGTTTGTTTTTCATCTATTATAGGTTTAGGTTATAAAATAAGATAGTGTTAAAATAACACTAATTTGAATGAAATGCAAATTTTATTTCAGGAGAGATTGTAGGGGCACCCGCAAGGGCTGCCCCTACAAACAGCAATAATAAATCTGGAGGAAATGAAGTGTGCTGCCCAACAGCACAAAAACATGGAATACAGGATGGTTATACGGAATGTGATCCATTTTGTAAATGAACAGTCCGATGACATAACTTGTAATACCTGTAATTAATAAGATGATGCTTTCGGTCGTCAAGTACTGATAAGCCCATAGCCATAAAACACTCAAAAACAGGTAGCATATTTCGGAAAACCATTGAGGTTTGTCTTTGTATATGACTTTAAAAGTCACTGAAACAAGACACAAGAGCCATGCACCAGCAAGAATAGCAGTTCCGGTTTTACCGGGAATTTTAAGTTGCACTAAAGAAGTGTAAGTACCTGCAATTAACAAATCAACAGCAATATGATCCAGCGTATTGAATAATTTTCTTCGGGAAGGTTTTTTGGCGCTGTGTACTAAGGTGGAGCTTAAGTACACCAAAATTAAAGTGAAGCTATAGACGAACAAAGCAAGTAAAGTATGGTCGTTTGATTTTAAAAACAACAACACTGTTCCTGCCACGCCGGCACAGAGCCCGATGGCATGGGTGAGAATGTTTAAATTTTCCTCCTTGCGGGTAAAGACTTTAGTATTAATTGATATGGCCATCTTTACCAATTTGTTTTTTGGAGGTGCTGAAAATAAAATCAATGCCTTTCAACTTTTTAGCATCTTTCAGGTAGCGGAAGAAAGGAACAGTGTTCGGCATCTTCGTTTGTACTTTATCTAAATGATAGGCAGGTAAAATGGGGTGGGCATGGTGCGATTCGTGCAAGTTGAAATTGAAATAAATATAGCGACCCAATTGGCTGAACAAAGAAATGCTGCGGGTGTATTGTACCTGTTCGGAAAAACGGATAGGATTTACTTTTTCTCCTTTTGACAAAGGGATTTCAATGTGGGAGTGCTGACTCAATATAAACAGATCACTGATCATCAAACTCAAAATATACGCTGGCAAGAGATGAAGCACTATCCAGCTTCCAAAGAAATAAAACAGCGTAGCATACGATAAAATCTGCAGTAGAATATTGCGGTAAATTGTTGTTAGCTTCCTCTCGGGTAAATGCTTTTTTAATTTTTTCAGATTCCAGTAATTACCAATTCTGTAGCCCACTGTAAAGAGCGGAATGAAAAAGAACCAGGAAAAATTCACCAGGAATTTTACCGGTGCGCTGAACTTAGGCGACACGGTGCCTTCTGTTGTTGGGTCTTTGTCGCGATAGCCCGTCCATTTGTGATGAAGGTTGTGTATGGCCACCCAACTGCTGAAAGGAATAAAAGCCAGAAGGGCAAAAATATTTCCGAAAATGCGGTTGAGTATTTTGGCTTTGAAATAGCTGAAATGCCCGGTTTCGTGCAGTAAAATAAAACACTGGAAAAAGAAAATAGCCAGGAAAATTTGTCCGAGAATAAAGTTCCAGCTCAACGAAGGTGTCATCGACAAATACCATCCGGCCGAAGCAAAGAGTACTGGTGATACTAAAAACAAAAATGCCAGTGAATTGTTGGCTTTAAACTGTTTTATGGTAGCGTGTTCTTTCATTGGATTTTTTCCTGATGTGTTTCATTGAACCTTTTTACATACAGATTTCGCATTTCCTGTACATGAAAATCCAGGTTTTCCACTGTCCAGTTTTTGGTGCTTACGGCGTCTAAAATTTCGATTTTAATCGTTCCTCTTTTAAAATGTTTGTATTTGTTGAAAGGGTTGGATTCTTTAGGAACAGCGATGAAAAGGGGGAGAATGTCCAGTTTGGAAATCAAAGCCATGTGGTACACGCCCCGGTTGAATTTATCAATACCGTGATGGTGATCATGCACTCCTTCGGAGGCACCAGCCACATTTATTTTTTGCTCCACAATTCTTTTTTCCAGTTGGTGGAAAAATGCCATTCGGCGTTTCAGGTGTTTCTTTTGTGGAATGTACACGATTCCTATGCTCAAAGCCGAGAGAGTGAGGGGAAGGATTTTGATGGTTTTTTCGGAGAGTAAAAAAACCGTGTTGCCATAGCCCATAGCGGTAAGCGCAAAAATATCGAGATAGGAATTATGGTTGAAGGTGATGAAGTAATTGCCATTTTTAATTGGATTTTCTTTGGGCAAATCCAGTTTAATGCCAACCAGCCACATGATGATTTTCGATGACCAGGCGATGAAATACCGGCGGTTGAAATGGGTGAGCAAACCAAAGGAAATCAGTCGCAAAATAAGCGCTGTTGATCCGGTGATGGTCATCACCGTGAAAACAATTACGAGTTGGTATATGTTTTTTAAGGAAGTCGACATACTACTGTTTGCATGGATAAGTTTAATTTCTTTTGAAACAAGAGATAGGGCGTTAATAAAAACTGGCCGAGGAAATAAGGGAAAATAATTTTGTTCAGGTTTAAGCCCTTCCCGATAGTTTTAAAATAATTGCCGGTAAAAATATAGAAGTAGGGAGGGAAAGCGCCGTAAGGCAGATATTCTTCCACCACCAGGTTGTGTTTTTTAAGTATTTCCAAAAAACATTGTTTGTCGTACAGTGCCGTGTGTTGTGGCGCCTGAACACCAGGCCATTTGTTTTTAAACCATTTAAAGGTACGTGAATCCAGTCGCGGCACTTCAATGATAATTTTACCGCCGGGCTTTACTACTTTCTTCGCCATTTCCAGTGAACGGTTGGGATCGTAATCGTGTTCAAAGAAATGCCACATGGTGACGATGTCGAACTTTTTTTCGGGAATATTTTGCTCGTAAAACAAGCCCTGGTAGAAATTGATTTTCTCGAAACCGGGGTAAGATAAATCTTCCTTGAAATCAACACCGCTGATTTTACAATTGTACTTTTTATTGAGGTGCAGGAGGAAAGTTCCCACGGCACAACCTACATCGAGAATTTCGGTGGAGGAGTTGATAGCGCAGTGTTTTTTCACCAGTTTTTCTTTTTCCCTGTCGTGTTTGCTCATCGCCCTTTCATACAAAGGCGTTAAGATGCCCCAGTTTTTTTTCTTGCGGTGGGCGATGTATTCGGAATCGTAAAATTCTTTGATGCCATTGATGTTGATGCGCGGATTTTGGTACACCAGGGAGCAACTTGTGCATTTTACATACAGGAAGTTGCCGTCTTTACCGGTTAAATCTTCTTCGCCTACCAGGAATTTTTCGCAGTTACTGCTGCCACAGAGATAGCAGGATATAGCTTCAAATGCAAGGTGCGGAGGATTTTGCAGTTTTTTTATTTCGTCTAAAGGATTAAACATTTAGGATAAATTAAAAGTAAATGAGTAAGTATAAACACTGTTAGAAATGCGTAAGCAGAATATCGATTTGGATATTTTACCAGTATCATACCGATGAGGCAAAGTGGCAAAAACAGCATGATGTTGAGCGTTAGAAGAGAATTGAAGAGCAACATAATGAAGGAAAGGGTTGCACTACTTACCCTAAAATATTTGTTCATAGGAAAGCTTTGGTCTTCCACACTTTCAAATGTTATAAAGGCAAAAACGACTGCTAAAATGTTAAAGGATAATTCAAGATTTAAAACATAAATGATGAAAGCATATTTGAGCAGAGGCAGGAAGTATCGGAGTTTAGTAATGTTGAATAATACTGCGTATAATAAATGATTGACCACCAAAAACGCAAGTGCAATCACGGCTCTTTTGTAATCGAAGATGGCGAGTGTTGCCACTAATATTCCCTGGGCAACAAAAGAAAATTTCTGTAATTCTTTTTTTGTGGTGTCGTTGGTGTAGCTTCTGTTTTCTTTTCCCTTGTCGATTTCTGCGCTGGCTAAATCATCGGACAAACGCAATGTGAGCAGGAAAAATAAAACAAAAGGAAAGGCATACAATTGAAAAGTGGAAAAGGATAAATCTGTTAGCGATAAAGCGATCAATAGCAAAGCTACCCCGCTCCAAAGAAATATATTTATTCGTTCTTGTATGTAGGTGCGCAGGCTATTCATTCACTAAAGTAATTTCGCCGGTGAAGGCATTAAGAACAACTGTATCGCCATCTTTTAATTGAGAGGTGGCTTTTTCCACACCTACAACAGCCGGAATTCCAAACTCGCGGGAAACAATGGCGCCGTGAGAAAGCATGCCACCCCTTTCTACAATCAATCCGCTGATTAAAGGAAAAACCACCACCCATCCCGGATCGGTTTGGCGCGTAACAAGGATGTCGCCTTTTTTCAATTTGTGCGCTTCCATCACAGAGTGGAGCACTGTTACTCTTGCCTGAATTTTTCCGCCGCAGGCGCAAAGTCCTTTCAAATGTCCGTTTGCTGTTGTGTTTTTGGATGGCAATTCTTCGGGAGAAGGGAATTCGCCTAAGTTGCTGAAAAAATCGTCGGGGTAAACCAGTGTCGATTGTGTTGTGAAATGTTCTTTGCTTAATTGAACTTGTTTTTTCACTGCGGAGGGCAGCATGGACGAAGAGTTGAGTGCTTCAATAATTTCGGAGTAGCGCAGATAAAAAACATCGTTTGCGTTATCCAGAAATTTCCTTTTCTGGAATTCACTGCCGCATTTTTCTACGATTTTCTTAAACTGAAAGTACAGGCTGGCTTGTTTTAAACGTACGCGCTCACGGGCCGAAATGCCTTTGTAGGCCAATCGGATCAATGATTTTAATAAGGTGACGTGTGTGATGGATTTGAAAATGTTGATGCCGTTTTTCTTCCAGATCGTTTTTTTGAAATCGCGCAACACCTGTTCCCTTTCTTTCGCTTTTTGTGCAATCAACTCTTCCGGATTGGCGTCGGGCAAGGCATCGTATTGCTTTAGCAGATCAATAAATCGTGCAGGCTCTTCTGTGTAGGTTTTGCTGGTAAGCATCAGCTCTCCCGAACAGCGGAAACCAAATTCTTTTAAATAGCGGAGGATGAGTTTGTGCGCTTCGGAGTTTCTGGTTTTAATTTCTTCCCAAAATTCTTCGGCACTCAGCGCAATGAATTTTTTATATGTTTCGGGATCTTTGCGCAACGCCAATTTTATGGTATACATTAATACAATAGGCTCGCTGCTGATTAAGTTGGGAATAGCCTGTATAAGCTGATTGTGGATGCCTTCGGCTTTTTCGTCGTAGTACTTTGCACAAAATTTACCGAGTAGTCCGTGGTACAGCATCGCGAAAAAATCGGCCAGCGATGCCCTGTACCAGCTGTGCATGCGTATTTCAATAAAGTCGTGAAAGCTGTGTTTGATTTCTTCTAAGGCAATGGCTTTTTGGGCTTGCTGCTGATAAAGATCGGCGTGATTTTCAAAAGTCTTTACCGTTTTTTCCAAAGAAGAATTGAAACGGATGACTTCCCTGATGAAGCGCAGTTTACTGCCTTTTTCTTTTGTTTCTGTTTTTTTCTCCTGGTTGTAGCCCACGAAATTATCGAAGGATTTTAAAAGCATTTCCGAAAAAGGCGAAGCTGAAATAATTTCGTGAATGCTGCTCATGTTGTAATACATCTTACAGCCATGAACCGCAATAACGTTGGCGTAAGCAGCTTCCAATTCCTGAATTTTTTCGGAGGAAATGAGGAATAAGCGCGACAGGTTTTTAAAATAATGATAATAAGATTCGCGGGCGATGGAATAGAGCAGGGGTGTAATGGCCTCGGGATAATTTTCGTTGACGTTGGTATTCGACCAGTACACGCGCTTGCTTTTGGTCGCCGTGGTAATCGGCCGGCATTGTACTATGTAAAAGGTATTGTCTTTAATGGCCCATTCAATGTCCAAAGCTTGAGAGTAGAGTAATTCCAGGGCTTCGGTCGCCGCTATTCCTTCATCAAAAGAGAAAGGAGTTTTTTCGAAAAAAGTCTGGTTGTCACGTGAAAAAGTAAAGTTGTGCGGATTTACTTTTCCGCTGACCAATTGTTCGCCGTGGCCTTCAATATATTCTACTAAAATGTTTTTTTCATTCATCGGATGCCGCGAAAAAATCACTCCGGCATAATCGGGTGCAATAAGCTGCTGCATTATTACCGCCATTCCTTTGAGTTGTACGCCCGATGTTTTTTGATAAACGGCTACCTGATCTTTTTGATAGGATTTCCAGCAAAGGAGTAATTTTGCGAGTACATCGTTGATATTGTTTGCGGCCTGAAAAGATTCCAATTGTCCGGCAAAAGAATTGCCTTCACCATCCTCGCCAATGGCCGAACTGCGTACCATATAGCCATTAGCGGGAATAGCGCTCAAGGCATTTTGGACTTCATTTTTAAAATGTTCGCTGAATTCTTTCTTCCTGATAAAAAAATCTTCAAAGGCCGAGGCGTTGATCACAAAGCCCTCCGGCACCCGAAAACCGGCTCTTTTCATTTTTGCTAAATGAAAAGCCTTGGCACCCGACTGGCTTTCTTGGAGTATGCTATTTAAGCTTTGGATATACATTTAAAAAGAAGCCTTGATTTTTAATTTCACTAAAATGAAGGAAGAAATAACATGGGTTCCGCTGCAAATGCAATAGAGCAGCAGAGCGTTTTTCCAATCTACATAACCCATAAGAAAATATACCAGACTGAGTCCGAAAGCGGAATCAGATTTGTCGATCCAGCTGAAGAAATAGCGGTAGCGCTGGTGTTGCTCGCCGGGCCCCACGCCTAATTTTCTTTTCATATAGGAGTTGGGCAATTCAAATAACAAATAGGTGAAGCCCAAAATAGCGCCTATCAATGCTGAATTTTCCAATGGGATGGAACAGATACGGGTGATGAATAATACAATCAATGCGTTAACCACGACTAAAAAAGCAAAGCCCCTCCAGGTTTTATTTTTTCCGAAAAGTTTGTCGGAGATTGGAATGTTAATGCTTTGCAGCCATGCCTTTTTTACTACCAGCATGTGCAGCGTATTGGTCATCACCAAAGGCAAAACCACAATCAGGCTATGTTGCAAAAGGCTATTCATTCAATAAATCTAACATTCGCAAAGCAACAGATAAAATGCGGCTGGAGAAATCGTATTTGATTAATATGCCTGATACTTCGTAAAAAGATACGCGGCTGGCGACGTAGGTTTTAAGCGAATAGCGATAAGTTTTTTTCCATTCCTCTGGGCTGTAATTTGGATTTAACGCAGCATAGTGATCGAGGTATTTCATCATCTCCTCTTTGGAAAATCCGGGTGGCAAAACAAAACTCAAAAACTCCACGATGTCCCTGCTCGGGAAATCTTTTACCGCCAGCTCCCAGTCGTAAATACAAACGCCCCCATTTTTGCGGATGGCGATGTTTCGCGGATTACAATCGTTGTGGATGACTGTTAGGGGAATCGTAATTTCCTGGGCTTCTTTTTCCCAGTGGGGCATATCCTGCATTAAGTTTTTCAAAGCCTTGCTATCAGCAGATCCTTCATTGATGATAATCGACAATAATTTTTCATACAAAGGCAGTGCTTTCCAGGCATAAAACTCTTGTGTGGATTGTATTTCTTTGGCTTTTGAATGGTTGTGGAAAGTGGACATTACCGCCAAAACCTGTTTGATTTGTTCTTCCTGCCACAGTTCGGGTTTGTTTTCTGAGTTGACGATGCTCAGCTGGGAATAATCCAGAAACTCCTGAATGAAAAAATAGATTTCACGGGCTTCATTTACCATTTTTCCATAGTAGTGCGGAATGGAGTTGAATTTTTCCTGAAACAAAAAGTGGTTGATGTCTAATTCTTTCAGATGGCAGTTTTTGTATTCCAGTACGTCTTTGTATTCTTTAATCAAATCGGAAAGCTTGGGATCGATGGAAGCTGCAATCACGTGTAATCCTTTGATGACTTCTTCGTCGAGTGGTTTCGATTTGAGTAATAATTTTTGTTCGCCCAGTTGCAGAGTGGTAAAACCCATTAATTTCTTGCTGATTTTAGCAGCAACATTAGTGATAATGCCGTTTTCCAAAAGAGTTTCCTCTATCACCCGAATACTGGAGTTGCGGTGTTTTTCCTCCAGGCATTTGTGAAGAAAATCGGGTTTGAGTTCCGATTTCAGCAGCCATTTCACGGGTTTGTTTCTTCCCAGCTTTTCGTGTGCTTTGGCGAATTCACCGCTGACGATGGCGGCGTAAGTGGAGATTTCTAGTCCGAGTGCAAATCCTGCAATCAACTGTGCAAAGCGTTCCGCTTTTCCGCTGCCCAGGCAACCCATCATGGTTAAAGCTTCAGTTTGTTTGGCCAGGTGTGTACCACCTCCTACGGTGCCAATCACCAGGTTGGGAAGAGTAAGTTGTAAATACAATCCGCCTTCCTTTCTTTCCAAATGCAAAATGCCGGTTCCCGATTCGTGTACCGAAGCAAGGTCCTGGCCGGTAGCTGCAAAAATAGATGCAATGGCATTGGCTACGTTGATGTTGTAACCCACCATGCCATCCTGCTTGGCCAGTTTTGTAGAAGGGTGGAAGCAATTTTCCATTTTTTCGGAAGTAGTGCGCAATATGTCGCGGATAATTTTTTCGTGCAGAAAACATTCGGCAATTACATGTATGCCTCGTCCTTCTTCAATATTGTTTTGGGATATTTTTTTATCCGAAGCACCATTTCCCTCAATCACAAAGTCGACAGGTACAATACCTGTTTTTTGTTTAAACTCTTCCACGATAAACAACATGGCGTGCCAGGTACAGGTGGTGGTCATGTTTTGTCCCGACGCATCGCCGGTGCGGTAGATGAATTTTAAATGAACATTTTCGTTTTGCTGGATGATTTTGATTTCCAGCAATTCGGCATGATTGGAGTATTTTTTGGTGATCGCCTTTATGGCTTCAAAATTAGCTTCAATAAATACCACAAAAACATTGGCATCTAGTTCGCTTTCGAACAAAAACAAAGGTGCACGACTCATCTTTTGCCACAGCACTTTTGCCGAAAATCCACCGCTTAAACTCAAAGCCTTGGAACCACGGTTCATGCTGGAGATCAAAGCGCCTTCCAGTGTTGCTGCTGCGCAATACACCAGTTCGTCGTCATTAAACAGGAGTGGTCCCACCATACCCACCGGGATTTCCACGGTGCCGATGTACGACTCGATATTGTTTTGAATTTGGGAAAGATCGAGAGAAGCATCCGACAGATTTTTAAAAGGCAATTGCTTGTCTTTTAAAAAATCCAGTCGCATTTGCGTGGAAGTGCTGGTAACTAAACCTCTGCCGGGAACTATAGGTAGTGAGCTCATCAGGCTAATTCGCTTTGTTGATACAATCTTTAAAAACATCGGAGTAGGTGTGGGAGATATGGAAATTCTCTTTCACCGTATCGTGTTTCAGTAATTCGTTGTGGACTTTAGGCAAATGATAACAAGGGATGCCGGGATACAAATGATGTTCGCAGTGGTAAGAGATGTTTTTGGGTACGAGGAGCAAATGGGTTAAAAATCCGTGTTTGGTGGTGCGGGTTTGCAGGGCCAGTTCTTTTCCTTCGATACCCGAATGCTCGGCCACCCTTCGCAGTCGGTTGGCTACCTGTGTCCAGGTGGCAAAGGGAATGATCCAGTATTTAACTAGTAACATTCCGCTGTCGAAATACACGAACGGGGAAATCACCAGCACATAAAAAAGGATTCTTGCTATAGTATACCACAGTGGCGCTTTGTCTTTTTTCACTTTCATCTGCTTGCTCGACATTACCCTGAAGGTTTCAAATATTCCCAAGCCGCTGATTTGGGTGAGGATGATTTTTGAGAATTTTTTAAATGACATGGGGAAGTGCCAGTTGTCATCGGTTTTGGCAACATAGTCGGGATCTTGTTCGGTGTTTAGCCATTTGTGATGGGCCAGGTGTTTTACGCGGTACGATCTCATGGAGATAAACAGAGGCCAGGCACAAAAAACTTCGCCCAGGAAATTGTTCAGCGTTTTGTTCTTGGAAAGTAGGCGATGCGTTGATTCATGCATGATCAAGCCCAAAGCCAATAACCGGGCACCAATAAAAACCACGCATATAATATATAGGGGCCAGTTGAAATAGCGTTCGCAAAAATAAGCCGCGGCAATAATTAAGGTCCATTCTATTATAATGGAGAAAATGCCGCGTAAAGTGCTGACTTCGTGCAAAGATTTTAAAATATCCCTAGGCACAAGTCCTTTCAATTGATTAGGATGATTGACTAAAACTGACATAGTATGTGATCCAACATTCGCGGGGCAAATTAAGTCATTTTGACTAATCTATCAATTTGTTAGGAAGATTTCACAGTTTTATTGAGTAGTTGGTAGATGACTAAATGGAAAGTTTTTCAGGCCGAAAGCGCTGTTCTTCGTTGAACGAACAATTACAATTTCTACGGGAAAATATTTACCCTTGCTATTCTTTGTGATATTATCTCTTACTGCAAAAGCGCAACCACTGAGTGGTGTCAAGTGTTTTGGTTCAAAGGCTTTACAGATTTAATTCGGTGCCGAAAGTTTTAACTGAGAAGAATGAGATGAAAGTATTGCCTATTCCGGTGGAAAATCAATTGAAAATTGGTTTGTCCGCAGGAACGAATTCTTATACGATTGTGATGTGTTTGAAAAACAAGCCTGCAGTACTGTTGTCAACACTGGTGCACAAGTAATGGAAGTGGATTTTGCAACGTTTAAAATTGGAATTTACATTGTGAAAACTCTTTGCAATAACAATCGGGTTCAATTACTTCAGCTCAATCAAATAATATCCGCAAGTGGTAAAGTAATTCCTTATATAAGGGATCGTTGCAATGAATCCCGCCTGCTTTCGCGGTTTTAGCTTGAACTTGTATTTGTAAATCGGATTGAACAAATACAATTGCTTGTTGGTGATTTTATATCCTTCGGCTTTTACGATGCGTTCAAAACGCTCCAGTGAAATTCCGGTGTCCTTGATGTCCATGAGTTCATCAATGATGCCTTGCGGTTCGCCAAACATTTTTAATATTCCTTTGTACATGAATTTCGGAAGCAAATGAAACCACGGCAGCAGGTGCAAAAACTTACTGTTGCAAATCTGCTGGTGACCACCGAAAGGCATTTGCCATGGTGGAAATCCGAAAAATATTTTTCCGCCCGGCGCCAGGAATTTTTTGAATTCGTGCATCACTTTTTCCTGATTTGGAATATGCTCAATCACGTCTTTCAAAATGATGAGATCGAAGAGAAAAGGAAGGTCCTTTTGCGGATCGATATCGTAAATGTTTTTGTTGATGAGTGTGAATTGTTCTTTCGGAATTTCGGCTGAGAGATAATGATTGGCGAGATCGAGTCGGCTTTGCAGCAGTTCAATACCCACGCCCTTTGCACCTTTTGCAAGAAAGGAGCACAACACACCACCTTCGGCGCAACCAATTTCCAGCACTCTTAATGATGAATCGATCTTTACATGAGGATCAACAAAAGGATGAATGAACTCCTTTGCATTGTCTTTTTGCTGCAAGTAATACTCGTCTTTATTTTTATGGAAGTCGAAAGACATTTTTATGCAGAATGATATTCAATTAATTTTTCCATTGGTGCAGGAATGATACGTCCTACCTTTGTTCCGCAAGCCTGCGCGGCTTTCCTCAGGTTTTTGGAGAAATAATAAGCGATAGAGCCGATGAAGTGCACTTGCAGGTTTTGGTAATCATCGTATTTGCTGACGTGGCGCTTGAAAAATTCTCGGAAGCGCTCATCAACCAGTTGTTGTACTATAGGTTCTTCCTTGTTTTCGGTAAGAAATTTCGCATAATTTCCACAGTAGGCATTAAGGTGTTTGGTGCTGTATATTTCACCAACCAGTGTTTGTTTGCTGACTTTATAATTCTCTTCAAATTTTTCTTCAAGATGAAGAGGGAGTTCGCCATACATATAGTACTTGATGAGTTCGCGACCGAGATCGGCACCGCTGCCTTCATCACCAAGCAGAAAGCCTAGCGACGGTACATTGTCGATAATTTTTTCGCCGTCGTACAAACACGTGTTGGCACCAGTTCCGAGGATGCAGGCTATGCCTCTTTCCCTACCGCAAACGGCACGTGCCGACCCCATTAAATCGTGAGTGATGTATATAGCAGCGTTTGGGAAAAAGGTGATGAGTGCTGTACGCACAACATTTATTTTTTCTTCGTTGGAGCAGCCCGAACCATAAAAGTACAGTTGTCTTACTCTGTTGAGTAATTCTTTTTTATCAGCAAATATGGGTTCCAGCAAGGCTTTGATTTCTTCACTGGAATAAAAATGAGGATTGAAGCCCTGCGATTTGATCAGCGTCATTTTTTTATTGTCCTCAACAAAAGACCAGTCGGTTTTTGTTGATCCCATATCGGCTACTACAAACATAGACTATCATTAATAAGAGCGTCCAAGATATTAAATTCATTTGGCCCGGAAAAATGTGGTCCCATGGTGTATTATTCTTTACCGGCTTCTGCATTTCTATAAATAATATTAAAACAGGCTTCAATTTAGCTTTCATCTGGTTATATTAGTCGGGTATAATTAAATTACCCTTGAATGAAATTTTTTATGAAATTGAAGTTAGGCATCCTTGCACTGGTTGTTTTTATTGGAATTGTAGGTTTTTATACCCTTAAACCCGAACCTGCAAAACTGAGCAAGGAGCAGGTGATACTGAGTTACGTTTTTCAGGTAACTTCCAACTATCATTATCTTAATCTGAAGATCGATGATGCTTATTCCAAGAAGGCATTTAAGCAGTACCTGAAGGCCCTCGATTACAACAAAAGAATATTGCTGAAGGCTGATGTCGATCAGCTGATGAAATACGAAACCCAAATTGATGAAGAGATTTCTACTGCGGAAGGCCTTGATTTATTTGAGGAATCGCTGACGCTCATTCAGAATCGTGAAAAGGAGATCCAGCCTTTGTACAAGGAAATTCTCTCGCAACCGATGAATTTTAATGTTAAGGAATCTGTAGAGAATGATGCCGACAAACGCGACTACCCTAAAACAGAAAAAGAGCGTAAGGAGCTATGGAGGAAATTGCTTAAATACCAGGTTTTATCAAGGTATTATACGCTGAAGGATGCCCAGTCCTCTGATTCAGTGAAGGTGAAAAGATCTGATGCTGATTTGGAAAAAGAAGCCCGTGAAAAGATTTTGAAAAGCTATGATGAGTGGGCGAAAAGCATTCAGCAAGTGGATAGAATGGAGCGCTACTCCATGTTTGTTAATGCTTTGCTGAGTGTATACGATCCGCATACTTCTTATTTCGCACCGCGCGACAAGCAGGATTTCGATATCTCTATGACCGGTCGGCTCGAGGGTATTGGCGCTACTTTATCGGTAAAAGACGGTTATGTGAAAGTAAATGAAATTATTCCTGGCAGTGCTTCGGCGCGACAGGGAGAGCTGGAGGCTGGCGACCTTATTATGGAAGTGGCTCAGGGCGCCGAAAAACCGGTGGATGTAGTGGATATGCGACTGGATAAAGTGGTGGGGATGATTCGTGGACCGAAGGGTACCGAGGTTCGCCTCACCGTAAAGAAAGTGGATGGCACTACTAAAATCATCAAAATCATAAGAGATATTGTGATCATTGAAGAAACTTATGCGAAGTCGGCTATTCTTCAAATGGATGGCGATGCGAGTCGCTACGGATACATCGATTTACCACAGTTTTATGCCGATTTTTCGGGAAGGGGCGGAAGAAATTGCTCCGACGATTTATTGATAGAAGTAGAGCGTTTGGCTAAAGAAAATACCAAAGGAACTATTATCGATTTGCGTAACAATGGCGGGGGTTCCCTTCAGGATTGCATCAAGATGGTGGGCTTGTTCATTGAAACGGGTCCGGTGGTGATTGTTGACGACAGAACAGGAGATAGCCAGGCCTACCGCGATCCTGATCCACGCATCCGCGATTCAAAACCTTTGATTGTATTGGTGAATGGCTTTAGTGCTTCTGCTTCCGAAATTTTTGCTGCAGCCATTCAGGATTACCATCGTGGTGTGGTGATCGGCTCGGAATCTACCTTCGGTAAAGGCAGTGTTCAGCGCTTTTTTGATCTGGATGAGTTTGTGCCTGCGGGCAGTGAGTACGCCCCTTTCAAATCGTTGGGTGAGGTGAAAATCACCATGTCGAAATTCTTCCGAATCAACGGTGGCGCTACTCAGCTGAAAGGTGTTGTCCCAGATATCATCCTGCCGGATGTGTATTCTAAAATGAAGTCGGGGGAGAAAGAAGAGGATTTTGCCATGCCATGGACCAAGATACGCGCTGCGGATTATGAGTCGTATAAGTCTGCCCCAAACTACACCGCCCTCAAGTCTTCAGTGAAAAGCCGCATTGATACTACGGCTTTCTTCAAACAACTGAACAAGCACTTGGTGCTGATGGAGAAAGAGGAGAAAAACACGAAACAGAGTTTGTTGTACGCTGATTACGACAGGGAGTCTAAAATGCTGGAAGCCAGTAGTGAAGCCCTTTCAGCCATTGCCAAGCGCCAAAATAAAATTAAAGTCGATTTCTTAAGCGACGAGCTGGAAGCCGTGAAGAGTGATAAGGCGAAAAAGGATAGGTTGGAGACTTTTCATAAAAACCTGCAGAAGGATGCGTACATCTATCAGGCCCTGATTACTTTATCACAAATGAATTAATTGAGGTGGAAAAACAGCATTAAATAAGCGATGGCTAACAGCGGGAGAATAAATAATATCCGGCGTTCTTCAATAAATGACTTATAGAGACGATCAAGCAGTGTAAGCATAGTGTAAGTGTTTTGGGGAACTTAAGATAGGAAAAAAAAGCTGTCGTCCAAAAGTTACTTTTACAGAAATTGGCATTCTGACAAAGAATTGAGAAATTTAAAACGTTAAATAAAAAACTATGGAAGAATTTGCGCAAATGTTAATGTACACCGTGCCTTCAGTGGTGGTAGGGGCTGTTGCTTATTTGTTGGTACACCGACTGATTCAAAACGAACAAAACCGCCATTTGATAGAGGTGAAAAAGGAGAATCTTAAATATTCGGCCCCAATTATTCTACAGGCCCATGAGCGACTCATCCTCTTCCTGGAAAGAATGCAGATGTCGGGATTGGTTTCCCGTGTGCACAAGCCTGGTATGAGCGCCCGCTTTCTGCAAACGGAGCTCATTAATGCTATTAAATCGGAATTTGAACACAATATCACACAGCAGTTGTATGTCTCAAAAAATTCTTGGGAAATCGTGAAGAAAGCCAAGGAAGAAACCATGAAGTCAGTGAGTCTGGGGATGTCGAAATTACAAGACAATGCAACATCTATTGATTTGGCGAGAGAGGTATTGACTATTACTGCTGGACAAGAAATTGACTGGGTGCAAAAGGCTATTGATGCATTGAAAGCCGATTTAAGAAAATCTTTTTAAGTGGATATTTCTTCCTTCAATCCGGATTTTAAAAAAGGGGCGGGATCATCTTCCCCTGCGGATTGGCTCGCTGAATTGCGGAAAGGAAGCAAGCAGGCCCTGGCCAAAGCCATTACCCTTACCGAGAGTACAAAAGAAGACGATCGTCAGCTGGCGCGCACTCTGTTGCAGCAATGTGAAAGGGAAGGAAGGAGTTTGCGCATTGGAATTACCGGTGTTCCCGGTGTGGGTAAGAGTACTTTTATTGATCAGCTGGGAATCTATTTAATCACACAAAAAAATCGAAAGGTTGCAGTACTCGCTGTTGATCCCAGTTCTGGAAGATCGGGTGGGAGTATTCTTGGCGATAAAACAAGAATGGAAAAACTGGTGGTGAATGATGCGGCGTATATCCGACCGATTCCTTCGCGACAGGAGTTGGGCGGTGTTGCTTCGGGATTAGCCGATGCCATTGTGTTTTCCGAAGAGGCAGGATTTGATGTGGTATTTGTAGAGACGGTGGGGGTAGGACAATCGGAAACAGAAGTCGCTCATCTGGTTGATATTATTATTTTTCTTCTTCTGCCTAATTCAGGAGATGATTTGCAGGGCATCAAGCGCGGCATCATGGAAGAAGTGCATTTAGTGGTAGTAAACAAATCCGAAGAAGATAATATCGTGCAGGCCAGGAAAACCAAGATGTTATTGGACACTGTTTTGCAAATTATGCCCGGACCCATAGAAGGCGAAAAAAGAGAAGTGTTTTTGTGTTCGGCGAAAGCAAACTCAGGAATTGCTGAGCTATGGCAGGAAACCGAAGATTTGAAGAACAGGATGATGAAGAGTGGCTGGCTGGAAGAAAACAGAAAGCAGCAGAAAGTAAATCGTCTTAGATCTTATCTCGATACCTTATTGAAAAATTCCTTTTATCATCATCCTTCGGTTATCGCTGCATTGGAGAAATATACTGATGAAATTGAATCAGGAATGATAGATGCACATAAAGCTGCGGAGGCGATCTTCAGGGAGTTCAGGAAATAAATTTTCACGAATGATATCAGTAAGTGATAGAGTTCTTACTGTTGACTTGAACTTATTTCTGGATCTGAAAGGTATTACCACAAAAAAGAAAAGCTGTCCGAAGACAGCTTTTCAATTTTTTTGGTTGAAAACAATTACTTGTTAACTACACCAGAAAGTTCAGCACCAGCTTTGAACTTAACAACTTTCTTAGCAGAGATTTTGATCTCTTTTCCAGTTTGTGGGTTTCTTCCTTTTCTAGCAGCTCTTTTAGATACTGCGAAAGAACCAAAACCTACCAATGCAACTCTGTCGCCTTTTTTCAAAGCTTTAGTAGTTGTAGTGATAAAAGCGTCCAATGCTCTTTTTGCATCAGCTTTAGTGATTTTCGCTTCAGCTGCGATTGCTTCGATTAATTCTGCTTTGTTTGCCATGTTATTTAAAATTTAATGGTTAATGAATAATTTGACTATCCGGTGTCAAATATATGTGATAAATGACTTGATGCAAATACTCAACAAGAAAAATCGCGGAAATGTTGAAAAAACAGGTCTATTGTTAATAACTATGCCGGAAAATGGCGTTCTACCTGCCTTTTTGTAAGGTAATCACCGGAGAAGACCATAGGGGGGGCACTTCCACTTTATCACGCTGTGTGATATCCGCCGATGTTGAATCCCTTGAGGAGCTCTTCTGTTTTCATGCGGTTTTTGCCGGCGAGCTGAAGTAGGGTGATCTTTAATGCGCCATTGGCGCAGCCTATATAAATAGCTGTTTTGTCGCTTTCAATAAATCCGGGCTTCAGCTGCTTCTCACTTTTTTCTGCTGTAAAGATCTTCATCAGAGTTTCTTCATTTTCCTTTTTGATGTTGGTCCACGCTGCAGGATAAGGTGAGAGTCCACGAATTAAATTATATACTTCTTCCACGTTTTTATTCCAGTTGATTTTACAGGTTTCCTTAAAAATCTTCGGAGCGGGTTTTAATTCTTTCACCAGCAAATCTTTTTGATTGAGCAGCGAAAGGTTATTGGTTTGTATTCTATATACGGTATCTAGCACCAGTGTTTTGCCAATGTTCATCAATTGATCGTGCAGTTCACCGGCAGTCATGTCGGGAGTGAGTTTTATTTTCTCTTGCAGTATAATTTTTCCTGTGTCGATGTCCTGGTTAATGAAAAAAGTAGTTACACCACTTTCTGCATCGCCATTGATGATGGCCCAGTTGATAGGCGCAGCGCCTCTGTATTGCGGAAGGAGGGAAGCATGAAGATTGAAAGTGCCAAGCTCAGGCATCTTCCAGATTACTTCGGGCAACATCCTGAAAGCCACTACCACCTGCAGATGTGCATTGAGTGCTTTCAGCTCGGCAATAAATTCTTCTGATTTTAAATTCGTAGGTTGTAAAACATTCAGTCCTTTTTCCACTGCATATTTCTTCACTGGTGATTGCTGAATTTTGTGTCCGCGACCGGCGGGCTTGTCGGGAGCGGTGATGACTCCAACTACATTATATCCGTTGTCGACTAATATTTGCAATGAAGGAACAGCGAAGTCGGGAGTTCCCATAAAAACGATACGAAGCGAAGAATTTGTCATGCAGCAAAGATAGGAAATCAGTTTTGAGAGTGAGAGTGCGTTTTGAAATTACCTTAACAAGGTCACGTGACCTGTCTTCTGCAGCAGGTTGCCCCACTCATCCTGATATTGCAGCACATATACATATACACCGGATGGTTGCGCATCGCCATCCCACGGAGCGTTGGGTGTACTGCTTTCAAAAATCAAATTGCCCCATTTGTTGAAAATACTGAGTGTGTAATGATCACTTGAAATACCATCGGTGACTATAATAAAGCTATCATTGACTTTATCATTATCGGGAGTAAAACAGTTGGGTGCGTAAATTTTCGGTCGTGCATTTTTCACGCAAACCGACTTTTGTAAAGTATCGGAACATCCAAAATTATTGGTAGCACTTAAAGAAACTTTATGGCATTTCACGCTGTCGGAAAAGCGGAAGCAATCGCTTTCATTTGCTGATGAACCCTCTGTACCGAAGGTCCAATGCCACTGATCTCCTTGTTGTGTTGCATTTTGAAAACAGAAATAAGGATCATCAAGATATGCTTCTGGCGGAGAAACGAGGAAGAGTACCAATGGTTGAGGTAAAACATTTACCTTTTTGCTGATAGTATCGCTGCAGCCATCGAAAGTTTGCATGACATAATCGATATACCGCACTCCATAAGAAGAATAAGTATGCGTGGTTGAATCAATAGTACTAATGATTTCGTTGCCATCGCCAAAAATCCAGTGGAAAGAACTCGGTTTAGGATTGGTGATATCGTGCAGTTTTATAGTGAGTGGAGCACAACCCGAGTCAATATCCAGAGTGAAGTCGGCGGGAGGCGGAGTAATTTGTTTAATAATTGTTGTGTCATACGTAATACAGCCTGGTGCTGCATTGTCTTCTACCTGGAAGATGTAGGAGTTTGCAGCATTTGCCAGCGTGAGCAACGGATTGGGAATGTTAGGATTACTTAGTGCGGTGGAAGGAGTCCACAAATACTGATAGCTTCCTTCGGCCGCTGGCGACACATTTACTTTCAATTGCGATTGTGTTAAAGACGCACAAACCTGCAGTGTATCGGGTAAATCGCTAAGAGGATAACCATAAATTTTTACATCAAGTGTGGTGTCGTAAGAACAGCCAAAATCATTGATGGCTCTGTAAGTATAGCTCTTGTTTCCGGCGGCTGACGCAGCGCAAATCGTATCGCCGTTTGCAGATGTTTTTACTATGGCAGCATCAGCTAGCCAAGTAGTAGAATCTTTATCAGCGATATTAAAAGTGGGTGTAAAGCTGATGCCTGGTGGTGCGATAGCCGGATTGAAGGTAAGGTCCCAGGTGCACACAAATCCATTGTCGTTCACTTGCATGTCGCACACTTCAAAAGACCATTCTCCGTTGAGCGGACAGCCAATGAGGTTAGTGAAAGGCTGCACGCTTTTGTAGTTTCCATAAGGAACAACTTTATTTACGGTCATTGCATTTTGCAGTTCTCCCAACATGGAACCGGCGGTCCAGCAGTAGTGGCCGCAGGTTCCTTTCACTGCAGGATCATCGTTGATGACAGGATTACCAAGATATTTGCCCGCTCCGCCGCGATTGAAGAGTTTAGCCGATTGTCCGTTCGGACAGGTGATTTTTATCGTGAGGTCATCGAGATAGGAGTGTTCCATATCAACGCAGATGCTTTGCAGATCATTGACAGACGTGAGTTTTTGTCCGGGCAAAAAAGTCTTGAAATTCAGTTTTGATGAAAAGCAAAATCCTGGTTTATCAGGAAGAGCGAGGTCGCCGCCATTGTATTTAGGAACAGTTTCCCTGAAGGTTGTTCCGGCAACATTTCCGGTGAAGCAGGCTTCCTGTCCGGCACAGGCTTTGGTGTCGCCTGTGGTTCCGGTGAAAACAGGAGGAGTACTCACCCAGATCTGCACCTGTTCTTTATTGATGTTGGAGCAACCGAGAGAGTTGGTAACGCGCAATTCCACATTGAGTCCGGAAGGCGAAGGGAAGGAGGAAGTGTAAACAGGACCGCTGGTAGTATCTTTTTTGGTGAACCATTGATATTGCGTGATGCTTCCGCTGCCGGCGGTAGAAGCGCTGCCATCGAGCGTTGCGTTATCGCCCGGACAAAGTTTTACAACGTTGCCGGAGCTATTAATATCAGCAACGGGAAAAATACATTTGGCCCCGCAGGAAATGCTGCCTTCCCAAAATCCGTTGCTTGCATTATCGCTGGCGAAATGAAAAGTCAGACAGCCCGAAGTATTGCCATTGGAAGCAGAGAGAGTGAGTCCGAGCAAATCGTCTTTTGTGAATTTCCCCAGAATTGGTGCGGCATTGGTGTTGCCATCAAAAACTGTTAGTGTATCCTTGCTGTCGAGATTGAAAGCGCTGAAAGCTATTTTTACTGCTGCACCACCTCCGTTTGTGCAAAGGGTGTAAGTTTTGTTTTCATTAGCAATGTAGCCCGATCCGGAATTTCCACCACTGTCGAAAAACTTTCCGCTGCAGGTATTGTCGCTGCCGTTGGTAATAACGAAGTTTTGGGAATGCAGCAGGGTTGTGGAGAAAATCCACAAACTAAAGATCCAATATTTGAAAAAGCGATTCACGATAGTAAAACAATATTAAATAATAGATGGTTACAATTATTATTAAGCACGTTTTTTCTTGCATTGTTCTTCCTCTCCTCCGAGAGGGAAGCATAGCCTGAAAATTAAAATTTAAGCCAAGCACATTTTTAATTAAATTTAGCCATGCGATCACAAGTACTGACTTTCTTGTTTTTGTTCAGTGTGGCTCTCAGCGCTCAGATTGTGCCTAATAAGGGACAGTGGGAGGAGCATGTGCTTTTCCGTAGTGAGATCCCGGGAGGGATGCTTTTTTTTGAGGAAAATAAACTCACATATAACCTGATGCATCCCAATGATTACGATAAAATTCATGGTCATGCCCATCGCTTTGACAGCACACAGAAAGCCATGCGCTTCCATTCTTTTCAGATGAATTTTCTTAATGCCGATCCTGCCGCTGTGAAAAGTGGTGTTCAGCCGACAGATGAAAAGCTCAATTATTTTCAAGGGAAAGATCCAGCAAAATGGAAATCCGATATTTCAGCTTTCAAAAAAGTGAAGTACAGCGGACTGTACAAAGGCATCGACTTGCTTTTTTATAAAGAAGCCGAGCAGCCGAAATACGATTTTATTGTTCATGCGGGGGCTGATGTAAATAATATACAACTGAGGTTTGATGGTGCAGAAAAAGTTTTTGTGAGTAACAATGAGTTGAAGATACGCCTGTCTTTTACAGATATTATTGAACAGATTCCTATTGCTTACCAGCTCATCGACGGAAGAAAGGTGAGTGTGCCTTGTTTCTTTGTGGTGAAGGGGAATGTGGTGTCGTTTAAACTGGGTGAATCGTACGATAAAAACTATGATCTGGTGATTGATCCTCTGCTGATTTTCTCTACTTATTCGGGATCAACTGGATTGAATTTTGGGTATACAGCTACTTATGATGATGAGGGATTTTTGTATGCAGGAGGAAGTGTTTTTGAAACGGGGTATCCAACGACTGTGGGTGCGTATGATGTGACTTTTAATAGTTTGCCTACTTCAGAAACTTGGGGAGTTAGCGATATTGCCATTACCAAGTATGACACTTCAGGGACGAAGCGCATTTATTCCACTTACATTGGTGGCAGTAATTGCGAAGTACCACACAGTTTAATTGTCAATAGCAAAGGGGAACTCATTATTTATGGATCTACAGGATCTGATGATTATCCGGTGACAGCAGGTGCGATTGATCAGAGTTTTGGTGGTGGATTTAATTATAATCTGGCGAATGGGATTTTTATTAATTACACTCAGGGTTCGGATATTGTTATTTCTAAATTGAGTGTGGATGGCGGAAGTTTGTTGGGCTCCACTTATTTTGGCGGATCAAGCAATGACGGACTCAATCTTTTTCTTGATTACAATTATGCTGATCAGATGCGTGGCGATGTTATTCTGGATTCAATGGATAATATTTATATCGCTTCCTGTACCTATAGCAACGATATTGTAGGGGTTAACGGATTTCAAACTGCTCATAAAGGCGTGTCTGAAGGGTTAGTGGCGAAGATGAATGCTAATCTCACATCCCTTGTATGGGCTTCATATCTTGGAGGTACAAAGAATGATGCTGTGTATTCCATTTTACTCGATGGAAATGAAAATCTTGTTGTAGCAGGAGGTACTACATCTAATGATTTAGTAACAACTCCCGGTGTTTTATTCCCCACTTTTCAGGGCAATCCTTCGGATGGGTTTATTGCGAAAATCAGTAATGATGGGAAGACTTTAAATACCCTGACTTATTTTGGGACTGCGACCTATGATCAGGTGTATTTCGTGAAGATGGATAAACTCCAGAATATATATGTGTATGGGCAAAGTGCCAGTATGGACAGTGCTTTGGTGAAAAATGCGGCTTATTATTCAATAAAAAGCGGACAGTTTGTGAGCAAGCTGAACAATGATTTAACGAGCTTCATATGGTCCACAACTTTCGGCTCGGGAGATGGAAAAATCAATATTAGTCCCACAGCCCTCATGGTGGATCTTTGCACTAAAGTTTACCTCACCGGCTGGGGCTCTCCTGATGGTGGTTTTAGTGGTATTCCCAATTATCTTGTTGGAGGTTTTGGATACAATGGCGCACGGGGAACGGCTGGTATGCCTGTGACTCCCGATGCTTTCCAATCCACTACTGAGGGAAGTGATTTTTACATTTTTGTGCTGGAAGATGATGCGTCGGCGATTTCCTACGCCAGTTTTTTTGGAGGGAATCTGAGCCATGAACACGTGGATGGCGGTACGAGTCGCTTCGACAGGAAAGGAAAGATCTACCAGTCGATGTGCGCCGGTTGTGGCGGAAACAGCGACATGCCAATATTTCCATCGAATGCAGTTTCTCCAACCAATAATTCTAACTGCAACAACGGGGTTTTTAAAATGGATTTCCTCTTACCGAATCTTGTAGCTGATTTTAAGGTCGATTCGGCCTGCGCTTCGCAAGCTTTTCAGTTTAAGAATACTAGTTTAGGCCAGAAAAAAACTACCTATCACTGGCATTTTGGTGATGGAGATACGTCCTCTCTTTTCAATCCGAATCATGTTTACACTAGTCCGGGAACTTACCAGGTAAAACTAGTGCTGAATGATCCTGATGCTTGTAATTTAGCTGATAGCATTGTGAAGCCGGTGCATGTGAAAGCATATAAAACTCAGGATTTGGGCGTGGATACTATTTGTGAAGGGGCAACAAAACAAATTGGATTTACTTCTTTACCAAATTATAATTCATATTGGTGGCAACCGGGCCAAACTTTATCTGATTCAACAGTTTCCAATCCGTTGGCTTCTCCGGACACAACCACTTCATATATAATGTTGGCTAATACAGGGGTTTGTCGCGATACTTTTTTTTATGAATTGCATGTCGTGCCTTCGAATGGCTTTTTAAGTGCAACTACCGATGCCGATACAATAGTGAAAGGAACTTCAACAACTTTGCACGTAGCACCAGCGAATTTGCCTGTCATCTGGTCGCCGTCGGTCACTCTGGATAATGATACATTGTTTGATCCACAGGCTTCACCTTTGTCGACTACCACCTATGCCGTTAATCTGAAATCGGCATTGGCTAATGGCTGCGCAAGCAACGATTCGGTGACGGTATATGTCTACGATTCAAAATGCGGGAAGAATGACATTTATATCCCTAATGTTTTCACGCCGAACGACGATGGAAAAAATGATTTACTTTTTGTTCGAGGCAATAATATCACTGAATTGTACTTCGTCATTTATGATCGCTGGGGGGAGAAGGTGTTTGAAACATCGACTCAGAGCAAGGGATGGAATGGCGAATACAAAACACAAAGCTCCGATCCTGCAGTTTTTGTGTACTATCTTAAAGTGAAATGCGCCGGAGAGGATGAATATTTTGAAAAAGGAAATATAACTGTGATGCGATGAAGAAGTTGCTGATTATTTTTTCCTTTTTATCTGTTGCTTTGTCAGCGCAAGATCTTCATTATTCCCAATTTTTCTTTGCGCCTTACAATTACAATCCGGCCCACATCGGAGATTTTGATGGCGATTATCGCTTCATTGGAAATCAGCGCCGTCAATGGTCGTCGGTGACTATTCCTTATCAAACTTTCTCAGGATCGGTGGATGCGCACGATTTCCTGAAAGAAAAGGGGCTGGGGACGATGTTCAGTATACAATCGGATAAAACCGGAGATTCTCATTTCATGACTAATATTTTTAACCTTGGTGCTTCTTACCGCTTGAATGTGGACTCTGCTAATACAGTCATTTTTGGTGTACAAGCCGGAGTGAGTAATAAGCAATTCAATACTAAGGACTTGAAATACGACAATCAGTACAATGGTTTTTATTATGATCCTTCTATTTCTTCCATCGAGACTTATGACAAGCTGAGTACCACCTATTTCAATCTCAATGCAGGATTGAAATGGAAATTTATTTTGAATGAGAACACCAACCTCTTTGCGGGAATTTCGGTATTCAATATCACACAGCCAAAAGAATCTTTTATGCAAAATGTCACGATTCGTCTGGATCGGCGTTATAATTTCGAGTTGGCTGTTGAGCATATGGTAGCCCCGCGCTGGTCGGTATTGCCAAAAGTGCTGTTGAGTTTTCAGGGGAAATATTCCGAATACCTCATAGGGGCCATGGTAAAATACGATTTCATCAGTGAGCCTTTTAATGAATGGAAGTTGCTGGCAGGGGCATGGGGAAGAACCCGCGACGCAGGAAACTTGTTTGCGGGATTGATGTATAATAGCTGGACGTTTGGGGTAAGCTATGATGTCAATTTATCGAATCTTCAGCCGGCTTCACAGTACAGAGGCGGATTGGAACTTTCGGTTATTTATATCATCAAGCCTTTGCCAGCACGTGAGAAGTTTAAAATTTGTCCGAAATATATATGAAGGTCAGGTTCAGTAAATATTTAAAAATCAGGATGAGCATCGTCCTGCTTTTTTTCTTTTGTATTTCTGCAGCCCAGGAAAAGCAGTATGCCAAGTATGCTGAAGAGGCCTGGAACGACGGTGATTTCATTAGTGCTGCCCATTATTACCAGAAAGTGTACGATGCCGATACAACTAAAATAGCGGTGACCTATCGCCTGGCGCAAAGTCATTTAAATTACAATGCGTACAAAAAAGCATATCCGCTTTTTGTCAAAGTACACGCTTCAAAAAGCGAGGAATATCCAGCCTTGTATTACATGGCTATGATCAATAAATACTTCGGCAATTATGAATTGAGTGCTCAGCAGTTTACAAAGTTCACAAAGGAAAGCAAGGATAAATCGTCTTTCATTTACCAAAGCGCTGTTCAGGAAGTGAAGGCGGCTAAGGTGATTCCACGTATATTAAAAGATACATTGAAATTAAATGTTTTCGATCTTGCCGGTATAAATTCTTCTGATGCTGAGTTTTCGGCAGCGCTTTTGAATGACTCAGTAATGTTTTATTCGGCCTTGCGCCAGAACGATAAAAAGGAATATGCCCTGAAAATTTATACTGCCAGTGGTAATGGAGGATGGTGGGCTGAGGATTCGGCTTTATCGGCAATAAATGAGGGGGGCGGACATTCGGCCAACGGCGCTTTCAACGCCATGCGCACGAGGTTTGTTTACAGTCGCTGTGCCAACCTTAAATCCTGTAAACTGGTAGAATCCAACTTAACCGATTCCGGCTGGAGTGCTCCTGTTTTTTTACCTGATGAAATCAATCTCACCGATTCTACCGTTACGCATCCTTTCCTTTTTGGAGTGGGAGATAAGGAGATACTGCTTTTTTCTTCCAATCGTGCAGGAGGCAAGGGTGGAATGGATATCTGGTATTCGGAACGCATCAAAGGAAAGTATAGCGCGCCAAAAAACATCGGTACTAAAATCAATACCCCCGGAAATGAAATCACGCCTTTTTATAATTTGAATGATACCGCTTTGTATTTCAGTTCCGACTGGCACGCGGGTATTGGCGGACAGGATATTTTTAAAAGCAAGGGCGAGTTAAAGGCATTGGGAGAGCCGGTGAATGTAGGGCTCCCTCTCAACTCCAATCGCGATGACAAGGGTTTGGTGATGGATGCTACCGGCGGCGGATTTTTTAGCTCTACCCGCGAAGGAACCATAACCGAGGATGAAGATGCCATTTGTTGTTCCGATCTCTATCGCTTTGAAAAGCCTTATGAAAAGGAAGTTTTTATTCCGCAGGACACTTTGCCTTACCGGATGGAAGAAGATTTTATCACTGTTTCTGTAGTGTTGTATTTCCATAACGATGAACCGAATCCACGTACACGTGATACACTGACCAAGCTGAATTACCTTACTACTTATAACGCCTATAAAAAGCTGCAACCAGAATACGAAAAGCTTTATCCCGATACGCTAAAAGGGGATGACCGCCAAATGGCAGAGGAGGATATCCGCCGTTTTTTTGAGGATTATGTGGATCAGGGGATGAGAAATCTCGAGCAGTTCTCAAAGGAATTACTGGTATATCTCGACAAGGGTTACTCGGCTGAGGTGGTGGTGAAAGGTTTTGCGAGTCCGCTCACCAAATCCGATTACAATGTCAACTTATCCCTCCGCCGTATTTCTTCTTTTGTGAATTTTCTCAAGGAATACCGCAAGGGTGAGTACCAGGCCTATTTGAATGGTACAGCAACCAACGGCGCCAAACTTACTATCATTAAGGAGCCCAATGGTGAATACAAATCTCATGATGGTGTAAGCGATGACTATTATGATGTGAGAAATTCCATTTACAGTCCATTTGCAGCCATCGAAAGAAGGATAGAGGTGGTGGCTGTCAATCTCATCCCGAAAGAGAAAAAGGAAATTCCCTACAACGATAATTTCAAAAAGATAGTGGTTGAAGTAGGGGATGTGCAGGGTAATACTGTTGAGAAAAAACTTTATCTGAAAAATACTTCTAACGAGATATGGGAGGTGGAACGACTTGGGGCTGATTGCAGTTGTACAAAGCTGACTTATAGCGGTGAGGAAATCAGGCCCGGAGAATACCTTGAAATTTCCTTTTCTATCGATCTCGGACATAAACTCGGATCAAACAAAAATATCCTGATCCTCAAGAAAACCAATTCGCTTGATTACCAAATGATTGAATTGCGTTATAATGTGATAAGAGAGTAGAGCTTCTGTCTTCGAAGGACCTATCGTCCCTCATGTCCTCTTCTTTTCCAAAGAAGCAAAGACTTACTTTTTGATCAAGGAAAAAGTAAAGATAGCCCCCTTTTTTCAAGACCCGAAAAATCCTACCCGTCACCCGATTTATTTACCCGGTTATCGAAAACGCCCCTTAAAAGCCTTGCAGCACCCGTAGATTTGATGTGTAGCTGACGGGGAGTATTATCAGCATCAGCGGCAAAACGATATACCTAAACAGTATCTCCGCTACTGTGCGTGAAATCAAGGTGGAAATAACCCTGGCTCCTTACGAAGAGGGAACCTACTTCATTGACTTAACCGGTGCTATAGGTAATACCTACTTGGTGAAAGCGCAGAAGAAAGGCTAAGTAGGGACCAGGGAAGGATGTGCAGAGCCGTGGGGGCTCTCACATCCTTGAAAAACTAACGGTCATTTCGAGAGGTTATGTACGGAGGTAAATGAATGTAATGTCTTTATTTGAATTAAGTGTTTGATTTTTAGTGTTTTATATTTGTTGTGCAACTAATCAAAATACATTGATGCATTTGTTCTCTCTGCGACCCGCCTGATTAAATTTGTATTAAATCACATAATTTTATGAGCAATGACAGCTTGTTAATTTAAATATTGTGATAGATTTACATTCAAATTCAAAAATCAAACAAAAAACTAGGGTAAACCATGGCAGCAAAAAAGTCAACAACAGCAACAACTGCAAAAGCAGCTCCTGCAAAAAAGGCAAGTGTAAAGAAATCAGTGAGCTTTGAGGAAATTTCCAAAAGAGCGTATGAAATCTATGTTAACAGCGGCGGAAGTTCTTCTGCAGAGCAAAACTGGTTACAAGCTGAGAAAGAATTGAGCAAATAATGTCCCTGCTTTCCTTTGATAAAACCGAATTAGCGGATTTCATTAGTTCGTCACAGAAGGAGTTTCTTGAAACCAACAAAACCGGGGCTTATTGCAGCTCAACGGTGGTTTTGTGCAATACCAGAAAATACCACGGACTATTGGTTGCCCGTCAGCCAAAGATTGACGACAACAGTTATGTCCTTTTGTCGTCAATCAATGAAATAGTCACGATTGCAAAAGCCTCTTATGAGCTTGGTACCAACCAATATCCCAATACCCTTTATCCCAAAGGGTATTGTTTTTTGGAAGAGTATAATGGCGACAAAATTCCAACCTGGATTTACAGCGTTGGTGATTTCCAATTGAAAAAGGAAATTCTCCTCGTTGCCAATGAAGACAGAGTGCTGGTGCGCTACACCTGCCTGTCGGCGAAAGGAAGTGTGGATATTTCCATCCGTCCTTTTACCTCTTTCCGGAAGATTCATGAAGTAGGAAAAAGCAATGAAGAGGTGTCGCTTTCAAGCAATAAAACGGAAGGTGGATTTGAATATAAAATGTATCCCAAGTATGACAGTTTGTTTTTTCAGCTATCAAAAAAAGCTGAAATTACGAGCTGCTCCGATTGGTTTTACAATGTGGAATATCTCAGGGAGCTGGAGCGTGGTTATGATTTCCGGGAAGATGTTTTTTCTCCCGGATACTTCAGCACTGCTATCAAGAAAGGAGAAGAATTGATTTTTTCAGCCGGTACTTCTAAAACCAGCGTGAAAAATCTCAGCGCATTTTTTGCTGCTGAATTTGAAAAAATAAAAGAGGTAAAAAGCTTTGGCGATTGTCTTGAGAAAGCTGCCGATCAGTTTATTGCCGATACCAAAAAAGGTACTGAAGTATGTGCAGGCTACCACTGGTTTGGAAGATGGGGTAGAGATACCTTTATTTCATTGCCCGGACTCACTCTTGAAAGAGGGAAGCCAGCAGTGTGTAAGTCTATTATGGATACTATGCTTAAGGATCTCAAAGATGGCCTCCTTACCAATATTGGTGTGGGAGAAGCTGCGCGCTACAACTCGGCTGACGCTTCGTTGTGGTTCTTCTGGGCCTTACAGAAATACACCGATTATACTTCCTCTTCTAAAAAAGTATGGAAGGAGTATGGCGTGAAAATGAGAGAGATTCTTGCAAATTACCGCAAGGGTACGATGTACAATATCCACATGCAGGAAAATGGTTTGCTGTATGGTGGACAAGATGACGTGGCGCTTACATGGATGGATGCTATGGTGGATGGTCGACCGGTGACACCGCGTGACGGACTAGCAGTTGATTTGAATGCTTTGTGGTACAATGCCATTTGTTTTTCTATTGATATGGCGAAATTGGCCGGTGACCGGGAATTTGTGGAGCAATGGAAGGACATTCCTGCAAAAATAAAATCGTCTTTCATCTCCATGTTCTGGAGTGTAGATAATTCATACCTTGCGGATTGTATTAATGGCAACCATTTCGATTGGTCATTGCGCCCCAATCAGGTTTTCGCCATATCTCTGCCTTACGCTCTGGTGGAAGGCGATATGGCGGTTTCGGTGCTGGAAGAGGTGAAAGAAAAGTTGTTGACTCCCAGGGGGTTGCGAACCCTTTCGCCAAATGATCGTATGTATAAGGGTTTGTACAAAGGGGATCAGAAAGAACGCGATTTGATGTACCATCAGGGAGTGGTTTGGCCTTGGTTGTTGGGGCATTTCGCAGAAGCTTATCTTAAAGTACACGGAAACAGAGTAAAGTATTTTATTCAAGAAATATATGATAGTTTTGCACCGGCAATCAAAGAATATGGATTAGGGTCCATTGCCGAAATCTACAACGGGGATGCTCCACACGAAGCCGTTGGCACAATTTCACAAGCCTGGAGCATTGCAGAATTGCTAAGAATACGTGGAATGATAGTCGGAAAATAGGGACCAGAAACAATGAAAAAGAAAAAATTACGCACATTAATGTTTGGTTGGGAATTCCCACCTCAAATTTCCGGGGGCCTGGGTACCGCCTGTTACGGATTAGTTAGCGGACTGATTCAGCACGATGTGGATGTGCTTTTTGTTGTGCCGAAGTTGTACGGACAAGAAGACAAAGATAAGTTCCGCTTTGTGGACGCTAATCAGGTTACTGTTAATTTTGACCATCCTGAATTCAATGAGAGTCTGAAAAAAATCTCCTATCTCGAAATCAATTCCCGCATTGTCCCATACATTTCTCCAGAAGAATTTGCTACTGCACAGGAAAGCACATTTTCTGACGTAAAGGTCAACAATGAAGCAAAAACCGTTCAATACAGCTTTACCGGAAAATATGGTAAAGATTTGATAAAGGAGGTGCAACAATATGCTATGGTGGCGATGCAGATTGCTCGCGACAACGATTTTGATATTATCCATGCGCACGACTGGCTTACTTATCAAGCAGGTATTGTAGCTAAGGAAATTAGTGGTAAACCTCTTGTTGTGCATGTTCATGCAACGGAATTCGACCGGTCGGGGGAGCATGTGAATCAGGATGTTTACAACATTGAACGCGCAGGTTTTCACGCTGCCGATACCATCATCGCAGTAAGTCGGTTGACACGTCGAATTTTGATCGATCGCTATGATGTCCCTCCGCAAAAAGTAGTGGTGGTGCACAATGCTGTGATTCCGCGATCCAAGGTGATCTACAAAAAAGAGAATTTGCTGGATAAGCAAATTGTGACTTTCCTCGGAAGAATTACCTTCCAGAAGGGTCCGGATTACTTTGTTGAAGCTGCCCGTAAGGTGCTTGATGAGATGCCGGAGGTTCATTTTGTGATGGCCGGTCATGGAGATATGTATATCAAACTGGTGGAAAGAGTGGCTGAACTCCGCATGAGTTCCCGCTTTCATTTCACAGGCTTTCTCAATTCAGCAGAAACAGATAAGATGTACGGCATGACCAATGTTTATGTAATGCCATCAGTCTCCGAGCCTTTCGGTATTACTCCTCTGGAGGCGATGCGTTCCGGTGTTCCGGTAATCATCTCCAACCAGTCGGGAGTTGCTGAAGTTCTCAAGTACGTAATTAAGGTAGATTTCTGGGATACCACTGTTCTGGCCGATTCCATCTGTGGTTTGCTTAAGTACCCAAAAATTTCCAAAACCCTCGCGGAAGAAGGATATAAGGAGGTAGATGGACTAAAGTGGGAATATGCTGCATTGCGCGTTAAAGAAACTTATCAGGATACATTAAAGCAGCTCAACCTGCATTTCGATCATAAATAGACAATTATATACATGAAGAAGATTTGTTTTTACTTCCAGGTTCACCAGCCCATGCGATTGAAATCGTATCGTTTTTTCGACATCAGTAAGGATCATGATTACTTTGATGAGGAAGCCAACAGGGGTATTATGCGCAAAGTCGCCGACAAGTGCTATCTGCCTATGAACCAGTTACTACTGGATTTAATTCATGAATTTAAAGGCGAGTTCAAGGTGAGCTTCTCTATTTCGGGTACGGCTCTGGACCAATTCGAAATGTACGCCCAGGATGTTTTGGATAGCTTTAAAAGGCTTGCTGATACTGGTTGTGTGGAGTTTTTAGCTGAAACATATGCACACTCGTTGTCGGCACTCAAAAGTGAGGAAGAGTTCAAAAATCAGGTGAGCCGTCAGGCAAAAAAAATTGAGAAACTATTCGGTCAAAAACCGAAAGTGTTTAGAAATACAGAGTTGATTTACTCCAACCACATCGGTTGGATGGTAAACCAGATGGGTTACAAAACCATGATTACCGAAGGTGCTGACAAGGTTTTGGGCTGGCAATCGCCAAACTATCTTTATAGGAACAAGCATGTTCCTGATTTGAAATTACTCCTGAAAAACTATAAGCTGAGCGATGATATAGCTTTCCGCTTTTCCCAGTCTTCATGGGATGCATGGCCGCTAACGGCGGATAAATATGTGAATTGGTTGAATTCCATTTCGTGGACTGAAGAAATCGTGAATCTCTTTATGGACTATGAAACTTTTGGTGAACACCAATGGAAAGAAACAGGGATTTTCGATTTCATGTACCATCTGCCGCGTTTGGTTCTATCGCGTTCGGAATTCAAATTCTGTACGCCTTCTGAAGCTGCAGAACAACTGGAGGTAAGAGGAGAGCTGAGCATTGATCACCCGATTTCATGGGCTGATTTGGAAAGGGATTTATCGGCATGGCTCGGTAATCACATTCAGGATGATGCTTTCGATAGTTTGTACCGCCTCGAAGAAAAGGTGAAGCTGATTGACGATCCTGCTATCAAAAGGGATTGGCTCTACCTGCAAACCAGTGATCATTTTTACTACATGTGTACCAAGTTCTTCTCCGATGGAGACGTGCATAAATACTTCAATCACTATAACACACCTTACGAAGCTTTCATCAATTATATGAATGTGCTCACCGACTTTGAAGAAAGGGTGAACAAGCATTATGATGCGCTGGATAAATCAAAGGTTAAAAGTTTGAAGGCAGAAGCTCTGAGAGAGAAGGCTGCTCCAGTGAAGAAAGAAGCTGCTAAAGTTGCACCTAAGAAGGTTGCAGTAAAAGCTAAACCAGTAGTGAAAGCAAAGCCATCACCGAAAAAAGCTGCGCCTGCTGCTAAGACCAAACCTGCTAAAAAGGCGAAGCCTGCAGTGAAGGCAAAAGCGAAAGTTGTTGCCAAGCCAAAAGCAAAAACTGTGTCGAAAGCTAAACCAAAAACAAAAGTTGCTGTAAAAGCGAAAGGAAAGGCAGTAGCCAAGAAAAAGAAATAAGAACAACTTTTATAGAACTGAGATGAAGATTATAATTCCAATGGCGGGTATGGGAAAGCGCATGCGTCCGCATACCCTCACAACTCCAAAACCTTTGATTCCTGTAGCAGGAAAGCCGATGGTGCAGCGCATCGCTGAGGACCTCGCTAAAATGAGTCCCGAAAAAATCACCGAGATTGCTTTCATCGTCGGTCACTTTGGTGAAGTTGCTGAGCAAGGTTTATTGGCTGTGGCTAAAAAGCTGGGTGCTGTTGGGAAAATCTATTATCAGGAAGAAGCTCATGGTATTGCCCACGCTTTGCTGTGTGCAAAAGAATCCCTGAGTGAGAAACTCCTGATCGTTTTTGCAGATACGCTATTCATTCCCGATACCAGTCTTAAAATAGATACTTCCCGTGATGGCATCATCTGGGTGCAGAAGGTGGAAGATCCTCGTCAGTTTGGTGTGGTGAAACTAAATGAGGACGGGTACATCACCGACTTTGTTGAGAAGTCGACAAGTTTTGTTTCTGACTTGGCTATCATTGGTATTTACTACTTTAAAGATGGTGCTTTCCTTAGGGATGAAATGCAATATCTTATTGATAACAACATTCGTGAGAAAGGGGAGTTCCAGCTGACCACCGCTCTCGAAAACATGAAGAAAAAGGGCGCAAAGTTGTATACTTCGCGCGTTGCGGAATGGCTCGACTGTGGTAACAAAGATGCTACCGTAGCAACCAATAAGCGAATTCTTGAAATGTATTATAACGATGGTTCTGCCAGCAATCCTGGCGTTCAACTGGTAAACTCAAAAATCGTTCAGCCTTGCTTTGTGGGAGAAAATGTGAAAATTGTTAACTCTACTGTGGGACCATACGCTTCTATTGGCGACAATACTGTGATTGAAGATTCTATTGTGGTGAATACTATTGTGCAGTCAAATTCTTTGCTGAAGCAGGCGACGATCTCCAATTCAATGCTCGGAAATAATGTGGAATTCTCTGGCAGCACTCATGGTGCGAGTTTAGGAGATTTCAGCGTTGTGAAGATATAATTGAAAAGAATACAAGATCCTGAAACAAGTTCATTGTTGTCCGGGGAAAATTTGTCATGTTTTAAAATCAATGGACAAAGTGAAGTGATTGCAAGATTGTGTTGAGTATTTGGGTAATAAATCGGGATTATTAAGAAATACAAAGAGGTCGATG
>JBJTOK010000053.1:0-6482 GCA_046074525.1 Flavobacteriales bacterium
TACTTATACTTACAATAAGTCAGGGAATGATCTCCTAAGCAACAGGCTTTATCATGTGCATGACGGAGTAAGCAGTACTGCAAGATCTAACGATTACGATGGATCACAAACTGCAAACACAAACTCATCCAACGCAATAGAGAATGACAATTATTTCACTTACGACAATCTTGGTTCCATCAAAGAAAACCGTGCCGATGGATTCGCGATAGAATGGACGGCATCAAGAAAGGTAAAAGCAGTAACAAGGCTGGATAACTCAAAACCTGATGCTGATTTGGAATTCAAGTACGATGCCTTCGGTAGAAGAATTTGTAAAATAGTAAAGCCACGAAAAGGCTCAGGTACCAATCACGATCAGGCGCCATTTACTTTACTTTCCGATACAGCGTGGACTTATGAATACTACGCACTGGATGCGAGTGGCAACACGATTGCAACCTACACCCATAAAATAACAAAAGAAAACACTTGCTCATCCGCAGGAAGGAGCACAGCGATATTGGAGTTCAATACAATTAATTACAGTGGTGGCGGAGCCTATGGCCCGGTACTGATTATCAATATCAGTAAGCCAAGTGGCAGTGAGCAGTATTCTGTGAACGGCTCTTTATCCAATAACTTTAAGGAGTATATAAAAACCCAAATCAATAGCAACACATCGTCTTCCTTCACAGCAGAGCTTTCACCTGAAATATGTGATAATTGCCTTACGCTTACATCAAAACAGGAAGGATCAACGATAAACACAACGTCATTTAGCTTCAGCAGCAGCAATTATTCTAACCCAATCACGATCATAAAAAGCATGAGTGGTGCAAGCACAGCAGCGAGTTGTGGAACTGTGACAAGCAGTAAACTGAAAGAGCATTTGATTTATGCTGATGCGAGATTAGGAGTTTTACATCAAAACAAAACTTTATCGCTCACCTCACCGGCAGCAACATCAACAAATTATTACAGCAACACCGCCGGGAAGCGTTCTTACGAACTCACCAACTGGTTAGGATCGGTGATTAGTGTTGTAAGTGATATGAAATACTGGAGTTCCGAAGCAAGACCAGGAACGATTTACCAAACAAGTTTTGAAGGAGGGGATGAAAAAATGTTTATCGGCAGTGATGGTTCTTACACATCATCGGCAGATAGAGCAAGTGAAGGTAGTAAATCACTTAAACTGGACGCGACAACGGCGAATGAAGATTTGTATGGCCCGAACGTGCGAGAGTTTGTAAAAGCGGGGAATGTGGTTGAAATATCAGCGGAAACTTACTGGCTGCAAAATACAAACAACACTTACAATAGAGGTGGTGGAATAGTTTACTCGTTAATTGATAACGACGGCAACTTTCTGAAAGATGCCAGCGGCAATAACATCTGGCATGAGATTACGCTTAACGGCGCCTGGGGCGATGATCCTAATGAATGGAACCATCAGGAAGAAAACTGGACGATTCCATCTGTGTATAAAAATGGAGTGCTTTACGGAACTACAAATCCAGATGAAAATATTACCTTGCATGTGTATCCATACAACGCATTGGGTATATCGAACACGACGTTCTATGACGAATTGAAAGTGTCTATCTCCCGCTCCAACGAAACGGAGGAATTCTTTGCAGCAGTGATAGAAGAAAGTGCTGATTACCATGAATTCGGAATGCGCCAGGAAGGCCGTGGAATTAAGGGGTCTAATAAATACTCTTACGGTTATCAGGGGTCAAGGGAAGACAACGAAATCTCTGGTGATGGGAATTCATATACAACAGAGTTTAGGCAACTCGACACACGTTTAGGACGGTGGTTCTCTGTTGATCCTGTGTTCCAACCAAACCAATCACCATATACCTCAATGGACAATGATCCAATTAATTTGACAGATATTAGAGGAACAGATACTAAACCAGAGAACGTTGGTGGTGGAAAAGAAGATGGTGGCGGAAGTACTAAACCTCAACCAGCAGTTAATGGTACAACAGCATGTGCTCATTGTCATGAGACTCAACTTTCTGGCCCTGAAGCTTCACAGGTAGATCCAGCAACTCCATCTCAACAGGCACAAACACAAACTGATACTCGCCCTGCTCATGGTACAATAAATAAGGCAGGGACAAAAATTTACTTTAGAGGAGGGAATAAACCTAACGGTCAGTACTATGGTAAAGGCGCTTGGGTTGATATACCTACGCAAGGCTATATCAATAAGAGATGGAGAGAGGTTCAGAAAGGTATCGATGAAGCAAGAAAGAGAGGAGCAACAGTATCGGCTGATAATTTACAAAGATGGTTAAATGGAATTGGAGGTCATAAGGATGAAAGCCTGGCTTACCTGAGATCATTTCAATCTTATGTGGATGCGATAAGTAGAAATCGACAAAGATTTCTTTACGGAAAGGAGTCGCAGCCAGGGTCTCCAGCTCAGCCAGGAAAAGGTGTTCTTGCCAAGAGCAGAAATTTTGCAAGGGGTAATGAAAAGTCGATGACCTATACGGATAGTTGGGATGCGCAAGTAACACCAAAGGCAAATGAGGATGAATTTTTTTATGCTTATGGAATATCAAAAGTAGTTTCCGGAGGAACAGTCACGTTCGAAAAAACGGATAATAAAAATTTAATTAAATTTAAAATTGAAATTACTAATACTTGGTCAGATTCGTATGATTGGGAGCTTGGTATGTCTGTTGATATTGATGGTACTGATGTGAATGATGTTGATATGTTATTGTTAGAGCAATTTCCAAATTCTTTAGCCAAAGACAAACATGTAGCAAAACCGTTTACAGCCTCAGCAATTTCAACAGAAGTTATTACAGGAACTATCAATATCGTATCAGGAGAAATAATAATTGATAAAAAGGATAATAAAGGAAATAAATAAAATAAGATTTTGAAATATGAAACCTTTTGCATTTGCCTTCTTGCTTTTTGCCTTCGCCTGTACTACTAAGCATGGGCTTTCCATTAAATGGAATGATAAAAAAGAAACTGAAGATGGAGGTTGTAGCCACAAAGTTTACTATTCGTTGAATAGGAATGGAGAGTCGATAATAGAATCAATGGGACTTCCCTATCATAGGGATCAAAGTGATAATATTGATTTAATTAAAATAAAAGATATTGTACTTGATTCATTGAATGTTACTTATTCAATAAATTCTGGTAAATATATTGTTGCTGAAAATGAAAAAGGAAATCGTCTTTACAAAGACAGTTTGCTATTTGTTGAGACGTATGATTATCTTGTTAATAAAAAAAATATTTCGATTGAAAAATACAGATTTTTAAAGGGTTTGAATAAAAGAATTGTTTTTTATTCTAAAGAGTTTGGAGTATTGACTGATTGGAAGAATGATGGATTAGAATATAGCCTCATAGAGTACTGTTCAAACCCAGAGTCTTCATTGTTTATACAAAAAGGGGTTGCTTTTTGTCATGAAGTTGCGATGGACTCTGGATATATATATAAGGGTCCACTACCTGATAGTTTGGCAAAACCTATGCCTAAAGAATAGGGGGGTAATGCGTCAAAAAAAGGTATGCTGCACCCCTGTTTGGCCTGCACGGAACCAAAAGGAATTCCGACTAGCATTCCGGATATTAGGAAAAACCTTTAAAAGGATTGCTAATCAAGGGTGCACGCTCCCAGTGGTAATTCCAAATAGTACTCCGAATATTCGGAATGCCTCTTAATAATCTTGTTGGTATTGAGAAACAGAAAAAGCAAAGTGTAATACTTTGCTTTTTCTGTTTTGAAAAATAAAATCGGATAGCTCAATTCAAAAATGATAATCTTTTGTTCGGGTTGCATTAGTGACAACTACCACATGCATTGATTTTATTTGAAATTCTCCTTTTTTCTCGCAGGGTTTTAATTTCTTCTTTGGAGAAGAAAGTGTGTTTTTGAATTAACTCCGGCGAGTTTAAAATTTCGGTTGGTGTAAAACCTTTGTGAGCATCAAGCGGTTTGTTAGAATATTGACTAATGCCAATATCAACTTGAATAGCAGCTTTATCAAAATCATCATCGGGATTGAAGTTTAAATGATATTGTTTTAATTGCTTGTTTACGGATTCAGCTATTGCGTTTGAGGAAGTAATATCGCTTTGTGCGATTTTTCTAACAATGTTAACGCAGGGTAAATTGATAAAGCGGTTGATGTATCCTTTATTTTCAGGTCCTCCGTCGGTGATTAAAGTGACGTAAGGATTAATTTGCAGATTGTATTTCCGGCAAGCCTTGATAAGGTTTTTAGTTGCGATATAGCTTTTTATTTCTTTGGAAAATTCATAGGAAAGAATGCTCCTGGAGAAGTTATCAATAATAAGATAAAGATAACCTTTAAGATTGTTGAGAATAATAGGTGTGACATCCATGTGTAAAATTTCGAAAGGTTTTTTAGCAACGATGGGGATATAGTTTTTCCAATTGTTTTTCCTCTTTTTGAAACGAAATCCGATTGTATTGAGACAGCGGTAAAAAGTAGTTTTGGAACAGAATAATTTCCTGTCGCGGATCAATTGCCAGTAGATAGAAATTCCCTGCCAGTTTTTGTAAATAGGATGAGTGAGATAGTCGCGAATAGCACTGACTTCTGCTGCGGATAATTGAAAGGGATGCTTTTTCAGGCACTTGCTGAAAATAGAAGAAGCACATGCCGGAAGATTTTTGTAATGTATGAAATCGTAAGAAACATCAAGGATATTGTAAAGCTTGGATTTAGAAATGTACCTGGCCGCAGCATGAAAAGTATTTACGATGAGTTCTTTTTTCTCCCGCAATATTTTTTTCAAATCGGGTTTTGCATCAACAATGGATTTGTAAGTGGAATACATAAAATACATTCCTTTTGCTATTTTGATGAGTCTTTGGGAACGGGCCAGTTTTTTGGCAATATCAATAGCTGTTGCATGATTTTGGGAAGCAAATTCTTTTCCATAGAAATGTTCTCCACCTTTTTCGAGCCATCCGTAGTAAGTACTGGATGGTACAATTTGAAGAATCTGTTTTTTGGAAGCGTTATCGTATAGGGCAAGATAAATGAGATTGCTGTCGTAGGTGCGTTTTCTTCTTTTCATCCGGCTTCAATTAGGGGCGGCGAAGGTAAGTAATTGCGGGAGAGAGTAATTAAAGAAGGGAAGCCAAAGAAAATCTTTATTGCAGGTTTCTTTGTCGTATTTTGTCAGCTTCTACAACGGTGAATTTATTTTCCAGCACTATTTTATTTTGAATCAGGTTTAGGAAAACATCAGCCATCTGTGTAGGATGCGCTGGAAAGAATCGGAAATAAACAACACCAAGCGGTACTGTTTGGCGGTATTTGTAGACTAGAGTGCCATAATCTCTGTCGAATGTGAGAATGATTCTGCCAGTGTCATGGGCCATTTTTAAAACCTGTTCATCACTGATTCCGAAATCAGATTCGGCAATGCTCAGGACATCATATCCTTGTTCCCTGAGGAGTTTTATGCTTCCCAGGGGAATGTTCTCATTTGCCAGGAGTTTCATGCGGTTTTCTTGATAGGGAAGAGTAGTTCATCTTTCATGCAATCATGTACGAAAGCGAATACGGCAAAGATTTGTTCTTTTTTGAGTGTTGGATAATTATCGAGAATTTGTTGAACCGTCCAGCCCGCAGCAAATAACCCTAAGATAAATTCTACTGATAAGCGGGTGTTTTTGATAGTTGGTTTTCCCAGTAATGTTTTTTCATCAGAATGAATGTAATCCTGCCATTTTATTATTTCTGCCTGAGTATTCATATGAATAGTGTTTGTATCAAATATAAGCAAAAACAGAAAGGAAAGTTGTTAAAAGGGCTGAATTTGAGAATAGGGAACCATATGGTCGTATTGCACCCATATTGAGCAGCGTAAATTAATATGCTTAATTACATCCTTTTTTGTGCATATAGATGAAATAGCAACAAGTGCTAAATAGGGGAAACATTCGATTTTCTGTTGATAAAAAGTGGATAATATTTTTTTCAATTGTTGGCAGATTGAATCCCCTCATTCAATAGTGAATAGGCTGTTTTCGTCGTCAAGGAAATTGATGTTTGTCAATTCTCTTATTAGCAGCTTTCTTTTTATAAGTAATTTGCTATAGTTTTGGTTCCGTATCGAAAAAATCTGTAGAAAACAGACAGAGGATTTTGGATGTCCGCAAGCGGTTTTATAGTTCAGTCGAATTTCCATTTTGGAAATGCGGCTTTCTATTGTGTGGCGCATAAGAATTTTAGAATAAGAATATGAACACCTTTCGTAAACACTTACTATTTCTTGGTTTTCTGCTCTTAGCAGCAAGCAGCCTTAGCGCCCAGGTTGATTTCCTCCGCGGAGCGGAGATCCAGGAGGAAAATACGATTACGATCACCAACGATTTGTATGCAGCGGTAAATGCACCGATGAGCAATTACAATTCCTCCACGCAGGTGCGTTTGCGTTACGATGATTTGAAGGTTTTGGAGACAGCTCCTGCTTTT
>JBJTOK010000054.1:0-8997 GCA_046074525.1 Flavobacteriales bacterium
TTTTAGTAACTGGGTGAAGACCGGCTGTCCGGTAAAATAACTATCTTTATGCATGATTATATTTTGGTTGTGGTGACTCAAATATATCATGCCGAGGTTGATAGGAAACTATCAACCTCTCTTTTTAACCGGACAACAATGTACTTGTTTCAGGATCTATGCAATTTTCTTATTTTCGCGCCTATGAAAATCGGTATCATACAACAATCCAATTCAGCTGATATCAACAGCAATATCGCAAAGCTGGAAAAGAATATCCGCGACTGTGCCGCCAAAGGCGCGCAACTCTTGGTATTGCAGGAATTGCACAATGGATTGTATTTCTGCCAGACAGAAGATACCAATCAATTCGACCAGGCAGAAACCATCCCTGGTCCGTCAACTGAAAAATACGGTAAACTCGCGAAGGAACTGGGTATTGTACTGGTGACTTCCCTGTTTGAAAAACGTGCTCCGGGTTTGTACCACAACACTGCTGTGGTGTTTGAAAAAGATGGCTCTATCGCCGGAAAGTACCGCAAAATGCACATTCCCGATGATCCTGCTTATTACGAAAAATTTTATTTCACGCCGGGGGATATCGGTTTTGAACCTATTCAAACTTCATTAGGGAAGCTGGGCGTGCTCGTGTGCTGGGATCAATGGTATCCTGAAGCAGCGCGACTGATGGCGCTGGCTGGTGCGGAATTACTTATTTACCCTACTGCCATCGGCTGGGAATCTTCCGACAAAGAAGAAGAAAAACAACGTCAGCTCAATGCATGGATCACAGTGCAGCGTGGACACGCAGTGGCCAACGGATTGCATGTCATTTCTGTTAACCGTGTAGGCCATGAGCCCGATCCATCAGGACAAACCAATGGCATCCAGTTTTGGGGAAACACCTTCGTTGCCGGTCCGCAAGCCGAATTCTTAGTGCAGGCCAGCAGCGACAAAGAAGAAAATATTGTTCTGGAACTCGATATGGCTCGATCCGAAAAAGTACGCCGCATCTGGCCTTTCTTCCGCGATCGCCGCATCGATGCTTTCAGTGATTTACTAAAACGATTCAGGGATAAATAATATGTTAGAAAAAATTGCCAGTCTTTTTCCATCTGCTCTTCAGCAAGCCTATCTTGGAAATTCAATTGCCAAATTGATAGTGGCCATCGTTGGAATTTTATTATCAATCATCGTTGCCAAAATAATGTATTGGTTGATTTCCACTATTGTGAAAAAACTTACTTCACGGACCAAAACCAATCTCGATGATTTACTGATTGAAAAACTCGAAGGTCCCATCGCCTTTGCCATTGGCCTATTTGGTGTATGGATGTCGGTGGATATCCTCGCCTTCCCGTTGGGATTAAAGACTTTCTTCTATGTTGTTTTTTACATTGCAACTGTGGCGAATATCGCTTGGACTTCCACCCGTCTCATTGACGCCATTATTGATGAATACATCGTTCCGCTTACCGAAAAATCGGAAAGCGACCTCGATGACCAGATTTTACCTATCGTTCGAAAAATCCTTAAGGTAACGATATGGGCTTTGGCCATCATCATTGGCTTGAGCAACGCCGGTTATGATGTGGGCGCGCTGATTGCTGGTTTGGGAATTGGAGGTTTGGCTTTCGCTCTCGCAGCGCAGGACACCGTGAAAAACCTCTTCGGGGGAATTACCATTTTTACCGACAAGCCTTTTAAAATCAAGGACCGCGTGATTGCTTCTGGCCACGACGGGGTGATTGAGGAAATTGGCTTACGAAGCACGCGTTTGCGCACCATGGAAGGTAGGAGAGTGACCATTCCTAACTCGGTTTTCGCCACCAATAGCATTGAAAATATTTCATCGGAACCGAACAGGAAAGTGACGATTAACCTCGGACTCACCTATTCCATGAACTCTGACAAAATGGAGCAGGCCCTGAACCTCCTGAATGAAATTGCTTCTGCCAACCCAAACATCGAAAAAGATTATGTCATCAATTTCAATAAGTTCCTCGATTCGGCACTCAATATTGAATTCGTTTATTATATCCGTAAAGACAAGGTTGTTCCGGCTGTTATGACAGAAATGAATTTGACCATCCTGAAAAAATTCAACGAAAAAGCAATTGAATTTGCCTTCCCTACCCGCACGGTATTTCACAAAGCACTCTAATAAAAATCCGAATGAGAGAGTTAGATTAATGCTAACTCTCTCCTGATTTTAAAATATTTCCTGAAACAAAAATCTTTTTTCAAACTATAAGTTGTTGCTGAGGCGCTATAAGCTGACTGACTTTAAACTACGCAACTCATTGATCAGCTATTTTATAGGCTTTCGCAAAATTGCTATTTAAGCGCTATTAAAGTGTAAAATGGTTCATTACAATGTTTTGATTTTCAATTTTTTACAGAAATATTTTTGATTTTTACTTGCGCAGTGGTCATTTAACATATAAATTGCACGTTCAATCTACTTCGCACTTTTGTATAAGAATAAAAATGGGGAATCAACTTTATAAAAAGTTTTGTTTTTGGATGCTTATCCTTTTGGGTAGTCAGGGCTTTGCAGCCAATAAATGGTATGTGAACGATGGCTTTACCGCAGGCGACGTTTATTGCTCGGCCATTGGAAACAATGCTAATCCGGGTACTGCTGCAGCTCCATTCCTTACCGTTACCCACGTTATTTCCAATAAAGTACTGGCCGCAGGCGATACTGTATTCATAGATGCCGGAACATACAGCGATAACCTGATGATGAATACCAATGCCGACGGTGGTAGTGCGTTAAGTCAACTGGTGTTTAAGGGCGCCGGGTCTTCCCTCTCTAAGTTTGTTTATACTGGTGGCGCCAATGCCGTTTACTTTGGCAATTCAGGCGCAGGCAATAGCTACACCAGCTTCATCGATCTTTATTTTGAAACAACTGCCAACGTAAGTACCATTTATGTGGAACAAGGGAGCAATTCTAATATTGTGTTTAACTCCTGCTCATTTAAATCAAATGTTACCGGTGGTGCCATGGTACTTAAAGGTTGCAACAACAGTCAGGTGCGCTCCTGCAGTTTCAATACTATTTATGATGGAATTGATGTTTACAGCTGCTCTAACAGCGTTTTCGACGGCAATACATTTGTCCACAACGGAGCCTATGTTCCCGGGGGCAACCACCTCGCCATCATCATCACAGGGACCGCCCTTTTCGGCGGTCCGGCCATTGCCGATAACAACGTTATAAGCAGTAACAAAATCAGTGGTTTTAATTACGGTTTCAACATCCAGCAGGAAGGCGTGGGCAATACCTGGGTAAACAACTATGTGTGGGATTGTGAAATCGGTATGTTTTGCTGGAATGGAGGCGCTGGCACTCATGAGAACAATACTTTTAAATACAACTCTATTGTGAGCGACAAGAGTTGTATTGAAGGGGCCTGTCTCAACTGGGACATCAGCAACAATATTCTGTACACCAAATCGGCACTCAACACCAATTATTGCATTAACATCGCCAATGCCGGAAACGACCCATCGACACTGAACTACAATATTTACTATTCCCCTAACGGTGCACAAACCGGCTTCACTGCTACCACAGGTTTGTCATACAACACCCTGGCCAACTGGCAGGCGGCAACAGGAAAAGATGCCAGCAGCTACGAGAACGATCCGGGCTTTACCAGCTTGGTGAATCTTGATTTAGCCGCAGGTGCATTTGCCATTGACAAAGGTCAGAATGACCTTACTGTTACCGACGACGTAAGAAGGAATCCGGCCATTGTGCGGGTTGCACCTAAAGACATCGGCGCCTTCGAGTACTTCTCCCCTTGCGTAGCAGCTGACACCGCTTTGGCTGCTACTATTCCTAATATTTGCAACAGTGTAGCGAGCTTTGATCTGGACACCTATATCGGCACTTCCAAGCCAGGCAGCTGGACCATACAGGGCGGGCCGGGAGGTTATCTGGCCAGCATTGCCGGTGATGGACATACATTTACAGTTAACAATACTGCCGCAGGAACATACACTGTTCGCCATACCTTGGCAGCACCAACTGTTGGTTGCCCTTCTTATTCAGAAAGAACTTTTGTGGTATATGCGGCTTCCGTTGGCGGATCTGTAACTGCCGATGCTACCGTTTGTTCAGGATCCAATGGAGCTACGCTCAATCTTTCCGGACATACAGGAAGCGTAGTGAAATGGCAATACTCAACCGATGGCGGAGGGCTTTGGAATGACATTGTGAACGCAACTACTGCGCAGCCTTACAGCAACATTGTTACTACCACACAGTACAGGGCAGTGGTGCAATCGGGAACATGCGCTGCCGCCAACTCAACTGCTGCAATCATCACTGTTGATCCGGTTTCGGTGGGTGGTGCTGTTACTGCAGATGCTACTGTTTGTGCGGGGACTAATGGCGCTACACTCAATCTTGCAGGACATACAGGAAGCGTAGTGAAATGGCAATATTCAACCGATGGCGGAGGGCTCTGGAATGACATTGTGAACGCAACTACTTCACAGGCTTACAGCAACATTGTTACTACCACACAGTACAGAGCGGTGGTACAATCTGGGGTTTGTCCGGCAGCCAATTCATCCGCAGCTACCGTTACCATTGACCCTATCACGGTAAGTATAAATGATAAATCCGTTTGTGAGGGAAGCAGTACCTTCTTCGATGCAGGAGCAGGTTATACAACCTATAGCTGGAGCGGACTTGGAACTGGCAATGCGCAAACCACAGCAGCAACCATTGCGGGAGTTTACACCATTACCGTAACAGATGGATTTAACTGCAGTGCCACGGATAACGCCACATTAACTGTGAATGCCTTTCCTATGCCCGACCTAGGTGAAGATACTTCCATGTGTGAAGGTCAGAATATTGTACTTGATCCACACACCAATAATACCCTCAATTATGCCTGGTCGAATACGGCCAGCACTCCTACCATCTCCGTTAACAGCGCGGGACAGTATATTGTTAGTGTAAGCGATAACATCGGATGTTCGGGGAAAGACACTGTTTTCGTGCAAGTGCATGATTTGCCTTTTGTTAGTCTGGGCAACGATCTCACCATTTGTGATAATAATTACGACAAGGTTACCCTGCACGCTTCCTATTCAGGAACAAAACAATTGCTATGGAGCACCGCAGCAACAAATGTAGATTCAATAATTGTTCCGGAGGCTGGTTCTTATTGGGTGCAGGTCACTGACTCTAACCAATGTTCAACCTCCGACAATATTGAACTCACTGTATTCTGTGAAGATTATGAACTTGAGTGGCCAAATGTTATCACACCTAACGGCGATGGTTTCAACGATATCTTCAAACCAAAAGGAGTCGATGATAATAATTTCCAGAAAGTAATTGCCAACGTGCGCATCATTAGCTTTGGTGTTTATGACAGATGGGGCCGTTTCATGTTCTACTCCGAAGAAAATGTATTGCCGAACTGGGATGGAAAATTCAATGGTAGTCCGGCAGCCTCCGGAACCTATTTCTATGTGATCCGCTACAAGAACTCCGCAGGCAAGGAGTACGAAGTAAGTGGTTATCTCACCTTAATGGAGTAATATCCCTTCATTTCTTGCTCTCCCTTCATTGCTTTTTAAGTGCTAAAATAAAGCACAATGAAAATCATATGTCATTCATTTTCAGTTATTTGACAAAATGGTTTTTGTGCTGTAAACGCAAATATTAAAATACATAACTTATTGTATATCAATTATTTACAAAACATTTATTTCGAATTTCCCTTGTTTTTTGCTCATTGAGCACATATCTTCGTCGCAAGTCACTTTTTCAGGGGTTAAACTTTTGTCGTATGAACCAAAAAAAAATCAGAGCCGCAGGTATTCTGCTGCTTCTTACCTTGCTTATTTTTTCTTCTGATAGCAGTGCTCAGTATTCACTGGTAGGTAATGCCGCGCAAACCGGTCCCACTAACTACAAACTTACCAACGATGTCCAATGGGAGAATGGCAGCTTGTGGTATATCAACCAAATGAATCTGAACAATTCCTTCGACCTTATCTTTGAACTTTATTTCGGGAATCACGATGATGGTGCCGACGGAATGACCTTCACACTGCAACAGCAGAGTTTGAATGCCGGCGGGCCAGGCGGTGGTCTTGGTGCCAGCGGTATTACTCCTTCTGTGATTGTGGAATACGACACTTATCAAAATGTGGATTATCTTGATCCGGCTTTTGATCACATTGCCATTGAAAAAAATGGGGTCGCCGACCACAGTGCTGCTGCTTACTATCTGGCTGGACCAGTGCAAGCCAATGCAGGATCAGCCGACATTGAAGACGGTCAGTGGCACAGCACACGAGTGAAATGGAATGCAACTACCCAAACCATGGATGTATATTTCGACTGCGTGCTCCGCTTGTCGTACACCGGCGATATCATCAACACCGTTTTCGGCGGAAATCCTTTGGTTTATTATGGCTTCACCGCTTCTACGGGAGGTGCGACTAATGAACAAAGCGTACGCGGCTTCCACTTCGGACATCCTGAGGTGATTGATACTGCCTTGTGTGTCGGCGACAGCGTGCAAATTGATATTTCAGGAGACCAGACTTACAACTGGGTACCCAACAGCAATATCAGCTCGAATACTTCTCCCAATCCTTATCTCTTCCCAACTATCAGCACGCAATATGTGGCTACAGTTTCCAACTGCTATTTAAGCTGGAACGATACTATTAATGTTATTGTGCATAACCTGCCAACGCCAACTGTTGCTGATCAGGCTATTTGCACAGGAGCGGCAGCAGCTACTTTTGATGCAGGTCCTTATGCAGCATATCAATGGAGCGTGAATGGAACGGGAACGAACCGAACCACCAGCGGCACAAATCCAGGAAATTATACTGTTCTTGTTACAGATGCTAATGGTTGCCAGGCTTCGGCAACAGGTGTACTGACGGTAAATACTTTGCCCGTTGTTACTTTCTCTCTTGCCGACGATCAGATGTGCATCAATGAAGCGGCGCAAGCTATTAACGACGGAAATCCTGTCGGAGGAACTTTCTCGGGAAGCGGTGTGAGCGGAAGTAATTTCGATCCTTCATCGCTCGCGGCAGGAAGTCACACGATTACATACACTTACAATGATGGAAACAACTGTACCAACACCGCCAGCGATAACATGAACGTAAATGCATTGCCTGTAGTAACTTTTAATCTTATTGACGACCAGACTTGTATTGGTGGTGCCACACAAGCCATTGCGGATGTGAATCCTGCAGGTGGAATTTTTTCAGGTGCCGGTGTAAGCGGATCTAACTTTTATCCTTCACTTACTACAGCAGGCAGTCACATTCTTACTTATTCTTATACTGATGGCAACGGCTGCAGCAATACAGCTACAGATGTGATGACTGTAAACGATCTGCCTTTAGTGACTTTCGCACTCACCGACGACCAGATGTGCATCAACGATGCAGCACAAGCCATCAACGCAGTAAACCCTGCTGGCGGAAGCTTTTCCGGAACAGGCGTGAGCGGCAGCAATTACAATCCGTCTTTAGCCAATGTGGGGACACACACCATCACTTATTCTTATACCGATTCTAAAGGTTGTAGTAACACTGCTGCCGATGACATGACAGTAAACGACTTGCCAGTAGTGACTTTTACTTTAGCCGATGATGAAATGTGCAGCAATGAAGCTACTCAGGCACTCACTGTTGCCAACCCTCTGGGCGGTACTTTCTCAGGTGCAGGAGTAAGTGGATCAAATTATAATCCAGGAATTACTACGGCTGGAAGTCACATAGTTACTTATTCTTATACTGATGCAAAAGGATGCGCCAATAGCGCAAGCGATAACATGACAGTAAATGTTGTGCCTAATGTATCTATTGCAGATAAAACTATTTGCGCAGGCACAACCACTACTTTTACTGCCGGAGCAGGCTTTGCCAATTACAGCTGGAGCGGACAGGGCATTGGTAACGGACAAAGCACGAATGCCTCTACGCCGGGTGTTTATATAATTACTGTAACTGATGCTGAAGGCTGCAGCGCTTCTGATAACGCAACGTTGACTATCAATCCTTTGCCTGTACCCGATCTTGGTATTGATATCGCCATCTGTCAGGGACAAACAACAACATTAAATCCGAAAACTTCCAACAGTTTGACTTACTCCTGGACCCCAGGAAACGCCAGCTCTTCCACATTACAGGCTTCTGCCACAGGCAAATACAAAGTAACCGTTAGCGATTGGATCGGCTGCAAAGGAAGCGACTCTGTTTTTGTACAAGTGCATTCATTGCCAGCGGTAAGCTTAGGCAATAACTTAACTATTTGCGATAACGATTTTGACAAACTCACTCTTCACGCCACTTACAGCGGTAATAAGCAAGTGAGCTGGAGCACACTTGAAAACAATGTAGATTCAGTGGTGATAACCCACGCCGGATCCTACTGGGTGCAAATCACCGATTCTAATCAGTGCAAGGCCACCGATAGTATCGAGGTAGCTCCTTACTGCAGCGAATTCGAGTTGGAATGGCCGAATGTTGTGACACCCAACGGCGATGGACATAACGATGCTTTCTTCGCTAAAAACATTGATGACTCCAATTATCAAAAGATGAGCGCCAATATTAAGGTCATCAGTTTTTCGGTGTACGACAGATGGGGAATCCTTATGTATTATACCGAAGAAAATGTTCTTCCAAGATGGGACGGTCGGTACAATGGCGAAGCAGTATCACCTGGAACCTACTACTTTATAATAAAATACAGTACTTCTGCTGGGAAGAATTATGAAGTGCCGGGGTTCATGACGTTGTTATAGTCTGAACCTTGATTCACATAATGGAAAGATTAAAAGATAAAAGATCCTGAAACAAGTTCATTGTTGTCCGGGGAAAATTTGTCATGTTTTAAAATCAATGGACAAAGTGAAGTGATTGGAAGATTGTGTTGAGTATTTGGGTAGTAAATCGGGATTGTTAAGAAATACAAAGAGGTCGATGTAATTCATTAAATGGAGT